>NZ_JARGYD010000040.1:0-816 GCF_029168315.1 Psychromarinibacter halotolerans
GGTTCCGTCGCAAACTTTTCCGGATGGCGGAGTAGCCCGAGCTGAGGACACAATTATGCCGCGAGCTCCGCGAAAGTCTGAAACGCGGTGGTGCCGTTGGCCGGGATCTGGCCCTTTCTGATCATGTGGGCGGCCTCGATCCCGGCGAGGGTGGCTGTGGCCGAATGGAACGCCTTGAAGCCCATCATCGGGCCGGTGATCCGCTTGATGAAGCGATGGTCCTGTTCAAGTATGTTATTGAGGAATTTGAACTGCCGGACCTCGATGGTGCGTCCATCGCCGGTGAATTTCAGGATCACGTTCACCGCCTGCAGGCCGGCCAGGTTGGCACCGCTCTTGTCAATGACGACCCGGTCTGGCACGCCGTTCGTGTCGATCGCCCGCTTGAAGAACCGCCGGGCAGCGGCCAGATTGCGACGCTCCGAGAGCATGAAGTCAAGGGTTTGGCCATCCCGATCGACGGCGCGGTAGAGGTAGGTCCACTTGCCCTTCACCTTAATGTAGGTCTCGTCCATCCGCCAAGAACTGGCCGTTGGGCGTTTTCTAGCTTGCGCCTGGGCCGCGATCAGCGGTGCATATTTCACCACCCAGCGGTTCAGCGTTGCGTGGTCGACCGCCACCCCGCGCTCGGCCAGAATCTCCTCAAGGTCGCGGTAGGAGACGGCGTAGCGGAGGTAGAAGAACACCGCGTGCAGGATCACCGACTTCGGATAATGCACGCCCTTGAACTCGATCACACCAAACGCCTCTCACCAACTCTCTGACAACGCTGACATATCACGCACGCTCGGAACGTCGAAAGTTTGCGACAGAACC
>NZ_JARGYD010000041.1:0-580 GCF_029168315.1 Psychromarinibacter halotolerans
GAAGCCGGTGACGGGGCTGACCTTGGTTTGGGCGGGGACGGCGACGACACGATCCTTGGCGGTCTTGGGGACGACACGCTTCAGGGGGGCGAGGGTGCCGACAGCCTTGACGGCGGTGACGATGCGGATGTCCTGAACGGCGACGCCGGCGACGATACCCTGATCGGCGGCGCAGGAGCCGATTTTCTGAACGGGGGGGGCGGCAACGACAGCGTGGTCGGCGACGCCGGGAACGACACGATCGATGGCGGGACCGGCGACGATACGCTGGAAGGTGGTGCCGGGAACGACAGCATCACGGACTATAGTTCTTCGACCGATGCGAACAGCTTCTCTGGCGGCGACGGCGACGACACCCTGTCGGGCTATGGCACCTATTTCGACGGTGGGATCGGGCAGGATCTAATCTATTTCGGCAGCCAGTCCGGTGCCGGCATCGTTGTAAACGGCGGCGATGGTGCCGATACCATTTCGCGGAACAGCAATGTCGCTACCGACACGGCGGTGCTGATCGATGGCGGCGCAGGCGACGATACCATCACAGGGACCCGTTACGGGCTGGACACGATCCTTGGCGGGG
>NZ_JARGYD010000042.1:0-548 GCF_029168315.1 Psychromarinibacter halotolerans
ACGTCAAAGTCATTGGCCAACAGGTCGATAACAACTGAGCCTCCGTCAAAGGTGTTGGCCACGTCGTCGACAGCCACAGGTGCGTCGTTGTCCGGGGCCACGGTGACGCTCACCGTCGCCGTATCCGTGCCGCCACGCCCGTCACTCAGCGTGTAGCTGAAGCTGTCAGAGCCGTTGAAGTCCGCATCCGGCACGTAGCTGAGCGTACCGTCGGCATTTTGGACGATGGTGCCGTGACCTGCAGTTCCGACCGACGAAACGTAGACGGTGTCGCCATCCAGATCGATGTCGTTTGCCAGGACATCGACCACGACCGCCGTATCTTCCGTGGTCGCGACGGTATCGTCCTGCGCTACCGGGTCGGTATTCGGTGGCCCGTCGGCGAACAGGCTGGCGATCTGGTCATCGGTCAGTTCGGTGTCGAAGATGCGCCGGTCGGAGATGGTGCCATCAAACGGAGCATCGAAGCCCGGCGCACCACTTTGACTGGCCCATCCGCGACCGCCCCACTGCATGTACTCGACGTTCTGCGTCCAATCCATGACAAG
>NZ_JARGYD010000043.1:0-548 GCF_029168315.1 Psychromarinibacter halotolerans
ACGTCAAAGTCATTGGCCAACAGGTCGATAACAACTGAGCCTCCGTCAAAGGTGTTGGCCACGTCGTCGACAGCCACAGGTGCGTCGTTGTCCGGCGTCACGGTGACGCTCACCGTCGCCGTATCCGTGCCGCCACGCCCGTCACTCAGCGTGTAGCTAAAGCTGTCAGAACCGTTGAAGTCCGCATCCGGCACGTAGCTGAGCGTACCGTCGGCATTTTGGACGATGGTGCCGTGACCTGCGGTTCCGACCGACGAAACGTAGACGGTGTCGCCATCCAGATCGATGTCGTTTGCCAGGACATCGACCACGACCGCCACATCTTCAGTGGTCGCGACGACATCGTCCTGCGCTACCGGGTCGGTATTCGGTGGCCCGTCGGCGAACAGGCCGGCGATCTGGTCATCGGTCAGTTCGGTGTCGAAGATGCGCCGGTCGGAGATGGTGCCGTCGAACGGAGCATCGAAGCCCGGCGCACCACTTTGACTGGCCCATCCGCGACCGCCCCACTGCATGTACTCGACGTTCTGCGTCCAATCCATGACAAG
>NZ_JARGYD010000044.1:0-503 GCF_029168315.1 Psychromarinibacter halotolerans
TCCGCCGCCGGCTCGACCGTCAGCGTCACCGTCGTCGTGTCGGTGCCGCCAAGGCCGTCGCTGACCTCGTAGACGAAGCTGTCGGTGCCGTTGAAGTCCGCGTCCGGCGTGTAGGTGAACGAGCCGTCGGCGTTCAGCGCCAGCGTCGCGTCCGTCACGTCGCTGACAAGGCTTGCCGTCAGCGGGTCGCCGTTCGCGTCGGTGTCGTTCAGCAGAACCCCCGCCGCCGCAACCGTCAGCACGCCGTCTTCGGCCACCGTGTAGCTGTCCGCCGTCGCCTCGGGCGCGGCGTTCGGCTCGGTCAGCACATCCAGTTCCACCGTCGCCGACGCCGTCAGGTCGCCGTCGCTGATCGTGTAGCTGAAGCTGTCCGGCCCCGCGCCGGAGGTCGAGGTGTAGGTCACGGTGCCGTCGCCGTTGTCCACCACCGTGCCCAGCGTGCCGTCCGTCACCACCGTGATCGTCAGCGGGCCGGGGCCGTCGATGTCGCTGTCGTTGGCCAG
>NZ_JARGYD010000045.1:0-503 GCF_029168315.1 Psychromarinibacter halotolerans
TCCGCCGCCGGCTCGACCGTCAGCGTCACCGTCGTCGTGTCGGTGCCGCCAAGGCCGTCGCTGACCTCGTAGACGAAGCTGTCGGTGCCGTTGAAATCCGCGTCCGGCGTGTAGGTGAACGAGCCGTCGGCGTTCAGTACCAGCGTCCCGTCCGTCACGTCGCTGACAAGGCTCGCCGTCAGCGGGTCGCCGTTCGCGTCGGTGTCGTTCAGCAGAACGCCCGCCGCCGCAACCGTCAGCACGCCGTCCTCGGCCACCGTGTAGCTGTCCGCCGTCGCCTCGGGCGCGGCGTTCGGCTCGGTCAGCACGTCCAGCTCGACCGTCGCCGACGCCGTCAGGTCGCCGTCGCTGATCGTGTAGCTGAAGCTGTCCGGCCCCGCGCCGGAGGTCGAGGTGTAGGTCACGGTTCCGTCGCCGTTGTCCACCACCGTGCCCAGCGTGCCGTCCGTCACCACCGTGATCGTCAGCGGGCCGGGGCCGTCGATGTCGCTGTCGTTGGCCAG
>NZ_JARGYD010000046.1:0-497 GCF_029168315.1 Psychromarinibacter halotolerans
AGCGGTCAGGCCGGGTTCGACGCGCCGTTCGAGGGGGTGATCTCGGACCGTCAGATCTATGACGCCGAGCTGTCGCCGGAAGAGATCGCGACGCTTGCTTCGACCTCGGGTGCGACAAACGACGCGCCGACGCCCGCCGACGACGCGGTGACGACGGACGAGGACACGCCGCTGGTGATCGACGTGGCGGACCTTCTGGTGAACGACACCGACCCCGACGGCGACCCGCTGTCGGTGACCGGCATCGCCACCCAGCCGAGCAACGGCACCGCCGTCTACGACGGGGCCGCGGGCACGGTGACCTATACGCCGGACGCGGACTTCAGCGGCGCGGACAGCTTCGTCATCACGGTGGAGGACGGGGTGGGCGGCACCGCGACCTCGGTCGTGGACGTGACGGTTGCGCCGGTGAACGACGCGCCGGTGGCGGTGGACGACCTTGGCACCTCGGTGGTGATGGGCCAGTCCGTCGTGATCGACCTGCTGGCCAACGACAG
>NZ_JARGYD010000047.1:0-455 GCF_029168315.1 Psychromarinibacter halotolerans
AATGACTTTGACGTTGATGGCGACGCCCTGAGCGTCTTAGGTCTGGATTTTGCCGGCACGCAGGGCACTGTGGTGGATAACGGTGATGGCACGGTAACTTACACCCCGGGCACAAGCGGGGGCACCGACAGCTTTTCCTACACCGTGAGCGACGGAAACGGTGGCAGAGATACAGCAACGGTAACTGTGCGCGACGGCCCTGCTGCTCCCGTCCCAATCTACGAGGCGTTCGGCGACACGCCGTTCGACGGCAGCGGTTCCTCTGTTATCGAGCTGCCGCACGAGGGCAAGTACGAGACGCAGTCTGGCACCATCGCCTTCACCTTCCAGCCGGACGACACGAATGGTGCGCAGGGGCTCTTTGCGAAGGATGCATCTGGCTACGCCGGCGGCGGCAATCACTTCGCCATGTATCTGGAAGGCTCCACACTCGTCGTGCGCCTTCAGGATGGCAG
>NZ_JARGYD010000048.1:0-446 GCF_029168315.1 Psychromarinibacter halotolerans
CTGTCGTTGGCCAGCAGGTCGATCACGACGGACTGGCCCATCACCACCGAGGTGCCAAGGTCGTCCACCGCCACCGGCGCGTCGTTCACCGGCGCGACCGTCACGTCCACGACCGAGGTCGCGGTGCCGCCCACCCCGTCCTCCACCGTGATGACGAAGCTGTCCGCACCGCTGAAGTCCGCGTCCGGCGTATAGGTCACGGTGCCCGCGACGGCGTTATAGACGGCGGTGCCGTTGGCCGGCTGGGTCGCGATGCCGGTCACCGACAGCGGGTCGCCGTCGGGGTCGGTGTCGTTCGCCAGAAGGTCCGCCACGTCGATCACAAGCGGCGTGTCCTCGTCCGTCGTCACAGCGTCGTCGGCGGGCGTCGGCGCGTCGTTCGTCGCACCCGAGGTCGAGGCCAGCGTCGCGATCTCTTCCGGCGACAGCTCGGCGTCATAGATCTG
>NZ_JARGYD010000049.1:0-432 GCF_029168315.1 Psychromarinibacter halotolerans
GCGACGATACCCTGATCGGGGGCGGCGGAGCCGATTATCTGAACGGTGGGGGCGGCAACGACAGCGTGGTCGGCGACGCCGGGAACGACACGATCGATGGCGGGAGCGGTGAAGATACGCTGGAAGGCGGGGTAGGGAACGACAGCATCACGGACTACAGTTCTTCGACCGATGCGAACAGCTTTTCTGGCGGCGAAGGCGACGACACCCTGCGTGGCTATGGTACCTATTTCGACGGTGGGATCGGACAGGATCGGATCGAGTTCGGCAGCCAGTCCGGTGCCGGCATCGTTGTAAACGGCGGCGATGGTGCCGATACCATTTCGCGGAACAGCAGTGTCGCTACCGACACGGCGGTGCTGATCGATGGCGGCGCAGGCGACGATACCATCACAGGGACCCGTTACGGGCTGGACACGATCCTTGGCGGGG
>NZ_JARGYD010000004.1:0-525637 GCF_029168315.1 Psychromarinibacter halotolerans
TTGACGTTGGCGAGATCGACGCCCGTGCCATCCGCCTTCACGCGGACCTTCACGTTGTAGTCGATCACACGTTTCACAGGTACGAGGACCTTCATCTTCATTCCTTCCAGGTAAGACTTGGCCGGTGCGCGGCCTCAGCCTGCGTTGCGCCGCGCCGGTGCCGGTGCGGGCGCTTCGCCGGTGAAATCGGCGTCCGCATGCTCGCCGAGGTTCGGCGCAAGGCTGCGGATGGACAGCGGTGTGGCCCCGAACTTGATCGGCGGCCGCGCCATCAGGATCGAGCCTTCGGTCGGGTGTTCGTGCTGTTGGAACATGCCGACCTGCTTCAGGTGCGGGTCGTCGAACAACTCGTCAAGGCTGTTGACCTTCGCGCAGGGGATGTCGATCCCGCGCAGCAGGTCGATCCACTTGTCGGTTGGGTGCTGCTGAAGAACCTCGCCAAGAAACTGCCCGCAGGCCTCGGCATTCTCGGTTCGGGTCGACTGGCTGGCGAAACGCGGGTCCTGAAGGATGTCGGGCCGCCCGACGAGGTCGGTGAACCGCTGCCAGTCGCGGTCGGTGTAGACCACAAGCGCAAGGTGCCCGTCGCCTGTGGGGTAGGGGCCGCGGAAGCGGGACAGCAAACGCTTGTAGCCCGCGCCGCTTTCCGGCGGCACGAACGATCGGCCGCCCATGTTGTCAGCAAGAACGAAGCTGGTCATCGTCTCGAACATCGGCACTTCGATATCCTGACCTTCGCCGGTCAGGGCGCGGTGCATCAGGGCCGAGACCACGGCGATGACGGCATACAGCCCGGTCACGCGGTCGCAGATGTTAAGCGGCGCATAGCGGACGTCGCCGTCGACGGCTTCGAAAAGGCCGGACACACCGGCCGCGGCTTGGATCAGATCATCGTAAACGGCCTGACCGGAATAGGGGCCGTCCGACCCGTAGCCGACCATCTGGCAATAGACGATCGACGGGTTCACCTTGGACACCGCGCCATAGTCCAGTCCCAGCCGTTTCAGGCCGTTGGGACGGATGTTCGTCATCAGCGCGTCGGTCTTCGACGCAAGCTCTAGCAGGTGCGCCTTGTCCTCGGGCTTCTTGAGATCCAGCACGATGCTCTTCTTGTTGCGGTTCGACTGCAGGAACAGGGTGCCCATCGACGGATGCCGAGCGGGGCCGATGCGGCGCAACGAGTCGCCCTCGGGGCCTTCGACCTTGATGACTTCGGCGCCGAGGTCGCCAAGCAGCTGGGTGGCTGCCGGACCCATCACGACCGTGGTAAGGTCAAGTATCCGAACCCCGGCCAGCGGCCCCTTGGGCGAGTTTGCGTCTGTATGGCCCGGGGCGTTCGTCATACGTCTTTCCTGTCGTCCTATTTCGCAGTGGCGAATTAATATTCGTGCTTGCGGAGTTTACGGGGGCGTCTATTTTAAGTCAAGCAAGCCGGTTTGCCGTCCCCGATGCCAATTTCCGGGGCGGGCGGCAGGACGCGGGGAGGATATATGAAGGTCACTGTATTCGGCGCGGGCGCGACGGGCGGACATTTCGCCGTACGTCTCTCGCAGGCGGGGCACGACGTGTCCGTGGTGGCGCGTGGCGCGCATCTTGAGGCGATCCGTAGCAATGGGCTAACTTTGCTTGCTGCCGACGACCGCGCGACGGTGAAGGTGCGGGCATCGGCGGATGCGACCGAGATCGGCGTGCAGGATGTGGTGCTTGTCGGTGTGAAGGGGGCGGGTCTGGCGGCGATCACGCAGGCGCTGCGTCCGCTGGTCGGACCGGACACGCGGGTGATCTTTCCGCAAAACGGGATGCCGTGGTGGTACCCGGTGGGGCTGACGACCACCCCCGCGCCGCCGGACTGGGCGGACTTCTCTATCGGAGCGGGCTTCCTTGACTATATCGCGCCCGGGCAACTGGTTGGCGGAAGCATCTATTCCGCGAACGAACTGGACGCTCCGGGCGTGGTGAGAAACGCGTCCCCGGGCCACAACCGGCTGGATCTGGGTGCGGTTGTTCCCGGTGGGGACGGGGTCGAGGATCTGCGCAGAGCGTTCCGTGACGCCGGGATCGACGCCCCCGACGTGCCGGACATCCGGGCCGTGATCTGGCGGAAGCTGCTGGCGAATATGAGCGGGTCGATCATCGCGCTGATCACCGGCAACAAGTCGTCGATCAGCCGGAAGGATCCCGCGCTGGGGGCGGTCTATCGCCGCGCGGTCGGCGAAGGGATGGCGATTGCCGCGGCCTATGGCTACGACCTTGCCGACACTGTCGACGTGGACGCGATGTTGAAAAGCATTCCCGAACACAAGCCGTCGATCCGGCAGGATTTCGAAGCAGGTCGACCGATGGAGATCGGGCAGATCCTGCTCGCGCCGCTTGCTTTCGCCCGTCAGGCGGGTGTGGACACGCCGGTGCTTGATACGCTCGCCGCGCTGGCGCAACGAATGGCCGAGGACCGCGGACTGTTCCAGCGCGACGCGCCGGCATGACTAAGCCGGATGGTCTGACGGCGCGGCTGGGCAGGTTCGTGGCCGAGACGTCCCCGGGCGACATCCCCGAGCGGGTTCGTGAACGCGCACGGGTCAGCCTGTTGCACAACCTGTGCATGGCGCGCGCCGGGCGCGGTCGCTATGGCAGCGCGGACGCCTATGCGCGTCGCTTCCATGCAGTGCCCGCCGAGGCCACGCTTCTAAGCGGTGGCGCGCGCGTGACAGCAGAGGCGGCGGCCTTCGCGAACGGGTCGCTGTTTCATGCGCGGTCGCAGGATGACACACACCCCGGCTCTACCTCGCACCCTGGCGCGCCGGTCATGGCGGCTGCGCTTGCGGTGGCCGAGGCCGAAGGCGCGACCGGCGCGCAGTTTCTGGATGCGGTGATCCTTGGGTACGAGGCCCTGTGCCGAGCGGGCCGGGATTTCGACGAGTTGGTAACCAAGCGTGGCTTTCGGGCGGCTGCCGTGATCGGTGGCTTCGGCTCGGCGGCGGCGGCTGCGCGGTTGATGCGGCTGGATGCTGAACAGACCGGCCACGCACTTGCGTTCTCGGCGCATCAGGCGGGCGGTCTGGCGCAGGTCTGGGTCGAGGGCACCGACGAGTTCCCGATGCAGCTTGGCCTTGCGGCGCATGCTGGCCTTCGGTCGGCACGGCTGGCGTCGCTGGGCATGACGGCGGCCCGGTCGATGCTGGAGGGCGCGAAGGGCTTCTATGCCACCTACGCCGGGGCCGACGCGGCACCGGTCGAGGCGCTTCATGGGCTGGGCGAGGCATGGCAGTTCGACGAAGTGACCGTGAAGGCCTTTCCCGCCTGCGCGATCCTGCAAGGACCGTTGGGCGCGTTGCAGGGGCTTCTCGACACGATCGGACTCGCAAGGATAGATCGGATCGACTTATCGTTGTCGCCCTACGAGGCTGGCTATCCCGGTGTCGACAACGCAGGACCCGCCTTTGCCGGACCCACCGCCGCGAAGATGAGCGCACAGTTCTGCCTTGGCGTGATGGCGCTGGACGAGCGGCTTCGCCTGTCCGACCTGTCCCGGACCACCGAGCCAGAGATCGCAGCAATGGCCGAGCGCATCACCGTGCATCCTGACCCGGCGGTTGAACCGCGGCTGTGCCGTGTGCGGGTAACGCTCGACGATTGCCGGGTCTTGGAGGTCGAAGTTAACGAGCCTGTCGGCCGACCCGACTTTGACGCGATGGCGCGGTTCGCCCAGCAGCTTGCGCCCGAGATGGACCTGTCCGAGGCGGGGGTGTCCCGGCTGGCAGATGAGGTCCGCGCAATTGATAGGGCGCCGGACATGACGGGATTACTGGCTGCTTGCCTTCAAAAGTGAACCGCCGCGCCAAGTGACCCGGCGCGGCGGCATAGCGTCAGACGTCCGGTTCGGGACCGGTGTGCGGTTCCGGGGGCCAGACGCTTTGGAACAGCAGGCGCAGCGTGATCAGCGCGGTTCCGACCGGCACCCAGCAATAACTTAGATACGTCGGGAACTGGATCGCCCCGAAGGTCGTCGTGCGGTGTGCGATCTTTTCCAGCGCCTCGATCCCGGTCATCCACGTAATGTAGCTGAAGGCGGCGGCGGACATCAGGAAGATGATCCGCTCGACCGGGCGTCCCGGGATCGACGAGATCAGCCCCTGAAACAGCGGAACGGCAATGTGCCCGCCCAAGGCCTGGATCTTGGGCATGCCAAGGAACGTCAGGATCACCATCAGGTAAAGCGAGGTGAACTCGTACTGTCCCTGAAGCGGGCTGTTGAGAAAGTAGCGCCCGAAAGCGTCGATGGTAATCGAGAACATGATCAGCAGCAGCGCCGTCGCTGCGGCGATGATCGCGATGGTCTCGAAGGCGGATAGGATGCGGTCAATGAACTGTTTCATGGGTCACGGCGCATATTGGGCCAGCCAGAGCGAAAGGCTCGGGAAGGCGATGATAAGGGAAAGCGTCACCACTTCGGCAAGAACGAAGGGCCAGATGCCACGGAAGATCGTACCGACCGGGACCTTGCTGACCGAACTGACGACGAAGACGTTCAGGCCCATCGGCGGGGTCACGACGCCGATCTCGCCTGCCTTGACCAGCAGCACGCCGATCCAGACCGGGTCGAAGCCCAGTTGCATCAGCAGCGGCACGGCAACAGGCACCGTCAGCACCTGGATTGCGAACTGTTCCAAGAAGAACCCCAGCACGACCCACAGCAGGACGACCATGATCAGGATGGCCCAGCGGTTGATCTCGGCCACTTGAACCATCGTCATCAGACCTTGGGTCAGCCCGGTCAGGGTCAGGAAAAGCCCGAAGATCCCGGCGCCGATGATGATGGTGAAGATCATCACCGAGTTCCGGGTGGAGTTCATCAGCGCCTGCTTGAACCCGTCCATCGTCAGACGCCGCATGATGAAGGCGAAGGCCAAGGCAAGAAACGCGCCGACGGCCCCGATCTCGGTCGCCGTCACGGCGCCGGAATAAAGCCCGGCGAACATGAAGATGAAAAAGATCAGGATCGGCCAGATAGTGGTCAGACCCTTCACGCGTTCTTTCATAGGAAGCTTCGGCAGGCGCTCGGGGGCGGCGTCCTTCTTGAAGCGGACGGTCAGCACGATCACCAAAAGGTACGAGAAGCCGGTCAGCAAGCCGGGAATGATCCCCGCCAGAAAGAGCTTGCCGATCGAGACCTCGGTCAGAATTCCGTAGAAGACGAAGGCGATAGAGGGCGGGATCATGATCGCCAGCGTGCCGACGATGGCGATAGAGGCCGTCGCGAACGAAGGTGCATAACCCAGTCGCTTCATCTCGGGATAGGCCGCCGAGGCCAGGGTGCCTGCCGCGGCGCTGGAAGATCCGCAGACCGCGGCCAGCAACACGCCGCCTGCGACGGCAGCCATCGACATGCCGCCCTTGATATGGCGCAGCCAGCGGTCGCCGGCTTCGAAGATGTCACGGGTAAACCGGCCTGCCGTCAGAAACTCTGCCATCAGGATAAACATCGGCAGCGTCGTCAGGGTAAAGCTGGCGACGTGTTCGTATGGGCTGTTCTGGATCACGCCGATCAGCGGCCCGGTGCCGACTGTCATGTAGATCCCGACCATGCCGGAAATCAGCAGGGCGAAAGCAATGGGACTGCCGCCAAGTATAAGTAGGACAAGAAGCCCGACAGGGATGATCGCGTTCATCGCCATGCCCGGGCCCTCCTGGTGGTCGTCTCCATCACGTTCTCCTCCCTCGTGTTTTTGTCAGAGCCAGTCGGCGGGAACGTCAAGCTCCATCTCGAGTGCCATCTGGCCATAGGCCTTGCCTTGTGGGTCGATGCGCATCGAGGCCATGCCTCCTCCTCCAAGCGCATCGCCAACAAGGAAATTCAGTGCGTTGAGGCCTGGGGCCTCGAAGCGTTCTGCGGGCCCTTCGACCTGCTGCGCGAAATGCGCCAGCAGACGGTCCACCGTAACCTCGCGCCGCAGGAACGGCAGGTACTCGGGCCGGCGGGCGATGATCGCGATATTGGCGCGGTTGCCCTTGTCGCCGGACCGCGCCCACGCCAGCTGGCGCAACGGCGCGCGGGCCGTCGGACCGTCGGGAACGGGGGTGTCGGGCAGGTCCGGGGGCTGCACCGGCTGAAGCGGTTGTCCTGCCGCAATTGCCGTGTCGCGGGGCGCGGCGTCCGCCACGTGAACCTGCGGCGGGGCGACGCTGTCTTTCGGCACCAGCAGCGTGAACAGACGGACGACAGGCGTCGGCTTGGGACGGCCGGCATAGATGCCGGTGGTGCCCGGCGCCATGCTGATGCCGATGGACCCGGCTTCCCGCGCGAAGGCGTTCAACGCGTCGCGGCTGTCGTGGTCGACGACCAGTCGCAATAGAACCTCGCGCGTGGTGCGGGCGGCAGAGGCCTCGCCATAGGCGGATTCTGCGCCCAGTGCTTCGATCCGGGTCGCCCGGAACGGACCAAGTCCGTCGCGTGCGAAACCGGCTTCGGCCCGTGCGATCATGGCGCGGGCGGTCTTTTCGGCCTTCGCGGCCGCGTCCGGGCCGACGATCGACACCGACAGCACCGCGCGCCAACCGTCCTGCCACGTTGCCGAGACCTTGTAGTCCGGTGTGGGTGGCCGCCCGCGCGCGCCGCTGACGCGAACGCTGTCTGTCCCGATTTGCTCGACCGTCACACCAGAGAAATCCGCGACCACGTCCGGCAGGATATAGGCCGCGGGATCGCCGATCTCGTACAGCACCTGTTCGGACACGGTGCCGACGCTGATCATCCCGCCGGTTCCGGCAGGCTTTTCCAGTGTAAAGCTGCCGTCTGCGGCGCAGCAGGCGATGGGATAGCCAATGTTGTCCCACCCCTCGACTTGATCCCAGTCTGTGAACGTGCCGCCCGTCGCCTGCGGTCCGCATTCGATGACATGGCCCGCCAAGCTGCCGGCGGCCAGAAGGTCGTGGTCGTCCTCGGCCCAGCCGAAGCTGTGCATCAACGCCCCCAGCGCCAACGCGCTGTCGGCGCAGCGCCCGGTCACGACGATGTCCGCACCCGCCGACAGCGCATCGCGGACGGGCAGGGCGCCAAGATAGGCATTCGCGGTCAGCAGGCTGTCCGGGATCGGCGCGCCGGTTTCTGCCTCTGTCAGTCCCATCGCCCGCAGGTCGTTGAGCATCGGCAGCAGATCGTCGCCGGTGACCGCCGCGACGGTCAGGTCCAGCCCGGCCTCTGCGATCGCGGCCTCCAGCGCGGCCTTGCAGCCCAGCGGGTTCACCCCGCCAGCGTTCGAGACCACCTTCACCCCATCCGCCGCGATCCGCGACAGGTGAGGCTTCAGGTACGCGACCGCGTCCGGCGGAAAGCCGAAGGCGGGGTTCTTCATCCGGGCGCGGGCCATCAGCGACATGGTGACCTCGGCGAGGTAGTCCATCATCAGGACGTCGACCCCGGCATCCAGCAGTTGCCCAATGGCCATCGGGCTGTCGCCCCAAGCGCCGGACGCGCCGCCGATGCGTACGATTTTACCGGTCATCGCGCGCTCAGTAGGATTTCGGCAGGCCCAGCTTTCGCTCGGCCAAGAAACACAGGATCAATTCGCGCGAGACAGGGGCAAGGCGGGTGGCGACGAGTTCGCGGAAATAGCGTTCGACCATGAACTCTTGCGCGTATCCCATGCCGCCGTGGGTCCGGATTGCCTGATCGCCGGCCTTGAACGCGGCATCGGCGGCAAGGTATTTTGCGGCGTTCGCCTCCGCGCCGCAGGACTGACCGCTGTCGTACAGGTTTGCCGCGCGCATCGTCATAAGCTCGGCCGCGTAAAGCTCGGACCAGTTCTCGGCCAGCGGGTGCTGGATCGACTGGTTCTTGCCGATGGGACGCCCGAAGACCTCGCGGTCGGCGGCATAATTCGCGGCCTTCCACAGCGCGCGGCGTCCGATGCCGATGACCTCGGCCGCGTTCAGGATGCGTTCGGGGTTCAGGCTGTCGAGGATATAGCGAAAGCCTTTGCCCTCTTCGCCGATCAAGTCCTCTTTCGGGATCGGCAGGTTGTCGATGAACAGCGCGTTCGAATCCACCGCGCCCCGTCCCATCTTCGGCACCTCGTGCACGTCGATATACTTGCGGTTCAGGTCGGTGAAGAAAATCGACAGCCCGTCGGTGGGCTTCGCACAGTCCTCGATGGGCGTGGTGCGCGCCAGAAGCAGGATCTTGTCGGCGGTTTGCGCGGTCGAGATCCACATCTTCCGGCCGTTCACCAGGTAGTGGTCCCCTTTGTCGACCGCCCGTGTCTTAAGCTTGGTGGTGTCCAGCCCCGCATCGGGCTCGGTTACACCAAAACAGGCGCGCGTCTCGCCTGCGATCAGCGGGGTCAGCCAGCGTTTCTTCTGCTCGTCGGTGCCATGCTTCACGATGGCATGGGGGCCGAAGATATTGATGTGCACCGCCGAGCAGGCCGCGAAAGTCCCGGCAGAGGACCCGATGGTCTGCATCATCAATGCGGCCTCTGTCACGCCCAGACCCGCGCCGCCGAACTCTTCGGGCATCGCGATGCCAAGCCAGCCGCCATCGGCGATGGCCTTGCAGAACTCTGTCGGGAAGGTGTGGGTGCGGTCTTTTTCGGACCAGTATTCGTCATCGAACTTGTCGCAGATCGCCCGGACGGCGTTCCGGATCTCTGCCTGATCGGCGTTCTCCACCAACGGATCAGGGAATTCCATCATGTCTTCCTCCCGCGGGCCGTCTGCGCGGCCCATTGTATTATTTCGCAGTAGCGAATATTAATTCGTTGTGTCGCAAAATAAGTCCGGTTCGGCAAGTTCGTCAAGGGCGTCCAACCGGCCAAAGAGCGGAAAGTGAACATGTCCAAGATCGTGAAGCGGACGTTGGATTTCTTCGAGCTGTTCGAAAGAACCCGCCGTCCGCTTAGTCTGTCTGGCGTCGCGCGCGAACTCGACCTGCCGGCATCCAGCTGCCACGACGTGCTGCGAACGCTGGTCGAACATGGCTTCGTCTATCAGCCGGGAGAGCGGGGAGAGTACTATCCGACCCAGCGGCTGGGCCTTCTGGCTGCCGAGATCGCACGTAACGATCCCTTCCTTCTACGAGTGCGGACCGACCTCAGAGATCTGTCGGCGCGGCATGGGCGGTCCTGTTTCCTGGCCCGCATCGACGGTAAGACCGCGCGTTACGTGTTGGTTGTCGAGGCGTACGGCCCTTGGCGCTACCATATCGAGGAGGGGGCAGAGGTCCGCCATCCCCACGCGACCTCGGCGGGCAAGGCGCTTTTGGGGCAGCTGACGCCAGAGGTGCGTGCGGCGGTTATCGCCGCGCTGCCGATGCCGGTCCTGACGCCGCAGACGATCCAGACACGCGAAGATCTGGCGGCGGACATCGAGATGTCCCGCGCCCGTGGCTGGTACCTGAACAAGGAAGAAAGCGTGCGGACCGCAATGACGATTTCGGTGCCGCTGCACTGGAACGCAGAGGATTACATCCTGACGATGGCCGGACCGGGCGTGTCCGACGATGCCGAGATCAACGCGATCGCGGCGGACCTTGCCGCCGCGGCGCGCCGGCTTGAGGCGCCGAGATGAGCGGGTGGGGCAAGATCTCGGACATCGTGGGGCCTTCCAACGTTGTCCGCGATGCGGACGGGATGAGCCCGTACCTGATCGACGACCGGAAGCTTTACGAAGGTGACGCGGCTGCTGTCGTAAGGCCCGGTACCACGCAAGAGGTCGCCGCCGTTGTCGGGGTTTGCGCCGATTTGGGCTGGCCCGTCGTGCCGGTCGGCGGCAATACGGGGCAGGTCGGGGGCGCCGTGCCGCGTGGCGGGCCGGGCACCGTGGTTCTTTCGACCGAGCGTCTGAACCGCATACACCGCATCGACCCGGACGAAATGGTCGCCGTGGCGGGCGCAGGGGTCATCCTGTCGGACCTGCAGCAAGCTGCGGCGGCGGAAGGGTGCTTTTATCCCGTCTCTCTTGGCTCGGAGGGGACGTGCCGCGTCGGTGGAAACGTCTCGACCAACGCGGGCGGCATCAATGTTCTGCGCTATGGCAATACGCGCGATCAGGTGCTGGGGTTGGAGGTCGTGCTGCCGGACGGACGGATCTGGAACGGTCTGCGCACGCTTCGGAAGGACAACACCGGCTATGCGCTCAAACACCTGTTCATCGGGGCAGAGGGGACGCTGGGTATCGTCACCGCCGCCGCGCTGAAGCTGTACCCGCAAAGCCTTGCCGTCGGCACCGCATTTGCCGCGGTTCAGGACCCGGCGGCGGCTGTCGCCCTTTTGCGGGCGCTGCGGGCGCAGTTGGGGGACTGTATCACCGCCTACGAGTTGCTGCCGCGCATCGCGCTGGAATTCGGCATCCGCCACATCGGCCCGATCCGCGAACCCTTTGAGGAGCGGTTCGATTGGCATGTGCTTGTCGAAGCAGGCGATGCTGACGCGACCGAGCGGCTGGAGGCCGCGCTTGCCGCGGCTGCCGAGGACGGGCTGCTGCTGGACGCCGTGGTGGCGCAGACCGGAGCGCAGCGCGCCGACCTGTGGAAGTTGCGCGAAATCGGCGCGGGCGGGCACCAGTACCGTGCAGGTGCGCTGATCAAGCACGACATCTCGGTGCCGGTGGGCCGGGTGCCAGAGATGATCGCGCGCGGAACGGCAGCGGTGCACGCGGCGCTTCCTGGCACGCATGTCATCGCGTTCGGGCACGTGGGCGACGGGAACCTGCACTACAATCTGGTGCAGCCCGACGGGCACGACCCCGCCGACTTTCGCGCTCGGACCGCCGCGATGAACCGCATCATCCACGACCTGGTCGCAGAGCTTGGTGGCAGTATCTCGGCCGAGCATGGGATCGGTCTGTTGAAGCGCGAGGAACTGGCGGTCTACGCGGATCCGGTGGAACTGGACCTGATGCACCGGGTCAAATCGGTGCTGGACCCGCAAGGTCTCATGAACCCCGGCAAGATCCTGATGGACAGGGGAACGGCGTCATGAGCCACCGTCTTGCCCGTGCTCGCAACATCGCCGATCTGCGCGAGATCGCGCGCCGCCGCGTGGCGCGGGCGTTCTTCGAATTCATGGACCGGGGCACCGAGGATGAAACCCAGTTGAGGCGCAATCGCGCCGCGCTGGATGCGGTGACGCTGAAGCCGACCGTTCTTACCGACGTCCGCGAGATCAACACGGCGACCGACCTGCTGGGACGCGCCGTGCCGTTGCCGCTTGCCGTGGCGCCGACCGGCGTCGCCAACATGATGCACTATCAGGGCGAGCTTGCCCTTGCGCGCGCTGCCGCGAGGGCGGGCATTCCCTTCACGCTGGCCACCAGTTCCACCACGGCGATCGAGGATATCGCTGCTGCGGCCACGTCCGGGTTCTGGCTGCAACTCTACGTTTGGGAGGATCGCGAGGCGACGTGGTCTGTTGTCGAACGTGCACGGGACGCGGGGGCGGAGGCCTTGGTGGTTACGGTGGACACGCCAGTAATGGCGAACCGGGAATACAACGACCGCAACGGATTTTCCTTTCCGGTGCGGCCGGACCCGGTCTTGATCGCCGACATGCTGGCGCATCCGCGGTGGCTGTGCCCGGTAATGGGGCGATACTGGCTGACCGGAGGCACGCCGCGCTTCGTCAATTATCCGCAGCGGATCGGCGGCAAGGTGACGAAGGGCACCAGCCGGATGGCAAACTCGGCCAGTGTGACATGGGACGACATCGCACGGTTCCGCGACAGGTGGGACGGGCGGCTGATCCTCAAGGGCGTGCTGACGCCCGAGACAGCCGTGAAGGCGGGCGCCATCGGGGCGGATGCGGTGGTGGTTTCGAACCACGGCGGCCGGATGTTCGACCCGGGCCCTGCGGCGATAGAGGCGCTGGGCCCCGTTGTCCGCGCGGCGCCGGATAGCCTGTCGGTACTTTTCGACAGCGGCATCCGGCGTGGCGCCGACATCCTGCGCGCGCTGGCTTTGGGCGCGGACGGCGTGCTTGTCGGCCGCGCCACGCTGTACGGCCTTGCGGCGGCAGGAGAGGAGGGTGCCTTGAAGGCGCTGGACATACTTGCCGAGGAATTGCGGCGCTGCATGGCGCTGTGCGGCGTGCGGACCATCGACGAGATCGGGCTCGATTGCCTTTGGAAAGACGGTTCCTGACACGCAGATGGGCCTGCCTGCATCAGAGACAGCCCATGCCGTGAAGCTTGAGCGCCGGATATTAGTGGGGTAGTCGCGACAACGGGCCCGACATGGCGGCTGACGCAGTCATCGGCCCGACTTGGCGCAAATCCGCAAAGCAGGCCCACATGTCGAAGATCGTAAAACGGACGCTGGATTTCATCGAACTCTTCGCCGAAGAGAAACGACCGCTGTCGCTGTCCGATATTTCCCGGCTTCTGGACATCCCGATGTCGAGCTGTTTCGACGTCGTCCAATCCTTGCAAGAACGCGGCTATATCTACGAACTCGGGCACCGGGCCGGGTTCTATCCGACCGCACGCCTGACGGAATTGGCGGCAGTCATCAGCCAGCACGACCCTGTGTCGCTGCGCGCGGGGCTGAAGCTGCGCGACCTGCGCGACGAGTTCGATGAATCCGTGTCGCTGGCACGCTCGGCAGGGCCGCAGGTGACCTACCTGCTGGTTCTGGAACCTTCGCATCCGCTGCGCTTCCTTGTCCGGGTGGGGGACCACGCGCGTTCGCTGCATGCCACATCGGTCGGGAAGGCGCTTTTGGCCACGCTTCCTCCGGAAGACCTGCCCGATCTGCTTGGGCCCGGCCCGCTAGAGCCCTTGACCGAGAAAACCCAGACCGATCCGGCGAAGCTGATTGCCGAGATCGAGGAAACCCGCGCGCGTGGCTATGCGATCAATCGCGAGGAAAGCGTGCCGACCGCCACCACCGTCACCGGCTGGTTCACTTGGCACCGGTCGGAATACTTCGTGACCGTCGCAGGCCCGACCTTCCGCGTGGAGCCCAAGCTTGAGGCCATCATCGCCCGGCTCACAGAGGTTTGCAGCTCCCTCGGGCAGCCGTAGCCGCCTCCACAGTTGACTTTGCGAAATTGCGCCGCCATGAATAATGATACGCTGTGGCGAAAAAGTGCAGCAAAGGGAGGTACTACATTGAAAATCGGAATTCTATCGCTTCCGGCGATGGCGCTGGCTGGGCTTCTGCCCGCTCTGGCGCACGCCCAAGAGACATATACGCTGCGGATCGCGGACCAGTTTCCGCTGACGCACATCGCGTCCAAGCTGACCATTCAGCCGTTCATCGAGGAGGTCGAGGCTCGGTCGGAAGGGCGCATCACGTTCGAACACTACCCGGCGGAACAGCTGGCAAAGGGGCGCGGCATGCTGGATGCGGTTCGCACCGGCGTCACCGACATCGGACTGCAGGTCGCGGGCTACGTGTCGGACCGGCTGCCGCTGTCGACCGTTGTCGAGCTGCCTAGCATCAGCTCCGACGTCGAAAAGTGCTTTAACGCTTTCCAGACGCTGGCCGAGGGCGAACTGCTGGAACGTGAGTTCAAGCCGATGGGCGTCCGCGCCATCGAGGTGAACTGCACGCCGCCCCAATTTATGACCACCGGTGTCGACGAGATTTCGTCGCTGGAGGACATCGCGGGTCTGAAGCTTCGCGCCGGTGGCAGCGCGGTCGAACTGACGCTGACCGAGCTTGGCGCGATCCCGGTGAAAATGTCCGCGCCTGACATCTACGTCGGGGTCGAGCGCGGGACGCTGGACGGAGCGGTGTTCGCCCCGGCCTCGACCCTTGGGTACAACCTGCAGAACATCGTGGGTGGCGTGGCCAAGAACGTGTCCTTCGGCTCGAACGCGGCGATCCTGTTCATGAACGAGAACTCGTTCCAGAAGCTGCCGCCCGACCTTCAGGAGATCATCCTCGAAGTGGGCAAGCAGGTCGGATACGACGTTGCCGAAGCCTATAACAGCGGTACGCAGGACGCGCTGGACGAGATCGCCGCTGCCGGTGTGAACGTCTACGATTTCCCCGAGGACGTCGTCGAACGCATCCGCGCCGCGCAAGAGAAGGTTGGCGAGGTCTGGGTCGAGCAGATGAATTCCCGCAACCTGCCGGGCACCGAGATCCTTGATGCCGCAACGGCGGCAGCGATGACCAACTGATCCGCATCCCATCGGACCAACGAATAAGGGCGGTGGAGAAATCCACCGCCCTTTAACTTTGCCGCTCCGTGCTGCGCAGGGCCGGCGCGGTCAGTCGACCTTGGTGCGCTGTCCCTCGGGGTCGTGGATCTCGTCCGCGGGGCCGGCCTTCATCACCATTCCGGGAAGTTTGCGGTCGAGCAGGTCTTCGGTCAGGCGCGCAGCGGCGACCAGCCGGTCCAGATCCAGCCCCGTGGCAATGCCCATCCGGTGCGCCATATGGACGAAGTCTTCGGTGCAGATATTGCCCACGGCACGCGGCGCGAAGGGGCAGCCGCCAAGCCCGCCGATCGAGGACTCGAAGTCGCGCACGCCGCAGTCCAGCCCAGTCAGCGCGTTCGCCAGCCCCAGCCCGCGCGTGTTGTGCAGGTGCAGGCCGACCGGGGTACCCGGGTGGCGGTCCTGAAGGGCCGTCACCCGGTCCCGCACGCGGGTCGGGTCCGCGACGCCGGTGGTGTCGGCAAGGTAGATCAGCCGCGCCCCAAGACCTTCGAGGTGCGAAAACAGCCTGTCGACGGTCTCGAATGCCACCTCGCCCTCGTAGGGGCAGCCGAAAGCGGTGGCGACGACACCGACGATCCGCGTCGCGCTGCCTTGCGTCGCAGCTGCGATGTCCTCTAGCGACTTCATGCCGGTGTCCATGTCCATCCGAACATTCAGGCGATTGAAGGTCGCGGACGCTGCGATCCCGCATTTCAGTTCGTCTATGCCGCAATCCACGGCCGTTTCCGCACCGCGTCGATTGGGCACGAACGCAGCATAGGACAGCCCAGCGCGCCGGGGCAGGGCGCGTGCCACCTCCTGAGCGTCAGCGAACTGTGGGATGACCTTGGGATGCACGAAGCCCGTCGCCTCGATCCGGGTCAGACCGGCCTCGGCCAATGCCTCGATCATCCGCAGCTTCTGGTCCACCGGCAAATGCCGCTTCTCCATCTGCAAGCCATCGCGGGGCCCGACTTCGCTGATTGTTATCGTGTCCGGATAGGCCATCGCTGTCCTCTGGCGGGATGTGTCCCGTGATCGTCGTTGAAACCGCCCGGCGGCGCGCCCGAGGGCCGCCGCCGAGGATGTGCGCGTCAGTAGCTTTTCGCCATGCCCAGAACGTGCTGGCCGATGTAGCTGAGGATCAGGTTGGTCGAGATCGGCGCGATCCGTGCCAGCCGTGCCGACCGCCATTTGCGCTCGATGTCGTATTCACGCGCCGCCGCGAAGCCGCCGAAGGTTTGCATACAGGCCTCTCCCGCGTGCCATGCGGATTCGCAAGCAAGGTGCTTGGCGATGTTCGCCTCTTCGCCGCAGGGTTGGCCCGCCTCGAACAGCGCCGCCGCCGATCGACAGACCATGTCCGCTGCCTTCCACTCTGAATAGGCCTGCGCGATGGGAAACTGCACCCCTTGGTTCGCGCCGATCGGCTTGCCGAACACGGTCCGCTCGCCGGCATAGGCGCTGGCCTTCTCGACGAAGTACCGCGCATCGCCAAGCGATTCTGACGCGACAAGAATCCGCTCGGCGTTCATTCCGGAAAGGATATAGCGGAACCCCTTGCCCTCTTCGCCGATCAGGTTCTCGGCCGGGACGCGGAGGTTGTCGTAGAACACTTCGTTCGTGTGGTGGTTCACCATCGTGTCGATCGGCTTGATCGTCAGCCCCTTGCCAAGGCTTTCGTTGATGTCGACCAGCAGCACCGAAAGCCCGTCGGTCTTTTTCTCGACCTGATCAATCGGCGTGGTGCGCACCAGAAGCGTCATCAAGTCCGAATGCCGCGCGCGCGAGGTCCAGATCTTCTGTCCGCTGACGACATAGTGGTCGCCATCGCGCACCGCCTTGGTCTTCAGCTTCAGAGTGTCCGAGCCGGTCGTCGGTTCGGTCACGCCGAAGGCCTGAAACCGGATCTCGCCCGAGGCGATGCCGGGCAGGTACTTGTCGCGCTGCTCTTGGCTGCCGTGGCGCACCAGCATGTGCATCATGTACATCTGCGCGTGGCAGGCATAGGCGTCGCAGCCCGAGGCGTGGATCTCTTCAAGGATCACCGCACCTGCGCGAAGGGGCAGGCCGGACCCGCCGTATTCCTCGGGGATCAACGCGGACAGGAAGCCGGCCTCGGTCATATCCTTGACGAAGTCGTCGGGGTAATCGCCAGAGGCCTCTAGCTCGCGCCAGTAGGCGCCGGGGTACTTGTCGCAGATCGCACGAACCGCATCGCGGATTTCGGGGTGGTCGCGTCCCAGCGGGACGAGTGTTTCTTCGGTCATTTATCTTCCCTTGAATTCCGGCGCGCGCTTTTCGTTGAAGGCGTTCACCCCTTCCAGGCGGTCTTCGGTCACGATGGTCTGGTTGTAGGCCATGATCTCGATCTCGCGGCCCTGCACGATGTCGGTGGACCAGCCGTAGCGGATCGACCGCTTGATCTGGCGCACCGAAACCGGAGCATTCCGTGCGATACGGTTGGCCGTCTCCATGGTGGCGGGCAGCAATTCGTCCGCGGGCAGCAGGCGGTTCACCATGCCCCATTCGGCGGCTTCCGCAGCCGAGAAAGGGGCGCCCGTCATGATCAGCTCGCGCGCGCGGCGCTCGCCAACGGCGCGGGGCAGGGTTTGGGTCGAACCGGCGCCGGGCATGATGCCGCGCGTCACCTCGGGCAGTGCGAAACGGGCGGTGTCGGCCGCGTAGATAAAGTCGCATGCCAGCGCAAGCTCGCAGCCACCGCCGAAAGCGACGCCATTCACCGCCGCAATGATCGGAACGACGCAATCCATGACGCCGTATGCGCCCTGTTCGATGATCGCATGTTGGGCGCGCCACTGGTCGTCGGTCATGCCCTGCCGTTCTTTCAGGTCACCGCCAGCCGAGAACGCCTTGTCGCCGGTGCCGGTCAGCACGATGCAGCGCCACGGACCCGGCGCGCGGGACAGCGGGCCGAACAGGTCGCGCAGATCCTCGCTGGTCGCGGTGTCCAGCGCGTTCATCACCTCGGGGCGGTCGAAGCGCACCAGCAGCACGCCGTCGCCCTTGTCCTCCAGCTTCAGGCGCCGCATTTCGGGCAGATCGCTCATGCCTTGGTTTCCTCCTCTGTCTCTTCAAGCTCTGTCAGTATGTCGTTGGCCTCTCCCAGCGCGGGGGCCGGGTGCCGCAGCGGCGGCCGGGTTCCGTCGAACCGCAACGGAATGCCCGCCAGCCTGACGGTCTCTTCCGGGTCGCTTTGCATCATTTCCACCGCCTCGAACTGCGGGTCGCGGGTGACTTCTTCCAGCGACAGGACAGGGGCAGACGGCACGCCCGCCGTCGCAAGCCGTTCCAGCCAGTCATCGCGCGTGGCCGAGGGCAGGATGTCCGAGATAAGCGCGTTCAGCGCGACGCGGTTCTCGACCCGTTTCGGATTGCTGGAAAATTCGGGAATCTGCGGCAGATCGGGACGGCCCAACACCTCGGCCAGCCGGGTGAACAGCTTGTCATTCCCCGCCGCGATCACGAGCCAGCCGTCCGCAGCCTCGAACGCCTTGTAGGGCGCGATGCCGGAATTCTCACTGCCGATCTTGCGCGGCGCGCGTCCGGTCAGCGCATAGGTCGCGATCTGCGCAGGCAGCCAGCCCAGCCCCGTCTCGTACAACGAGGTGTCGATCTGCGCGCCCAGTCCGGTCGCTTCGCGGGTACGGAGTGCGGCGAGGATACCGATCACCGCCCACATGCCAGAGCCTTGGTCGACCAGCGACGGGCCGACGCGGACGGGTTCCTGGCCCTCCAGCCCGGTGACGCTCATGATCCCGCTGGCCGCCTGCATCAGCGGGTCATAACCCGGCTGCATCCGCTTCGGGCCGACCGCCCCGAAGGCGAGGATGTCGGCACAGATCAGCCCCGGCGCCTCGGCCCGAAGGCTTTCGCCGTCGAGCCCGAAGCGTTTCAGCAGGCCGGGGCGCATGTTCTGAAGCACCACGTCGGCGTGCCGCAGGATGAAGCGGCGCAGGCGGGCGAGCTCGTCCGCGTCCTTGAGGTCCACCGCCACGGACCGCTTGTTGCGGTTGAAGCTGGCAAACACGGGCGAGGTGCCGGTGGCGTCGAACGGCGGCCCCCAGTGGCGGGCGTCGTCGCCGCCGCCGGGGTTCTCGACCTTGATGACGCGGGCGCCGAGATCGGCCAGCACCTGCCCCGCGAAAGGGCCGGCGACCGAGGTTGAAATTTCGACGACCGTCAGGCCGGCGAGGGGAAGATGGGCATCAGGCAACGAGATCCTCCTGTCCGATGGCGATAAGCGCGCGTGTGTCGTCAAGCGCCGAGAGATCCCGCATTTTCGAAAGCAGGCGGGAGGCG
This sequence comes from Psychromarinibacter halotolerans, assembly GCF_029168315.1. Lineage (NCBI taxonomy): Bacteria > Pseudomonadati > Pseudomonadota > Alphaproteobacteria > Rhodobacterales > Paracoccaceae > Psychromarinibacter > Psychromarinibacter halotolerans. The sequence goes on from NZ_JARGYD010000004.1 coordinate 18,463, forward strand.
TGATCCGGGCGGGGCCCAGCGGCAAGGCAGTCCGCGATCTTGCGGTCCAGAACCTCTGGCGGGGCCGGGTTGCAGAAGTGGCCGAGCGGCAAAATGACCTCGGACGAGTGCGAGGCGCCGTTTTTCAGGTGGATCGTCACGCTGTCGCTGGGCGCAAGCGATGGCTCGATCGGGTGACGACCTTTGCGCGTGTGGACGTCCACCTTGGCCAGAAGGGCGCGAACCGCGTCCGAGGTGATAAAGTCCGGGTCCAGCTCTGCCGGACCCAATCCGCCGCGCAGCAACACCGCGGCGGCGCCGAATGGCAGGCTGAATTTCGCCTCGGCCGTGGTCGACGGCTGGGCGTGGCGCAACATGGCCGCCTGAGCCTCGCCGACCTCGATTTCGATGCGGGCGATGTCTTCGGGCGGCGTCATCGACTTGTGCTGTATCGCCAGCAAGCCGTCCAACGCCCGATGCATGGCATAGCAAACGGGGTAGCGTTTGAAGTTCAGCCCGTTGCGGGCCATGTGGCGGCCCGTTTCGGTCGGCCCGTCCCGTCGGACGTGGCCCTTTGGCGAAATCGCCATCAGGAATCCGAGCGGATGTTCAAGCGCGTCCGGCGCGGCGGTCATCCCGGCCTCTGTCAGTGCGACCGCTTCGAACCCAGCGCGCGCGGATCGACCGACCTGCCACGGCTTGGCCGGCGTTCCGAACTGGGCGACGACGCCGCCTGACATGGACGCTGCCAGCGACAGCGCGTTGCTGCATTGGTCCGCGTCCAGTCCACGCAGCACGCACAACGCCGCCGCAGCAGCAATGGGGCCGTAGACTGCACTGGGATGCCAGCCCTTGCCGTGAACCGAGTCGTCTTCGCGAGCGGAAAGCTCGGCCCACGTTTCGTAACCCGCGAGGTAAGCGTCAAGCAGGCGTGCCCCGCTGGTGGGGACACGCGCCGCTTCGGCCAGCAGCACCGGCGTCAGGACCGCGCTGGTGTGGTTGCCGAACGCGTTGTCGTCGAAGTCAAGCGCATGGGCCGCGCAGGCAAGGTGAGCGGCAAGGGTGCCAGGGTCGCGGGCGGGCGGCGAAAGCGGGTCGGCCCAGTCGCCAAGCCCGTCGATCCGGCGCAGCGCGTGCGATGCGGAATCGCTCCAGCCTGCAAGCATCACCGCAATGCAGTCGGCCATCCCCCGACCGGCAAGCGCCACATCAGCCGGCGTCGAGTGCGGCCCGGAGGCGATCCATTCTGCGATTGCCCGGGTCAGTCGCTGCGCGTTTGCCTCGGTCGACACCACCCCTCCAAGTGTTTTGTTGACGAACTTGAAAAACCATATATCAAACAACTGTGCATTTGAAGCCCGAAAAATCCGACCCCGAAAGGCAGGCGCTGATGCGATGGACGACAGTGCTCTTCATCATGCTGGGGTGCCACGCGACCTCGACCCTGCTTTTGCGGCTGGTTCCGACCATCGCGCCCGACATGGTCACGCAATACGGCTGGAGCCCCAGTTTCGTGGGGTGGCTGGCGACAGCGGCGAACCTTGGATCCATCGTTGTGGTGGCGGGCGGGGTTGGGCTGCTGCGTCTGCTTGGCTCGATCAAGGCCGTCCGTTGGGGGCTGGCGGCCGGTGGTATCGGAACGCTGGTTCTTCTGCTGCCGATCCCGGCGCTCGCGCTGGTGGGCAGCTTCATCGCGGGCATGGGCCACGGGCCGACGAACCCTGCCGGCAACGACGTGCTGCAACGATACGTGCCGCGCGGCAAGCAGGCGCTGATCTTCTCGGTAAAACAGTCCTCGGTTCCGGTCGCAGGCGTCGTGGGCGGGCTTGTCCTTCCCGGCATCGCGCAGCTTTGGGGGGTAGAGGCCGTGATGGTGTTCGGGGCGCTGGTGGCCGTTCTGACCATCGTCGCGACTGGACCCGTGCGGCGCCGCGAACCAAAGCCGGAACCGGGCGCCAAGCTGTCCGATGCCATGTCGCGCGAGAACCTGACGGCACCGGTGCGGCTGGCCCTGTCCTCGCCCCGGATGCGGAGCCTTGCGCTGTCGGGTTTCCTGCTGGCCTTCGTGCAATCGGTCTGGTTCGTCTATCTCACGTCCTTCCTTGCGTTCGGGCTGGGCTATTCGGCCACCGCCGCCGGTGTGCTGTACGCCTTGATGCAGGGCATGAGCATCATTGGCCGCCTGACGCTTGGTTGGGGCGCGGACCGGTTGGGAACCGCGCTGCCGCTGATCTGCCTGTCGCTTGTCATGTCCACCGTGTCGACGCTGGCACTGGCCGGAACGGTTCTGACGGGACCGGGCTGGCCGGTCGTCGCTGTCTGTCTGATCGGCGGGGTCGCGGCGGCGGGGTGGAACGGCATTCAGGTGGCAGAGACCGTGCGCCTTGCCCCGCGCGACCGGATGTACGAGGCCGTGTCGGGCATCACGCTGGCGATCGGATCCGGCGTTGTGACGGGGCCGATGATCGTTTCGGCCCTGCTTGGCGCGGGCGTGGACTGGGGGCCGATCCTTGCCGCGGTGGCACTCTTGCCGCTGGTCGGAGTGAGTGCGACATTGCGGCAGGCGCGCCGGGTGGGGCGCCTAGAGGACGCTGGGTGAAGGGCCGGACATGGACAAGGCAGAGCAAGGCGCGGACGAGGTAGACCAGCGCTACATCGTGCCCGGTCTCGAACGCGGCCTTCACATCCTGCAACTGTTCAACGCGACCGGCGAGTCTATGACGCTGGCCGAGCTGGCCGAAGGCATCGGGCTGTCGCGGTCCTCGGCCTACCGTCTGGTCTATACCCTTGAGAAATCCGGTTTCCTGTCGCGGGATGCGCAAAGCAAGCGATACGCGCTGACCTCGCGCGTGATGACGCTTGGCTACGCTTTCCTCGCCGCCCGCCCGCTGGTCGAGACGGTTCAGCCCTTCCTGCAGCGAATCAGTCAGCGCACGCGGCTTGCGGCGCATCTGGTCGAACTAGACGGGACAGAGACCGTCTATCTTGCGCGCGTGGCGCCGTCGGCGCGGGTCATCTCGAACCTTCAGGTCGGCATGCGCCTTCCGGCGCATCGGACGGTCAGTGGTCGGGTGCTGCTGTCGGGGCTGACGGCCGATGGTCTGGCCGCGCTTTATCCCCGCATGGTTTCTGACCACCCCGACTATCCGCCACCCGAGTTGCAGGACCTTGTCGCCCGCGCAAACGCCGACCGGGAACGCGGTTTTGTCATGGGGGAGTCTGCCTTCGATCCGGGGATCGAAAGCTATGCGACGCCGGTCAAGACGGGGGCGGGGCAGATCACCGCGGCCCTGAACGTGATCGGACCAAAAAAGGTGCTGGACGACCTTGGCGGCAAGGAGGCGCTGGACGAGATCGTCGGTTCCGAAGCGCGGCAGCTGTCGCGGGCGCTGGGCTGGGGCTGACCCGGACGCGTATTCAGCCCGAGCTTTGCGGGGTTGGCCGACCGCCGGGTGTCATCCGGACGCGCGACCCGTCTCTGGGCGGGTGTCTCCTGTGCCATCTGTCGATGCCTCTGCCAGAAGCGCGTCTATGAAGCTGGCGCGCAGGGGCGAGTTGTCATCGCGGCGGTGCAGGACGTTCAGGCTTTGCGTGACGTTCAGATCCTCTACCGGGGCAAAGGCGACGCCGTGCGGCGGGCGCCACGATTGCATGGCGTTCGCCAGCGCAAGGCCCGACCCCATGCTGACCAGCGCCAGCATGTCCGCTTCGTTCGTCGGCTCCGAGATGAAATTCCGGGTGAAGTCGATGTCGGCAAGCGCCGCGGTAAGGTCGTCGAACAGCTTCGGGCTGGCCGCGCGCTGAAAGCCGATCAGCGGATAGTCGGACAGGTCCCGCACGCGGATCCGCGGCAGGGCAAGCAGGGGGCAATCCGCAGGCATCGCCAGCACGATCGGGATCGACGCAAGATGGGTCGACACAAGCCCGTCCGCCTCGGCGATGTTGTAGACGATGGCAGCGTCCGTTCGGCCCTCGGACAGCCACGCGATCTGCTGCGCCGCTGGCATGGTGGAGAGCGAAACCTCTACGTCCGGAAAGCGGGCCCGATAGGCGCGCAGGGCGTTCGGGACCACACCGTGCCACGCGGCGCTGTCGATCAGGCTTAGTCGCAGGCGGCCGTGCCGCCCCTCGGCGGCGGACCGCGCGGCTGCGATACCGCGCAGCAGCTGGGCTTCGACCTCTCGCATCTCGGCAAGCAGTAGCCGGCCAGGATGCGTCAGCCGCACCCCGCGCGACAGACGCTCGAACAGATCGAAGCCCAGTTCGTCCTCCAGCGTGCGGATCTGACGGCTGAGGGCGGGCTGCGCGATGCGAAGGCGGCGGGACGCGCGACCGAAGTGTTCGTCCTCGGCAACCGCGATGAAATACCTGATGCGTCTTGGAAGCATGACGACTGATAACAATTCGGCATCGAAACCGGCAAGCGTTTGAATTGGACGCGGGGCCGGGGCGACCGCGATAGTTCCGGCACCAAGGCGCCTTCGGGCCGGGACACGCACAGCGACGAACGAAAGGACCAGACATGATCGATCCGCATTGCCACACCAGCAGCATCAAGGTGGACCGCCCCGCCGAACAGGTGTTCGAACTGATGTCAGACGGGCTGAAACAGGGCCACTGGGCTTGGGGCAGCGCCGAGCGCGAGGACGCGGGCGACGGCATCTTCGCGGGGACGTCGGTCTTCAACGGCGCGCGGACCTTCGTGCGGCTGGACGTGGACGCCCGCCGGATGCTGGTCGATTACGACGTCGGTGGTGCTGCGGACCAGCTGCGGTTCCGCAACAGCTCTCGGGTGCTGCCCGGTGCGGTTCTGGGGCACGAGGACGGCAGCTGCGTCGTGACCCTGATGACATGGCGCCTTGCCGATCAGGACGACGCGGCGTGGACCCAGATTTCGACCGTCCACGAGGCGGAAATGTACCTGATCCGCGGACTTGCGGAACGCGATCTTCCCTAAGGTGGCGCACGTCGGGAGAAGCCGCCGCCGGGAACCGGCCCGCGCCCCGCTTGACGATGTCAGACGCATGATCTAGACACCGGTCCTGCTGAGCGGGCGTCGTATACTGGCTATTACCTCAGCCTTCCAAGCTGATGAAGCGGGTTCGATTCCCGCCGCCCGCTCCACTTCCCGACATGCTGGCCCGCCTGCGCCCGATTCCTGCGCCCGCACGCCGTGGCGTCAACTTGGCGCGTCCGTCCTGCAAGCGTCCGCCGAACCGCGATGCCGGGCGGGGTGTGCTTGCCGATTGGCGCCGGGACGGCTATGCGGCCTGTGCAGACGGGGGGCAGCATGGCACGCAATCAGCCGCAGACCGAAGATCGCGAGAAATCCAAGCGCATCGGCGCGCTGCGGGGGCTTGCGCCGTTCCTGTTGCCCTATCGCGGGCTAATGATCGCGGCGATCTGCGCGCTGGTTATGACCGCGATGGTCTCGCTGGCGCTGCCCTTGGCGGTGCGCCGCGTCGTCGACGGGTTCGAGACCTCGGCCGAGCGGTTGCTGGACAGCTATTTCATCGCCGCCCTGATCATTGCGTTGCTGCTCGCAGTGGGGACCGGGCTTCGGTATTATCTGGTCACGCGGCTGGGCGAACGTGTGGTGGCGGACATCCGCAAGGCGGTGTTCGACCGGATGATCGGCATGTCGCCCGCTTTCTACGAAAAAATCATGACAGGCGAGGTTCTTAGCCGGATCACCACCGACACGACGCTGATCCTGTCGGTGATCGGATCATCGGTGTCGGTTGCGCTGCGCAACCTGCTGATCCTTGTGGGCGGGCTGTTCCTGCTTCTGCTGACCTCGGCCAAGCTGACGGGGCTTGTGCTGCTGATCGTGCCGGTCGTCATCGTGCCCATCGTTCTGCTTGGCCGTCGCCTGCGCAGCCTGAGCCGCGAGAACCAGGACTGGATCGCGGCGTCGTCCGGCAGCGCGTCCGAGGCGCTGTTGTCGGTTCAGGCGGTGCAGGCCTTTACCAACGAACCCGCCACGCGGCGCAGCTTTTCCGACGTGACCGAACGCAGCTTTACCGCCGCGCGCAAGCGGATCGCCACGCGGGCGGCGATGACGGTGATCGTGATCGCGCTGATCTTCTCGGGCGTCGTCGGCGTGCTGTGGATCGGCGCGCGCGACGTGCGGGCAGATGCGATGTCCGTGGGCGAACTGGTGCAGTTCGTGATCTACGCGGTGATGGTGGCCGGTGCGACCGGGGCGCTGTCCGAGATCTGGGGCGAATTGCAGCGCGCAGCCGGCGCGACCGAACGTCTGGTCGAGTTGCTAGGCGCCGAGGACACGGTCCGCGACCCGGACCACGCGATGCCGCTGCCCGACCCCTGCCGGGGCGCAATCGCGTTCGAAAACGTGACCTTCCACTATCCTACGCGGCCCGATGTCTCGGCGCTGGACAACGTCTCGCTCGCGGTCGAGCCGGGCGAGACGGTTGCGCTGGTCGGCCCGTCCGGGGCGGGTAAATCGACGATCATCCAGCTTCTGCTGCGGCATTACGATCCGCAGTCCGGCGTCGTCCGGATCGACGGCCAGCCGCTGACCGGCATGGCCCGCGCCGATTTCCGCCGCGCCATCGCGCTTGTGCCGCAGGACCCGGTGATCTTCGCCGACACCGCGCGCGAGAACATCCGCTTCGGCCGTCCGGGCGCGACCGATGAAGAGGTGGTCGAGGCGGCGCAAGCTGCGGCGGCGGACGACTTTTTGTCGAAGCTGCCGGACGGATACGGCAGCTATGTGGGCGAGCGCGGCGTGATGCTGTCGGGCGGACAAAAACAGCGCATCGCCATCGCCCGAGCCATCCTGCGGGATGCGCCGATCCTGCTGCTGGACGAGGCGACCAGCGCGCTGGACGCGGAAAGCGAACGGCTGGTGCAGTCGGCGGTCGACCGGCTGTCGCACGACCGGACCACGCTGATCGTCGCGCACCGGCTTGCAACCGTGAAGAAAGCCGACCGCATCGTCGTGTTCGATGAGGGCCGCATCGTCGCGACCGGCACGCATGACGAGCTTGTGACGCAAGACGGGCTATATGCCCGTTTGGCGCGGTTGCAGTTCACCGAGGGCGTCGCGGCGGAATAACGCCTTTGCCCTGTCGTGACCCGGCGTCGCCCCGGCTTCGTCGTGGCGTCTGCCTTGCACGAACCGGTAAATGTCATCATTTTTCCCGGAAGCCGCGTCGCCGGGGAGGATCGGTGGCCAAGGGGAGGAATTGGCAATGGCGGACTATGCAACCCGCGTCGACCGTGATGCGATCACCAACGAGATGCCGTGGAGCGAGCGGGACGTGCCGCCGACCCTGTACGGGCTTCTGAGCCAGACCGCCGAAAAGTTCCCGGACCGCAACGCGGTAACGTTCCAGATGTTCTCGGACCCCGGCGCCCGGGCGGAAACCCTGACATGGCGGACGCTGAAGGCGCGGGTCACGCAGGCCGCGAACCTGTTTCGCGGGCTGGGCGTGGGCGAAGACGACACCGTCGCGATCCTGATGCCGAACTGCACCGAGTGCGTCGTGTCGCTGTACGGCGCGCAGGTCGCCGGGATCGCCAATCCGATCAACCCGCTGCTTGAACCGGAACAGATCGCAAGCATCCTGCGCGAAACAGGCGCGAAGGTGCTGGTGACCCTGCGGGCGTTTCCGAAGACCGACATCGCGCAGAAGGCGGCCAAGGCTTTGCGGCTTGCCCCCGGCGTCGAGACCGTGATCGAGGTCGACCTGCTGCGCTATCTGGATTTCCCCAAAAGCTGGATCGTGCCGCTGATCCGGCCGAAGGTGCCGGTCCGCCATAACGCGCGCGTCCTAAGCTACGCCGAAGCTGTGCCGAAGCAGTCCGAAACGCTCGACTTCGCCGACAGCGACGGCGACCGGGTGTCGGCCTATTTCCACACCGGCGGCACCACCGGGATGCCGAAGGTGGCGCAGCACAAGTACTCGGGGTTCATCTACAACGGCTGGCTGGCGGATCGGCTGCTGTTCACCGAAGAGGACACGCTGATCTGTCCGCTGCCGTTCTTCCACGTTTTTGCCGCCGTCGTTGTGGGCGGCGCCGTGATGAGTTCGGGCGCCCATGTCGTGTTGCCGACACCGGCGGGGTATCGCGGCGACGGCGTGTTCGACAACTTCTGGAAGCTGCTTGAACGCTGGAAGGTCAGCTTCGTCATCACCGTTCCGACGGCGATTGCCGCGTTGATGCAGCGGCCTGTGAACGCCGATCTCTCCGCGCTGAAAATCGCGTTCTCTGGATCGGCTCCGCTGCCGGTCGAACTGTACAACCGCTTTCGCACCGCGACCGACGTCACCATCGTCGAAGGGTACGGCCTGACCGAAGCCACCTGCCTTGTCGCGGTGAACCCGCCAGAGGGAGAGAAGAAGGTCGGGTCTGTCGGGCTGCCGTTCCCGTATACCGAGATCCGCATCCTGCACTGCGACGACTCGGGTGAGGTCCAGCAAGAGATGGGCGTCGACGAGGTGGGCGAGATCTGCGTGTCGAACCCCGGCGTGTTCGCCGGACAGACCTATTTGGAGCCTGACAAGAACAAGGGCCTGTTCGCGGACGGTACGTGGTTGCGGACCGGCGACCTTGGTCGGATCGACGCGGATGGCTACCTGTGGATCACCGGGCGCGCGAAGGATCTGATCATCCGGGGCGGGCACAATATTGACCCGGCCGAGATCGAAGAGGCGCTGACCAGTCACGACAGCGTGGCCGTCGCCGGTGCGATCGGCCAGCCCGACGCCTTCTCGGGCGAGTTGCCATGCGCGTATGTCGAACTGGTCGACGGGGCACAGGTGACAGAGGCCGAACTGCTGGAACACGCGAACAGCCGTATCCACGAACGGGCCGCGCGGCCCAAGTATCTGGAAATCGTGCCCGAGCTTCCCAAGACCGCCGTCGGCAAGGTGTTCAAGCCGGACCTTCGCAAAAGCGCCATCGCGCGGGTGTATGACGCGGCGCTGGCCGACAAGGGGCTGGCCGCGCGGGTCGTTTCTGTCGTCGAGGACAAGAAACGCGGGCTGGTGGCAAAGCTGGAGCGCACCGGCGAGGTGGACGCCGAGGCGGTGCGCCATTGCCTTGGCGAGTTCTCGCGTCCGTGGGACTGGGCGGAGGGTGCGGGGCAGAGCGGCTCGAACGCCGAGTGACGTAGGTGCACGCGGGCAAGGGGGCGACATTCCCGCTTGCCCGGCGGGAGGGCGGGTATAGGCTGACGCCATGCCGCTGACCTCCCGCCTTGTTTCCGAGATCGACGCGCGGCGCGACGACCTGATCGCGCTGACGCAGGACCTGATCCGCATCCCGACGCTGAACCCGCCGGGCAACTGCTATCGCGACATCTGCGAGTATCTCGACGCGCGCTTGTCCGCGTCGGGCTTCGCCTGCGAGATGAAGCGCGCGGTGGGCACCCCCGGCGACAGCGAGAAATATCCGCGCTGGAACATCGTTGCCCGCCGCGAGGGGGCGACACCGGGGGAATGCGTGCATTTCAACTCGCACACCGACGTCGTCGCCGTGGGCGAGGGGTGGACGGTCGATCCCTTCGGCGCCGAACTGAAGGACGGCCGGATCTATGGCCGGGGCGCCTGTGACATGAAGGGCGGGCTGGCCGCCTCGATCATCGCGGCCGAGGCGTTCATCGCCGCCTGTCCTGACTTTGCCGGCGCCATCGAGATCAGCGGCACCGCCGACGAGGAAACCGGCGGCTACGGCGGCGTCGCGTGGCTGGCAGAGCAGGGGCATTTTTCCCCGGAACGGGTGCAGCACGTCATCATCCCCGAACCTTTGCACAAGGACCGCATCTGCCTTGGGCATCGGGGCGTCTGGTGGGCCGAGATCGAGACGCACGGCCGTATCGCTCATGGCTCGATGCCGTTTCTTGGCGACAGCGCGATCCGGCACATGGGCGCGGTGCTGGATGAAATGGAACGCTGGCTGTACCCGCTGCTTGCGGGCAAGCGCACCGAGATGCCGGTGATCCCCGAGGGTGCGCGTCAGTCGACGATGAACATCAACTCGATCCACGGGGGCGAGCCCGAGCCGGAACCGGACTTTACCGGCTTCCCGGCGGCCTGCGTCGCCGACCGCTGCCGCATCGTCATCGACCGCCGGTTCCTGATCGAGGAAGACCTGTCCGAGGTGAAGGCCGAGATCGCCACGCTGATGGAGCGGGTGAAGGCGGACCGCCCCGGCTTTACATACGAGATCCGCGACCTGTGGCAGGTGACGCCCACGATGACCGAGCGCGACGCGCCGGTGGTGCAGTCGGTGGCGCGCGCCATTGGCAAGGTGCTGAACCGCGACGCGGGCTATGTGGTGTCGCCCGGCACCTACGACCAGAAGCACATCGACCGGATCGGGCGGCTGAAGAACTGCATCGCCTACGGTCCCGGCGTGCTGGATCTTGCGCATCAGCCGGACGAATGGATCGGCGTCGATGACATGGCCGACAGCGCCAAGGTCATGGCGCTGACACTGTCCGAGCTTCTGGCGGGCTTACGGACGCTTTCGCTTTCGTGATCGGTCGGATGCGGCCAAGGGCCGACGTCTTCGGAACGGACGTCCGGTCTGGTTCGTTGAACGGACAGACCGCAACGACGGACGCCCGAAAGGAGCCCACAATGACACATACGCTGACCCTGAAGGCCATCGAGCCCGTGACCCACGACGTGAATCATCTTGTCTTCGACCGCCCCAAGGGCTTCGAGTTCACACCGGGACAGGCGACCGACTTCGCGCTGGACAAGGACGGCTGGCGCGACGAACAGCGCCCCTTCACCTTTACCGGCCTGCCGGACGCCGACCGGCTTGAATTCGTGATCAAATCCTACCCGTCGCATGACGGCGTGACGGAACAGATTGCCGACCTGAAACCCGGCGACTCGGTGCTGATCGAGGATCCGTGGGGCGCGATCGAGGACAAGGGCCCCGGCACTTTCATCGCTGGCGGCGCAGGCATCACGCCCTTCATCGCCATTCTGCGTGCCCGCCATGCGCGCGAAGGATCGCTGGACGGATGCCAGCTGATCTTCTCGAACGACGAAAAGCGCGACATCATCCTGCGCGACGAATGGGATGCCATGCCGGGCCTGAAAACGACCTACACTGTCACCGGCGAAGACGCCAAAGGCCTGCCGCATCACAAGATCGACGCCGAGTTTCTGGACAGCCACGTCGCCGACTGGTCCGGCGTGTTCTATGTCTGCGGCCCCGACAAGATGGTCGAGGACATCGAGGCGATCCTGAAGGACAAGGGCGTGCCGGAAGACCGCGTCGTCGTCGAAGCAGCCTAAGCCGCGCTTAGCTCGCCAATGTACGACCCGAAGCCCCGCTGACCTGAACGGCGGGGCTTCGCTGTCTTGAGGGATCGGTATGCGGCCCCGATGGGGCTTTGCGCTGGGGGCCCACGCTGCTAGCTTGGGTCGACCGGATCAACAGGGGGTCCCCGATCATGTTCGCACGACTGAAGTTCTCCGTGGCCGCGCTGGCGCTTACCGCAGGTGCCGCGATGGCGCAGCAGACCGACATCACCGTCGGTATGCAGCTTGAGCCGCCCAATCTGGACCCCACCGGCGGCGCCGCCGCCGCGATTGACGAGGTGGTCTATGCCAACCTGTTCGAGGGTCTGACCCGCTACACCTCGGACGGGTCCATCGCGCCCGCGCTGGCGGAAAGCTGGGACATTTCCGAGGACGGCACGGAATACACCTTCCATCTGCGCGACGGCGTGACCTTCCACGACGGCAGCACGATGGACGCCGAGGACGTCAAGTTTTCGCTGGATCGTGCCCGCGCCGAGGACTCGACCAACGCGCAAAAGGCGCTGTTCGCGGGGATCTCCGAGGTCGAGGTCGTCGATCCGCTGACCGTGAAGGTCACGCTGTCCGGCCCGAACTCTGCCTTCCCGAACAATATGGCATGGGGCGACGCGGTGATCGTGGCGCCCGAAAGCATCGACAATGCCGCCACCGCTCCGGTCGGCACCGGGCCGTTCATGTTCTCGGACTGGGTGCAGGGCGACCGCGTGGAACTGGTGGCCTACGATGGCTATTGGGGCGAGAAACCCGCGCTGACCGCCGCGACCTTCAAGTTCATCTCGGACCCGACCGCCGCCTTCGCCGCCATGATGGCCGGCGACATCGACGTCTTCCCCGGTTATCCCGCGCCCGAAACGCTGGTGCAGTTCGAGGCCGACCCCCGCTTCAAGCTGCTGATCGGCTCGACCGAGGGTGAGACGATCCTTGGCATGAACAACAAGTCCGAGGCGCTGTCCGACCCGAAAGTCCGCGAGGCCATCGCCCACGCCATCAACCGTCAGGAAATCATCGACGGCGCGATGTTCGGCTACGGCACTCCGATCGGCACCCACTTCGCGCCGCACAACCCCGACTACGTCGACCTGACCGGCCTGTCCGACTATGACCCAGACGCGTCGAAGGCGCTGCTGGCCGAGGCGGGGCAGGAGGGTCTGACCCTGTCGCTGAAACTGCCGCCCCCGTCCTACGCCCGCCGCGGCGGCGAGATCATCGCGGCCCAGTTGCGCGCCGTCGGGATCGAGACGCAGATCGAGAACCTCGAATGGGCGCAGTGGCTGGAACAGGTGTTCACCGGCAAGGACTTCGACCTGACCATCGTCAGCCACACCGAACCGATGGACATCAACATCTACGCGCGGCCCGACTACTATTTCCAGTACGGCAAGCCCGAGTTCGTCGAGCTGATGGACGCGCTGAACCTTGCCACCGATCCGGCGGAACGGTCGTCGATCCTTGAGCAGGCGCAGACGATGATCGCCGAGGATTACGTCAACGGCTACCTGTTCCAGCTGGCCCGCACCGGCGTCGCCAACGCGAACATCGAGGGACTGTGGGAAAACGCCCCGACACAGGCCAACGACCTGACCGGCGTCAGCTGGTCGCAATAACGCCACGCCGGCCGGGTTCGCGCCCGGCCGGTCGCCACCGCGGGAGGCCGTGCAAGCCCCTTTCGCTGCACCCGCATCCCGCCTAACGTCCCCCACATGCTCCGCTATCTTCTCTCGCGCCTGATCTCGCTGGTCCTCAGTCTGGCCGTCGCCAGTCTGGTGATCTTCGCGATGCTCGAGATCGTGCCGGGCGATCCGGCGGCGGTGATGCTGGGGATGAATGCCCAGCCCGAGGCGCTGGCCGCGCTGCGCGCAGAACTCGGCCTGGATCTGCCGCTGGCGCAACGCTACGTGGCTTGGGTCGGGGGGATGCTGCAGGGCGATTTCGGCATCTCCTACACCTACCGCGTCCCGGTGGCCGACCTGATTGCGGCCCGGTTGGGCGTGTCGCTGCCGCTGACGCTGTACGCGATTTTCCTGTCCACCGCGCTGGCGATCCCGCTGGGCGTCTGGGCCGCAACACGCCACGGGCGACCGGCGGACCTTGCGATCATGGGGGTGACCCAGCTTGGCATCGCGGTGCCGAACTTCTGGTTCGCGATGATCCTTGTGCTGATCTTCGCGATACGTCTGGGCTGGTTCGCCTCTGGCGGCTTCCCGGGCTGGGACGCCGGTCTGTTCGCGGGGCTGAAGTCATTGACCCTTCCCGCGCTGGCGCTGGCACTGCTGCAGGCGTCGATCCTAGCCCGCGTGATGCGCTCGTCGCTGCTGGAGACACTGGACCGCGATTACATCCGCACCGCGCGGGCGAAGGGGCTTAGCCGGGGCCGCGCGGTGCTGCGACACGCCCTGCGCAACGCGCTGATCCCGGTGATGACGATCCTTGGCATGCAGGTCTCTGTGCTGATCGCCGGTGCGATCGTGGTCGAGAACGTGTTCTTCCTGCCGGGGCTGGGACGTCTGATCTTTCAGGCCGTGACCCAGCGCGACCTGATCGTGGTCGAGGCGGTGGTGATGCTGCTGGTCTTCGCGGTGGTGCTGGTCAACTTCCTTGTCGACCTTGCCTATGCCGTCGTCGACCCAAGGCTGAGGCGCAGCGCATGAGGCTGCCCGCAGGCTTCGTGATCGGTGCGGCGCTTAGCGCCGTGTTCCTGTCGATGGCGCTGGTGTCGCTGGTGTGGGTGCCGCATGACGTGGCCGCGCTGGCGGTGGCCGAGCGGATGAAGGTGCCCGGCGACGGCTATGTCCTTGGCACGGACCACCTTGGGCGGGACATCCTGTCGATGCTGATGGTCGGCGCGCGCACCTCGATCGGCGTCGCGCTGGTGGCGGCGGGCATCGGACTTGCCGTCGGGGTGCCGCTGGGCCTGTTCGCCGCCGCGCGCAGGGGCGGTTGGGTAGACGAGATCATCATGCGCGGCAACGATCTTGTCTTCGCCTTTCCGCCGCTGGTCATGGCCATCCTGATCGCGGCGGTCTTCGGCCCCTCGGCGCTGAACGCGATGCTGGCGATCGGGGTGTTCAACATCCCGGTCTTCGCCCGCGTCGCCCGCGCCGGGGCGATCAGCCTGTGGACGCTGGATTTCATCATGGCCGCCCGCGTCGCCGGGAAGGGCGCGGCCCGCATCAGCGCCGAGCACATCCTGCCCAACATCGGCAACCTGCTGATCGTACAGGCCACGATCCAGTTCTCGGTCGGCATCGTGTCCGAGGCGGCGCTGAGCTATTTCGGCCTTGGCGCGCAGCCCCCGGTGCCCTCGTGGGGCCGGATGCTGGCGGACAGCCAGACGATGATCGGCCTTGCCCCCCACATGGCGCTGATCCCGGGCCTTGCGATCGTGCTGATGGTGCTGGGCCTGAACCTGATGGGGGACGGGCTGCGCGACATGCTCGACCCCCGAATGCGGCGCGCGGCATGACGGAACCTTCAATGCCTCCGGCGGGGATATTTCCAGACCAAAGAGGGCCGCGCCCATGTTGACGGTCGATGGCCTGTGGATGCGGATCGGGAACGCGCAGATCCTGCGCGACGTCTCGTTCGATGTGGCGCCGGGCGAGGTTTTTGGCATCGTGGGCGAAAGCGGCTCTGGCAAGTCGATGACGGCGCTGTCGGTGCTGCGGCTGGAACCCCGCGGCGCGCGCCTGTCCGGGCGGATCGCGTTCGAGGGCCGCGACCTGCTGACCGAACCCGAGCGCCGCCTGAACGCGCTGCGCGGGCGCGACATCGGCATGATCTTCCAAGAGCCGATGACGGCGCTGAACCCGCTGAAGACCATCGGGGACCAAGTGGCGGAAACGCTGCTGGTGCATGGCGCCGCCGACCGGTCCGGCGCGCGCGCAATGGCAGAGGAACGGCTGGCCCGCGTCGGGCTCGACCCCGCCCGCGTGCCGCTGTCGCGCTATCCGCACGAGCTGTCCGGCGGCCAGCGCCAACGTGTCTGCATCGCCGCGGCGGTGGCGCTGCGGCCCAAACTGCTGATCGCGGACGAACCCACGACGGCGCTGGATGTCACGACGCAGGCGCAGATCCTCGAGCTGCTGAAGGACCTCGTGGCGGACGAGGGCATGGCGCTGATGCTGATCACCCACGATCTTGCCGTCGTCCATGGACTGGCGGATCGCGTCGCGGTCATGCGCGGCGGCGAGGTGGTGGATCAGGGCCCCACCGGGCAGTTGTTCCGCGCCCGCGCGCATCCCTATACCGCGCGACTTTTCGAAGACAGCCGACACGTCCCCAAGCGTGCCGCGCGCCCCAAGGGACAGCCCGTGCTGGACGTGCGCGACGCTGTGCGCGTCTATCCGGGCCGCCGGCGGGGACTGTTCGGCGGGTCGGACCCGGTTCGCGCGGTGGACGGCGTGTCGCTGACGGTGGCGGCTGGCGAAAGCGTCGGGCTTGTGGGCGAGTCGGGCTGCGGCAAGTCCACCCTGACCCGCGCGATCCTCGGGCTGGAGCCGTTGCAGGGCGGTGCGGTACAGCTTGACGGTCAGGCCGTGGTGGCGGGCCGGGTGCCGTCCGACCTGCGCCGCCGGATGCAGGTGGTGTTTCAGGATCCCTACGGCTCGTTCGACCCGCGACAGAAGGTGTCGCGGCTGGTGGCGGAACCCTTTCACCTGCACCCCGTCCCGGCGGACGAACGCCGCAGGCGCGTGGCCGAGGCGTTGAAGGCCGTGGGGCTGACCCCCGAAGATGGCAGCCGCTTCATCCACGAGTTCTCGGGCGGCCAGCGACAGCGCATCGCCATCGCCCGCGCCATCGTCATCCGCCCCGGCCTTGTCATCCTCGACGAGGCGGTTTCCGCGCTGGACGTTTCGATCCGGGCGCAGATCCTCGATTTGCTGGCCGACCTGCAGCACCGCTTCGGTCTGAGCTATCTGTTCATCAGCCACGACCTGTCGGTGGTCCGCGCGATCACCGACCGGGTGCTGGTGATGAAGTCCGGCAAGATCGTGGAACAAGGCGAGACGGCGCAAGTGCTTCACGCGCCGGACAACGGATACACCCGCGCCCTCGTCGCGGCGGCCCCGGTGCTGCCGGACGCAGAGACCGTCTGATCCTCGCACCCCGCCCGCGCCACCGCACGTCAGCCGACGTTGCACCGCCACGCGCACTGCGCGATAAGGCGCG
This sequence comes from Psychromarinibacter halotolerans, assembly GCF_029168315.1. Classification (NCBI taxonomy): domain Bacteria; kingdom Pseudomonadati; phylum Pseudomonadota; class Alphaproteobacteria; order Rhodobacterales; family Paracoccaceae; genus Psychromarinibacter; species Psychromarinibacter halotolerans. The sequence continues at coordinate 34,923 of NZ_JARGYD010000004.1, forward strand.
GCGCCTTGGCTCACTCACCGGCGCCGGAAATGCAGGACCCATGACCAGCCCAAGCCACTCACTGGCGAGCGTCAGAGCACGGACAACGGCGTATATCGTGCTGCGCGTCGTCGTGTCCCTGCTGTTCTTCCCGGCCATCGTGCTTCTGGCCGCCCCGCGATCATGGTGCTGGCCGGTGGTCCGCGCCTATGTCGCGATACAGCTCTGGCTTCTGCGGGTCGTCTGCGGCCAAAGGGTTCGACTGACCGGGACAGAGAACCTGCCGGACGGCCCCTGCCTTGTGGCGGCCCGACACGAAGCGATGTGGGAGACCCTGTTCCTGCCGGTGCGGCTGGGCAACCCGGCGGTGATGCTGAAGCAGGAGATCCTGACCTATCCGATTGCCGGGGCCATCGCGCGCAAGCTTGGCTACATCGGCATCGATCGCAGCGGCGATCTTGCCGCGGCGCGGCGATCGTTCGCGGCGGCAAAGGCGTCCGCGAAGGCGGGCCGAAGCGTGCTGATCTTCCCGTCCGGCACCCGCCACCCCGAGCGGCGCGACCGGTTGCAGTCTGGCGTCGCGGTGCTTTATCGGCAGATGGGCGTGCCCTGCGTCCCGGTGACGTTGAACTCGGGTGATCTCTGGCCCTACGGATCGTGGCTGAGATGCCCCGGAATCATCGAGGTCCGGATCTGCCCGCAGATCCCCGCCGGCTTGAAGACGCAGGGCTTCATGGCGCGGCTGGAGGAAGACCTCGGGCCGGACGCGCGGCCCTGACCGGCAGCGGGGGCGCTGCCCCCGTCGCACCCAAGGTGCGACTCCCCCCGAGGTATTTTGAAAGAGAAGAAGGGACCAGACCGTCCTGTTTCTTCTCTTTTCAAATACCTCGGGGAGCGCGAGGGGCTGGCCCCTCGCTTCCGTCATCGATCAGATGTCGCGACATTCCGGCACCGGCGTGCGCGCCTTGCCGGTTTCGAGCATGGCGATAAGGTTGTCGACCACGAGGTCGCCCATCGCGGCGCGGGTCTCGACGGTGGCGCTGCCGACGTGGGGCAGAAGCACGACGTTGTCCATCGTCTTCAGCGCATCGGGGATCTTGGGTTCGTGTTCGAACACATCCAGCGCGGCCGCGCCGAGCGTGCCCGAGGACAGCGCCGCAACGAGGGCGGTTTCGTCCACCACGCTGCCGCGGCCCACGTTGACCAGAAGACCGTCGGGTCCCAGCGCCTTAAGCACCTCGGCATTCACGATGTGATGCGTCGACGCGCCGCCGGGGGCGACCGAGATCAGGATGTCCGCGTCGCGGGCCATCTCGACGAGATCGCCATAGTACGTGTACGGCACCGGCTTTTCAGAGCGGTTGTGGTAGACAACCGTCACCCCGAAGACGCCGAGCTTTTCGGCCAGCGCCTCGCCGATACGGCCCAGACCGAGGATGCCGACGGTCGCGCCCTTCACCGAGCGGGAGAGCGGCGCGGCGCCTTGCTTTTCCCACGTTCCGGACCGGGCCCAGTCTTCGTCATGGCGGAAGTTGCGCGCGGAGGCGAGCATCAGAAGGATCGCGGTGTTCGCGACCTCGTCGTTCAGGACGTCGGGCGTGTGCGACACGACCACGCCCTTCGACGCCGCGTGCGCCGCGTCGACGTTGTCGTAGCCGACGCCGAAGTTCGAGATGATCTTCAGCTCGGGCATGGCGTCGATCAGGTCGGCCCGGACGGACGCGCCGCCCTGACCGCAGCAGATGTAGGAGGCGCCGAGAAGCGCCTCCGGGACACTGTCCGTACCGACGGCATGAACAGTGAATTTCTCATCGAGCCGGGCGCGCATCCGATCGGTCACGGTGCCCAGAACGATGGCGTCCGGCCCGCCGCTCATGCGTCGGCCTTCACGGTCTGGCGCTGTTTGCCGAGACCGGCGATTTCCAGCTCCATCACGTCGCCTTCCTTCAGGTAGACCGGCTCGGGCTTGATGCCCATGCCGACACCCGGAGGCGTGCCGGTCGAGATCACGTCGCCCGGTTCCAGCGTGAACAGCTGGCTGAGGTGGCTGATGATCTGCGCCACGGTGAAGATCATCGTGTTGGTGTTCCCGGTCTGCATCCGCTTGCCGTTCACGTCGAGCCACATGTCGAGGTTCTGAACGTCCTCGATCTCGTCGCGGGTCACCAGCCACGGGCCGGTCGGGCCGAAGGTGTCGCAGGACTTGCCCTTGGTCCACTGGCCCGAGATCTTCGCCTGGAAGTGGCGTTCGGACACGTCGTTGATCGTGCAGTAGCCCGCGACGTAGTCCAGAGCGTCTTCCTCGGACACGTATTTGCAGGGCTTGCCGATCACGACGCCAAGTTCGACCTCCCAGTCGGTGTGGGTCGAGCCGCGCGGCATCACCACGTCGTCGTTCGGGCCCACGATGGCCGAGATGGCCTTCATGAACAGGATCGGGTTCTCGGGGATGTCGGCGCCGGTTTCGGCGGCGTGGTCGGAATAGTTCAGGCCGATGCACATGAACTTGCGGGTGCCGCCGACGCAGGGGCCGAAGCGCGGCTTGGTCTGCACGATCGACAGCGAGTTCACGTCGATCCCGCGCAGGCGGGCCAGCCCTTCGTCGGACAGCGCGTTGCCCGCGATGTCGGGCACGTGGGGCGACAGGTCGCGCAGGTTGCCGTCGGCGTCGATCAGGCCGGGCTTTTCTTCGCCGGGGGCTCCGTAGCGGCACAGTTTCATGGTCAGTCTCCTCTCATTTCGCCGGTGGTCGGCGAATCTTCATCGAAAATTCAGGTGTGTATCAGGTCAGTGATTGTCGCGTGGCGTGTACTTGCGGGCGATGTCCTTGTAGGCGTCAGCCCCCTTCAGGGTCATGCCTTTCGAGAACGGCTCGACCTTTTCGCGGAAGATTTCCTGCCACGGCGACTGGCTGTCCGGCGCGTAGGGGTGCGTTCCCAACCCAGCGGCGCGGCTCGCCAGTTCATCCGCCGGCACGTCCATGTCCGCGGTGCACTTGTTCAGGTCGATCCGCACGCGGTCGCCGGTCTGCACGAGTCCAAGGCCGCCGCCATCCGCCGCCTCGGGCGAGGCGTTCAGGATCGAGGGCGACCCGGAGGTGCCGGACTGACGCCCGTCGCCGACACAGGGCAGCGCCTTGATGCCCTTTTTCAGCAGGTAGGCGGGGGGGCGCATGTTCACGACTTCGGCGCCGCCGGGATAGCCGATGGGCCCTGCGCCGCGCATGATCAGGATGCAGTTCTCGTCGATGTCCAGCGCAGGGTCGTCGATCCGCTTGTGATAGTCCTCGATCGAATCGAACACGATCGCGCGGCCCTCGAAGGCCATCGGGTCGTCCGGGTTCTCGAGATAGCGGCTGCGGAATTCCTGCGAGATCACGCTGGTCTTCATGATCGCGCTGTCGAACAGGTTGCCCTTGAGGTTCAGGAAGCCCGCGTCCTTCAGCATCGGCGCGTCGACGGTCTTGATCACGTCGGTGTTGATCGACCGCTTGCCTTCGCAGTTCTCGCGCATCGACTTGCCGTTCGCGGTCAGCGCGTCGGGGTGCGGCAGCAGCCCGGCTTCCAGCAGTTCGGCGATCACGGCCGGAACACCGCCTGCGCGGTGATAATCCTCGCCCAGATACTCACCGGCGGGCTGCAGGTTCACCAGAAGCGGCACCTTGTAGCCCAGCCGCTGCCAATCGTCGTTGTCCAGTTCGACACCAAGGTGCCGCGCGACGCCGTTCAGGTGGATCGGCGCGTTCGTCGAGCCGCCGATGGCCGAGTTCACCACGATCGCGTTCTCGAACGCCTCGCGGGTCATGATCTTCTTCGGCGTCAGGTCTTCCTCGACCATTTCGACGATGCGCTTGCCGGTCTGATAGGCGATCTGGCCGCGCTCGCGGTAGGGCGCCGGGATCGCGGCAGAGCCGGGAAGCTGCATGCCAAGCGCCTCGGCGAGGCTGTTCATCGTGGTCGCGGTGCCCATCGTGTTGCAGTAGCCGGTCGAGGGCGCGGACGAGGCCACCAGTTCCATGAACTGGTCGTCGTCGATCTCGCCCGCGGCGTGCAGTTCGCGCGCCTTCCAGACGATGGTGCCGGACCCGGTCCGCTCGCCGCGGAACCAGCCGTTCAGCATCGGGCCGACCGACAAGGCGATGGCGGGAATGCCCACGGTGGCGCAGGCCATCAGCAGGGCAGGGGTGGTCTTGTCGCAGCCGATGTTCAGCACGACGCCGTCGATCGGGTAGCCAAACAGCGATTCGACGAGGCTTAGATAGGCAAGGTTGCGGTCGAGCGACGCGGTCGGACGCTTGCCGGTTTCCTGAATCGGGTGAACCGGGATCTCCATCGTGGTGCCGCCGGCCGCCGCGATGCCGTCACGCACGCGCTTGGACAGTTCCATGTGGTGGCGGTTGCAGGGCGACAGGTCGCTGCCGGTCTGGGCGATGCCGATGATCGGCTTGTCGGACTGCAGCTCTTCGCGGGTCAGGCCGTAGTTCAGGTACCGCTCAAGGTACAGGGCGGTCATCTCGCGGTCGTCCGGGTTGTTGAACCAGTGGCGAGAACGCAGTTTCGGTTTGTCGGTCATGTTCTTTCGTCCCCGTCAGATCGACCAGCCGCCGTCGATGACGTGCGCCTGACCTGTTGTGTAGCTGGACTCGTCGGATGCAAGGTAGACGACCAGTGCGGCGATCTCCTCGGCCCGGGCGATGCGGCCCATCGGCTGGCGTGCGTTGAAGGCGGCCAGTGCCGCTTCGTAGTCGCCCGTCGCCTTCAGGCGTTCGTGCAACGAAGGGCTGTCGACGGTGCCGGGGCAGATGCAGTTGCAGCGAATGCCCTTGGTTACATAGTCCATCGCGACGGACTTGGTGATGCCGACCACGGCCGCCTTGGACGCGGTGTAAATGAATCGGTTGGGCGGCGCGGTGACCGACGAGGCCACCGAGGACATGTTGATGATCGAACCGCCGCCGCGTTCCAGCATTCCGGGCAGCGCCGCGCGGATGGTGTGGAACTGCGCCTTGGCGTTCAGGTCGAACGCGAAATCCCAGTCGTCGTCCGTCGCCTCGAGGATCGTTCCGTTGTGCACGTAGCCCGCGCAGTTGAACAGGACATCCGGCTGCGCCTTCTCGATCCCGGCTTTCACGCTTGCGTCGTCAAGCACGTTCAGCGCGAAGGTCTCGATGTTCGGATGGTCGATTTCGGCCAGCGCGCCCTCGTTCACGTCGGTCGCGAACACCGTCGCGCCCGCCTCGGCCATCGCCAGCACCGAGGCCAGCCCGATCCCTTGGCCCGCTGCGGTCACAAGCGCGCGCTTGCCCTCAAGGCGTTGTTTCGTCATGCATTTCCTCCCAATGGAACGCTAGTCGGATCGGGCGCATCCGGTCCGGTTTCCGTTAGCGCACATCAGGCCTATTCCAAAGCTTTGCAAAAAGCTAGGGTCGCCGGCGAATGACACGACACGCGGAGGAGAGTGGCAATGCGCAGGGTTCTGATCATCGGTGGCGGCGGCATGGTCGGCCAGAAACTGGCCCACCGGCTGAGCGTGGAGGGGCTGGACGGGGACACCGACATCGAGGTGACGCTGTTCGACATGGCCTATCCCGAGGGCGGCGCACCGGCGGCGGAACGGATCGTCGGCCAGCTTGGCAATTTCGCCGACATCGATGCGCTGGTGGCGGCGCGCTACGACGTGATCTTCCATCTTGCGGCGATCGTGTCGGGCGAGTCGGAATCGGATTTCCAGAAGGGCTGGCTGATCAACGGTGCGGCTTTCCTGCACTTCGGTATGAAGCTGGAAGAAGAGCACCGCGTGTCCGGCGGCGCCTATGTGCCGCGGGTGGTGTTCACATCGTCCATCGCGGTGTTCGGACCGCCGTTCCCGGACCAGATCCCGGACGATCAGCCACTGACGCCGCAAACGTCCTATGGCGCCCAGAAGGCCTGCGCCGAGCTGATGATGAACGACCTTGGCCGCCGCGGCATCGTCGAGGCTGTTTCGATCCGGCTGCCCACCATCGTCGTGCGCCCCGGCAAGCCGAACCTTGCCGCGTCGTCCTTCTTCTCGGGCATCATCCGCGAACCGCTGAACGGGCAGGAGGCGATCCTGCCGGTGGACGAGTCGGTGCGCCACTGGCACGCCTCGCCCCGTGCCGCCGTCGGCTTCCTGATCCACGCCGCGGGGCTGGACACCGCGCTGCTGGGCGACAACCGCGCGCTGTCGATGCCGGGGGTCAGCTGCACCGTGGCCGAGCAGATCGAGTCCCTGCGCGCGGCGGCCGGCGACAAGGCGGTGGCCCTGATCCGGCACGAACCGAACGAGACGATCCAGCGGATCGTCGGCGGCTGGGCCCGTGACTTCGACCCCGCGCGGGCGCTGGCGCTGGGGTTCCGGGCGGATGCCGATTTCGACGCCATCGTGCGCGCCTATATCGAGGATTACCTGACCGACTGAGGGCGTGCGCCTCGGGCCGAGCGATGGGGGCGCTGCCCCCGTCGCGCGGTCCGCGCGACTCCCCCGAGGTATTTCCGAAGAGAAGAAGCAGGGCGGTCCGCCCCGTCTTTGGTCCGGAAATATCCCGGGGTGCGCGAGGGGCTGGCCCCTCGTACGCGGCCGTCATAAAGGCGCACCCTCAGCCCGTCTCTGACATGCGGGGGGCGGTGTCCGGCGTCGGCAGCAGGTTCCGGCAAAGATGGCTGTGGATCGCGTCCCGGCTGGCGGCGACGTCGCGGTCGAGCGCGGCTTCGAGGATGCGCTGGTGTTCGACGATGTTGCCGTCGCGGTGCGCGTAGCTGCGGTCGGGGGACACGATCTGCTGGCGGAACCGGGCATAGATGGTACGGAAATTCTGCTGCAGGACCGGCATCTCGGCGGCGCCCATAAGCGACAGGTGAAATTCGAGTTCGGCATCGCTCCAGTGCTTGAGGACGCCGACCACGTCGCCGGTGCGGCGGATGCGGTTCTCGATATGCGACAGCTTGTGATGCGCCGCGGTCATCTGGGCTTCCCACTCGATGCCGCCGCGGGCAATCGACCGTTCGACCCCGGCCTGTTCCAGCACGATTCGAAACTCGGTCACGTCGTGCAGCAGCTGGTCCGATCCGGCGACGACGCGAAATCCGCGCTGTTCCTCGTAGTCCAGCAGCCCTTCTGATGCCAGCCGCAACAGGATCTCGCGGATCGTATTGGCCGAGACGTTGAAGTCCGCCGCCACGTCAGTTGGCCGCAGTTTTTGGCCAAGCCGGTAGTGCGCCATGATCATCCGGTCGCGCATCTGTCGCAGAATATCCGGGGTCTGTTGCTTCAAGGGGCGCTCTTCGTGGGTGGTTGCACGGAACTTGAGCAAGATTGAAACAGAAAATTTGACATTGCAAATAAATTTCAAAATTTCGCAGATTGGAGACTTTTTGTTTGCGTGACGCGTTCGGGTTGCTACAACACGGGTGTTGGCGGCAACGGGGGGGAGCCCGGAGCGCGCCGGAAACTGGGAGGAGACCTATGAACACGTTTTGCAAGGCGGCGCTTGCCGCTGGGACCATTGCGCTTGCCGGTTCGACCGCACTGGCGCAGAGCACCACGCTTCGTATCCAGACGCACTATGCCCCCGAGACCGTTTCGGGCAAGCTGGCGGCGGAATACATCGACAACGTCCAGACCATGTCGAACGGCGAGATCGAGATCGAGATGTTCTACTCGTCCTCGGTCGTGGCCACCGTCGAGACCTTCGACGCGGCGTCGAACGGCATCATCGACTGCGACATGACCGGCGGCGGTTATCAGACCGGCAAGAACCCCGCGTTCCAGTTCGTCGGCGACATCATGGGCGGCTACTCGACCCCGTACCAGCAGCTGAGCTGGCTGTACTACGGCGGCGGTCTCGACGCGGCGCAGGACCTGTACAACCAGTACGGCATGCAGCTGGTCGGTTGGTGGGTCTATGGCCAGGAATCGCTGGCGTCGTCCAAGCCGATCCGCAACGCCGAAGACTTCAAGGACTGGAAATTCCGGTCGCCCCCGGGCATGGAAACCAAGATCTTCGAAAAGCTGGGCGCATCGCCCATCGTGATGGACTTCACCGAGATCTTCACCGCGCTTGAAACCGGCATCATCGACGGCGCCGACGCGTCGGGCATCGCCAACAACATGGGCATGGGCCTGTACGACATCGTGAAGCACGCCAACTTCCCGGGCTTCCACTCGATGCCGTCCGACCACCTGACCTGCAACAAGGCCGTCTGGGACGGGATGCCCGAGCATCACCGCCGCATCATGTCGGTCGCGATGGAATCGCTGGCCCTGCGCACCGCGCTGACCTTCGAGAAGGCCAACGCCGAGGCCGTCGCACAGCTGAAGGAACAGGGTGTCACCATCCACGCCTGGTCCGACGAAGACCTGCAGGCCTTCCGTGACGCGGCGCAGGCCACCTGGCCCGAGTTCGCCACTTCGCCGGAAGCCGAGGCGCTGGTCGCAAGCCACATGGACTATCTGCGTCAGCTGGGTCTCGTCTCCGAGACGAACTAAGCCGCGATGCGTCGCGACTGACCACGACACTTCGGCGAGCCCCGGGAACGGGCTCGCCGTTTTCGACAGGGCGCGGCGACAGCGCCCGTTGAACGGGAAGGGCGCGGAACCGCGCCGTGGTGGAGGTTTTCATGGAACAACAGAGCGTCTGGCTCGGTTCGCTGCGCGGCCCGGTCAGGATGGCGGCCATCGGGATGACGGCGCTGGCCTGTCTGATCGCGGCCTATCTGATCCTCGGGCAGATCTTCGGCTATAGCGATGTCGGGATGTACGAGATGCTGCGCCCCGCCGGGCGGCCGGTGGTGGCGGCGATGCTGATCGCGCTTGCGCTGTCGCTGGTCTTGGCCTCGGTCTATCTCAGCGACACACGCGGCTCGATCGAGACGGAACCCGCGGGGTTCTTCGACATCGTCTCGCTGATCTGCGGGCGGCTGGCGATGCTGTCGGTCGTGTTCATCGTCGTGGTCATGTTCTACGAGGTCTGCGCCCGCTACCTGTTCGAGAAACCCACGCTGTGGGCGAACGAGATGTCGCTATGGATTGCAGGCTTTCTGTTCCTGCTGGCGGGGCTTTACGCCATGCAGCAGCGCAGCCACATCCGGATCTACATTATCTACGACATCATGCCCCGCTGGGCGCAGAAGACGGCGGACTGTATCTCGGTCCTGCTGATCTGGATCTTCGCCGTCTCGCTGGTCTGGGGCGGCTATAACGAGGCGCGCGACAAGATCCTGCGGATGGAGGCCTTCGGCACAGCCTGGGATCCGCCCATCCCCGCGACGATCAAGCTGGGCATCCTCGTCATCATCACGCTGGTCGCGATCCAGGCGCTGTCGAACCTGATCGCGGACTGGAACAAGGCGCCCGAGCACCACTCGCCCGCCGACGAGATCGACGAGACCGAGATCGAGAACATCAAGGCCACCCTGAGAGAGGACACCAGGAATGGTTGATATCGGGACCCTTTCGCTGATCCTGCTGCTGGCGATGTTCGCGCTGCTGGCGATCGGCATGCCGCTGGGCTTTGCCTCGGCCTTCCTGGCCGTGGTGACGCTTGTGCTGAAATTCGGACCGGACCTTCTGTTCGGCGACTTCGGGCGCGGACCGCTCGCCGTACTGACCCAGTCTGTCTATCGGCAAATGACGAACTACTCGCTGATATCGGTGCCGTTGTTCATATTCATGGCGTCATTGCTGGAACGGTCCGGCATCGCGCGTGACATGTATTCGTCCCTGAACGTCTGGCTAAGCCGGGCGCGCGGCGGCATCGCGATCGTGACCTCGATCATGGCGGTGATCATGGCGGCGATGTCCGGCATCATCGGCGGCGAGGTCGTGCTGCTGGGCCTGATCGCGCTGCCGCAGATGCTGCGGCTGGGCTACAACCAGAACCTCGCCATCGGCACCATCTGTGCCAGCGGTTCGCTGGGCACGATGATCCCGCCGTCGATCGTGTTGATCTTCTACGGGCTTGTCACGGAAACCTCGATCAAGGCGCTGTTCACCGCGTCGTTCCTGCCGGGCTTCATGCTGGCGTCGTTCTACATCGTCTACATCATAATCCGCACCCAGTTGCGCCCGGAACAGGCGCCCTTGCCCGAGCCGAAGGAAGGCGAACCGGCGGGCGGGCAGAAGTTCCAGATGTTCCTTGGCTTCCTGTCCTGCCTGGTGGTGCTGGCCAGCGCCGTGCTGACCCTGCGCGCGCTGTTCTTCCTGCTGACCGGCGCGACCGTTCTGGTCGAGGGCGAGGATCCCATTCCGCTTGGCATGCCCTCGGACCTGCCGTGGCTGATCGGCGCGGGGGTGCTGGGGCTGGCGCTGATCTTCGTGGTCTTCGGCGTCGAGCGCACCAAGGCCGGCTGGCATATGGGCAAGGGCCTTGTTGCGCCGATCGTGGTGATCGGGGTGGTGCTTGGGTCGATCTACGGCGGCATCACCGGCATCACCGAGGCCGCCGGCATGGGCGTGATCGCGGTCTTCGTGATCGGGCTGATCCGGCGCGAGATGACCTTCGACATCGTGTGGGATTCGGTCATGCGCACGCTGAAGTCGACCGGCACAATCATCTGGGTGACCATCGGCGCCGCCTCGCTTGCGGCGGCCTACACCCTTGCGGGCGGGCCGCGCTATGTGGCGAACCTGATCGTGGGGGCCGACATGCCGACGATGACCATCATCCTCGTGATGATGCTGATCTTCCTGATCATGGGCATGTTCATGGACTGGGTCGGCATCGTGCTGCTGGTGATGCCGGTGTTCCTGCCCATCGTGCTGCGCCTGCCTGTCGAAGAACTCGGCTGGCTGGGCACGCTGGACCCGAAGAACGTGGGCATCTGGTTCGGGGTGGTGTTCTGTATGAACATGCAGGTCAGTTTCCTGTCACCTCCATTCGGCCCAGCGGCCTTTTACCTGAAGTCGGTGGCACCCGCGCACATCTCGCTGACCGACATCTTCAAGGGCTTCCTGCCATTCATCGCGATCCAGATGCTGGCCCTGTCGGTACTGCTGATCTGGCCGCCGATCGTCGAGATCCTGCTGGACTGATGAGACCCAAAGCCGGGGGGACGCTGTCCCCCCGGACCCCCCCTGAGGTATTTTGAAAGAGAAGAAGGTCCGGTCGAATCTGGCTTCTTCTCTTTCCAAATACCTCGGGGAGCGCGAGGGGCTGGCCCCTCGCTTCGGCGGGTGCAAACGGAGCCCGGTTCGAAGTGGGTGTTGTGGTTGCCGCCCGCATTGTGCAGAAACTCCGACAAGAGGGGCCGCCATCACCCGCAGGGCGCGGCGGTCGCCGTCCGCCGACATCCGTCAGGACCGCCGGCGCGCCGGAGGAGGCGCGTGCGCGGCCAAGCCAGGGAGCCCAAACATGGAACCTTTCGTGCGTCTCGACCCCAGCGACAACGTGGTTACCGCCACCCGTGCGCTGGAAGCGGGGACCGAGATCGAAGGGGTGAAGACCACCGGTCTGATCCCCTCGGGCCACAAGATCGCCACCCGCGCCATCGCCAAGGGCGAGGCCGTCCGCAAGTATGCGCAGCTGATCGGGCTGGCGCATGAGGACATCGCGCCGGGCGATCACGTCCATACGCAGAACCTCGATTTCATCGGTACCGATGTCGAGTATGAGTATGGCACCGATCAGCGCCCGGTCGAGATGGTTGACGAAGACGCGCGCGATACCTTCATGGGCTATCGCCGCGCGAACGGGGGCGTCGGCACCCGGAACTACATCGCCATCGTGACCTCGGTGAACTGTTCGGCCACCGCCGCCCGGCGCATCGCGGATCACTTCACGCCCGAGGTGCTGGCCGATTACCCCAATGTCGACGGCGTCTGCGCTTTCGTGCACGGCACCGGTTGCGGTATGGCCGGCGACGGAGAGGGGTTCGAGGCGCTGCAGCGGGTGATGTGGGGCTATGCCCGGCATCCGAACCACGCTGGCGTGCTGATGGTCGGTCTTGGCTGCGAGATGAACCAGATCGACTGGCTGCTGGAGGCTTACGGGCTGAAGCAGTCCGACACCTTCCAGGTGATGAACATCCAGGGCGTCGCGGGTCTGCGCAAGACAATCGAAATGGGTATCAAGAAGGTCGAGGCGATGCTGCCCATCGCCAACGAGGCCAAGCGCGAGCCGTGCCCGGTGAGCGAGTTGAAGGTCGCGCTGCAATGCGGCGGCTCGGACGCGTGGTCCGGCATCACCGCGAACCCCGCGCTGGGCTTTGCCTGCGATCTGCTGGCCGGGCAGGGCGGCACCGGGGTGCTGGCGGAGACGCCCGAGATCTACGGCGCCGAGCACCTCCTGACCCGGCGCGCCGTCACGCCCGCCGTGGGCGAGAAGCTGGTGGGCCTTGTGAAGTGGTGGGAGGATTACACCGCCCGCAACAAGGGCTCGATGGACAACAACCCCAGCCCCGGCAACAAGAAGGGCGGCCTGACCACCATTCTTGAAAAGTCGCTGGGCGCGGCGGCGAAGGGCGGCACCTCGCCGCTGGCGGGCGTCTACAAGTACGCCGAGCCGGTGACGGCGCGTGGCTTCACCTTCATGGACAGCCCCGGCTACGACCCGGCCTCGGTCACCGGCCAGATCGCGGGCGGCTGCAACGTCGTGGTGTTCACCACCGGGCGCGGGTCGGCCTTTGGCTCGAAGCCCGCGCCGACGATCAAGGTCGCGACCAACACCGAGATGTACGGCCGCATGATCGAGGACATGGACATCAACGCGGGCGCCATGCTGACCGAGGGCCAGTCGCTGGAGCAGAAGGGGCGCGAGATCTACGAGAAGATCATTGCCGTCGCGTCGGGCGAGGTGACCAAGTCGGAAGGCCAGGGCCTTGGCGATTACGAGTTCGTGCCGTGGCAGATCGGGGCGGTGATGTAGTCGCATGCCCGGGACGCCGTCCCCCAACCGCTTCGCGCGGGCGGCCTGACCAGGATGGCCGCCCCGCTTCCCCGCGAGGACCGGACCGCCGCCGGCCTGTTGCTGATGGCGCTTGCGATGGTCCTGTTCACGGGCATCGATACTTCGGCGAAGACGCTGATGCTGGCCGGGCTGGCGCCGCTGCAGGTGGTGTTCGTCCGCTATGCTGGGCATTTCGCGATGTGCCTGCTGGTTTATCTGCCGCAAGAGGGCATGTCGGCCTTTCGGTCCGCCGCGCCGCGCCGACAGCTGTTGCGGGCGGTGCTGTTGCTGGGCAGCACGGCGCTGAACTTCACCGCGCTGAAATACCTGCCGATCACCCTGACCACGACGATCATGTTCGCGGCGCCCATCGTGATCACACTGCTGGCGATCCCGATCCTGAGCGAAAAGGTGGGGCCGCATCGGATCGTCGCGGTTTGCGTGGGGTTCGTTGGCGTGTTGGTCACGATCCGGCCGTGGGATGTGTCCTTTGAGCCAGAGGTTTTCTTTACGCTCGGGGCGCTTTTGTGCTCGGCGGGATATTTCATCATGACGCGGATGCTGGCGGGGATCGACAGCAATGCCACCGCGCAGCTGTGGGGCGCCGGACTTGCCACGCTGGTGCTGGCGCCGTTCGGGATCGCAGCGTGGGTTGCGCCGGACAGCGAGCTGACCGTGGCGGTGATGCTGGTGATCGGGGTGCTCGGCGCGCTGGGTCATATCGCGGCGACGATGGCGCACCGGCTGGCCGATGCGTCGGTGTTGGCGCCGATGGTCTACACGCAGATCCTGACGGCGGCTGTGGCCGGGGTGCTTGTGTTCGACACCTGGCCCACGGTCTGGACGCTGGGTGGCGGGGCGATCATCGTGGCGTCGGGCCTGTATATCTGGCACCGCGAGCGGCAGCGCAGCGGCCTGAAACTGCGCGCGATGCGGGCCAGCCCTTATGGCCCGAGACGGCAGACGGAACAGGATCAAGGGAGGAAAGACGGATGACGACAACAGAGATCGGATTCATCGGGCTGGGCCTGATGGGCGCGGCGATGGTTGGCCGCCTGCAGGACCGCGGGTACGCGCTGACGGTGCTGGGACACCGCAACCGCGCCGGGGTCGAGGCGGCTGTCGGGCGTGGCGCGACCGAGGCGGCAACCGCCCGCGATCTGGCGGCGGCGTCGGACATCGTGATGCTGTGCATGGGCACGTCGGATCAGGTCGAGAGCCGGATGCGCGGTCCCGATGGCGTGATCGCGGGGCTGCGGCCCGGGGCGGTGGTGATCGACTTCGGCACCTCGCTTCCCGCGTCGACCCGCGCGCTGGGCGAAGAGGTCGCCGCCGCCGGGGGCACGTATCTTGACGCGCCGCTGGGCCGCACGCCTAGCCATGCAAAGGACGGAAAGCTGAACATCATGGCGGCGGGCGACACGGCGGCCTACGAGCGGGTCCGCCCGGTGCTGGACGATCTGGGCGAGAACGTCTTCCACCTTGGGCCGCTTGGGTCCGGGCACACGATCAAGCTGATCAACAACTTCATGGCGATGACGATGGCCAACGGCATGGCCGAGGCGTTCGCGATGGCGGATGTCATGGGCGTTCCGCGGCAGGGGCTGTACGACGTGATGTCGGCGGGGCCGCTGCATTCGGGGATGATGGATTTTGTGAAGGCCTATGCGATTGACGGCGACCCCACCGGGTTGGCCTTCGCGGTGAAGAACGGGTTGAAGGACGTCGGCTATTACGCGCGGATGGCGGAAGAGGCGGGCGTGGACAGCATGATGTCGGGCGCCGCGCTGGGCGCCATGACGGCGTCGGACGCGGCAGGGCGCGGCGAGACGATGGTGCCGGAGCAGGTCGATTTCTTTGCGGAAAGGTTCAAGGGCTGATGCGCGTCGCCTGTGTCGGAGAAGCGATGGTCGAACTGTCGCTGGACGCCGCGCCGTCCACCGCGGCTCGGCTTGGGTTCGCGGGGGATGTGCTGAACACGGCGATTTATCTCAAGCGGAGCGCGCCGGAATTGCAGGTGGATTTCGTCACCCGCGTGGGGCGCGACGCCTTTTCGGACCGGATGGTCGGGTTCATCGCAGCCGAAGAAGTCGGGACCGGTGCCATCGGACGCAGCGACGACCGCAACGTGGGCCTGTACGCGATCACGACGGATGCGCAGGGCGAACGATCCTTCACCTACTGGCGCGACAGTTCTGCGGCGCGGACCCTGTTTCAGGCGCCGGACGGGCCGGATTTCTCGGTGCTGGAAGGCTATGACGTGGTCTATTCGTCCGCCATCACGCTTGCGATCCTGTCGCCCGACGTGCGCGGCGCACTGATGACGTGGCTGGATGAATTTCGCGCGCGCGGCGGACGGGTGGCGTTCGATTCCAACTATCGCCCGCGCCTTTGGCCGGACGAGGCCACCGCGCACGCGGCGATCGAACGGGCATGGCGCAGCTGCGATATCGCGCTACCCTCTGTCGATGACGAGATGGCGGTCTTCGGCGATCCGGATGCCCCGGCCGTGCTGGACCGGCTGACGGGGTGGGGCGTGCGTGACGGCGCGCTGAAACGCGGCGCGGACGGGCCGGTATCGCTGGGCGAGGCCGTCGAGGCGCAGTATGCGCCCGCCGCGCAGGTGGTCGACACGACTGCCGCCGGCGACAGTTTCAACGGCGGCTACCTTGCCGCGGCGCTGACCGGACGGGGGCAAAGGGACGCGCTGCGGGCCGGTCATGACCTGGCGTCGATGGTGGTCGGTGTGAAGGGTGCGATCGCGCCGCGCTGATGGCGCGGGGGCGAGGCGTGCGGGCTGAGAGGCGGAAGGGGGCTCTGCCCCCGTCGCTGCGCGACTCCCCCGAGGTATTTTGCAAGAGAAGAAGCGGGATGGCGTCATCCGACGGTGTATGGGTGCGCGGCGAGGGCGCTTGGAACATGCCTTACAGGCGTGCGCCCAGCCGGGTGAGCATGTCGAGGCACAGGCCCAGCTGCGCGCGCGAGATGAACTCGTCCGCCATATGGGCTTGCTGGATCGAGCCGGGGCCGCAGACCACCGCGTCGATGCCGAGCGACTGGAACAGCCCCGCCTCGGTGCCGAAGGGGACGATGTGGGTGCCGTTCGCGCCGGTCAGCGTGCAGCACAGGTCGCGGGCGGCGTTGGTGTCCATCGGTTCCAAGCCCGGCACCTCGGCCACGGTGCGGGTGACGATGCCGGCCTCGGGGTCCACCGCGCGCATCGCCGGAAGCAGCACGTCGGCCACGTAAGCCTCGAGATCGGCCTTCACGAAATCCGCGTCGCCGGTGACGACGGGGCGCATTTCCCACGCGATTTCGGCGCGGGCGGGGATCACGTTGTGGGCATGGCCGCCGGTCAGGGCGCCGACGTTGATTGTGGTCCACGGCGGATCGAACCGGCTGCCCGGTGGCGTGCGCGCCTTTAGCTGGTCCTTCAGGTCCAACAGGCGGGCGACGTAGCGGCTGGCGAATTCCACCGCGTTTACGCCGCGGTCCGGGGCCGAACCGTGGCCTTCGAGCCCTGTGAACTCGGTGTAGTATTCGTAGCAGCCCTTGTGGCCTTCGATCACCCTCATCTCGGTCGGTTCCCCGATGATCGCGAGCGCGGGCCGCATCTTGCGCTTTTTCAGCAGCGCCACGAGGGCCTGCGCGCCAAGGCAGCCGACTTCCTCGTCATGGGTGAAGACGAAATGCAGGGGGCGGTTTTTCACCTGTTCGGCCAGCATCGGCGCCGCCTCGACGCAGGCGGCGATGAAGCCTTTCATGTCGCAGGTGCCGCGGCCGTACAGCAGGCCGTCGCGTTCGACCATCTCGAACGGATCGTGGGTCCAGGGCTGGTCCGCCACCGGCACCACGTCGGTATGGCCGCACAGCATCAGCCCGCCGTCGCCCTCGGGGCCGAAGGTGGCGACGAGGTTGGCCTTGGTGCCGCTTTCATCGTGCATCACCTCGATCCGCGCGCCCATGTCCTCCATGCGGCGGGCGAGGTAGCCGATGACGTGGATGTTCGAGTCCGACGACACGCTGGGAAACGAGATCAGGTCGCCGAGCGTCGCGACGGTTTGGTCCAGAAGGGTCATGGCCATGCTCTGCAACCTGGGGCGGCGAGTTGCAACCCGGCGGACGCCACGGGAGGGCGCCGGGTCGCGCGTGGGTCAGTGTTTCACGAACAGTTCTCGGGGCAGGTCGCAGAAGGTCTCGGCCGGCCCGTCCTCGGTAATCAGGATCGACTCGGTGATCTCCAGTCCCCAGGTCTCCATCCAGAGGCCGGGCATGAAGTGGAAGGTCATGCCCGGTTCCAGCACCGTTTCGTCCTCGGGGCGCAGCGAGATGGTGCGCTCGCCCCAGTCCGGCGGATAGCTTAGCCCGATGGGGTAGCCGCAGCGCGCGCCGCGCTGGATGCCTGCGCGGTCCATCGCGGCCCCCAGCGCATTGGCGATGTCGCAGGCCCGGTTGCCCGCGCGGGCGGCGTCAAGCCCGGCTTCCAGCCCCTCGATCAGCGCCTCTTCGCCGCGTTTGATGTGATCGGGCATGTCGCGGCCCAGAAACACCGAGCGGCACAGCGGCGCGTGATACCGGCGATAGCAGCCCGACAGTTCGAAGAAGGTGCATTCGCCTTCCTGCATCGGTTCGCCGTCCCACGTCAGGTGCGGCGCGGCGGCGGAGGGGCCCGAGGGCATCAGCGGCACGATGGCGGGGTAGTCGCCCCACGCCTCGTCGGTGCCCTCGATCCCCGCACCCATCAGGCGGGCGGCGATGTGGTTCTTGGCGACGCCGGGCGCGGCCAGTTCGATCGCCAGCCGGTTGATCTTTTCCGAGATCTTGGCCGCCTTGCGCATGAAGGCGATCTCTTCCGCCGACTTCACCGCGCGCTGCCAGTTCACCAGCGCGGTGGCATCCACCAGCGTGGCGTCGGGCAATTCCTCGACCAGCGTGGTGTAGGCCTTGGCGGAGAAATAATAGTTCTCCATTTCCAGACCGATCTTGCCGGTGCCCAGCCCCTGACCGCGCAGAAGCGACGCAAGGTGCTGCATCGGGTGCAGTTCGGTCGACTGAACGAAGTGGTCCGGGTAGCTGTCGATGCCGGTGCGTTCGGTGTCGACGGTGCGCAGCGCGCCGTTCGCGTCCTGCCGTCGACCCCACCAGTAGGGGCGGTCGTTCAGCGGCAGGATCACCGCCTGGTGCACGTAGAAGGACCAGCCGTCGTACCCCGTCAGCCACGCCTGGTTCGACGGGTCGGTCACGATCATCACGTCGAGGCCGCGCGCCTCCATCTCGGCGCGGGTCTTCGCAAGACGGCGGTCGTATTCGGCGGCGGAGAAGGGGGGTGTGGTGTCGGTCATGCGGGAAGCTTTCCTGCGGAAGGTCCGGATGTCGAGAGGGCGAAACGAATTTTCCGAAGGGCTGCCTTAGTCTTGCCCAACTTTTGTGGAAAAGATGACACGAAATCGAGCAAGGCGCGAAGAACAGCGCCCGAAACATAAGAATACCAAGGGGTTCGCATGATACAGGCAGCTCTTATCAAGGTCGTCCTTGTGTCCGGCATAGGCTTGGCGCTGGCGGGGTGCAAGGGCGTCGATGTGTCCACCAGCCGCGCGGGGTTCAAGGCGAACTATCTTGTCGCACGGGTCGCGCTGGAAGGCGGGCAGTATGACAAGGCGCTGCGCCAGTACGCGTCGCTTCTGCGCACCGCCGGACCGCTGGAACCCCGCCTGCGGCTGGAATACGCGCACGCCCTGCTGCGGGCCGGAAAATACGGCAAGGCCGCCGATGAAGCGCGCCGCGTGTCGATGGAGCTGTCGGGCACCGGCCGGTCCGCCGCGCTTGCGGTGCTGGGCACCGCCGAGCACGAAACGGCACGTGCGGCGATCCTGAAGGGCAAGACCGGGCTTGAAACGGCGAACCGGATGAAGGCCGCGAAAGCCGCCCTGACCGAGATGCTGGCGAACAACCCCGAGCTTGACCCGACGGGCGGCATGGCGACGCGGCTGCAACAGATCGAGACAGAGCTGTTCACGGTCCTCTGAGCCGCCCCGCTTGTCCGGATGGACGTGGGCGCGCTAGACGCCGTGGCATGCGCCTGCTGTTTCCCGCATTCACGCTATGACCGGTGATTGGCCCATCGCCCTGTTCGTGCTGCTGGCCGGACCGGCGGTGGGATCGTTCCTTGGCGTCGTCGTCGACCGGGTCGCGGACGGACGAAGCCTGTGGTCGCGCTCGGCCTGCGAAGCCTGCGGCGCCCGGCTTGGGGCGCTCGACCTTGTGCCGATCCTGTCTTCGGTGCGCGGGCGCTGCCGCCATTGCGGTGTCGAAATACCGGGCCACCTGCTGCGGCTGGAGATCGCGGCGCTTGCCGCCAGCGCGATTGCCGTGGCGCTGGCCACCGGCCCGGCCACGATGCTGGCGCTTGCCGCTTTCCTGTGGTGCCTTGTCGGGCTGTTCTATGCCGACCTGCTGCACTTTCGCCTGCCGAATGTTCTGACCGCCGCGCTGTTTGTCGCGGGGCTTGCGCTGGCCGCCGTGACGCCCGGGCGGAGTGTGCCAGAGGCGCTGGCCACGGCGGCGGCGGGTGTGCTGGTGTTCTGGCTGCTGCGCATCGGCTACCGGCGCTTGCGCGGGCGGGACGGGCTGGGGCTGGGCGATGTGAAGATGATGGCCGGTCTCGGCGCCGGGCTTGGCCCCGAGGCGCTTCCGCTTGCGGTGCTGGCCGCCGCCGTCCTTGCCCTGCTGGTGGCGGTGGTCGAGGGGTGGCGGGGCGGCGCTGGGCTGAACCCGCAGGCCCGCGTGCCGTTCGGGGCGTGGCTTTCGGGTGGCGCGGTGCTGGCGCTATTGCTGTAAGCCGCCTCCGCCCCTTGCACCGTGAGGTTGTTTTTGGTCCTGTGAAGGCCCGATCCGCGCCTTGCCCCTTCGAAGGATAACCCCCGATGTCCCTGCCGTTCCCCCCGTTCCATGTCCGCAGCGGACTGGGCGCCGCCGTTCTTGCGCTGTCGCTGGCCGGGGCCGCGATCGGGCAGGACGCTGCGCCGATGACGATGGAGCAGGTCGAACAGGCCTACCTGTCCGGCGACCGGGCCGCCGCGCGCGAGGGTATCCTGCCCATCGCCGAGGCCGGGGATGTGACGGCGCAGTACCGGCTGGGGTTCATGCTGGGCGCCGGAGAGGGCGGGCCGGTCGACAGGGCGGGCGCGATCGAGTGGCTGGAAAAGGCGGTGGCGCAGGGGCATGGCCCGGCTGTGCTGTTGCTGGCGCGCGCCTATCTGTCGGGATCGCCGGAAGCGCCGGACTATCTTCGTGCCGCCGAATTGCTTCAGATGATTGCGGGGCCTGACCAACCCGAGGCGGCCTATCTGCTGGCGCAGCTTGCCCGGTCCGGCCGTGCGGGCGCGGCGGACCCCGAGCGCGGGTTCGAGCTGATGCGCATCGCGGCGGAAGCGGGGCACCATGGTGCGCAGTTCCAACTGGCGCGGCTGTATGCCAACGGGCTTGGGGTCGCGCAGGACGAAGCGCAAGCGATGCGCTGGCTGTTCCAGTCCGCCGATGCGGGCTGGGCCCCGGCGCAGATGGCCTTGTACGAAGGATACAACACCGGCGAGGGCTTTCCGCAGGATCGCGACAAGGCGCTGGAGTGGCTGAGCAAGGCGGCGGACGCGGGCTATGGCGAGGCCGAGCATGTTCTCGGTTCCAACTACCTGCTGGGCGAGGGCGGTCTGGAAGAGGATGCGCTGCGCGGTGTCGCCTATCTTGTGCGGGCGGCCGAGAAGGGGATCGCCGGGGCGCAGTCGAACCTTGGGTTTGCCTACTATACCGGCAAGGGGGTCGGGCAGGACGACGCCAAGGCGTTGGACTGGTTCCGCAAGGCCGCCGATCAGGGGCTGGCGCGCGCGGCGGCGGCGGCGGCCCAGATGTTCGAGGCCGGGCGCGGCACCCCGGCGGATGTCGAGCGCGCGGTCTGGTACTACCGCATCGCCGATCAAGGTGGCAGCCCCTATGCCGGGGCGCGGCTGGGACGCATGATCGTCGCGGGCGACTATACGGCGGATGACCAGCCCGAGCTTGGGCCCAGCTGGGTCGCGCAGGCGGCGGACGCCGGGGTCGAGGGCGCGGTGGAGTGGCTGCAGGCCCGCGCGACGGACGGGGACTCGCTGTCGCATTATATGCTCGCGGCGCTGTTCCATGAAAGCGACACGGTGGGCCGCGATGCCGGTTCGGCGGCGCGCCACATGCGTCTTGCGGCAGAGGCGGGCGTTGTCCCCGCGCAATTGTCGCTGGGCCAGTTCTACGCCGAGGGCTTCGGCGTCGAGCAGGATCTCGTGCAGGCGCATGTCTGGACCAACATCGCCGCCTCGAACGGCAGCGACGAAGGCGCCGACCGTCGCGATGACTTCGCGGCGCTGATGACCCCGGACGAGATTGCCCGGGCGCAGGACCTTGCGCGCGACTGGCCGGGCCGCGACAGGTGATCCGCGCGCTTCTCGTCCTTCTGCTGCTGACGGCGGCACCGCTGGCAGCACAGGCGCAGCAGGACCTTGCGGCCTTGCAGGCGGCGGCAGAGGCGGGCGATCCGCAGGCACAGTACCGTCTGGCCGAGGTCTACCGCAGGGGCGAGGGTGTGCCGCAGAATTTTGTCCGCGCGGCCGAGTGGTACGCGGCCGCCGCAGATCAGGGCCTGCCCGCCGCGATGAACGCGCTGGCGGGCCTGTACGCGGGCGGGCTTGGCGTGCCGAACGACCCGGCCCGAGCCTTTGATCTTGTCACCACGGCGGCGCAGTCCGGAGAAGCCGAGTACCTGCACAACCTTGCGGCTGTGACCGAGGCTGGCATCGGCACCCCGGCGGACCCGGCCCGCGCGGCGGACCTGTACGCACAGGCGGCGGCGCTTGGCTGGGCCGACAGCGCGGTGGCGCTGGCATTGCTGTATCAGGACGGTCGGGGCGTGCCGCAGGACATTCCGCGCGCGGTCGAGCTGTACACTGCCCCGGCGAACGCCGGCCACCCGCGCGCGCAGAACAACCTTGGGCTTATCCTGTCGCGGGGCGAGGGCGGCGTGGAACAGGATTACGCCGCAGCTGCCGAGTGGTTCCGCCGCGCCGCCGAGACCGGCCTGCCAGAGGCGATCCGCAACCTTGGCGTGATGTACGAAAACGGCTTCGGGGTGCCGCTGGACGAAATCGAAGCCCAGCGTCTTTATCGGCTTGCCGCGCTGGCGCCGGGCCAGTCGGCGGACGCAGAGGGCGATGCCACGGGCCTTGCGCTTCTGTACGACGACCGCCTGTTGCCGCCCGACGCCGGACGGCTGGAAGACTATGCCGCCGCCGCCAGCGCCGGGGACCCGACGGCGGAATTCCTGCTGGGCTACATCCGGGCCAGCGCAGCGACGTCGGGCGCCGACTATCTTGAAGCGGTCCGGTTGTTCGAAAGCGCCGCCGCCAAGGGATCGGCCGCGGCGATGGCCAATCTCGGCATCCTGATGTTCGAAGGGCGTGGCGCCCTGCAGGATTACGTCGCGGGGTACATGTGGCTGTCGCTCGCCGCCACGTCGGGCTTCCCCGGCGCTGCCGCGACCCGCGATGAACTTGCGCGCCGCATGACCCCGGACCAGATCAACGCCGCCAACGCCGCTGCGGAACAGGCATGGGCCGACCGTCAGCGGGACTGACACCCACCCCGTCTTTGGTCCACAAATATCCCGGGGAGCGCGAGGGGCAGGGCCCCTCGTTCCCGCGCGCCGGGTGTGTGCGCCGTTGATCGGGATGGCCTGCGGGGGTATCGTGGCCCCGCAACCGCAAAGGAGCCTTCGCATGCGATCCCCCATTTCCGCCGCTGCCCGTCTCGCGCCCCTTGTGCTGGCCGTGTCGCTGTCCAGCGCCGCCTTCGCGGCCCCGGATATCGAGGCGCGCGTGCAATCGACCTCGATCTCTTTCGCGGGCGGGCAGAACTTCAGCAACGCAGTGCTGACCGTGACCGGTCCCGACGGCTACATGAGAGAGGAAAGCGCAACGCGCGGCATGCCGATCTTCCGCTTGCAGACCGCCGGGCGGCTCGTCGACGGATATTACCAGTTCGCGCTGACCGCCGCGACGGACGAAGTCATCCCGCTGCGCAACAAGATGGACAATGGCCGCGGCCCCGAAGCGCGGACGACCGAGTACCGCGCCTTCAACATGTCCGGCGCGTTCCGGGTGCAGCAGGGCCTGATCGTCCCGATCGACGAAACCGCGGGCGAGGGCGCGGACACCGACGCCACCGAATGACCCGCGCAACCCCCGAAGCTGTCGGGGGGAATGCAACGGGAAATTGCATGTCTCGCCGCGCGGTGTACTGTATGGCGCGAAGCGACCCGTGACGTCCCGCGTCCCGTGGTCGTGACGATTGCGGACCGGGGCCAAGGCAACGATGGGCCCCATTTCGGTCCGCTGCCACGCGGAGAAAGACGATGAACCAGCTGGTCGCCAAATCCAATGAGAAGCGGCTGCTGTTCGCCGTCCTGCTGTGCGTCATTCTGGCCTTCGTGTTCTGGACCCAGTCCCGCTATCCCGCGCTGAACGAGAAGGCGATGATGTCGGGCGCGATCCAGCTAGAGGATCCGCTGGGCTTCGAGGCGAAGTTCCCGCTGGATCCGTCGATGGGCACGGTCGAGCGGATCTTTCTGTCGACCCTTAACTGGATCAACACGAACAAGAAGGGCATGACCTTCGGGATCCTGTTCGCCTCGGCGTTTCTGACGCTGTTCGGCTACCTGCGCAGGCGCAGTTTCCGTGGCGGTTTTGCGAATTCGTTCTTGGGGCTGGTGATCGGCGCGCCCCTTGGGGTCTGCGCGAACTGCGCCGCTCCGATCGGCAAGGGGATGTATGCGGGCGGCGTGCGGGCAGAAACCGCGCTGTCGGCGATGGTCGCCTCGCCCACGCTGAACATCATCGTGCTGACGATGGCGTTCTCGCTGCTGCCCTTCTACATGGCCGCGGCGAAGATCGGCCTGTCGCTTCTGGTCATCCTTGTCGCGGTGCCGCTGATCTGCCGCGCGCTGCCCACCGAACAGCTGCAACGCGTCGCCGCGCCGGACGTGCCCGGTCAGGTCGAGGGCCACGCCGCCGAGTACCGCGAAGGCTTTGCCGCCGCCTTCTTCGAATTCGTCAAAAGCTTCGCCGCGAATTTCTGGTTCATCGTCAAGACCACCGTGCCGCTGATGCTGATGGCGGGCTTCCTTGGTGCTATCGCCGGGACCTTGCTGCCGCAGGACATGGTGATGGGCACGTCCTTTTCGGTCGGCATCCTCGTGCTGCTGGCCCTCGTCGGGACCTTCCTGCCGGTGCCGATTTCATTCGATGTGGTCGTCGCCGGGGCGCTGCTGAGCGCGGGGCTGTCGCAGGGTTATGTCTTCGCGCTGATGTTCACACTGGGCGCGGCGTCGATCTATTCGTGGTTGATCATCTCGTCCACCATCTCGATGCGCGCGGCGAACCTGCTGCTGGCGGCGATCTGCGCGCTGGGCATCCTCGGTGGCGCGGCCTCGCAGTGGTATCACAATTGGCAGTCCGACCGCGCGCTGGAAATGCTGTTGTCCGTCGAACGCCTGCTTCTGCCGGCAGCCGAGGCGCAGGAGGCCGCGCCGGTCGTCGAAAGCGACAGCGAGGTCCGGGTGTCCTCGACCCCCTTCGCCCCGCCGTCGCCTGCGGCAGTGACCCCGTTCACGCGGGTCGAGGCCGACACGGTCGGGATCGACCGTCCGCTTGAATTCTCGATGAAGGATATGTGGCCGCCATTCTGGGAGGGCCGCAGCATGTCCACCGGCGACATCGACCGGGACGGCGATCTGGACCTTGTCAGCGCCTCGACCGAGGCGGGGCTGTACATCTACTTGAACGACGGCGCGGGCGGCTTCACCCGGTCGGACGACGACGTGTCGCCGCTGGCGGATCTCGACGTGTTCAACGCGGCGTTGGTCGACATCGACAACGATGGCTGGCTGGACCTGTTCCTTGCCACCTACCTTGATGGCAACTTCTGGGTTCGCAACGACAACGGCCGGTTCCTGACCGATGCGGCGCATCCTGTCGCCAACACGCCCGATGCGCCGCTGTCGCTGTCGATGACCTTTGGCGACGTGGATCTGGACGGCGACCTTGATGCGGTGATGGGGAACTGGACCGCAGGCTGGTATCGCCGCATCCCGGGCGAGGAATCCCGCAACCGGGTGGTCCTAAACGACGGCGGCGTGATGGACGGGTCGCTGTACACCGATCTTCCCGGCCTGCCGGGCGAGACGCTGACGATCCTGCTGTCTGACGTGAACCTAGACGGCGCGCCGGACCTGCTGGTCGGCAACGATTTCGAACTGCCCGACTACCTGTACTATGGCGACGGGGCGGGCGGCTTCACCCCGGTGACCAAGGCCGACGGCGTCCTGCCGCACACCACCAACACCACGATGGCGATCCGCACCGCCGATCTGCACAACGACGGCGTGCCCGAGTTGTACTTTGCACAGATCGCGGGCCGGTCGTCCGGCGTGTCTTCGACGCTGAAGATGCAGGACCTCGACCTGTATTGCGACACCATTGCGAATGCCGACGCCCGGGCGCTGTGCGACCGGAACATGGAGATCAAGACGTGGTACAAGTCGGGCAACCGCTTCGACCCGACCTATGCCGCGAACTGTCAGGCGCTGGACGGCGACCTGCAGGCCGAGTGCAAGGCGATGCTGGTCAAGGACCTTGCGATCCAGCGCCGCGACCCTTCTCTGTGCGCGCTGATCCCGGCCGAGCGGCGGCAGGAGAAGGCGTATTGCGACCTGCATTTCAAGCCCGCTGAACTACCGCTTCAGTCGGTGTTCGACACCACGGTCCCGCAGATCATGCGCGCGAACGTGTTGCTGACACTGGGCGAGGGCGGCGTCTACGAGGACACCGCCGGTCCCGAGGGGCTGGAGGTGGGCGGCTGGTCGTGGGATGTGAAGGTCGGCGACTTCGACAACGACGGCTTTCAGGACGTCTATATCGTCAACGGGACGTGGGTGCCGAACGAGGTGTCGCCCTCGAACCTGTTTTTCCGCAACAACGGCGATGGCACCTTCACCGAGGCGTCCGGTCCGTTCGGGCTTGAAGACTACCTGATGACCGCCGCCGCCGTGTCGTTCGACATGGATGGCGACGGCGATCTCGATATCGTTTCTCAGCCGGTCAACGGCCCGGTCGTGGTGTTCCGCAACAACGCGCAGGACACGAAAGCGGTCACCGTGTCGCTGGTGGACGGGCGGGGGAACAGCCACGGCATCGGGACGCGGCTGACCGCCGAGCTGGAAGACGGCACGCGGATGACGCGAGAGATCACCGTGGGCGGCGGGTTCATGTCCTTCGACGCGCCGGTCGCGCATTTCGGTCTGGGCGAGGCCGAGGCTTTGTCCACGCTGTCGGTGCGCTGGCCCGACGGCGAAGTCTCGACCATCCGGGGACCGCTGCCTGCGGGCGCCGCCTATGTCGTCGAGCGTCTGGGCCAGCCTGTGCAGTAGGACGGTGGCGTGGGTCAGTCCGCGCTGAACGGATCCTCGGGATAGCCGACGCCGGTCAGGTACAGCCCGTCCGGCGGTGCAACGGGGCCGCAGGCCGCGCGATCAACGGCCTCTAGCGCGGCCTTCACGTCCTCCGGCGCCCAGGACCCGGCGCCGACCCGTTCCAGCGTGCCGACGAAGCTGCGCACCTGGTTGTGCAGGAAGGATCGCGCGCGGACGCGGATACGGACTTCGTCGCCGTCCGCGGTCACCGTCACCTCGTCCACCGTCTTCACCGGGCTTTTCGCCTGACATTCCGAGGCGCGGAAGGTGGTGAAGTCGTGCAGGCCGACAAGATAGTTCGCCCCCGCCTGCATCGCCGCTGCGTCCATCGCGTTCGGGACCTTCCACGCCAGCCCCCGGTCGTGGGTCAAAGGCGCGCGGCGGCAGATCATGCGGTACAGGTAACGGCGTTCGACAGCCGAGAACCGCGCGTGCCAGTCGTCCGACACCCGCGCGGCGTCGACCACGGCGACAAGCGCCGGCTTCAGATGATAGTTGATCGCCTCGGACAGGCGGAACGGATCCCAGTCCCGCGCCATGTCGCAATGCGCGACCTGTCCGGTCGCATGGACGCCGGTATCGGTCCGGCCTGCGGCACCGATGCCGGGCGCATCCGGTTCAAGGCGGCGGATCGCCTCTTCCACGGCCTGCTGGACGGAAGGATGCTCCTTCTGCCGCTGCCAGCCGGAAAAGGCGCCGCCATGATACTCGATCTTCAGGGCGTAACGGGGCATGGCCGTTCGCTTATCGCGACCTGTCCGCCCGCGCAATCTGCCGCGCTTGGCAATGGGGGCAGGCGGGCACGAAAAAGCCCCGGGGCCGGGGGCCCGGGGCTGATTTGGTTCGGCGACGACGGCGCATCGCGGCGCCGCCCTCGTCGTGCAAGACCTTAGTAGGTGGTCTTGATGCCCTGCGACGACAGGTGCGAGCCGATGGTCTGGCCGTAGTCGTCGGTGGCGCCACCAACGGTGGTCAGAACGGCGATGCCGAGGCCGACGATGGCAGCGGTCAGCACGACCCAGTCGACGGTCACGGCGCCATCTTCGTCGGAACGGAAGCGGTTGATCAGGTTGAACAGTTTCATGGTCTCTCTCTCCATCAATCCTGCCCGCAAGCAGCAGCAGGTGTTTGTATTGCCCTTTGCTCGCGGGACTTTCTTCCCACTCGCTGGGGCTGGTTTTGATGCCGAAATCGGGCAGGAATTCGTTCAGAGCGGTACGAATTCATAGCATTCTGGCCGTCTGTTTCCGGTCCTGCGCCTATCACCGTCCAAAGGGGTGTATTGCCCCAGCGTCACCTGCATGAGAAAGGGCCGCGTCCAGTTGGAACGCGGCCCTGTCGTTATTGAAAACGCTTAGATTAGTAAGTCGTCTTGATGCCCTGCGAGGACAGGTGCGAGCCGATGGTCTGGCCATAGTCGTCGGTCGCGCCGCCGACGGTGGTCAGGACGGCGATGCCGAGGCCGACGATAGCAGCGGTCAGAACGACCCAGTCGACGGTCACGGCGCCGTCTTCTTCGGCGCGAAAGCGGTTGATCAGGTTGATCAGTTTCATGGTTCTCTCTCTCACAAAAGAATTCGAAAGTCTCAGTCCGGGTTCATCGCGACCTCTCGGGGGGCCTTCAGTCGCGACATGGCTATGGTTAACGATGCAACGGGGCGGGATTGCGGCGCATGGCGGATGATTTCGGGGTAACTGCGGGGCGGTTCCGGTTATCTGCACGATCGGAAAAAAGTCGTGTTCTGCGTTCTTTACCTGGACCGAAAGGCCCGATTAATGTGGTTTCCAAAATGCCAGCATCGGAGGGTGGCTTGACCTATTTGAAGCAGTTCATTGTCGCAGGAACATTGATTGTCGTCGGAGACCAAGCGCATGCCGCGCTGCGGTTCTGTAACGAGACCGAGCATGTCCAGAGCGTCGCGATTGGGTATAGCGGTGATCGCGACTGGATGTCCGAGGGCTGGTGGAACATCGATCCGGGCGAATGCTCGACCGTGGTCGGCGGCAACCTCACCAAGCGCTACTATTATTACCGCGCCGAAGTGAACGCGGGCGACTTTGCGGGCGGGACCTTCAATTTCTGCACCACGCCCGAGGAATTCGAGATCATCGGGGACACCAACTGCGAACAGCGTGGTTACGACACCGAGGGCTTCCGCGAGATCGACACGGGCGAGACCGCGACCGATTTCACCTTCACCCTGACCGGCGACGGCACTGCGCCCCGCTCGGAAGACGGCCCGGCGACCGACACGCCGGAACTGGGGCTGAGCATCTGTAACTCGACCTCCGAGGTTCAGTCGGTCTCGATCGGCTATGAAACCGATAGCGGTTTCCTGTCCGAAGGCTGGTGGAACGTCGAGCCGGACGACTGCGCGCTGGTGCTCGCGGGGGAACTGCAGCAGCGGTACTATTACTACCGCGCCGAGGTGAACGGCGGACCGTTCGACGGCGAGGGGTACATGTTCTGCACCACGCCCGAGGTCTACGAGATCGAAGGCGACACGAACTGCGAAGCGCGGGGCTACGACTCTGAAAGCTTCACCGAGATCGACACGGGCCCGACCGCGGTCGGCCATGTCGAATACATCACCGCGAACGGCGAGGCGCCGCCGCAGACCACCCCGGACGCGGGACCTGTCGGGGATGCCGGGCTAGAGATCTGCAACGACACCGCGGACGTCCAGTCGGTCACCATCGGCTACGAGGGCGCGGAAGACTGGACCTCGGAAGGGTGGTGGAACATCGACCCGGGCGCGTGCATGGTTCCCGCGCTGGACGGCGTGAACCGGCGGTACATCTACTATCGCGCCGAGATCGACGGCGGCGACTTCTACGGCGAAAGCTATTTCTTCTGCACCACGCCAGAGGCTTTCGTGATCGTCGGCGACACCGAGTGCGAGGCGCGCGGCTATGACCGCGAGGACTTCGCCGAGGTCGACACCGGCGGCACCACCGGAACCTTCACCCTGACGCTGGTGTCGCCCAACGAAGTCGACGGCGGGCCGGTGGGTGACGACCGCGTCGGGTTCCCGGACGAACCGAAGGTTCCCGGTGATCCGACCGATACCGATGCCGACACTGACGTGGCCCCGGACGAGGACACGGCCGAGACCGACACGCCGGAACAGCCCAGCTTCGACTTTGGCGTCCCCGGCGAGGACGACGAGGCCGTCGCGACGGATACCGACACCGACACGGCGCCGGACTTCGACTTCGACACGCCCGATACGCCAGAGACGGATACGCCCGACACGCCGGAAGCGGACACCCCGGACCCGGATACGAGCGTTCCGGAAGACGACGCCGAGCCGACACCGACGCGGCGCGGCGGAACGCGCGGGGGCTGACGCGATGCGTCCGACGCGTATCCTGCCACATGTGATCGCGGGCGGCCTTTGGGCCGCCCTTGCGACCGGCGCGCACGCTGCGCTGGAGATCTGCAACGATACGAACACGCTGCAGACGGTCGCGATC
Organism: Psychromarinibacter halotolerans; assembly: GCF_029168315.1. Classification (NCBI taxonomy): domain Bacteria; kingdom Pseudomonadati; phylum Pseudomonadota; class Alphaproteobacteria; order Rhodobacterales; family Paracoccaceae; genus Psychromarinibacter; species Psychromarinibacter halotolerans. Next base: position 64,826 of record NZ_JARGYD010000004.1, read on the forward strand.
GGCTACAAGGGCGACCGCGACTGGGTGTCCGAGGGCTGGTGGAACATAGAAGCCGGCGATTGCGCGGTCGTATTGGCGGGCGGGCTGACCCGGCGCTATTACTACTATTACGCGGAATCCTCGAATGAGGATTTCGAGGGGCAGGATTACCGCTTCTGTGCCTCGGACGAGATCTTCACCATCGAGGGCGACACGGGCTGCGAGGAACGCGGCTATGAGACGTTGTCGATGCGCGAGATCGACACCGGCGAACGGGCGCGCGACTTTACGCTGACGCTGGTCAATTCGGGCGGCAATCCGACCGGGACCGACAAGATCGCGCCGAAGATCGAGGACGAAAGCGCACCGCCCACGGCCGAGGTGAACGAAGGCGTCAACGACAGTTCTTCGGGGCCCGGCGGTCCCGGCGGCGGAGCGCCTGTGACAGAGACGGTGCAGGACACGACCATCGTGCCGGAAGAGATCCCGATGACCGTCTCGGCCGAGGATCTTGTGACCGACATTCCCGCAGGTAACCACGGCAGGGCGTTCGAGACCACGGCGCTGTTCCAAGGCTGCGAATTGGACGGCGGGCGCGAGATGTGCTCGTTCCACGCGGGCGACTGGAAAATGCGCGTGTTCTATCGCGGCCCGACGCCCGAAGCGTTGATGTACGCGCTGGAGGAACTGGCGGTGAACATGCCGGTGTACCTGAAGGCCGACATGGTCGAAACGCACGGCAACACCGCCGCCATCGTCGTGCGCGCCGTCGAACCGCGGCCGGGCGACGACGTGGATTCGCGTTTGCGCGCAACGCTGCAGGGCGACTGGGTCGATACGTCGGATCAGCGGTGGGAGATGACGGTCAGCGGGTCCGAAATCCATTTCCGGCAGAACGGCGACTATTCGGGCAGCCGCTTCATGCGGATCGCACGGCAATGCGACGGCGCGACAGGAGAGGGGCCGTTCCTTGTTCAGATCAACGCCGAGAACAACCGCCGCACCTGCTACAGCATCGACCGCGCGGAACCGGGTCGGCTGGAACTGACGGACGTGCGGCGTGGACGAACCACCAGCTATCGAAAGATGCGCTGACCGTCGAAATCCGCCGGTTCGGCCACAGTGAAATTCGGCTGCCTGAGGGCTGGTCGTGCCGGCTGAGCCTTGGCGAAAAGCTGCGAAAGGGCGTCGTCAAGGGAGAGTTTTCCTTGACGGCACCCGGCGTGCACTGGATTCCTGTGTCGAAAGTGTGCCCGAGTAGGGCGGAACCATCTCGACGCGTACGACGGGAACAGGAGTAATACTTTGCCCCTTTACGATTTTCAGACGACTGCTCTGCCAACTACGACCGTCACGCTCATATCCGGTGTCGGTTTTACCTATGTTGCGGACGGCGTGAAGTTCACTGTGTCCTTCACGAATGCGTCGAACCAAGGCGACGTGGTTGTCACTTTCGGCGCGCCGGGCGGCGGCATTCCAGGGCCGTTCTATATTGCGGACTCGCTGACCTTTGACACGGCCCCATCGACGGTTCCGGATGTCATCCGCCTGACGCTGGAAAGCACCGCCGACACTGACAACACTGTGTTTACCGGGACCGCGTTGAATCCCGTCGCCCTTCAAATGGACGGTAGCTTCAATAGCGGGTCGTTCGACATTGCATTCACCGATTCCATCAACGGAACCGGCACGGTGTCCTACACCACCTACACGTCGAACCAGCTTCTGACCGCCGTTGGCAGCTTCACCGGGATCACTTTCACATCCAGCCTGACCTCTGGCACTGATAACGCGCAGATGATGAACTCGCTGTTCGTGAACAGCCTTGAATGCTTCTGCGAAGACACCCTGATCACCACCCCGTCCGGCCAACGCGCGGTGCAGGATCTGGCCGAAGGTGACGAGGTTCTGACCGCCGATGGTCGCACTGTCGCCATCCGCTGGCTGGGCCGCACGATGGTCGACCCCGCAGTCAGCGACGCCGCCCGCGTGTCGCCGGTCCGGATCTCGAAAGGGGCGCTGGGCAATGGTCTGCCGGAACGCGACCTGCTGGTCTCGGCGGAACATGCGGTTGCACTGGACGGCAAGCTGGTCAACGCCGGCGCGCTGCTGAACGGCACCACGATCCGCCGCGACAAACGCACCGAGCCCTTCGCGTATTACCACGTTGAAACCGACGCCCACGAGCTGATCCTGGCCGAGGGCGTGGCGGCCGAAACCTATCTGGAACAGCGGTCCGACGTCGCATTCGACAATGCCGACACCCGCATGTCGCGCGTCGTTCCCGAGATGGACCTGCCGCGCGTGGCGTCCAGCCGTCTGCTTCAGGCCACCGCCGCCTGACGTCAGACCCAAGGCGTATCGCTTTTCACACCGCCCTGCCGGGACACCGGCGGGGCGGTTTTCGTTTGTCACGGATGCGACGGATTTATCCGCGCGGGTCCAACAGTTTGGCAAGCACCGAGTCGCGGGTGATCTGCCCCGCAAGCTGGCCGTCGGGGCCTGTGACGCCAACCGGACGACCGCTGGCCGCGACACGGCTCATGACCTCGCGGATGTCGGTGTCGGGCGGCACTCGGTCTTCAATATCCTCGTGTGCCGGTACCATCACGTCGCGCGCGCACAGCACACCCAGCGGGTTCATGTGCGCCACGAAATCGGCCACGTAATCGTTCGCGGGATTGGTAAAGATCTCTTGCGGGGTGCCGCACTGCACGATCCGCCCGCCCTCCATGATCGCGATCCGGTTGCCGATCTTGAACGCCTCGTCCAGATCGTGGCTGACGAAGATGATGGTGCGCTTCAGGCGGGCCTGAAGTTCCAGCAGTTCGTCCTGCAACCGGGTGCGGATCAGCGGATCGAGCGCTGAGAAGGGCTCGTCCATCAGCAGCACCGGCGCTTCTGTCGCGAAGGCGCGAGCAAGGCCGACGCGCTGCTGCATCCCGCCCGACAGTTCGCCCACCTTGCGGTCGGCCCAGTCGGACAGGCCGACAAGGTCCAACTGCCGTTCGACCCGCCCGTCGCGTTCGGCACGGGGCATCCCGCCCAGTTCCAGCCCAAGCCCGACGTTCTCGCGCACCGTGCGCCACGGCAGCAGGCCGAACGCCTGAAACACCATCGAGATCTGTTTCAACCGCAACTCGCGCAGCAGCCGGGCGTTGGCGCGGGTCACACTGACCTCTCGGTCGCCATAGGCGACGCGGACCTCGCCGCGCGCCACCGGGTTCAGCCCGTTGACCGCGCGCAGCAGTGTGGACTTGCCCGAGCCCGACAGCCCCATCAGGACAAGGATCTCTCCCTCTGCGACCTCTAGCGAACAATCGTGCACGCCAAGCACCTGACCCGTGGCGTCCTGAATCTCGGCGCGGCTTTGGCCTGCGTCCATCAGGGGCAGGGCGTCCTTGGGATCGTCTCCGAAGACGATCGAGACATTGTCGAAGATGACGGCGCTCATTTGCGGTCCACCCGCAACATCCGGTCCAGCATGATCGCGACGACGACGATGATGAACCCGCTTTCGAAGCCCAGCGACGTGTTGACCTGGTTCAGTGCCCGGACCACCGGCACCCCAAGGCCGTCCGCCCCGACCAGCGCGGCGATGACGACCATCGACAGCGACAGCATGATGGTCTGGTTCAGGCCCGCCATGATCTGCGGAAAGGCATAGGGCAGTTCCACCTTCCACAACACCTGCCGCCCGGTGGCGCCAAAGGCGCGCGCCGCTTCCAGCAGGTGGGTCGGTGTCGACGACACACCAAGATGCGTAAGCCGGATCGGCGCGGGCAGCACGAAGATCACGGTGGCGAACAGTCCGGGCACCATGCCGATGCCGAACAGGACGATGGCGGGGATCAGGTAGACGAAGGTCGGCAGGGTCTGCATCAGGTCCAGCACCGGACGCATCGCGGCATACAGCCTTGGCCGATGCGCGGCGGCGATCCCGATGGGCACGCCGACGGCCATGCAGGCAGCGCAGGCGAACACCACCAGCGTCAGGCTTTCGGTCGTTTCCTCCCAATAGCCTTGGTTTAGAATGAACAGGAACCCGGCAGCGACGAACAGGCAGACCTTCCAGTTGCGTTGCAGCGCCCACGTCAGGGCGACGAACAGCGCGACGATCAGCAGCGGGGGCGGGGTCTGCAAAAGGTACAGCACCCATTCGATGGCGACGTCCTCCATCCAGATGGCGATGGCGTCGAACACGCCGCCGCCGACGTCCTGCAACCAGTCGAACAGGGCCTCGGCCCAGTCTCCGACGGGTATCTTGTATTCGGTCAGCCAGTTCATGTCGGTTCCCCCGGTTCCGTTCACCATGCCGTGAGGCTGGCGTGTTGGAAAGAGACAGGCCCGGTGCATGCCCTACGTGTCTCTGACCGACAACAGGGAGTTGGAAACCATGACGACACGACGGACCTTCCTTATGAGTGCTGCCGGCGCCGCCGCCGGCGCTGGCGTGATCACCATCCTGCCGTTCGACGCACGGGCCAATACCGCGGGCGGCAACACCTTTCCGACCGATGGCGGCGAGGTCGTGGTGCACCCGGTCGAGCACGCCTCGCTGATCCTCGAGACGCCCGCTGGCGTGATCTATGTCGACACCGTGGGCGATCCGGCGATGTACGCCGACATGCCGGCCCCGGACATGGTGCTGATCACCCACGAACACGGCGATCACTATAACGCCGAGACGCTTGCCGCGATCTCGGGCGAGGCGCCGATCCTAACGAACCCGGCTGTCTTCGACATGCTGCCCGAAGACCTGAAAGCCCGCGCCTCGTCGATCGCCAACGGCGAGACGACCGAGATGATGGGCGTCGGGATCGAGGCGATCCCGGCCTACAACACCACCGAAGAGCGGTCGAACTTCCATCCCGAGGGGCGCGACAACGGCTATGTGCTGACTGTCGACGGACTGACGATCTATATCTCGGGCGACACCGAGGGCACGCCGGAAATGGCGGCGCTGTCGGGCATCGACGTGGCGTTCGTCTGCATGAACCTGCCGTACACGATGGACGCCGAGGCGGCAGCCGCAGCCGTGGCCGAATTCGCGCCGAGCTACGTCTATCCCTACCACTACCGTGGGCAGGACGGCGGCACGCAGGACCCCGAGACCTTCGCCCAGATGGTCGCGGACGCCGGTGCCGAGACCGAGGTCAAACTGCATGACTGGTACAACGGCTCTTTGAGCTAACCAAAGCTACGGGCGCCCGTCGCGCCCGCAGTTGTTTCTGATGCGTAACAAATTCACCTATAAGGAGAGTATGGTATCCCGCCATAACTCTTATGGGTGAATTCTGCTATTCCTGATCTGCTTGCTTTTTAGGCTCGGCCGTTTCGTGGCCGTAACCCATTCAAAGAGAAAGTTTAGATCATGATAGAGTATGAAGTTGCCTCTGCAGGCGCGAAGCGCGAGATCCGTCCCGCCGCGCCCCGCGAACCCGCTCTTGGCCCGTTGGAACTGTTGCCCGGCACTTGGGCCAACGTGCGTCCGGAACACCGCCTGATCAATGACGACGGCAGCGAGAACCTGTTTCAGGGCGAGGGTACGCTAACCGCCGAAGGTGCCAGCCCGCTGGACGGTCGCGGCTGGAACATCATCGCGCTGCCCTTTGCCACCCCGGACCAACAGCCGAATTATCGTGTGCTGATGAACCAGTACAACGAGGTGCTGCAGTTCAAGAAGGTGGACGAGAACATCCCGAACCGGGGGATCACGCAGGTTTCGCCGCCGCAAAAGGCCGACCAGCTTGTCGCGGCGCTTGATTACGAGCAGATGATCGCGCAGATCCGGGCCGCCGATTTCCCGGTCAGCGGGGATGCGGGGGACGACCTTCTGCCGATCCACCACGAGCCGGGCTTCTTCCTGCGGATGCGCGACCAGACCATCGAGGGCACCAACATCGCGCGTCTCTCCACAATCCCGCACGGCGACTCGCTGGTGGCGCTGGGGGCCTTCACCGAAAGGCTGCACGAACTGACCGAAGCCCCGCAGATCCCCGATCTTTCGGCCCTTCCCGAAGGTGTCGGCGGCGGGCTGGAGGCCTTCGTCAACGGGATCGACCTTGATGCGCCGAACGGCCCGCGAGAGACCTACATGCTGCCCTATGCGCATTTCGCGCAGAAGCCGTTCAAGGGCGTGATCCCGTTCCCGGACGGGCAGGGCTTCAGCCCGATCAACGCGAATGCGCTGTTGCAGGCGAGCGTTCAGGAATTCGCGGACAGGATCACGAAGACGACCGTGCTTCAGATGGACACCGATGCGTTCGAGGCCGGGATCGTCAACATCCCGTTCATCGTGCGGCAGGCGAACGCCAAGGTGATGAACGTGACGTTCTGGATCATGGAACTGGACGAAATGGACGAGGACGGCGATCCCAAACTGCTTCTGGCTTATTCGCAGTTCATCATGCTGGACTTTTTCGGTCGCGCTGACGGCAAGGCGGGACAGATCCGCTGGCCGCACGTGTCGATCAATATCATGGAAAAGGTCGCCAAGCCGCCCCGGCCCGAGGACGCGGGATACCCCGCGATGATGACCGCGCGCGCGCAGTCCTGATCCGGTTCGGCGGCCCGCCCGATGCGGCGGGCCGCCGTATGCGTTACAGGTCCAGTGCGGCCTTCACCGCTTCCATCGCGTCGCCGCCGTCTTGCGTGGTCACGCCGTCAAGCCATGCATCCAGCGGTTCGGGGTTGGCCTTCAGCCACGCCGCCGCCGCGTCGTTCGCATCCTCGCCGTCGTTCAGGATGGCGCCCATGATCTCGTTTTCCATCGCCAACGAGAATTCGAGGTTTTGCAGAAGCTTACCGACGTTGGGGCATTCCTCGACGAACCCTGCCGAGGTGTTGGTGTAAACCGTGGCCCCGCCAAGGTTCGGACCGAACCAGTCGTCGCCGCCGGTCAGGTAGGACATCTCGAAATTGGCGTTCATCGGATGCGGTTCCCAACCCAGGAACACGATGGGCTCTTCGCGGCGGGTGGCGCGTTCGACCTGCGCCAGCATCCCCTGTTCCGAACTTTCCGCGACCTCGAATTCATCAAGACCGAAGGCGTTCTCGTCGATCATCGACTGGATCAGGCGGTTGCCGTCATTGCCCGGTTCGATGCCGTAGATCTTGCCGTCCAGTTCGTCGGCGAAGTTGGCGATCTCGGCGAAGTCGGTGATGCCAAGGTCCGCGGCGGCCTTGTTGACGGCCAGCGTGTACTTGGCCCCTTCAAGGTTGGCGCGGACGGTGTCGACGGTGCCTTCGTCGCGGTAGGGGGCGATGTCGGCCTCCATCGTGGGCATCCAGTTGCCCAGGAAAACGTCCACGTCGCCCTCGGCCATCGAGGTGTAGGTGACTGGAACCGACAGCACCTTCACGTCGGTCTCATACCCAAGCGCGTCCAGGATCACCGTGGTCGCGGCAGTGGTCGCGGTGATGTCGGTCCAGCCGACATCCGAGAAGGTGACGCTTTCGCAGTTGGCGAAGGCGGGCCCGGCGGCGGCGGCAAGGGCCAGTGCCGAAAGGGTGGTTTTGATGGTCATTGCTGAGCTCCCCGTTTTTCATTGATTGACGAGTCAATAATCTTCCTTCAGCTTCGCTCGGCAAGACCTTTTTCAGGAGGTGCCGGGATGCCGAAACTCGGAATGGAGCCTATCAGGCGAGCCGCGCTGGTCAAAGCGACGATCGACGAGATCGGAACGGCTGGCACTTTGGACGTGACCGTGGGACGGATCGCGCGACGTGCGGGCGTGAGTTCTGCGCTGGCGCACCACTATTTCGGCGGCAAGGACGACCTGTTCCTGGCGGCGATGCGGCATATCCTGACGCAGTACGGCGCGGCGGTGCAGGCCCGGTTGTCCAAGGCGAACGGCCCGCGCGAACGGCTGGACGCCGTGGTGCGCGCCAGTTTCGAGCAGGAGCAATTCTCGGGCCACGTCGTCAGCGCATGGCTGAACTTCTACGTGGCGGCGCAATCCTCGCCCCGGGCGCAGCGGTTGCTGAAGGTTTACCAGCGTCGGCTGCGGTCGAACCTGGTGCACGACCTGCGCCCCCTTGTCGGTGCGCGGGCTCCGGTCGCGGCCGAGACCGTCGCCGCGCTGATCGACGGGCTGTACATCCGCGCGGCGCTTGCCCCGGGTCAGTCGGCCCCCGAGGACGCCGCCGGACGGGTCTTGCGATTGTTGGACATGGTGATCGCGGAGGTAACATGAGCGGCCCGAATATCCTTATTCTTATGGTGGACCAGCTGAACGGGACGCTGTTCCCCGACGGCCCCGTCCCGTGGCTGCATGCGCCGAACCTGCGCAAGCTGGCCGACCGGTCGGTCCGGTTCGCCAACAGCTACACCGGGTCCCCGCTGTGCGCGCCGGGCCGCGCGTCCTTCATGTCGGGTCAGCTGCCCAGCCGCACCGGTGTCTACGATAACGCAGCCGAGTTCCGGTCTGACATCCCGACCTATGCCCACCACCTGCGGCGCGCGGGCTACCGCACCTGTCTTTCGGGCAAGATGCACTTCGTCGGGCCGGATCAGCTTCACGGGTTCGAGGAACGCCTGACCACCGACATTTACCCGGCCGATTTCGGCTGGACCCCGGACTATCGCAAGCCGGGCGAGCGGATCGACTGGTGGTATCACAACATGGGCTCGGTCACCGGGGCGGGCGTGGCCGAGATCACCAATCAGATGGAATACGACGACGACGTTGCCTATCAGGCGATGTCGTGGCTGTACGATGCCTCGCGCGGCGGGGACGAGCGGCCGTGGTGCCTGACGGCCAGCTTCACCCACCCGCACGACCCCTATGTCGCGCGGCGCAAGTATTGGGACCTGTACGAGGACTGCGACCACCTGCAGCCCGAGGTGCCCGCGATCCCCTACGAGGATCAGGACAAGCACTCGAAGCGGATTTTCGACGCGAACGACTGGCGCAGCTTCGACATCACCGAAACGGACATCGAACGCTCGCGCCGGGCGTATTTCGCGAATATCTCGTATCTGGACGACAAGATCGGCCAGATTTTGCAGGTGCTCGAAGACACCCGGCAAGAGGCCATCGTCCTGTTCGTCTCGGACCACGGCGACATGCTGGGCGAGCGCGGCCTGTGGTTCAAGATGAGTTTCTACGACGGCTCTGCCCGCGTCCCGATGATGATCTCGGCGCCGGGGCTGGAACCGGGGCTGGTCGACACACCGGTGTCCACGATGGATGTCTGTCCGACGCTTTGCGACCTCGCCGGTGTGGCGATGGACGAGGTGATGCCGTGGACCGACGGCGAAAGCCTGCTGCCGCTTGCACGGGGCGAGACGCGGGACGCGCCGGTGAAGATCGAGTATGCGGCGGAAGGCACCGAGGCGCCGATGGTCTGCCTGCGCAAGGGGCGGTGGAAGCTGAACCTGTGCACGCTGGACCCGGACCAGCTGTTCGATCTGGAGACAGATCCGAACGAGCTTCGGAATCTGGCCGAGTCCGCAGAACATCAAGAAACCTTGGCGGCTCTTCGCACCGAGGCGCTGAGAATGTGGGATCTGGACAAGTTCGACGCAGATGTCCGCGCCAGTCAGGCGCGCCGCTGGGTCGTTTATGAAGCATTGCGGCAGGGCGGGTATTACCCGTGGGATTACCAGCCGCTGCGCGACGCGTCCGAGCGGTACATGCGCAACCACATGGACCTGAACGTGCTGGAAGACTCGAAGCGTTTTCCGCGCGGGGAGTAGGACGGATGAGAAACGTACAACCCGAGGCGAGCCATTACATCGGCGGCGCCTATGTCGAGGATGCGGCGGGCGACGCCATCGACGTGACCTATGCCGCGACGGGCGAACAGGTCGCGACGCTTCACGCGGCGACGCCCGCGGTGGTCGACCGGGCGCTGGCCGCCGCAGAGGCCGCGCGCCGGGACTGGGCCGCGCTGCCCGGGGTCGAGCGGGGCCGCGTCCTGCGCCGCGCCGCCGACCTGCTGCGCGAACGCAATCGCGAACTGTCCGAGATCGAGACCATCGACACTGGCAAGCCGCTGCAAGAGACGCTGGTCGCTGACGCGGCGTCCGCCGCCGATGCGCTGGAATGGTTCGGCGGCATCGCCGCCACGGTGCGGGGCGAGCATCTTCAGCTAGGGGCCGACTGGGCCTATACGATCCGCGAGCCGCTGGGTGTCTGCGTCGGTATTGGCGCGTGGAACTACCCCACCCAGATCGCCGCATGGAAAGCCGCGCCCGCGCTGGCCTGCGGCAACACGATGGTCTTCAAGCCGTCCGAGGAAACGCCGCTGTGCGCGCTGAAACTGGCCGAGATCCTGACCGAGGCGGGCGCGCCTCCGGGCGTGTTCAACGTGGTGCAGGGCAGGGGGGACGTCGGCGCCGCGCTGGTCACCGACCCGCGCGTTGCGAAGGTGTCCCTGACCGGGTCCGTCCCCACTGGCCGAAAGGTCTATGCCGCCGCGGCGGAAGGGATGCGCCATGTCACGATGGAACTGGGTGGCAAATCCCCGATGCTGGTGTTCGACGACGCCGACATAGACGCGGCCGTGGGCGGCGCGATCCTTGGGAATTTTTACAGCTCGGGGCAGATCTGTTCCAACGGCACCCGCGTCTTCGTACAGTCCGGCATCCGCGACGCGTTCCTTGACCGGCTGTCCGAGCGGTTGAAAGGCGTCGTCATGGGCGACCCGCTGGACGAGGCGGTGAACTTCGGCCCGCTGGTCAGCGAGGCGCAGCTGACCAAGGTGCTGGGCCACATCCGGGACGGCGTGGCCGAGGGCGCGACGCTGGTGACTGGCGGCAACCGGGTGGACCGCGACGGCTGGTACGTCGAACCCACCGTGTTCGCTGACGTTACCGACGACATGTCCATTGCCCGGCAAGAGATCTTCGGCCCGGTCGCCAGCATCCTGACATTCGAGGACGAGGCAGAGGCGATCGCCCGCGCCAACGCCACCTCTTTCGGGCTGGCGGCGGGTGTGTTCACCGCGGACCTTGCGCGGGGCCACCGGGTCGCCGCGGCGTTCGAAGCGGGGACCTGCTGGATCAACACCTACAACCTGACCCCGGTCGAGATCGGGTTCGGTGGCGCCAAGCAATCCGGCATCGGGCGCGAGAATGGGCTGGGCGCGATTGAACATTTCTCGCAACTGAAGACCGTCTACGTCGGCATGGGGGGCGTGGATGCACCTTATTAAGACAATCGGGGGCGCGTGATGGAGGCTGATTTCGTCATCGTCGGCGCCGGGTCCGCCGGCTGTGCCATGGCCTATCGCCTGACCGAGGCGGGGCATTCCGTGCTGATCGTCGAACTGGGCGGCACCGATGCCGGGCCCTTCATCCGGATGCCCGGCGCGCTGAGCTATCCGATGAACATGAAGCGGTACGATTGGGGCTATTCCAGCGAACCCGAGCCGCATCTGGGCAACCGCCGCATGGCGACGCCGCGCGGCAAGGTGATCGGTGGGTCCTCGTCGATCAATGGCATGGTCTATGTGCGTGGCCATGCCCGAGACTTCGATACATGGGCCGAGATGGGGGCGGACGGCTGGGGCTTTGCCAGCGTCCTGCCCTATTACAAGCGGATGGAAAGCTGGCACGGACCCGAGCCGTCCGAATGGCGTGGCACCGACGGCCCGCTGCACGTCTCGCGCGGGCCGCGTGACAACCCGCTGGTGCAGGCCTTCGTCGAGGCGGGGCAGCAGGCCGGATACCCGGTCACCTCGGACTACAACGGCGCCCAGCAGGAAGGCTTCGGCGCGATGGAGGCGACGATCTGGCGCGGTCGCCGCTGGTCGGCTGCGGATGCCTACCTGAAGCCCGCGCTGCGGCGGCAGATCTGCCATCTTGTGCAGGGGCTTGCGCAGAAGGTGGTGATCGAGGACGGCCGCGCCACCGCGGTCGAAGTGAAGCAGGGCGGGCGCACCGTCACGCTGCGCGCCCGGCGCGAAGTTATCCTGTCGGCATCCTCGATCAACACGCCCAAGCTGCTGATGCTGTCGGGCATCGGCCCGGGGGCGGAACTGGCCCGCCACGGCATCCCGGTCGTCGCGGATCGCGCAGGCGTCGGGCAGAACCTGATGGACCACCTCGAGATGTACATCCAGATGCGGGCGACCCAGCCGGTCAGCCTGTATTCGTGGTGGAACCCGTTCGGCAAGGCGCTGGCCGGAGCGCAGTGGCTATTCGCCCGCCGCGGACCCGGTGCGTCGAACCAGTTCGAAAGCTGCGGGTTCATCCGGTCGCGGGCCGGGGTGGAATACCCGGACATCCAGTATCACTTCCTGCCGCTGGCCGTTCGCTATGATGGGCAGGCCGATGCCGGGGGGCACGGGTTCCAGGCCCATGTCGGCCCAATGCGGTCGGCGTCGCGCGGCGCGGTCACGCTGCGGTCGGCCGATCCGGCGGACGCGCCGATGATCCGGTTCAACTACATGAGCCACGAAGACGACTGGCGCGATTTCCGAACCTGCATCCGGCTGACGCGCGAGATCTTCGCGCAGGATGCCTTCGCCCCCTATGCGGGCGACGAGCTGTTGCCGGGGGGCGATGTCCAGTCCGATGCGGATCTGGACGACGCGATCCGCGAGCATGTCGAAAGCGCCTATCATCCCTGCGGCACCGCGCGGATGGGGCGCCGCGACGATCCGAACGCGGTGGTCGACCCGGAATGCCGGGTGATCGGCGTCGACGGGCTGCGGGTGGCGGACAGCTCGGTCTTTCCCAGCATCCCGAACGGCAACACCAACGGCCCCTCGATCCTGGTGGGCGAAAAGGCCGCGGACCACGTCCTTGGCCGCACGCCGTTGCCGCCCGAGAACCTTCAGCCGTGGATCAACCCGGCGTGGGAGCAGTCGCAGAAATAGATGTATCCGATCCTCTCTGTTTGATCCGCGTCAAAGAGCGCCCCGCTTGCGGGCGCTAAAGTCGGGGCAGACAACAGAGAGGAGACGGACATGTCCCACGTCCCGCACGAACTGACCGCCGAATTCCCGGAATTCGCCGACCGCATCCGCCAGCTGAAGCAGGACAACGCCCATTTCGCGCGCCTGCTGGAAGAGTATGGCGAGGTGAACAACACGGTGCACAACGCCGAGACGAACGTCGCGCCGATGGAGGAACTGGCCGAGATGGAGCTGCGCAAGCGGCGGATGGCGCTGAAGGACGAGCTGTATCGCATCCTCGTCGCGCCGGCAGAGATCGGTTAACCAATCCGATAGGGCAGGACCCCGCGCGTGTCGGGGTCCACGCTAAGGGGCCGTTCCAAAGGTGGGACGGCTCTTTGGTGACAGTCGCGCCGTTCGCAGATCCGGCAGGAAATGCCGATCGGTTCGAAGGCGGTGCGCCGCCCGATGTCCATCCCGTCGGCATAGACCAGCGACTCGGCGTGGCGAATCTCGCATCCAAGCTGGATGGCGTACCGCTGCACCGGCGCATGAAAGCTGCCGCCGGGTTTCGAGACCGCGCGCGATAGGCACAGGTAACGGACGCCGTCGGGTGTTTCCGCAAGCTGGCGCAGGAACCGTTCGGGCTGTTCGAAGGCCTGGTGCACGTTCCATAACGGGCAGGCCCCACCGAACCGCGCGAACTGAAGCCGCGTGGCAGAGTGCCGCTTGGTGATCGTACCCGCCTGATCCACCCGGACGAAGAAGAACGGCACCCCCTTGGCGCCGGGGCGCTGCATCGTGGACAGGCGGTGCGCCACCTGTTCCATGGATGCCCCGAACACGTCGGCCAGAACTTCCAGGTCATGCCGGTGGTCCTGCGCCGCCGCAAGAAACCGGGCATAGGGCATCAGCGCGGCGCCGGCGAAATAGTTGGCCAAGCCGATCTTCGCGATGGCGCGGGCCTCGTCGGTCTGGAACCGGGCAAGGTCCAGCGTCGCCTCGAGCAGTTCGTTGTGTGAAAGCAGCGCGACTTGGTGCAGAAGTTGGAAACGTTGGGTTTCCGCCGGACTGCGATCTGACAGGGTTAGGGTTCGGCTGTCTGGGTCGAATGAACGGACCGAGCCAGCCTTCTGAAACCGAACCGAAATCCCAAGTTTAGACAATTGCGACACCGCCGTTTCGCGCATGTCGGCATCGGGCGGGCCGGAATTTGCGAACCGTTCGGCGGCGCGGTCGATCGCATCCAGGTAGTTGTCGCAATAGTGGAAGAAGTCGCGAACCTCTTCCCAAGGAGACGGCTGCACCGTGCTGCCCTCGCGGCCCAACGCCTCGTCCAGCGAGGCCAGCCGTTCGTGGGTCTGCCGGTAGGCTTGGTGCAGACTGAGGAAGGCGCGGGCAAGGGCGGGCGCGTTCGACGCGACCAGCCGCAGATCGGCCAGCGGCGGCGCGCTTTCCGCGAAGACCGGATCGGCCAGCGCCTCGCGCATGTCGACGACGATCCGCTCGGCGTCGCCGGTCGACAGCTCTGTCACGTCCAGCCCGAACTCTTGCGCCAGCGACAACACCACCGCCGCCGAGATTGGGCGGTTGTTGTTTTCCATCTGGTTCAGGTAGGGCAGCGAAACGCCCAGCTTCTCGGCAAAGCTTTTCTGCGTCAGCTCCAGCCGGCCGCGCAGTTCGCGCAGCTTGGCGCCCGCGTACAGTTTCTGCTTCGGCATGGCTCCCCCCCCGCTTTGCAGATTTGCAAGCGAGGTTTAGCAGCCGCTAATCGCCCCGGGCAATCCCCAGGCGCTTTTCACGGCGAATGACCATGAGGATGGCAAGCACCCCGAGGACCGAGGTGATGATCTGAATCCAAAGCACCGGGTAGGGGCCTGTTTCGACGCTTAGCATCTCACCGGCCATCTGGGCCAGCACCGCGCCGCCGCCGATCATAAGCGACCCGCCCAGTCCGCTGGCGGTGCCCGCAAGGTGGGGGCGCACGGACAAGGTGCCGGCAATCGCGTTCGGCAGGACCATGCCGTTGCCGAAGCCGACGAAGCACATGAATCCGAAGAAGGTGAAGGCCGAGCCGTAGCCCGCAAGGAACACCAGCAGTGAGATCGCGACGCCGATTGCGCAGATCAGCGAGCCCGTGATGATCATCCGGTTGATGCCCATCCGCACCGAGTAGCGCGCGGTCAGGTAGTTGCCGAAGACATACCCAAGCGCCGGCGCGCCGAACAGGATGCCCAGCGTCGAGGGGTCGAGGCCGAAGATCTCGGACCCGACAAGCGGGGCGCTGCCCATGTAAGAGAAGAACGCACCAGACGAAAACCCGGCGGCCAGCGCGTAGCCCCAGAACCGGGGCGAGGCCAAAAGCTCGGGGTAGTCGCGAAGCTGGTCCCGGAACCGGGCGCCCGCGTTCGGATTGGTTTCGCCTTGGTCGGCCCAGATCAGCGCGAAGGTGCAGATCCCGAACAGCAGAAACGCATAGAAATTGGCTTGCCAGCCGAACCATTCGTCCAGCACCCCGCCCAGCGCGGGCGAGATCATCGGAACCACCGCCATGCCCATCGTGACATAGCCGATCATGGATGCGGCGTCGGCTTGATCGTGGGTGTCGCGGACCACGGCGCGGCTTAGCACCATGCCGACCACGATGAAGGCCTGCATCATCCGAAACGTCAGGAAAACGGCCGCCGTCGGGGCCAGCAGGCAGCCGATCGTGGCGAAGATGAAGATGGCCAGACCGCCCAGCATCACGGGCCGCCGACCGAACCTGTCCGCGACCGGGCCGATGAACAGTTGCAGCACCGCGTTTCCGACGAGAAACAACGTCACCGACCGGGCCATCACGCTGTAATCCGTACCAAAATGCTCTGTCATCTTGGGCAGCGACGGCAGGTACATGTTCATGGTCAGCGCCGAGGTGCTGGCCATGACGATCAGGGTAAAGATGTGCGGCGGACTTTGCCGGTCCAGAAAGCGGACGCTGGTATTACGTGTCATTGGCATCTATTAGTCCCGCTTTTGTGACTTGTCCATCCGAGCCGATATTCGCGCGAGGGTGCCAAACGGTGAATTTGCCAATTTGCAATATGCAGTCGTCCGCTTGCCAAGTATTTGCAAATTTACCTTAAATCTCTTCCCGCAGGCGTTCCCCTCGCGTAGGTTGCCGCCGAACGGGGAATGGAGGCGAGCGCATGAAGGACATCCTGCACGAACTGGAAAGCCGGCGCGAACAAGCCCGCCTTGGCGGCGGCGAAAAGCGCATCGACAGCCAGCACGCGAAGGGCAAGCTGACCGCGCGCGAACGGATCGAACTTTTGCTGGACGAAGGGTCGTTCGAAGAGTTCGACATGTTCGTCGCGCACCGGTGCACCGACTTCGGCATGGAGGCGCAGCGCCCCTATGGCGACGGCGTTGTCACGGGCTGGGGCACGATCAATGGCCGGATGGTCTATGTCTTCAGTCAGGACTTCACGGTGTTCGGCGGCTCGCTTTCAGAGACCCACGCCCAGAAGATCTGCAAGATCATGGACATGGCGGTGCAAAACGGCGCCCCGGTGATCGGTCTGAACGATTCCGGCGGAGCGCGAATTCAGGAAGGCGTGGCCTCGCTTGCAGGCTATGCCGACGTGTTCCAGCGCAACATCATGGCGTCCGGCGTGGTGCCGCAGATTTCGGTGATCATGGGCCCCTGCGCGGGCGGCGCGGTCTACAGCCCCGCGATGACCGACTTCATCTTCATGGTGCGTGATACATCCTACATGTTCGTCACCGGGCCCGACGTTGTGAAGACCGTCACTAACGAAGTGGTCACCGCCGAGGAACTGGGCGGAGCGTCGACCCACACCAAGAAGTCCTCGGTCGCCGATGGCGCATTCGAGAACGACGTCGAGGCGCTGGCCGAGGTCCGGCGACTGGTCGATTTCCTGCCGCTGAACAACCGCGAGAAGCCCCCGGTGCGTCCGTTTTTCGACGACCCGCACCGGCAAGAGGCGTCGCTGGACACGCTGATCCCGGACAACCCGAACACGCCCTACGATATGAAGGAGTTGATCCTGAAGATCGCGGACGAGGGCGATTTCTACGAGATTCAGGAAGACCACGCGAAGAACATCATCACCGGCTTCGTCCGGCTGGAAGGGCAGACGGTGGGCATCGTCGCGAACCAGCCGATGGTGCTGGCCGGGTGCCTGGACATCGACAGTTCGAAAAAGGCCGCGCGGTTCGTGCGGTTCTGCGACTGTTTCGAGATCCCGATCCTGACGCTGGTCGACGTGCCCGGTTTCCTTCCGGGGACGGGGCAAGAGTACGGCGGCGTTATCAAGCACGGTGCCAAGCTGCTGTTCGCCTATGGCGAAGCGACAGTGCCGAAGGTCACGGTGATTACGCGCAAGGCCTATGGCGGGGCATACGACGTTATGGCTTCCAAGCACCTGCGAGGCGATTTCAACTATGCGTGGCCCACCGCCGAAATCGCGGTGATGGGTGCGAAGGGCGCGGTCGAGATCCTGCATCGCGGGGATCTTGGCGACCCCGAGAAGATCGCGCGCCACACGGCCGATTACGAGGACCGCTTCGCCAATCCGTTCGTAGCCGCCGAGAAAGGGTTCATCGACGAGGTGATCATGCCGCGCTCGACGCGCCGCCGGGTCAGCCGCGCTTTCGCCAGCCTTCGCAACAAGAAGCTGACGAACCCTTGGAAAAAGCACGACAACATTCCTCTGTGAGCCGCGTGTGAGCCGCAACGACTGGCATATGATCGAGGGCGAGACGCTGACCCTGTGCCGCCGGCTGCCGCCGCGGTTCGACGTGGTGGCCGAAACGGCCTTTCCCACCGTCTCGCGTCGCAGACTGGCCCGGCAGGTGCGTCAGGATGTCTGGCGTGCGCTGCAGTCGGTGCGGGGCTTTTCTCCGGTGGTCGAGGTTTCGGCCACCGACAGCGGTTTGCGGTTGCGGGCAGGCGGGCGGATCGACGGCGGCCCGGTGGCGCGCGCCGCGTTGGAAGCCCGGCTTGCGTCGCTTTTGGCACAGCCAGAGCGGCGGGCGCGTTGGGCGCGCTATGCCGGAAAGGTGGCGCGCTGATGCCTAGGCTTGATGCGAAGCCCCTGTGCCGTCTCGAACGCATGCCGATGGGCCTGCGGCGGTCGGCAATTCCCGGTGGCGCGGGCAGCCGAATCACGTCCGATATTCAGATGCGCGGCGACCGGTGCGCCGACAGGGCCGTCAGGTCGGCGATCCGCCGTCTCAAGGCGCCGGTCCAAACCGTCGCCCCGAACCTCCGCCGCACCGCAGCAAGGGGCCGAGTGATCATGAGGGGGCGTCCGACGGACAGCCTTGCCGCGCCGTCCGGTGTCGAAGGCCGTCGCCTGTTGCCGTCAAAAACACGCGCGCGTCGTGGTCAGGTGAAGACATGGGGCAAATCATGAGACTGCCCGCAATCGCCTTTGCGGCTATGGCGGTCCCAGCCGGGGCAGAGCCGGTCGAGGTGCCGTCAGGCCAGCCCGTCAACTTCGCCGAGGTGGTCCGCGACACGGCTGGACCAAAAGGCTTGACGTGGCGTTTCCGATTCGTTGCTCCGGACATCGGACACGCGGAAGGCAAGATCACATTTGCGCAAGCAGCATCGGACATGGAATTTCTTTGCCGGTCCTACGCGCTTCCGCGGCTGCCGAACATCGGTCCGCGTCCCGCGCAAGTGATCATTTCGCTGGCGGATCAACCTTCCGAATTCGGGGAGCCAAACCCGGAAATTACCCAGTTTTTCGAGGCTTATAGCATCGAAGGCGATCACTGTATCTGGGAGGCATTCTGATGCAGACACAATATCTAGCGGCATTCGCCGGTCGCCGGGGGGCACTTGATGCAACGGTGCCACAAAACCGCTCACTCGCTCGGGTGGAATTTCCTTTTAGTCACGAATGTTCTATCGTCTCGGGAGGTTACCGGACAGTGACCTGTACCCTGAATGGGAGGTCTCGCGCTGCAGAGTCAGTGTTCGGCCTCCATCTTTACGACAGGAGACTAGGATGTCGAAAAGCGTCAAACTGGTTCTCGCCTTTGGCCTCGTGGCCTTCGCTGCGGCTTGTGCCCAGCAAGAGGAAGAACCCGTATACATCGATCCCGAGCCGATTACGATCGAACCGGTCTACACCGGCAAGTACAAGTAATCTTCGGACGGGACGGGCGCTCGCGCCCGTCCCGGACTCCCTGATCGTCCCGCACCGGGAGGGACGAGGATGCTGAAGCATCGAGGGTTTCCCGGACGTCTTCCGGGCACCGACTTTCAATTCGTGATCCGCAGGGCGAATCCGCGCGGGGTGACACCGATCACCCGCCGCGAGCGTTTTCCCGACCGGCGTCCTGCCGACAAAAGGGCCGATGCAGGCTTTCTGCAGGCGCTTTGGGATCACTTCGGCGAAGAACCCTTTGAACGCGGCAATCTTGATGCCGGGCGGCTGTCGTGGCTGTTCGGCCGCGAAGTCGTTGCCGTCGATGACCCGTTCGAACCGGCAAGCTACGACTCGCTGCTGCGCATCGACGTGGATGCCGCCCGCGCATCCTTTCCAGAGCTGGATTTCGATTGATGGTCGGCGTTTTTCCGCATGGGGCAAAACGATTTCGGCGGGAAACGGCGCACCTGCGTGCCGCGTTCACAGCCCCCTATGCAGACCGCGCGACCAAGGTCAGTGTCGAACCTGAGCCGCGGCCTAAGGCATCGTTTTATGTCAGGGCGCGTCTCGACCGTTACCCTTCCCCTTATCGACGGTCTGGCCATCCCCAGGTCAGACCGTCACCCCCCGCGTCGGGCCTCCCCGATCCCCTACCTGCGTCTACACGCGGATTTGAGCGGCAAACTGCCCAAAATCCACGTTTGTCCGCCCTGAGGTTTGGATTTCTGCCGCGTCCGGCGCTAGATCGAAGCAGAGCAGAAAACAACAAGGGCACATCCCAATGCGCATCAAGCTTTCCGCCGCGCTGCTGGTCGCGGCTTTGGGCCTTTCGGCCTGTGGTGACACTCCGCTGGAACAAGGCGTTTTCGGTATGGGCGCCGGCACCGGTGCCGCACTTCTTACCGGCGCAGATCCGGTCACGGGTGCAATTGTCGGCGCGGCCGGCAACGTCGCCTATTGCCAGTACGTCAATCAGGCCAACTGCCGCTGATCCCAGCCGCAGTCTAAGCCTTGGGCGGCCCCGTGCCGCCGTGAATGAAGCCGTCCGGACCCTGTGTCCGGGCGGCTTTTCGCGTTGCGGTCAGTCCAGAGTCTGAACGCCAAGAGGGAGAGGGACGGAGATGTTCAAGAAGATACTCATCGCCAACCGCGGAGAGATCGCCTGCCGGGTGATCAAGACGGCGCGGAAGATGGGAATTGCCACGGTCGCGGTCTATTCCGACGCCGACCGCCACGCGCTGCACGTCCAGATGGCGGACGAGGCGATCCATATCGGCCCGCCGCCAGCCAACCAGTCCTATATCGTGATCGACAAGATCATGCAGGCGATCAAGGACAGCGGCGCCGAGGCTGTGCACCCGGGATATGGCTTCCTGTCCGAGAACCCCAAATTCGCCGAGGCGCTGGACAAGGCCGGTGTCGCCTTCATCGGCCCGCCCGTGAAGGCGATCGAAGCGATGGGCGACAAGATCACGTCCAAGAAGATCGCGCAGGAGGCCGGGGTCAGCACCGTTCCCGGCTACATGGGCCTGATCGAGGATGCCGACGAGGCGGTGAAGATCTCGGCCGAGATCGGGTATCCGGTCATGATCAAGGCCAGCGCCGGCGGCGGCGGCAAGGGGATGCGCATCGCGTGGAACGACCAAGAGGCGCGCGAGGGCTTCCAGTCGTCCAAGAACGAGGCGGCCAGTTCCTTCGGCGACGACCGTATCTTCATCGAGAAGTTCGTCACCCAGCCGCGGCACATCGAAATTCAGGTGCTGGCCGACGGCCACGGCAACGCGATTTACCTGAACGAGCGTGAATGCTCGATCCAGCGGCGGAACCAGAAGGTCGTGGAAGAGGCTCCGTCGCCCTTCCTCGACGAAGAGACCCGCAAGGCGATGGGCGAACAGTCCTGCGCGCTTGCCGCCGCCGTGGGATATGCCAGCGCCGGGACGGTCGAGTTCATCGTCGACGGCGACCGGAACTTCTATTTCCTCGAAATGAACACCCGCCTTCAGGTGGAACACCCGGTGACCGAGTTGATCACGGGCGTCGACCTTGTAGAGCAGATGATCCGCGTCGCAGCGGGCGAGACGTTGTCGATGACGCAGGCCGACGTCGGCATCAACGGATGGGCGATCGAGAACCGTCTGTATGCCGAGGACCCGTATCGCAACTTCCTGCCGTCCATCGGGCGGCTGACCCGCTATCGACCCCCGGCGGAGCAGGCGGCGGGCCCGCTGCTGGACTCGGGCAAGTGGCAGGGCGACGCGCCTGCGGCCGAGGTTGCCGTGCGCAACGATACCGGCGTCTACGAGGGCGGCGAGATCTCGATGTACTACGACCCGATGATCGCAAAGCTGTGCACATGGGGCCGCACCCGCGACGAGGCGGTCGAGGCGATGCGCATCGCGCTGGACAGCTTCGAGGTCGAGGGGATCGGGCACAACCTGCCGTTCCTGTCGGCGGTCATGGATCACCCGCGCTTCACGTCGGGCAACATCACCACCGCCTTCATCGCCGAGGAATATCCCGAAGGCTTCGATGGCGTGACCTTGGGCGAGACGGCGCTGCGCCGCGTCGCCGCCGCCTGTGCCGCGATGAACCTTGTGTCCGAGATCCGGCGCACCCGCATCTCGGGCCGAATGGACAACCATGAACGCAAGGTCGGCCAGAACTGGGTGGTCAGCGCGCAGGGGCACGATTTCGCGGTCGCGATCGCGCCGGACACGGGCGGATCGACCGTCACCTTCGATGACGGGACAAGCCACCGTATCGAAGGCGATTGGACCCCGGGCAATCCGCTTGCCGAACTGACCGTGGACGGCGCGCCGCTGGTGATGAAGGTCGGCAAGATCAGCCACGGCTTCCGCGTGCGCAGCCGGGGCGCCGACCTGAAGGTGCACGTCCGCACCCCGAGGCAGGCGGAACTGGCCCGGTTGATGCCGGAAAAACTGCCGCCGGATACCTCTAAGATGTTGCTGTGTCCGATGCCGGGCCTTGTCGTGAAGATCGAGGTCGAAGAGGGGCAAGAGGTGCAGGAAGGGCAGGCCCTGTGCACCATCGAGGCGATGAAGATGGAGAACATCCTGCGGGCCGAACGCAAAGGCGTCGTGTCGCGGGTCAACGCGGCGGCGGGTGACAGCCTTGCCGTGGACGAAGTGATCATGGAGTTCGAATGACTCGATCCGCCGCGACCGACGCCGGGACCGGCCCCGGCACCGCATTGCGTCTGCCGCTTCTGGCGGTGGTGGCGGCGGTGCTGGCGCATCTCGTGCTTCAGGTCGCGGCATGGTCGATCGCGGGCGGTGTCTTCGACTATCCGCTGGATGATCCGTACATCCACCTTGCGATCGCCGAACAGATCGCGGGCGGCGGTTACGGCGTGAACGACGGAGAGATCGCCGCCGCCGCGTCGTCCCCCGTCTATCCGCTGCTGCTGACGCCGTTCTCGGAAAGCCCGCTGCAACGCTACCTGCCGCTGTTCTGGAACGTCGTGGGCCTGATGGCCGCCGCCGCGCTGTGGGGCCGGATCCTGTGGCAGGCGGGATACCGTGGGGTGTTCGGCATTGCGCTGGCCGTCGCGGGGCCCGTCGCGCTGAACATGGCCGGGCTGGCCTTCACCGGGATGGAGCACATGCTGCATACGGCAGCCAGCCTTGCGATCATCCTTGGCCTGCTGATCCTTGCGGATCGGAACCGCATCACACCGTTCCTGATCGCGGGCATCCTGTTCGCGCCGCTGCTGCGGTTCGAGGGGCTGGCGCTTGCGGTGGCCGCCGCCTTCGCGGTGCTTCTGGCGGGCCGGGTCCGGGCGGGGCTCGGGCTTGGACTGATCGCGGTGCTGCCGGTCGCGGGCTTCTGCGCGTTGCTGTGGTCGATGGGGCTGGACCCCCTGCCAAGCTCGGTCCGGTTCAAGATGACGGCGGGCGAGGTCGTGGGCGGCGGGCCGCTGGCCTATTTCCGGTTCAAGCTGCACACGGCGCTGACGTCACCGCCGGGGCAGATCCTGCTGCTGTCGATGCTGCTGGCCTTCGTGCTGGCGCTTTGGCCGGGGGTCCGAACCTCGCGCCGCCGCCTCATCCTGCCGGTCGTCATCCTTGCCGGGATGGGCCACGTGTTGCTGGGCAAGTTCGGCTGGCTGGATCGGTACGAGATCTACATCCTTGCCACGCTGGCCGCGGGCCTGTTGGCCGCCGCCGCGTCGGCTCAGGGGCGGCTGGCCGGGGCGGTCGCCGCCGTGCCAATCGCCTTGGCCGCCATCTATTATCTGCCGACGGCGGTGCGCGAGTATCCCTATGCGCCGCGGGCGATCCACGTTCAGCAGGGCCAGATGGCGCGGTTCGCGAAGGACGTCCTGAACGAACCCGTCGCGGTCAACGACATCGGCTATGTCGCGTGGCAGAACCCGAATTACGTGCTGGACCTGTGGGGGCTCGCCAACGCCGAGATCATGCGGATTCTCGAAGCGCGCGAGAACCGGCCCGGCTGGGCCGGGGCGCAGGCGGAACAGGCGGGCGTACACTTCGCCATGCTGTATTCCGGCGTCTGGTTCTCGGACGAGGAAATGGGCGAAGGCTGGCGCCGCGTCGGGGTGCTGACCACGGATGTGCACGCCTTCTATCTTGGCAACACAGAGGTGGTGTTCTGGCTGAACGAGGCGGCGGTGCCCGATCCCGACGCCTATCTGGCCAAGCTGCGCGACTGGGCCGGGGGGCTTCCGGACGGTGCGCGGTTCAGCTTCGCGAACGCCCCGGAAGAGGAGCCCGCCGCATGACCTATTCCGTCCCGCGCCCTTCGCGGATCTCTTCCTGCCGCAGCGGCCACTTGTCGATGGCGCGTGTCACCTCGCGCACGTCCCACGGAAGCGGTTTGCGCAGGTTCACGCGGCCGTCCTTCTCGATCAGCGTCAGTTGGAAGCCGCGCGGCCTGAGCGCACGGCGCACGTCGGTTTCGGCGGACGGGTCCGAGTCGGTGATGACGATCACGTCGCGGGCGATCAGGGCCTCGGGCCGGGCGCTAAGCAATTCCAGCTGTTCGATGTATCGCGGATCCGCTGGCGTGTCGGCGAAAACAACGACCACACGCTTGGTCCAGACGAACTCGTCCAGCGTGACTTCGGAGGCCTCGAAGAACAGGGGCACTTCCTCTGCCATCTCCCGCTCGGCCTCTGCCGTGCCGGTATCGCTGACCACCTCTGCATCCTGCGCCCACGCAGCCGCGCTGACGCAGACAATGAATATTGAAGTCAAGACCTTGGCCATTCGTCCTCCTGCTTATTCGCATATAAGCCCGGGGGTCGGGAAAACGAAGGGCCAAGGCGCCCGCGCCGGAAACTGTGACCAGCGCGCATCCGTAGGAGAGGAGCCCGATCAATGAGCGACATCGATGCCTGGAAGGCCCGCGCCGAGAAGGAACTGCGGGGCAAGCCGCTGGAAGATCTGACGTGGCATACGCTGGAGGGGATCGACGTACGGCCCCTTTATACGGCCGAGGACACGGCCGACCTGCCGCATATGGGGACGCTGCCGGGGTTCGAGCCGTTCACCCGCGGGGTGAAGGCCACGATGTATGCCGGACGTCCGTGGACGATCCGCCAGTACGCCGGTTTCTCGACCGCAGAGGAGTCGAACGCCTTTTACCGCAAGGCGCTGGCCGCCGGTCAGCAGGGCGTTTCGGTGGCTTTCGACCTTGCCACGCACCGCGGATACGACAGCGATCATGAACGGGTCGTGGGCGACGTGGGAAAGGCGGGGGTGGCGATCGACAGCGTCGAGGACATGAAGATCCTGTTCGACGGCATCCCGCTGGATCAGGTCTCCGTGTCGATGACCATGAACGGCGCGGTGATCCCGATCCTTGCCAGTTTCATCGTCACCGGCGAAGAGCAGGGGCATGACCGGGCCGTTCTGTCCGGGACCATCCAGAACGACATTCTGAAAGAGTTCATGGTGCGGAACACCTATATCTATCCGCCCGAACCCTCGATGCGGATCATCTCGGACATCATCGAATACACGTCGAACGAGATGCCGCGCTTCAACTCGATCTCGATTTCCGGCTACCACATGCAGGAAGCGGGCGCGAACCTTGTGCAGGAACTGGCCTTCACGCTGGCGGACGGGCGCGAGTACGTGCGCGCCGCCATCGAGGCCGGCATGGACGTCGACAAGTTCGCCGGACGGCTGTCGTTCTTCTTCGCCATCGGCATGAATTTCTTCATGGAGGCCGCCAAGCTGCGTGCCGCACGCCTGTTGTGGCACCGCATCATGGAAGAGTTCGGCGCAAAGCAAGAGCGGTCCAAGATGCTGCGGACCCACTGCCAGACCTCGGGCGTGTCTTTGCAAGAACAGGACCCCTATAACAACGTCATCCGCACCGCGTACGAGGCTATGTCCGCCGCGCTGGGCGGCACCCAGTCGCTGCACACCAATGCGCTGGACGAAGCGATCGCGCTGCCGACCGAGTTCTCGGCCCGCATCGCCCGGAACACGCAGCTGATCCTTCAGGAAGAGACCGGCGTGACCAGCGTCGTCGATCCTCTGGCCGGATCTTACTATGTGGAAAGCCTGACCGCCGAGCTGGCCGACAAGGCATGGGCGCTGATCGGCGAGATCGAGGAAATGGGCGGCATGACCAAGGCCGTTGCGTCTGGGATGCCGAAGCTGCGGATCGAGGAATCGGCAGCACGTCGGCAGGCGATGATCGACCGCGGCGAAGAGGTGATCGTCGGGGTCAACAAGTACCGCCGCGAGACAGAGGACGAGATCGACATTCTCGACGTGGACAACGTCAAGGTGCGCGACAGCCAGATCGCCCGGCTAGAGCGCATCCGGGGCAGCCGCGATCAGGCCGCCTGCGACGCGGCGCTGGCGGAACTGGAACGGCGGGCGTCCGAAGGCGGCAACCTGTTGGAAGCCGCGGTCGAGGCCGCGCGGGCGCGCGCATCGGTAGGAGAGATCAGCATGGCGATGGAGAAGGTGTTCGGCCGGCATCGGGCCGAGGTAAAGACGCTGGCGGGTGTCTATGGCGCGGCCTACGAGGGCGACGAGGGCTTTGCCCAGATCCAGAAGGACGTCGAGGCCTTCGCCGAAGAGGAAGGCCGCCGGCCCCGGATGCTGGTGGTCAAGATGGGTCAGGACGGTCACGACCGCGGCGCCAAGGTGATCGCCACGGCCTTTGCCGACATCGGTTTTGACGTCGACGTCGGCCCCTTGTTCCAGACCCCGGAAGAGGCCGCGCAGGATGCGGTGGACAACGACGTGCACGTCGTCGGCATCTCAAGCCAGGCGGCGGGCCACAAGACGCTGGCGCCCAAGCTGATCGCCGCGCTGAAAGAGCAGGGCGCAGAGGACATTATCGTGATCTGCGGCGGGGTGATCCCGCATCAGGATTACGAGTTCCTCAAGAAGGCCGGCGTGAAGGCGATCTTCGGGCCGGGAACCAACATCCCCGAAGCGGCGAAGGACATCCTGCAGCTGATCTCGGCCGCCCGGACGGACGCCGCATAGGGCAGGCTTTCGCGCATCCCCGTCGTTGCACGACTGGGAAAAGCCTGTAGAAACGGCGGGGTGCAGCGGAAACCGGAGAGACGACGACATGGGCAAGCAAGGCAAGATCGCCATCGGCGCGGGACTGGGCGCCGTCTGGTCGGTGGCGCTGATCTGGATCGCGGTAACGTATGTGCAGATCCCGGTCTTCTCGCGCGTTGTCGTGGAACAGTTCTTCCTGATCGGCCCCGGCATTTCGCTGCTTCTGGTGATCGGCGCCATTGCGATGCGCCGCTTCTTCTCGCCCACGCTGATCGACGGCACGCCACCGCCCTTGGGCAGCGCCGCCGAGATCGACCAGCGCGTGCTGCGCAACACCGTCGAACAGTCGGTGCTGGCCGCCTGCCTGTGGCCGGTGATTTCCTACCTGCTTCTGACCGACGGGCTGGGCGTGGTGCTGTGCCTGTCGATCGGGTTCGTTATCGCCCGGCTGGCCTTTTGGATCGGCTACCACGTCTCGCCGCCCTTGCGCGCCTTCGGGTTCGCGGCAACGATGTACCCGACCGTGCTGGCGCTGGTCTGGGCGCTGATCCTGCGCGTGATCTGAACCACGGCACTGCCCTAAAGCACGGAGCCTCCGCATGACCTTCATGGCCGAGCTTGATCATTTCGCCCTGTCTGCCTCTACGCTGGAGGAGGGCGTCGCAGCGGTCGAGGCCGCGCTGGGCGTCCCGCTGGCAGGCGGTGGGCGGCACGAGAAGATGGGCACCCACAACCGCTTGCTGGGGCTGGGCCCGGTCTATCTGGAAGTCATCGCCATCGACCCGGACGGCATAGATCCGGGGCGTCCGCGCCCCTTCGACCTTGATAACTTCTCGGGCGCGCCAAGGCTGACCAACTGGATCGCCCGCACCGATGATCTGGACGCGGCGCTGGCCGCGGCCCCGGCGGCCGCCGGACCCGCGACCGAAATGTCGCGCGGCTCGCTCGTGTGGCATATGGGCGTGCCGGTGGACGGAAAGCTGCCGTTCTCGGGCGCCTTTCCGGCAATCATCCAGTGGCCCGAGGGCGTCCATCCGTCGCAAACGCTGCCCGACGCGGGCTGTCGCCTGAAGAGGTTGGAGATCAGCCACCCCGACGCGGACGCATTGCGCGACGCGCTGTCGAAGGTCTTCACGACGATGCCGGTCGTCCTGCACCAAGGACCGTTGGCGATGCGGGCCGAGATCGAGACGCCCGGCGGCCTGCGCGTTCTGGAATGACGATCCGCCCCGCGACCGAGGCCGATGCCGCCCGGATCGCGGCGTTGTGGAACCCGGTCATCCGCGACACGGACATCACCTTCAATCCCGTCGAGAAATCGGACGCCGATGTCGTCGCGATCCTGTCGCAGCGGGCGGCGGACGGGCATGGCTTCTTCGTGGCCGAAGATGGCGGAGCGGTCGAAGGCTTCGCGACCTATTTCCAGTTCCGCGGCGGACGCGGATACGCCCGGACGATGGAGCATACCGTGATCCTTGACCCGGCGGTCCGTGGCCGTGGCCTTGGCCGGGCCCTGATGGAAGCGGTCGAGGATCACGCGCGGCAGGGCGGGGCGCATTCGATCTTCGCCGGTGTCAGTTCCGGCAATCCGGCGGGCATCGCCTTCCACGCGGCGCTGGGCTACCGTGAGGTCGCGGTGCTGCCAGAGGTCGGGTGGAAGTTCGGGCGGTTGCTGGACCTGCACCTGATGCAGAAGATCCTGACCCAGTGAAGCCGCCGCCGGATCCCGGCGGGATCGGCGGCGGAAGTGGGTGACAGGAGGGTCATCCGGGCGGTTCAGGCCGCCCTTGGTTTGTTGGGGGAGGTATCCGGGTCGCGGTCTTGGGCCCAAGCCGTCAGCAAGCTGAGCGGCCAGTTGTCCCAGACCGATGCAGGGTGATCGCCACGCTGCCAGTGCCGTGTCATCAGGTGCATGTCCGGCGCGACGAACCGTTTCAGGTCGCGGATTGGCGTGCGGTCGATGTCGAACTCCAGCAACCGCCCGGGCTGGGGGGCGAAGTAGCTGCGGACCATGTCGTGATGCCGGTGAAAGTCATCGGCCCACATGTTCAGCACCCCCTTGTCGCTCATGCCTGTGCGTTCCTTGGCAAGGCGCAGGTACAGCCCGTCGCGGGCCAGCGCGCGGTCGCGCAGCCAGTCCTGCTTGTCACGGGTGTTCAGAAGGAACTTCGCGTCCGGGTAATCCTCGGCCAGCAGGGCAAAGTGGCGGAAGTTCTCGATCGAACCGCCATTCACGACGAATTCCATATCGAAGAAGGCGTCGAACTCTTCCAGCCCGTCCAGCGCATGGCGCCCGGCGCGGATGTTGCGGTCGATGCGGATCTGCGCGTTACGCCGGTCCAGCGTTGGCGCGGTCTCTTGCCAGTCGATCCCCGATCCGCGCAGCGATGTGACGCCGCTGGCGGTGAAAAGCTCGTGAAGTGCCAAGTCGGCACAGTTGTTCAGGCCAATTTGAAAGAGGCGCATTTTATGCCTCGCGTCTGCTCGATTGTATTTTTTGTTAGGGTAAAGGCCTAAAAATGGAATCGGGCTTAATTAAGGCATTACGGCAACACTAGGACCGCTTGGCGGCAAATTGCCGTGATCCGCGTGTCAGAACCACTGGCCCGGTTCCATCAACCCAAGGTCCAGAAGCTGCTTTGACTGCCACGTAAAGGGCGTCGAGTTGTGCCAAACGAAGTTCGGAATGTCGAACGTGGAACCCGCGTTCGTTTTCAATGCCTTGGCCGTCCGGAAAGAACAGATCGCAGCGGTGATGTTGTGGTGCCACGGGCAGGAATAGGTGTTGTACTCCTCGTCCGAGAACGTGTGGTTCGGCCTCAGCGTCAGCCCCTTCGCCGCGCGGAACAGCGCGATGCGGTCGATCCGGCGGCTGGCGGTGGGAATGTGTTCCTCGAACCGCCAGCGCAGCCCGCCGTAAAAATCAAGCTGGCGCTCGCGCGGATGCCCCACCTCGTCGTTGCGGGCCAGCGCGTAATAGCCGGACTTGTCCAGATACGCCTCGCTCAGGCTGACCGCGTCGGGATGGATGTCCAGATCGCCCGCGTACAGGTCGATGACATAGGTCAGGATCGCGTCGCGCCGTTCCTCGGTGTGGAAGGCCAGCATTTCCGTCACCGACCGCGTCTCGCAAAACGGGTAGAACAGGTACTCGGCGTTATAGCAGTAGTACATCCACAGATCCGGTGCCGCATCGATCAGCTGATTGACCGCGTCCACCGCCGCCCCGCGCGTCTGCATCGGATGGTCGATCCGGTGGACAGAGGTCGCAAGATCCTGCGACAGCGTCATTTCCTCCGGTCCGAAGACCAGCAGGGTCGGGAAGCCCAGCTGCAGATGGTGGCGGATGGTGCTGTCGACCTCGACCAGATCCTCGACGAAGATCATGCCGACCGGCCCCTTCGCCAAGGCCGGGCGCCCGTCGTTGAGAAAATCCACCAGGCTGGTGTAGCGCATCGTCTGCCCGTTCTGTTCGTTTTGCGTTAACATCCGACGAACGTGGCCGGGTTTGCAAGAGCGCGGGCAAGGGTGTATGGCCCGCGTCTGAACTTCAGCGGAAGCCCTTCAGCGGACGGAACCGGACATGGCGGACCCCAGGAAGCTTTTCATCAAGACCTACGGCTGTCAGATGAACGTCTATGACAGCGAGCGCATGGCAGAGGCCATGGGCGGCGCCGGGTATGTCGAAACCTCGACCCCCGAGGATGCCGACATGATCCTGCTGAACACCTGCCACATCCGCGAGAAGGCCGCCGAGAAGGTCTATTCCGAGCTGGGCCGCTTCAAAGAACTGAAGGCCGCGAAACCCGATCTGCGGATCGGTGTCGCCGGTTGCGTCGCGCAGGCCGAGGGCGAAGAGATCATGCGCCGTCAGCCGCTGGTCGATCTGGTCGTGGGGCCGCAAAGCTATCACCGCCTACCCGAGATGGAGGCGCGGACCTCGAACGGGGCCAAGGTGGTCGACACCGATTTTCCCGAAGAAGACAAGTTCGAGAAGCTGAAGAAGCGCCCGCAGGCCAAGCGTGGCCCGACCGCGTTCCTGACGGTGCAGGAAGGCTGCGACAAGTTCTGCGCCTTCTGCGTTGTGCCCTATACCCGGGGCGCCGAGGTTTCGCGCCCGGTGTCGCAGGTGCTGACCGAAGCGCGCGACCTGGTCGAACGCGGCGTGCGCGAGATCACGCTGCTGGGTCAGAACGTCAACGCCTACCACGGGGCGCATGAGGGCGGCGACTGGACGCTGGCCACGCTGATCCGCGAATTGGCGAAGGTCGACGGGCTGGATCGCATCCGGTTCACCACCTCGCACCCGAACGACATGGACGACGACCTGATCGCGGCGCATGGCGAGGTCGACAAGCTGATGCCGTATCTGCACCTGCCGGTGCAGTCGGGCAGTGACCGCGTGCTGAAGGCGATGAACCGCAAGCACACGGCGGAAAGCTACCTGCGCCTGATCGAACGCATCCGCGCCGCGCGGCCGGACATCCTGCTGTCGGGCGACTTCATCGTCGGTTTTCCCGGCGAGACCGAAGAGGACTTCGCCGACACGATGGCGCTGGTCGAGGCGGTGCGGTACGGCCAGTGCTATTCGTTCAAGTACTCGTCCCGTCCGGGAACCCCGGCGGCGGAACGCCCGCTGGTCGATGCCGACGCGGCAAGCGACCGGCTGGCGCGGCTTCAGGCCCTGCTGACCCGCCAGCAGCGCGAGATTCAGGACGAGATGGTCGGTCGCGAGGTCGGCGTGCTGTTCGAACGGACGGGCCGGATCGAGGGGCAGATGACCGGCAAGTCGGATTACCTGCACGCGGTGCACGTCACCGGGGATGTTGCCGTCGGCGACCTGCGCCGGGTTCGTATCACGGAAAGCGGGCCGAATTCTTTGGGCGGCGTTCTGGTCTGATTTCGAGGTCCCCTCGGGGCGTTACCTCGGGGGCTGAGTCGCGTCGATTCGCGGAAAATGTGTCTTAAAATTTCGTAAATCACGGCAAGATTGTGGCGGATTTCCTCCTACCATCAACAATCTATTAATATTTCCCGCTTTACTCTCCAATCGCGCTACGTTCTTTGGCGTCGGATGGGTATTCCATCCGCGCGACGAGGTCGTTGAAGCTGCTTGACCTCGCCGTGTCGCATCTCTGTTCTTGAGGGGTACAGACATGAAATTCGTTGCTTTGGCTGCCGCTGCCGCGATGACACTGGCCAGCGCCGCCACCACTGCCAGCGCCCAGGAAGGGCGCTATTATTCGTATGGTCCAAAGATCAAGGTGAGCTGTTTCCGCGGTCCGTGGAAAGAGGTGATCTGGGATCGCCCGAACCCGGAGTTCATCGATAGCCTTGTCGCTGCCGGTTACGACTATCCGACTGCGCACGCGATGGCTGAACGCGTCTGCCGTGATCGCGCTGGCGTCGGCAACTCGGCGGCCCTGCGCGAAACCGCGCGCTCGGTGCTGCGCGGCTACTAAGGCCTGGGGCATTCGCCCCCGGCCGCTGACGGCCGGGGCGGCCCAACCGCACGGTGTCCGGTCCTCTTGCGAGAGGCGACTCGCCCGCTCGCGCCGGATTCCACTTATCCCCATACTGAAATCACGCTGTGGACATCCTTCCGCGACCTGACGGCGGCACGGATGACTATTTTTTAATCGCCTGCTGCAGGTGCGTTTTGCCGGGTGTCGCGCCCGGTTTCACCGCGATTTGTGCAGGATCCGCCGCTGATTTCACGCGCCTGCAACATGAAGCGGATCAAAGTTGAACGGCGCGCGTTCAACTTTTCAGATTGCGGCTTGCGCGATGTCGCGTGTCTTGTCACGCTTGGACACAACATTTGGGAACGGAGAGCTCTTTGGCAATTGGCACGCTGACCCCGCCCGCCTCGCAGGATGACATCCACGAGACACTGTTGGAATTCCCCGACAACCGGCTTCTGATTGACCTATGCGGTGAATTCGACCGCAACCTCGCTCAGGTGGAACATGGCCTTGGCGTCCAGATCTTCCGAAAGGGCAACCACCTTGCGGTGATCGGCGAGGGCGAAGCACGCGGCCAAGCGGCGGCGGTGCTTCAGCAACTGTACACCCGGCTTGAAGCTGGCCGGTCCGTGGACGCGGGCGATATCGACGGCCTGCTGCGGCTGGGCGCGTCGCCGGATGAGACGGGCAGCCGCTCGGGCGACCAGATGGAAATGTTCAACGCTGGTGCGCTTGAGATCAAGACGCGCAAGAAGACGGTCGAACCCAGAACCGAGGCGCAAAAGGCCTATGTCCGCGCCCTGTTCGAGCACGAGCTGGCGTTCGGCATCGGACCGGCAGGGACGGGCAAGACCTATCTTGCCGTGGCGGTGGGCGTCAGCATGTTCATCGGCGGCCACGTCGATCGCATCATCCTGTCGCGCCCGGCTGTCGAAGCCGGCGAACGCCTTGGGTTCCTGCCCGGCGACATGAAGGACAAGGTCGATCCGTACATGCAGCCGCTGTACGACGCGCTGAACGATTTCCTGCCCGCCAAGCAACTGGCCAAGCTGATCGAGGAAAAGAAGATCGAGATTGCGCCGCTGGCCTTCATGCGGGGGCGGACCCTGTCGAACGCCTTCGTCGTGCTGGACGAGGCGCAGAACGCCACCACCATGCAGATGAAGATGTTCCTGACCCGCCTTGGCGAAGGCAGCCGCATGGTGATCACCGGCGACCGCAGTCAGGTCGACCTGCCGCGCGGCGTACAGTCGGGCCTGCAGGACGCGGAGCGGCTGTTGGGCGCGATCAGCGACATCTCGTTCAGCTACTTCACCGCCAAGGACGTTGTCCGGCACCCGCTGGTGGCGAAGATCATTCAGGCCTACGACGCCGACGCCACCTCCTGAGCCATTCCAGCCTAAGAGGATTTGACATGGACTGGTTGCCGAAGGACCCGCGCATCGCGGAAGAGTTGTTGCGCCTGCACGATGCCGACGCGCGCTCTACCGCCGAACGCCGGGCCCGCGGCGGCTTCAAGCCCGAGGAAAACACTGACGACATCGTGCGCTTGGGGTCCGAATACCTTGCGCTGTCGCCCGAAGAGGGGCGCTTCGTTTACATGATGGCGATGGGCGCACAGGCCCGGACGGTGGTCGAGTTCGGTGCGTCCTTCGGGATCAGCACGCTGTATTTTGCCGCCGCGCTGAAGGAAACCGGCGGTCGGCTGATCACGACAGAGGTGCATCCCGACAAGTGCGCCGCCCTGCGCGACACCTTCGCGCGGGCCGGGGTCGAGGACATCGTGACGCTGCTGGAAGGCGACGCGCGCGAAACGCTTCGTCAGGTGCAGGGCCCGGTGGACGTCCTGTTCCTTGATGGTTGGAAGTCGATGTACCTGCCGGTGCTGGACCTGCTGACCCCGGCGCTGCGCCCCGGTGCGATGGTCATCGGCGACAATCTAGATCACGGCTCGGCACAGCCCTATGCCGACCACGTGTCCGACCCGGCGAACGGGTTCCTGACACAAATTCTCGGGCGGACCGGGCTGAGCGTGAAGCTGGCCTGACCACGCGAAGGCTTGCATGTGGGGCATGTCCGGCTAAGTCTGACCCCGGATTGCGGAGGCGCCGGCATGGGTCATCACCACCACCATCACCATCACGTTGATCCCGACGCGGGCGACCGGCGCATGTACGGCGCGATTGGCGTGAACTTCGCGCTGACGATTGCGCAGATCGTCGGCGGCATCCTGTCCGGATCGCTGGCGTTGATCGCGGATGCGCTGCACAATCTCAGCGACGCGGTTTCGCTGGTTATCGCGTTCGCGGCCCGCAAGATCGCCCGCCGTCCTGCGGATGCGCAGATGACGTTCGGCTATGGGCGGGCAGAGGTCGTCGCGGCGCTGATCAACTATACCACGCTGATCCTGCTGGCGTTCTACCTTGTCTACGAAGCCGTCGAGCGGTTCTTCGATCCGTCTCAGGCGAACGGCTGGATGATCGTGATCATCGCCGGGATCGCCCTAGTGGTGGATCTTGTGACCGCGGCGCTGACCTATGCGATGTCGATGTCCAGCGTGAACATCCGGGCCGCCTTCCTGCACAACCTTGCAGATGCGCTGGGCTCGGTCGCCGTCATCGTGGCGGGGGTGGCCATTCTGGTGTTCGGCTGGTGGTGGGTCGACCCGCTGGTGACGCTGATGATCGCGGGCTACATCCTGTGGATGGGGTTCGCTGAAATCGGCGAGGTGATCCGCATCCTCATGCAGGCCAGCCCGCCGGGTCTGGACAGCGAAGAGATCGTCGAAAGCCTGCAAGGGGTCGACGGGGTCGCAAGCGTGCATCACGCGCATCTGTGGCAGATGGAGGAACATCACCCCGCGATGGAGGCGCATGTCGTCGTGGTCGAGGGCAGGTGGGCCGAAGCGGACGCCATCAAGGCGCGTATCAAGGTGATGCTGTCAGAGAAGTTCGGCGTCGGACATTCGACGCTGGAACTGGAATGCGCGCGCCACGCGTGCCGCGACCCGAAAGTGATCGGCCACGCCTAAGCCAGCGTTTCAGCGCGGTGGGCTTAGCCGGCGATCAGCCGCAGCATCGGCGCCGGGCGCACGGACCTGCGCACAGCCCGCGCGGGCCGCAGATACATCTGCAGGCATGTGTTGCGATACAGGACGGTCACGTACATTGCGGGTTTGTCTCCTGTAGGCTCCTGTAGGGCCGGGCGGGATTGCCCGAGCCTTCCGCATTCAACGTCTCCTTCACGGTGCGGATAGTCAAAATCCGCCGCGTGTTATCCGGTAGCAGCTTAACAATCCCTGTCCTAAGGTCCGTTTAATAACGCTGGCTTTAATGATTTTGCGCGGGATCGTGGCGCGGATGCCGCGGCGGGCTTTACTTTCGGGGTGGCTTGGCATCACTGGCGGAATGACCGTGGATGTTGTGATCGAAGCCCCCGACTGGGAGACGCTGAAGCTGGAACAGCTGGCCGCGCGTGCGGAAACGGCGACCCTGCGTCACCTTGGGCTTGATCCCGATGACTTCGAAACGGCGGTTCTGGGCTGCGACGACGCCCGCATCGCCGTGTTGAATGCGGACTTCCGCGACAAGCCCACGCCGACCAACGTCCTGTCATGGCCGTCCGAGGAACGCGCGTCGGAATTCGCAGGCGAACGTCCCGACCCGCCAGAGGCCGGGGAACTGGGCGACATCGCCATCGCGGTGGAAACCTGTCGGCGGGAAGCTGCCGAGGCGGGGCGCCCCGTCGAGGACCATGTGACCCATCTGGTGGTGCACGGAGTCCTGCATCTGTTGGGCTTCGATCACATCGACGACGCGGATGCGGAATTGATGGAAAGTCTTGAGGTCGAGATACTTGCAACCTTGGGGCTTCCAGACCCATATTAGCGGCGCGGGCCGCAGCGGCTCGCGTTTCTTGGAAAGGACAGATGGGCGACGCGGATAGCGGGTCCTCTAGCGCAGCGCAAAGCGCGCAGGATCAGATAGAGAACGGGCAGGGCGGGTTATTTACCTGGTTCAAGAAAGCCCTGAACGGCCCGACGGATGTCGAGCTGGAAGATTCAGATGAAACCGACGGGACCCCGAACGGGTCGGCTCAGGCCGGCGCGGCTCTTGGTATGCTCAACCTGCGCAGGATGCGGGTCGAGGACGTCGCGATCCCGAAATCCGAGATCGTGTCGGTCCCCATCGAAATCTCGATGGAGGAACTGGTGGCCGTGTTCCGCGAAAGCGGGCTGACGCGTCTTCCGGTGTTCGAAGGCACGCTCGACACGCCGCTGGGCATGGTCCACCTGAAGGACTTTGCCCTGACCCACGGGTTCAACGGCGACGGCATTCCCTTCAACCTTCGCAAGATGTTGCGGCCGCTGCTGTTCGCGCCGCCGTCGATGCCCATCGGCGTGCTGCTGCAGAAGATGCAGACGCAGCGGATGCACCTTGCGCTGGTGATCGACGAATACGGTGGGGTCGACGGCCTTGTGACCATCGAGGACCTGATCGAACAGGTCATCGGCGAGATCGAGGACGAACACGACACCGAGGAAGATCAGCTTTGGACGCAGGAGAAACCGGGCGTCTACCTTGCGCAGGCCACGGCGCCGCTGGAAGAGTTCGAGCACGAGATCGGCCTGTCCCTTGCGGATGACGAAGAACAGGAAGAGATCGACACGCTTGGCGGCCTGGTCTTCATGCTGTCCGGCCGCGTGCCGGCGCGTGGCGAGATGATCCCGCACCCCGCAGGGGTCGAGTTCGTCGTCGTCGACGCCGACCCGCGCCGGATCAAGCGTCTGCGTGTCAGGCTGCCGCAGGTCGCGGGTGAGTGAAACCGCAGTAGCGTCGCGGAAGGGTATTTTCGCGCGCCGGTCCATGCCGGCGGCGATCCTTCTGGGCGCGCTGGCTGCGCTTGGGCAGGCGCCCGTGGGCCTGCCTTGGGCGACGCTTGCCGCGCTGGCCTTGGTGTTCCGTTTCTTTGTACTCACATCGACAGTGCGGGGGGCTGCGTGGATCGGCTGGAGCTTTGGCGCGGGCTACTTCGCGGCGTCGCTGTTCTGGATCGTCGAGCCGTTCTTCGTCGACATCGCCCGCCACGGCTGGATGGCGCCCTTCGCGTTGGTCTTCATGGCGGGCGGGTTCGCGCTGTTCTGGGGCGCGGCCTTTGCGCTGGCGCACTGGATCGGGCGGGGGACAGGCCGCTGGGGGCAGGCGGTGGCCTTCGCCCTTGCGCTGGCCTTCGTCGAACTGACGCGATCTTACATTCTGACCGGCTTTCCGTGGGCGATGATCGGTCATGTGTGGGTCGGTTGGGGCCCGATGCAGCTGGTGGCGTGGGTCGGGCCGGTCGGGTTGTCGGTCCTGACGGTTCTTGCGGCAGCCCTTGCGTCGGCGGCTTGGCCCAGCTGGCGCCGGGGTGGGCTGGCGCTCTTGCCCTTCGCGGTGCTGTACGGGCTTGGCATGTGGCAGGCGGCGCAGCCGGTCCCGGCCGTTGAATCGCCGCAGGTGGTCCGCTTGGTGCAGCCCAACGCGGCGCAGCACCTGAAGTGGGACCCGGACCACGCGACGACTTTCTTCCGCCGACAGCTGGAATACACGGCTGCGGGCGCCGACGGGCGGCCCGACCTTGTGATCTGGCCGGAAACCGCGATCCCCACGGTTCTGAACAACGCTGAGCCGCTTCTTATGCGGGTCGCGCAGGCCGCAGGCGGGGTGCCGGTCGTGCTGGGAATTCAGCGGTGGGAGGGGCGGGACGCCTTCAACAGCCTGATCGTGCTGGATGGCGACGGCGTCGTCGCCGATCTTTACGACAAGTATCACCTTGTGCCGTTCGGGGAATATCTGCCCCTGTCGTCGATGTTCGACACGGTCGGCATGACACTGTTCGGGTCCAGCATGGGCTTTGGCTATAGTTCGGGGCCGGGGCCGCAGCTTCTGGATCTGGGGCCGCTGGGCAGCGCGCTGCCACTGATCTGCTACGAGGCGATCTTCCCGCAAGACGTCAACGCGGCGCCCGCGCGGCCCGGCTGGCTTTTGCAGATCACCAACGACGCTTGGTTCGGCAAGGTCTCGGGGCCGTACCAGCATCTGGCGCAAGCGCGGCTGCGCGCGGTCGAGCAGGGCCTGCCGATGGTGCGGGCCGCGAATACCGGCGTCTCGGCGGTGATTGATGCGCGTGGCGAAATTGTGGCGTCGATCCCGCTGAACGAGGCCGGGTGGATTGATTCATCCCTTCCTAGTCCACTTCCGCCGACAATCTACGCGAATACCGGGGATTGGCCCGTGTTCTTCGTTTTGTTGGCGGGGCTTTCGGGGCTAATCGTGCTGCGCCGCCGCAACGCCATTGACGCGAGTTCGCCACAAAGATAACCCAATTGGAATGTGCCGCCACAACGGCTTCCTGGCGTGGTCGGCCTACATTCCAATGGAGCACTCATGTCCCGAAACAGCTATATCTTCACCTCTGAATCCGTTTCAGAGGGCCACCCGGACAAGGTCTGTGACCGCATTTCCGACGCGGTCCTTGATGCATTCCTTTCAGAAGATCCGTACTCCCGCGTCGCATGCGAGACGTTCGCCACCACCGATCGCGTTGTGATCGGCGGCGAGGTTCGCGGCCCCGGCGAGGTCATCCGCAACGTCGAACAGATCGCACGCGACTGCGTGAAGGACATCGGCTATGAGCAGGAAGGCTTCCACTGGGCCAACATGAAGGTCGACAGCTACCTTCATGCCCAGTCCGCCGACATCGCCCAGGGCGTTGACGCCGCCGACAACAAGGACGAAGGCGCAGGCGACCAGGGGATCATGTTCGGTTACGCGACCGACGAGACCCCGGAACTGATGCCGGCGCCGATCCTCTACAGCCACGCGATCCTCAAGAAGCTGGCCGAGGTCCGCAAGAACGGCACCGAGCCCAAGCTGGGACCGGACGCCAAGTCGCAGCTGACCGTGCGCTACGAAAACGGCCAGCCCGTTGGCGTGACGTCGATCGTTCTGTCGACCCAGCACCTTGATCCGACGCTAAGCTCGGCCGACGTGCGTGCCATCGTCGAACCCTACATTCTTGGCGAACTGCCCGAAGGATGGGTCACCGGCGAAACGGAATGGCACGTGAACCCGACCGGCAAGTTCGTGATCGGCGGACCCGACGGCGACGCCGGCCTGACCGGCCGCAAGATCATCGTCGACACCTATGGCGGGGCTGCTCCGCACGGTGGCGGTGCGTTCTCGGGCAAGGATCCGACCAAGGTTGACCGTTCGGCTGCCTACGCCGCGCGTTACGTCGCCAAGAACGTCGTTGCCGCCGGTCTGGCCCACAAGTGCACGCTGCAGCTGTCCTACGCCATCGGCGTCGCCAAGCCGCTGTCGATCTATGTCGACACCCACGGCACCGGCGAAGTGGACGAGGCGAAGATCGAGGCGGCCATCGCGCAGGTCATGGACCTGACCCCGCGTGGCATCCGCGAGAAGCTTCAGCTGAACAAGCCGATCTTCCAGCGCACCGCGGCTTACGGCCACTTCGGCCGCGCCCCGGAAGCCGACGGCGGCTTCTCTTGGGAACAGACGGATCTGGCCGAGGCGCTGAAGTCCGCGATCTGATCCACTGAAACGGGAGGGCCCGGTACATGGCGAAAACCGACGTATCGGGCCTTTCACAACTTGGCGCTCACACCGCGCTTCCCGCGTCGCCGTCCGAGGCGGTGCTGGAACGGGTGCCCTTCGGTTCCAAGGGGCAGGGCGCCGCGGTGCGGTTCACCGCGCCCGAGTTTACCTCGCTGTGCCCGATGACGGGGCAGCCCGACTTCGCCCACATCGTGATCGACTACATCCCCGGCGACTGGCTGGTGGAATCCAAGTCGCTCAAGCTATTTTTGCATTCCTTCCGCAATCACGGCGCCTTTCACGAAGATTGCACGATGGAGATCGCCAACCGGCTGGTCGAACTGCTGTCGCCCGAATGGCTGCGCATCGGTGCCTATTGGTATCCGCGCGGCGGGATCCCGATCGACGTCTTCTGGCAGACCGGCCCGGCCCCCGAAGGCGCTTGGATACCCGATCAGGGTGTGCCGACCTATCGCGGCCGTGGCTAGACCTGCCTAGGTTAGCCCCGTGAGCAGCGACAGTCCCCACGCCACCAACGCCGCGCCCGCGATGCGCGAGATCAGGCGTCCGTGCGGTGTCAGCTTTTCCAGTGCGACCAACGCTGCAAGCCCCACGATCCAGTACAGGTTCATGATGCCGCCGACGAACAGCAGGGCCATCAGCCCCCAGCAGCAGCCAAGGCAGTAGATCCCGTGTTCAAGCCCCATCACCAGCGCGCCCCGCAGGCCGGGGCGATGACGCTCTGACAGGAATTTTGCGGGGGATCGGCACTGTGACAGGCAGCTGTCTTTCAAAGGTGTGAATTGGAACGCCCCCGCCGCGATCAGCACGACAGCGCCCAGCCGCGTGTCGAGCAGCGTCATCATCGAGGCCGAGACGACCCCGGCGTATTCCAGCGCCCACTGACACAGCGCAGCACCTAGGCTGAAGCCCAACCATGCCAGCAAATAGCCGGCAAGGAAGTTTGCACCAAGGTTCCGCGCGCGGTCCGGGGTGGAAGATCGCCGGATCAGCGCAGCGTATAGCAGGATCACTGGCGCGACGGACGGCAGCATCATCGCCACCATC
Organism: Psychromarinibacter halotolerans; assembly: GCF_029168315.1. Lineage (NCBI taxonomy): Bacteria > Pseudomonadati > Pseudomonadota > Alphaproteobacteria > Rhodobacterales > Paracoccaceae > Psychromarinibacter > Psychromarinibacter halotolerans. Next base: position 105,463 of record NZ_JARGYD010000004.1, read on the forward strand.
ATCACCCACCACATCAGGACGACCAGCACCGTGAAGCCCGCTGACCATGCGCCCGGCGTCCGCAATGATGGCATGTCGATCATGCCTGCCATCCGGGTCATGTCCAGCGCCGACATCGACATGCCGACACCGAAGATCGTGTAAAGGCCCGCCAGCAGGAACAGGACCCCCATCGCGCCGACCAGCAGCGCGCGGTCGCGCCGAAGCGCGACCTCTACCCATCCGCCGCGCATGGCGTCAGGCGGCTTCAAGCACGCCGGTGCCCGAGATGTGAAGTTCCGCCATCTGGGCGTAGGTGCCGTCGATCCCGTCGATCTTGATGTCGGCCGTCACATTGGCGGTGCCGGACCCGATCTCGGCGATGCGGTACTCGAAGCCGTTCGGCAGATCGATCCGGACGCGGTGCGTGTCGCCTGTGACCGGGTTGCGGATCGGCTCGGCACTCAGCGAGAACGCATCACCGACGCGACCTTTGCCAGTCCGTTCTTCGATGTCGACATCCAGCGAAATCGCGGCGCGTTCCGTCGGAAGCCGGTTGGGCGCCATCGCATGGAAGATCCACCACATGGTCGCGAAATCCTCGGTGTCCTCGCCGCTGGCGATCGCTTCAAGCGCGGTCGCCTGTGCGTCGGTCGCGCGGTCGTCGACGAAGATTTGCATCGTGCCATCGCCCTCGTGCACGGCGCCCGGCCACTTGTACAGAATGCCCAGCCGCAAGCCGTCCAGCTTTGTGTCGCCGTGGTGGCCCTTGTCGATCTCGTAAAGAACCGCCGCCTCGCAGTGGCCCTTGTCGGGCAGCGCGTTGAACTGGCATGGGCACGCATACACGCAGTTGCAGGTCACGAGCTCGTGCCCGTGGATTTCCCAGTTGGACATGGTGTTTTCCCCTATTGGTTGGCCGGAATGAAACCGCTGAACTCGTGACGCCACGCAATGAGGTTGACGTAACGTTAACATAATTTAATCACGAAAACGAGAGGGTCGTTCGCGTGGAGCAAACAGTGAAGCCTGACCGTCTGGTGCTTGACCCCGGGGCGGTGGCTGCGCCATAGGCGCGGCCATGAGCGACACGAAGAACGATCAAAAGCATCCGCAAGCGCCTTGGCGCAATTTCTATGGCCGTCGGCATGGCAAAACGCTGCGCCCCAGCCAACAGGAATACCTTGAAGAGGACCTCTCGGACCTCAGCCCCGGCGCTGTCGGCTGGGACGTGAATCCGGACCGTGCGCCGCTGGATCTTCAGGCGCTGTTCGGCGGCCGCGATCTGTGGCTGGAGATCGGCTTTGGCGGCGGCGAGCACATGGTGCATCAGGCCGCGTCCAACCCCGACGTCGGCATCATCGGATGCGAGCCGTTCATCAACGGCGTTGCGATGCTTCTGGGCAAGATGCGCGACGCCGGGGTCGAGAACATCCGCATCCATCCGGGTGATGTCCGCGATCTGTTCGACGTGCTGCCGGAAGCTTCGGTCGCGAAGGCTTTCCTGCTGTATCCTGACCCGTGGCCCAAGAAGAAACACCACCGTCGCCGCTTCGTGACGCCCGAGCATCTGGAACCGTTGGCGCGCGTGTTGAAACCCGGCGCCGAGTTTCGCGTCGCGACCGATATCCCGGACTACGTGCGTCAGACACTGGAACAGGTGCCGCGCCACGGGTTCGAATGGCAGGCCGAGCGCGCCGCCGACTGGCGGACGCCGTGGGACGACTGGTATTCGACCCGCTATGAACAGAAAGCCCTGCGCGAGGGGCGGACGCCGCATTATCTGACCTTCCGCAAGGCGGGGTAGGGGGCGGAGTGACGTCCCGCCCGGCGTTTACGCCGGGCAGCGCCGACCCGCCCCCCTGGGGCGGCGCTATTGCGCCACCCCGCGGGCCGGCGCTGCCCTCGTTTCCGATTTCGCGGCGCGCTCGGCGCCCCCGCGCGACCGCAACAGGTTGATTGCCTGTGGATTGTCCTTCGGGGTTTCGCTATCCGGGGAACGGTTCAACGAGAGGTCCCCGATGTCGTCCCACGGCCCCGCCACCCCTATGACCGCCCGCAAGTCCGGGCCGCTGAAAGGCACCGCCGACGTGCCCGGCGACAAGTCGATCAGCCACCGCTCGCTGATCCTTGGCGCGCTGACGGTGGGCGAGACGAAGATCTCTGGCCTGCTGGAAGGGCAGGACGTGCTGGACACCGCCAAGGCGATGCGCGCCTTCGGGGCCGAGGTAATCGAACATGGCGGCGGCGACTGGACCGTGCACGGCGTCGGTGTCGGCGGCTTCTCGGAGCCCGAGGACGTGATCGACTGCGGCAACTCGGGCACCGGGGTGCGGCTGATCATGGGGACGATGGCGACCACGCCGATCACCGCGACCTTCACCGGCGATGCCAGCCTGCGCAAGCGCCCGATGGGCCGCATCACCGACCCGCTGTCGCTGTTCGGCTGCCAAGCCGTAGGCCGCGAGGGCGGGCGCCTGCCGATGACGCTGGTCGGCGCCGCCGATCCGGTGCCGGTGACCTACACGCTGCCAATGGCCTCGGCGCAGGTGAAGTCCGCCGTTCTGCTGGCGGGGCTGAACGCGCCGGGCCAGACCGTGGTGATCGAAAAGGAACCGACCCGCGACCATACCGAGCGGATGCTGGCCGGCTTCGGGGCCGAGATTACCGTCGAGGACACCGACGAGGGCCGCGTCGTTACCCTGACCGGCCGCCCCGAGTTGAAGCCCCAGACCATCGCCGTGCCGCGCGATCCGTCCTCGGCCGCGTTCCCGGTCTGCGCCGCGCTGATCGTCGAGGGGTCTGACGTGTTGGTGCCGAACATCGGCCTGAACCCGACCCGTGCGGGTTTGTACACCACGCTGAAGGAAATGGGCGCCGATCTGACGTTCGAAAACGAGCGCACCGAGGGCGGCGAACCCGTCGCGGACCTGCGCGCCCGCTTCTCACCGGACATGAAGGGCATCGAGGTTCCGCCGGAACGCGCGCCGTCGATGATCGACGAATATCCGATCCTTTCGGTCGTCGCGTCCTTCGCCTCTGGCAAGACCGTGATGAAGGGCGTGAAGGAACTGCGCGTGAAGGAAAGCGACCGGATCGACGCGATGGCGCGCGGGCTGGAGGCCTGTGGCGTCACCATCGAAGAGGACGAGGACACCCTCATCGTCCACGGCATGGGACCGGGCGGCGTTCCCGGCGGCGCGACCGCCGAGGCGCGGCTGGATCACCGGATCGCGATGTCCTTCCTGTGCTGCGGCATGGCGTCGGAGAAACCCATCGGCGTGGACGACAGCGGCCCGATCGCGACCTCGTTCCCGATCTTCGAGCCGCTGATGGGCACGCTCGGTGCACAGCTGGTGCGGTCCAATCGCTGAGCCCATGACCAACCGCCCGTTCACCGTGGCCATCGACGGCCCCGCCGCCGCCGGCAAGGGCACGATCTCGAAGCAGGTGGCGGATCATTTCGGGTTCGCGCATCTCGACACCGGCCTGCTGTACCGCGCCGTGGGCGCCCGGACGCTGGACGGCGAGGACGCGCTGACCGCCGCCGAGGCGCTGGTGCCTGCCGATCTGGACCGCGAGGGGTTGCGCACGCCGCAGGTGGCCGAGGCCGCAAGCCGCGTGGCGGCGATGCCCGCCGTGCGCAAGGCGCTGGTAGCGTTCCAGAAAGGGTTCGCCCGCCGCCCCGGCGGCGCGGTGCTGGACGGGCGCGACATCGGCACGGTCATCTGCCCGGATGCCGACGCGAAACTGTTCGTCACGGCCTCTGCCGAGGTGCGAGCGGCGCGGCGGCATCTTGAGCTGACCGGCAAGGGGCTGGCGGTGACTTATGACGAGGTTCTGGCCGACCAGCTGGCCCGCGACGCACGGGACACCGGACGGGCTGACGCGCCGTTGACACAGGCGCCGGATGCGATGCTGATCGACACCAGCGACATGACGATTGAACAGGCCGTGGCCCGCGCCATCGCCGAGATCGAAAGCAGGATGAGGGGAGACGGATGATGCAGAAACGCAAACTGGGAACGACCGAGGTTTCGCCGTTGGGGATCGGCGCGATGTCCTTCGGGCCGTTCTATGGACCGACCACGCAGGACGAAAGCTTTGGCGTGCTGGACGCGGCGGTCGAACTGGGCGTCACCCACATCGACACCTCGAACGTCTACGCAGGCGGCAAGTCGGAAGAGACCATCGGCGCGTATCTTGCCGCCAACCCATGGGCGAAGGATCATTTCGTCATCGCCACCAAGGGCGGGATCACCAAGGACGCGGACGGCAACCGCTGTTACCGCAACGATCTGGACCACCTCGAGGCCGAACTGAACGGCAGCCTCAAGCGTCTGGGCGTCGACTGCGTCGAGGTTTATTACGTCCACCGTCGTCAGGCCGACATGCCCATCGAAGACGCGGCAGAGGCGCTGCAGGCGCTGGTGGCCAAGGGCAAGTGCAAGTCCATCGGCTTTTCCGAGATCGCGCCGTCCAGCCTGCGCCGCGCCGCCGCCGCCGCGCCGATCGCGGCGGTGCAGTCCGAGTACTCGCTTTCGACCCGCGCACCCGAACTGGGCTTGCTGCAGGCGACGAAAGAGCTTGGCGCAGCGCTTGTCGCCTTCTCGCCTGTGGGCCGTGGCCTGCTGACCGACACGCCGCCGTCCTTGGAAAAGGTCGAAGGCATCGGATTCCTCAAGGGGAACCCGCGCTTCCAGCCCGATACCCTGCCGCCGAACCTTGAATACACCGACGCGCTGCGCGAGTTCGCAGCCGAGATGGGCGAACCCACCGCCGCAATTGCCATTGCGTGGACGTTGGCGCAGGGGGACAATATCATCCCGATCCCCGGTACCCGCACCGCCGACCACTTCCGCGAACTGGTGCGCGGCACCGAGATCACGCTGGGCGACAGCGAACTAGCCGAGATCGAAAGAATCCTGCCGGTCGGCTGGTGCCACGGCGACCGTTACAATGCCGGGCAGTGGAACGGACCCGAGCGGTATTGCTGACTTCCACGCTGCCAGACCTGCGCCTTGCGCCCGCCGCGCCCGAAGATGGCACGCGGCTGGCCGCGATCCGGGTGGAAGCCATGCGACCCAGCCTAGAGGCGCTGGGCCGGTTCGACCCGGCCCGCGCCCGTGAGCGGTTTCTTGGTGCATTCGATCCGGACGACACGCGCCTGATCCTGGACGGGGACGCGCTTGCGGGGTTCGTCGTGGTCCGGCGACGCGCGGATCACCTGTACCTCGACCACCTCTATCTAAGCCCCGACCGGCAGGGCGAGGGACGGGGCAGTGCCGTTGTCGCCGCGGTCCAGGCCGAGGCGCGCGAGGCCGGTCTGCCCCTGCGGCTGATGGCGCTGCGCGGCAGTCGGGCGAACGCGTTCTACGAAAGCCTCGGCTTCGTGGTGACGGGCAGCGACAGCTGGGACATCCACTTTGAATGGCAGGCGCCAGCGGGTGCCGCCGGGCCGGGGCAGGGCGGCGCCTGACCCTGCGGCAGACGGCAGGCCGCCGGAACGCCCCACCCAGGCCCCCGGGGCTTGTCTTTTCGCGGTCGCTTGGCTATACGCCTCCCGTCGACAAGACGGGATTAACCGCGAGACATCGAGACGAGCAGGGTCGGGACCACCGGCCCTCTTTGTTTTGTGGACCCGTTGACCAATGAAATCCCAAGACCGGCGGAGACAACCGCACGGCCCGCAAAACGCCTATGAAGGAAAATAGACGCCACATGGCTCAGAACGCATCCATGGAGGAATTCGAGGCCCTCCTTAATGAAAGCCTCGAAATCGACACCCCGAACGAAGGTTCGGTTGTCAAAGGCAAGGTCATCGCTATCGAAGCCGGCCAAGCCATCATCGACGTCGGCTACAAGATGGAAGGCCGTGTCGAACTCAAAGAATTCGCGAACCCCGGTGAAGCGCCCGACATCGCTGTCGGTGACGAGGTCGAAGTGTTCCTCGACCGCGTCGAGAACGCGCGTGGCGAAGCGGTCATCAGCCGTGACAAAGCCCGCCGCGAAGAAGCCTGGGATCGTCTCGAAAAGGCCTATGCCGACGATCAGCGCGTCGAAGGCGCGATCTTCGGCCGCGTCAAGGGCGGCTTCACCGTCGACCTCGGCGGCGCCGTGGCGTTCCTGCCCGGTTCGCAGGTCGATGTGCGCCCCGTGCGCGATGCCGGCCCGCTGATGGGTCTCAAGCAGCCGTTCCAGATCCTCAAGATGGACCGTCGCCGTGGCAACATCGTTGTGTCGCGCCGTGCCATCCTTGAAGAGTCCCGCGCCGAGCAGCGCGCCGAAGTCATCGGCAAGCTCAGCGAAGGCGATGCCGTGGACGGCGTGGTCAAGAACATCACCGAGTACGGCGCGTTCGTCGATCTTGGCGGTGTGGACGGCCTGCTGCACGTCACCGACATGGCCTGGCGCCGCGTCAACCACCCGTCGGAGATCCTGTCTATCGGCGAGACCGTCAAGGTCCAGGTCATCAAGATCAACAAGGAAACTCACCGTATCAGCCTCGGCATGAAGCAGCTGCAGGACGATCCGTGGGATTCCGTCGAAGCCAAGTTCCCGATCGAGTCGGTTCACACCGGCCGCGTCACGAACATCACCGACTATGGTGCGTTCGTGGAACTGGAACCCGGCGTCGAGGGTCTGGTGCACGTTTCGGAAATGTCGTGGACCAAGAAGAACGTCCACCCGGGCAAAATCGTTTCGACCTCTCAGGAAGTCGAAGTCATGGTTCTGGAAATCGACACCGCGAAGCGCCGCGTTTCGCTGGGTCTCAAGCAGACCATGCGCAACCCGTGGGAAGTCTTCGAGGAATCCCATCCGATGGGCACCGAGGTCGAAGGCGAGGTCAAGAACATCACCGAATTCGGTCTGTTCATCGGTCTCGACAACGACATCGACGGCATGGTTCACCTGTCCGACCTGTCGTGGGACCAGCGTGGCGAAGAAGCCATCCAGAACTACCGCAAGGGCGACATGGTGAAAGCCGTCGTCACCGAGGTGGACACCGACAAAGAGCGTATCTCGCTCTCGATCAAGGCTCTGGAAGGCGACCCGTTCGCGGAAGCCATGGACGGCGTCAAGCGCGGTTCGATCATCACCGTGGAAGTCACGGCGATCGAAGATGGCGGCATCGAAGTGGAATACGACGGCCTCAAGTCGTTCATCCGCCGCTCCGACCTGTCGCGTGACCGTGCCGAGCAGCGCCCCGAGCGGTTCCAGGTTGGCGACAAGGTCGACGTCCGCGTCACCAACGTCGACGCCAAGACCCGCCGTCTGGGCCTGTCGATCAAGGCACGCGAGATCGCCGAAGAGAAAGAGGCCGTTCAGCAGTACGGTTCCTCCGACTCGGGTGCGTCGCTGGGCGACATCCTCGGCGCTGCTCTGAAGGGCGACGAGTAAGAGATTTCCCGGCCTCTGCCGGTGAAGCGAACCCCGCGCCGAAAGGCGCGGGGTTTTTTCGTTCCCGGTCGGACAAAATCGCCCGGGCAACGCCTCGGCGCCTTTTTTACTTGTTAATGAACATGCTCCGACTCCGACCTGCCGACTGGGGCAGAGGCGGCGAAATACGTCCGACAGATTCGCCCGCTTTGCGAATCAGCAGTGCCCTCTGCTTGCTCGGAACGCCCGGAATTCAGCGAAATCATTGGGTTTTTCCCGCTGCGCCGCCGCATCGACGCGCGATTCCATGCCGAAATCACCTTTTCTGGCGCGAAACCCGTGGCGCTGTTGTTTTGTGCCTTCTAGATTGGGCCTATAGTCCTACGATAACTAGAGCCGTGAAAACGCGGCCGTTTTTCTGAAAGCGATGGGGGAATGCTGCCAATGATCCGCTCGGAATTGATCCAGAAGATCGCTGACGAAAATCCGCACCTGTTCCAGCGCGATGTCGAACGGATCGTAAACACGATCTTCGAAGAAGTGATCGAAGCGATGGCGCGTGGCGACCGCGTCGAATTGCGCGGCTTCGGGGCCTTTTCCGTAAAGAAGCGGGATGCCAGACTGGGACGGAACCCGCGCACCGGCGAATCCGTTGAGGTGGACGAGAAACATGTCCCCTTCTTCAAGACCGGCAAGCTGCTGCGCGACCGGCTGAACGGAAACGCCTGAGACTTATATGCGCTATATTCGCTACCTGATCCTGGCCGTCATCGCGGTCTGCCTGATTACCGTTGCCCTTGCCAACCGCGAGATGGTGACGCTGAACGTCCTGCCCGAGCAGACCAGTCTGCTGCTGGGCTTCAACTCTTCGGTGACGCTGCCGCTGTTCCTTGTCATCCTTGGCGGGGTCGTGATCGGCCTTCTGCTGGGCTTCGTCTGGGAATGGCTGCGCGAGCACAAGCACCGCGCCGAAGCCGCCCACCAGCGCCGCGAGAAGGAAAAGCTTGCGCGCGAGGTGACTCGGATCAAGCACGAGAAGCCGGGGACGTCGGACGACGTGCTGGCTTTGCTTGAGGACGACCGCAAGGCAAGCTAGACCCGCGGCTGCCATGACCTCGACACGCATCAAGTTCTGCGGCCTGTCCCGGCCCGAAGACGTCGCCGCCGCCGCCAAGGCGGGCGCGGCCTATGTCGGGTTCGTCTTCTTCCCGAAATCGCCCCGGAACGTGTCCATCGAAACGGCCGCTGAGTTGGCGGCCGAGGTGCCCGTGGGCATCTGCAAGGTCGCCCTGACGGTGAACGCCGACAACGAACTGCTGGACCGGATCACCGACACCGTGCCGCTGGACATGCTTCAGTTGCACGGCAAGGAAACCCCGGAACGGGTGGCCGAGGTGAAGGCGCGGTACGGGCTTCCGGTGATGAAAGCGGTCGGGATCGCCACGGAAGACGACCTTCCGACGCTAGAGACCTACGTCTCTGTCGCCGACCAGATCCTGCTCGACGCCAAGCCGTCTCCGGACGACGACCGGCCCGGCGGCAACGGGGTGGCCTTCGACTGGACATTGATCGCCAATCGGCGCTGGCCAGTTCCGTGGATGCTGGCCGGTGGGCTGACCCCGGATAACGTCGCCGAGGCGGTTCGCCTGACCGGCGCGCGGCAAGTCGACCTGTCGTCCGGCATCGAAAGCGCCCCCGGCGTCAAAGACCCCGCGAAGATCGCGGCCTTGGCGAAGGCGCTGGCATGATCTGGCGCGAGGCCCGGCGCGAGGATGTGCCGGCCGTCGTGGCGCTTTTGGCGAATGATTTTCTGGGGCAGGGGCGAGAGCAGTCCGATATGGACGGCTACTTTTCGGCGTTCGACGCGATGGCGGACGAGGGTGCGAACCATCTGATCGTCGGGGAAGAGGACGGCGTTGTCGTCGCCACCTACCAGATCACGTTCATTTCAGGCCTGTCGATCAGCGCGGCCCGCCGCGCGCAGGTCGAAGGCGTGCGGGTGTCCGACACCATGCGGGGCCGCGGGCTGGGCCGGGCGATGTTCGACGATGCCGAAGCACGGGCCCGCGCCGCCGGCTGCCGTCTGATGCAGTTGACGATGAACGCGCAGCGGACCGAATCCCGCAAGTTCTACGAGGCGCTGGGATATGACCCCAGCCACGTCGGTTTCAAGAAAACGCTGGTCTAAGCGCGCCGCCCCCGCCGAACGGGGGCGGGAGAAATGGCCTATTCGCAGCTGAAGCTGGCGGCGGACATCGGGTCGTTCCCCGTGAACTGCGCGTGCCGGGGCCACGGGCACAGCGGGCGCGTGGCGCCAAGGTTGCCGGTGTCGGCCTCTTCGTTGCCTTGCCGGATCGTCGCGGTCAGCGGGCCGGGGGCTGCGCCGTCCTCGACCCATGCGATCAGGGCGCCCAGCATGTCCACCTCGTCCGGGGCATTGCCGCCTTGGCCATGCGGCATGCCCGGGATCGCGTAAAGCCGAACGAAGTCGCTGGCCGCCGCGTTGTTTTCCATCAGGCGGGCGTACCAGGTCGCAGTGTCCTTGAACGAGAACACGGGATCGGACACGCCGTGGAACACGATCAGCTTGCTGCCTGCCGCTTCCATGCCGTCCAGCGTCGGATCGGCAGCCGAGGGCGGCGTCATGACCTCCATCGGGCTTTCGGGGAACGCGTCGGACGTGGCCCAGATCCCGTCAGCGTCGGTGTCGAAATCGAAGGCCATCAGATAGGCTTCAAGCGACTCCGGGTCTCCCGCGACTTGCGTGGGCGGGGTGGTGAAGATCTGTGCCAGCGAACCCGACCCCATGATCGCGATCAGGGGTTTCTTGCCCCACGGCGGGATCGGGCTTTCCAGCTTCCAGAAGCGCCAGTTCGCGGTGGCGATGCCGGTGTCCCAGACCCAGTCGCTATACAGCGCCGTGCCGGAACTGTCGGTCGGACCGGCGTGAATTCGTTGCAGCGCGGCGACCTTGTCCTCGGACAAGCAGGCGCTGTTCTGGCCCGCACTGCACGCCATCGTGGCGGGGTCGAACGCATCCTGACAGCCTTCGACGTCGAAGATCATGCCATCCTCAAGCCCGTCGAGCCCATCGCAGGCTTCGGCCACGCGGGTGGCGACGGCGGCCAGTTCGTCGGCCGAGAAGGCGGTGGCAAGGCTGTTGCCCACGCTGCGGAAAGACTGCACATCCCACGCGTGCTGAAGCGCAGCCTTCGGCAGGTTGAAGCCGGGGTAACCTGCCAGCAGGCCGTCGAAGGCATCCGGCATCCGTTCCGCGGCGACCATCGCGTGCCGTCCGCCGTTGGACCGGCCAAAGCCGTAAACGTAGTCCGGCGCATGGCCATAGTAGGTTTCAACCAGTTCAAGCGCGACGGGGTGCAGCTTGGCGACGGCCCCATAGCCATAGTCGCGCCGCGCCTCGAAATCGAAGCCGAACATGTTCGACCCGGCCAGCCCGGCTTCGGGGTTCGCCTCGCCGTCGTGACCGGCATCGGACGACACCACGGCCATGCCCCGCGCCAATGCGGGATTGCCCATCGCGACGCCGGTGCCCTCGCCAAGGGCGGGGACGACTGCGCCGTCATTGCCGCCGTTGAACTGATGCATGAACCGCCCCTGCCAGTCGTCCGGCATCCGCAGTTCAAAGCGGATGGCATAGGGTTTGCCATCCATCCCGGTGCGTTCGTCCATCACGCCGCGCAGCAGGCAGTGGGCGACGTTAATCTCTTCCGACGCTTCGGTCTGCACCGCCTCGGTGATCGTGACTCCTTCCGGTGCGGCGTCCGTCATCGCCGCGCAGTCGGCGGCCCATGCAGCAGGCGCAAGCGCAAACAGCGCCGTGCCCGCGCACAGCAGGGTTTTGGTGTTCATGGTCGTCCTCCCGGGGTCCTCTTCCCGCGATCAGAGTGCCTCCAACTGGCCGCGCAGGTCAATTACCATCGCAAGCAACCGAAGGTGTCCGATCGGGCCGTCCGACGGCGCACGCGGCTTTACCGCGTGGGGCTTTCGGATTAAACGCGGAGAAACCAGTTCAAGGGGGCGCACCATGGCCGAAGATCTTCCCAACTCGTATAAAACCGGCCCTGACGAGAACGGCCGCTTCGGCCTTTACGGCGGGCGGTTCGTGTCGGAAACGCTGATGCCGCTGATCCTCGATCTCGAGGCGGAATACGAACGTGCGAAGACCGACCAAAGCTTCTGGGACGAGATGGACTTCCTGTGGAAGCACTATGTCGGTCGCCCCTCGCCGCTGTACCATGCCGAACGCCTGTCCGAGCGGCTGGGCGGCGCCAAGGTCTATTTCAAACGCGACGAGCTGAACCACACCGGCGCGCACAAGATCAACAACGTGCTGGGCCAGATCATCCTTGCCCGCCGCATGGGCAAGACCCGCATCATCGCCGAAACCGGCGCGGGTCAGCACGGTGTGGCCACGGCGACGGTTTGCGCCAAGTTCGGCCTGAAATGCGTGGTCTACATGGGCGCCCACGATGTTGAACGGCAAAAACCCAACGTGTTCCGCATGAAGCTGCTGGGCGCCGAGGTGGTGCCGGTGACGTCTGGTCGCGGCACCCTGAAGGACGCGATGAACGATGCGCTGCGCGACTGGGTGACCAACGTGCGCGACACGTTCTACTGCATCGGCACGGTGGCGGGCCCGCACCCGTACCCGGCGATGGTCCGCGATTTCCAGTCGATCATCGGCAAGGAAACCAAGGAACAGATGATGGAGGCCGAGGGCCGTCTGCCCGACACGATCATCGCCGCCATCGGCGGCGGTTCCAACGCGATGGGCCTGTTCTTCCCGTTCCTCGATGACAAGGACGTCCGTATCATCGGCGTCGAGGCCGGCGGTAAGGGCGTGAACGAAAAGATGGAGCATTGCGCCTCGCTGACGGGCGGGCGCCCCGGCGTGCTGCACGGCAACCGGACCTACCTGCTGCAGGACGACGATGGGCAGATCCTTGAAGGCTTCTCGATCTCGGCGGGGCTCGATTATCCCGGCATCGGGCCGGAACATTCGTGGCTGCACGACACCGGCCGGGCCGAGTACGTGTCGATCACCGACAAGGAAGCGCTGGAGGCGTTCCAGCTGTCCTGTGAGACCGAGGGCATCATCCCCGCGCTGGAACCCAGCCACGCGCTGGCCCATGTCATGAAGATTGCGCCGGACCTTCCCGCCGATCACATCATCTGCATGAACATGTGCGGTCGGGGCGACAAGGACATCTTCGCCGTCGCCCAGCACCTTGGGCAGGATCTGGGCTGACATCACCCTTTACCGCCAACTGCGCACGGTTCCGGCCGCATCGGGGCCGTGCAATCGGTCGGACCTGCCTGCGATGACGCGGGCGCGGTCCGCATCCATCCGGCGCGCGACTGCGGTTCGGGCCGAACAGGGCACCGCGCCTATCCTGCGGAAACCTCTTGTTTTATTGGCCCTTAAACCTGGGTTTATGCGGTCTGGCCGAAGGTTTATGGCGCATCTCCGGCGGGGCTGGCATGTGGGGGGCATATCGTGTGTGCCACCACTCATCCCGCTGCCTCTGGCAGTTCCCGGCATAACAGCTCGCGGTGCGGATCCGACCAATCATGCATCCGTGGGCGACCTCCGACGTGTCTCCAAACATGAGGAGGGGCCGGGACGGCGGGCAAACGCGAACCAAAGGAACGACGCCGGTATCCCGAAGCCGAAGTTCGTTCCAGTAGTATGCGGCGGTTCCTGTCCCCAGCAGGAGCCGCCGCATCGACAGCTTTCGCTGACCCCGGAGGATACAGATGATTGCTAAACTTCTTACAGCCGCATTCATCGTCGCGTCGGGCGCCGCAACGGCGCACGCGGCGTCGCTGGAAGAGCGGGTCGCAGATCAACTGCGCCGCTACGGCTATGATGAGATCGACGTCAGCCACACCTTGCTGGGCCGCCTGCGGGTCGTGGGTCATGACGGGTCGCGTCAAAGAGAGATCATCGTCAATCCCCGCACCGGAGAGATCCTGCGCGACTATACCAGTGGTGACGATACCTTCGTCGACGGACCACGGTTGATGCCGGATCTCGGCCCGGCAGAGGTTCCCGACCGCCCTGAACGCCCCGAACGGCCCGATCGTCCTGACAGGCCCGATCTTCCTGACAGGCCCGACCGCCCGGACCAGACAGACAGGCCAGATCGCCCGGATCGCCCGGACAGACCGGACCGGCCCGACAGGCCCGACCGCCCAGACGGATCACCCGGCGGCGGCAACGGCTGACGCAACGGGGCCGTGCCGTCACGATGGAGCGCCAAGCGTTTTCCGTATAAACACGGGTTGTCCGTTGGAAGGGCGCGGACACCAGAGCAGGAAACGGAACAGGCGGCCCCGTGAAGCGTCGGACACTTCTGATCAGCATTCTGCTCGTGCAGGCAATCTGCGCGATCTTCTTCGTGTCGGACATCGCGCTGACCGTGATCGGCATCCGTTTGCAGCCGATCAGCTGGCAGACCCGCGAGTTTCTGGAAATCGGCGCGTCCTTGGGGCTGATCCTTGGGCTGGTGCTGGGGGCGATGGCCCTGCGCCAGTCTCACCGGCGGGCCGACGCGCTGGAGGATCGCCTGCGCATCGCCTCTGGCGCGTTCCACGAATTGATCGAGGACCGATTCACATCATGGCAGCTGACAGCCGCCGAGCACGACGTCGCGATGTTCTTGCTGAAAGGTTTGTCGATCCAAGAGATCGCCGGGCTTCGCGCAACATCTGAAGGGACGGTTAAGGCGCAGTCGAACGCGATCTACCGCAAAGCCGGGGTGTCCGGCCGCCCGCAGTTACTCAGCCTGTTCATCGACGACCTGATGGGGGATGAACTGACGCCCGTGGCCGAGAAACCGGCGGAACGGGCAGGGCGGGCGGCCTGACGGGTCTTACGATTCGTGCAGGACCGTCTCGAAGCCTTCGAACTGCGGCGGTCCGGCCATCACGTCCTTGGTGCCGCTGTTGCCGGCATTCTTGTGCGCGTCGCGGAACTGTTCCGACTTGGTCCACGCTTCGAAATCTTCGCGGCTGTCCCAGACGACGTGGCTGGAATACAGCGTGTGGCCTTCGCCCTCCGGGCCTTTCAGCAGCCGGAATTCCCGGAAGCCTTTCAGCTCTTTCAGCCGGCTTTCCCGGCTTTTCCAAATGGTCTCGAAGGTTTCTTCCTTGCCCGGCAGAATCCGGAAGCGGTTCATCGCGATAAAGCTCATGGCCTGTCTCATGCTGGTTCGGGGATAGGCTGGCTGCGCCTCGGCGGTCGCTGGCTTGGCCCCGAGGTCGCATGACCGGCGCACAAGGTCAATCCGCGCCGATAGCCCGGGCCTGAAGCACCGCAAGCGGCACGACTTCCAGCGCACGCATGTGGGTGGCCGACAGGTCCACCTCGGGAGAGCATCCTTCGTCATGGGCCTGCAGGAACCGCGCCGCGCACACGCACCAGCGGTCGCCCGGCTTCAACCCGGCAAAGCCAAGCTCGGGGCGCGGGGTCGACAGGTCGTTGCCGACGTATTTCGAGAACGCCAGAAACTCTGCCGTCATGACCGCGCACACGGTGTGGCTGCCGGTATCCTCGTCGCATGTGTCGCAGGACCCATTGCGGTAATAGCCCGTAAGCGGGTCGTCCGAGCAGGATTCCAGCGGCTCTCCGAGCACGTTGACAGAAGGGTCCATTGTCATGGCGGGTCTCCGGGGTTGGTCCGTGTCGATGTTAGCTTCGGTGTCGCGGCGTTCAACCGTGTGGCGACCACCGCAGCCAGCGGCCGTGAAAATCCACCCGGCCCAGCGTGACTGTTCTGTCTTCCGGCCACAGACGCAGCGTCATCCCCGCGCCAGGCGAGTCGCTGTCGGCCTCCATGCCCAGCCATGCGACGGGCGCCGCCTTGGTGGCGCGCTGGCCTGCGGCCTCGATGGCGGCGCGGGCGCGTGCCTTGACCGGTTCGGGAAAATACTGCCACGCGATGGTGTGATAGATCAGGTGCAGATGACCGGGCCGGGGATCGGCCAGTCGCTGATCCAGCCAGTCCGCGGCATCGGCGGCATCGACGACGGGGGTTGCCGCGGCAAGGGCGGCCTGCGTGCGCGACAGGCGGTCCGACTGGTCGGGCCAGATATAGGCGCACAGGCGCTGCCGGTCGTCGGGCGATGTGGGATCCAAAGGGGTCAGGTCCGTGCCGCGCCGTTCGGCAACCCGTGGGGACGCGTTCGGGGGCAGGGGGCCGTCCCAGTCGGGCGAAAGGGTCAGCACCGCATCGATGGGCCCAAGCCGACGGCCGGGAAGGTTAAGGGCGTAGCGATCCCAGAAGAGGTTCAGCCCCGCACTTGCGCCAAGTTCCGACAGGACGAAAGGCAGATCGTAATGGTCCGCCAGCCAATGCCCCGCCGCGATCAGAACCGCGCTTCGGGCGGTTTCGTTCGTCTGCGGCGGGCGGTCGAGCCACTGCCCCAGCCGTTCGGTGTGATCTTCCATCGCGGATTTTACCGCAGCCCACAGCGCGTCATCGCTTGCGTCATGCGGGGGGTAACAGGCCGCCAACTCCGGCGCTTCGCCTTCGATCACCAGACCATGCAGGCTTCCGGCCAGCCGCAGGGGCACCGAATGCCCGCGGGACGAGATGTCGCCCGGCCAGTCCAGCAGACGGTCGGCGATCACACCGCCCGGTTCCAGCCGGTCCGCGATCAGCCGCAGAAGGCGCGCGTTGAACGGCGACCCCAAATGTTCGCAGGACGTGGCCTGATCGCGCAGCGCCGCGCGCAGGGTCATTTGAACTTGTCCACCAGCTTCTGGATCGCGCTGCGCGAATCGGGCTCGGGTTCGGGTTCGGGTTTGGCGTCCGGTTTCGGTGCAGGTTCCTGTTCCGGCTTGCCAGCGGTTTTCGAAGATCGCGGCGGTGCCGTGCGCAGGGCGACAGCGTTCATGAACTTGCCGGTGTGCCCTTCGGCCAGCGGTTTCGCCCCGTCAGAGATCCCCCGCAGCAGGTCGTCCAACCAGTCCTGATCGGCCTTCGGGAAGTCGTGCAGAACGTAATGCGACACCGCATCCTTGTGGCCCGGGTGGCCGATACCCATCCGCACGCGGTGGTATTTGTCGCTGAACTGCGCGTGGATCGAGCGCAGGCCGTTGTGCCCCGCGTGGCCGCCGCCGGTCTTGAAGCGGCACTTGCCCGGGGCAAGGTCCAGTTCGTCGTGGAAGACGATGACGTCCTCGGGGCCGATCTTGTAGAACTGCGCCGCCGCCGACACGGAATTGCCCGACAGGTTCATGTAGGTCTCGGGCTTCAGCAGCAGCACCTTTTCCAGCCCCAGCCGTCCCTCGGACACCTGTCCCTGAAACTTGGCGCGCCACGGTCCAAAGCCGTGATCCTCGGCGATGCGGTCGAGGGCCATGAAGCCGATGTTGTGACGATTGCGGGCGTACTTGGCCCCCGGATTGCCGAGACCGACGAACAGACGCATGGGGCGGGGCTCCTTGCTGCGGTTGCGAAAGATCTATCCGCGCGGCGCGCCGCGTGCAATGGCGGCGGGTGGAACGTCCCGCTGGGCGGCCGTTGGGCCACCTCGCCTGATATTCAGAAATCGAACAATTTGCGGCAGCTTTTGCGAAGTTTGTCGCGAAGGCTGTTCCAAAACGAACAACGGAGCCCGAAGGCTCCGTTGCAATCAGATCCGAGAGGGAACCGGGATTACTCCTCGGTCTCGGCCTCTGCTTCTTCCGCGCCTTCATCCTCGGCGTCGTCGCTGGCGCGCAGGCCGGACGGGGCGGTGATGTTGGCGATCACGAAGTCCCGATCGATCGTCGGCTTGGCGCCGGCGGGCAGATCGATGGACGAGATCGTCGCGGTGTCGCCGATGTTCATCTTCGACACGTCGAGGGTCAGGTGGTCGGGGATGTCGCCAGCGGTGACGACCAGCTCGACCTCGGGGCGGACAGCAGTCAGCACGCCGCCCTTCTTCAGGCCCGGGCTCTCTTCTTCGCCGACGAACTCGACGGGGATGAAGAGGTTGATCTTCGTGGTGCGGCGCAGGCGGATGAAATCGACATGCGTGGGCAGGTCTTTCACCACGTCGCGCTGCACGGCACGGCAGATCACGCGCACATCATCGTGCCCTTCGACCTTCATGTTGAACAGCGTCGACAGGAAGCGGCCAGCTTTCAGGCGCTTCAGCAGTTCGTTGAAGGGAAGGTTGATCGGCAGCGGATCGACACCGCCCCCGTACACGATACCAGGTACCAGATTCTCACGGCGTGCTTGACGGGCGGCCCCCTTGCCTGTCCCCGTACGCTCCGTGGCTACAAGATCAGGAATCTCGCCAGCCATAATTCTTCTCCTAACTGAGTGTTATGGGCATCCTCCAAGGGTGTATGCCCGATGAAGCGCCGCCTATAAGGCAGATCCCGACCCAAGGGAAGGGT
Source organism: Psychromarinibacter halotolerans (assembly GCF_029168315.1). NCBI lineage: Bacteria > Pseudomonadati > Pseudomonadota > Alphaproteobacteria > Rhodobacterales > Paracoccaceae > Psychromarinibacter > Psychromarinibacter halotolerans. Next base: position 123,239 of record NZ_JARGYD010000004.1, read on the forward strand.
CTAATTCCGCCGGGCCATCCCTTGGCAGGCCGACCGGGCAGGGATAGCGTCCGCCCCGCAAGCGAAGGATTCCCGGAATGTCCCTGATCAAAGCGTTGCGCGTGTCGCGCGCGCCGTCCGCCAGCCTGATGGCCGTGGGTGCCCTGTGGGGCAGTTTCGCCGCGCTGTTGCCCGACATCAAGGACCGTGTCGGCGCGGGCGACGGCGAGATGGGCGGCGCCCTGCTGATGTCGGCGCTTGGCGGGCTGCTTGGCATGTGGGCCGCGCCGAAGGTGACGGGCCGCCTTGGCCGCTATGCGATGCCGGTGTTCGGCCTTCTGGTCTGCATCGTGGTGATGCTGCCGATGCTGCCCACCAGCGTGGTCACGCTGGGCGCTGTGCTGCTGGTGATGGGGCTGTCGGTGGCGTTCCTCGACATCTCGGCCAACGTGCACATCAGCGGGCTAGAGGCGCGGCACGGTATGCACCTTATGAACGTGAACCACGCGATGTACTCGCTGTCCTTCGCCGCCGTCGCGTGGGTCTGCGGTTTGGGGCGGCAGGCGGGGATGTCTCCGGCGCAGATCCTGCCCGGGATGGCGGTTCTGATCCTGCTGTGCGTCGCACTGATGCGCGTTCCCCGCACGGCGGCCCCGGTCGAGGAAGACGCCCCCGGCAACCCGGCGCGCATCCCGTGGGGCGCCATCGTTCTGACCGGCGTCATCCTGTTCGCCAGCTTCATCGGCGAAAACTCGACCGAGGCGTGGTCGGCCCTGCACATCGAGCGCACGCTGGGCGGCGAGCATGGCTCGGGCAGTTTCGGCCCGGCAATGCTGGGCCTGATGATGGGAATCGGGCGGTTGTCCGGGCAGGTGCTGAGCGCGCGGTATGGCGACGCCAAGCTGATCTTCGGCTCTGCCATCATCGGGTCTATTGGCGCGCTGGTGATCGCGGCCGCGCCCAACGTGCCGGTGGTGCTGGCGGGTGTCGCGCTGACGGGCATTGGCATGTCGGTGATCGTGCCCTCGGCCACGTCCCTGCTGGGCGCGCGCGTGGGCGACAAACAGCGCAGCTATGTGCTGTCGCGGGCGTGGATGTTCGGGATCGTGGGCTTCTTCATCGGACCGTCGCTGATGGGCGGGCTGGCCGAGATGTTCGGCCTACGCTGGTCCTTCGTCGCGGTGGCAGGTCTGGTGGCCTTCACGCTTCCGGCGATCTGGGCGCTGGCATGGCGCAAGCCGCGGGTTGCCGTCGGGCTTTGACGGGCGGTGGCCCCGAAACGGGGCCACGCCGGGTGCTCAGTCGGCCAAGTCGGACCGGATCGCCGCGATCTCCTGATCGACCGTCCCGTCGAACGGCGCACGGCCAGCGCGGCGATACCAATACCCGGCGTTCCAGTCGTCGCCTTCGATCCGGTGCACCAGCGCGTGAATCCACGCACTGGTGGTATCGCCTTCGTGTTCGACGATGTCATGCGCAGCCTGCCACTGGCCCGTTGACAGCAGGTCCAGCGCCTTGGCGTGATCGGGTGTCATACGCAGGGTCTCCGGCTTAGGCGGCGGGGGAGGACGTATCGGCCCACTTCCCCGCGAAATCCTCGGGGATCAGCATGATGTCGCGGTCAAGCTCCGAGATGTTTCGCTTGCCGCACAGCGCCATCGACACGTCGAGTTCCTTGTGGATGACTTCCAGCGCGCGGGTGACGCCCTGCTGGCCCATCGCGCCCAGCCCGTAGATTGCGGCGCGGCCGATGAAGGTGCCCTTGGCGCCCATCGCGATGGCCTTCAGCACGTCCTGCCCGGACCGGATGCCGCTGTCGAGGTGCACCTCGATCTTGTCGCCCACGGCGTCAAGGATCGACGGCAGCGCGCGGATCGACGACAGCGCGCCGTCCAGCTGACGCCCGCCGTGGTTCGACACCACGATCGCGTCGGCACCGACGTCCAGCGCCATGCGGGCGTCCTCGGCATCCAGGATCCCTTTCAGGATCAGCGGGCCGCCCCAAAGCTTCTTGATCTCTTTGACCTTTTCCCAGTCCAGCCGGGGGTCGAAGCTTTCAGCCGTCCAAGCCGACAGCGACGACAGGTCGGTGACGCCCTCGGCGTGGCCGACGATATTGCCGAAGGTGCGGCGCGGCGTTTTCATCATCGCGCGGCCCCATGCCCACTTGGTCGACAAATCGAAGATGTTCGACAGGGTCGGGCGCAGCGGCACCGACAGGCCGTTCTTCAGGTCCTTGTGGCGTTGGCCGAGGATCTGCAGATCAAGCGTCAGCACCAGCGCGGAGCACTTGGCTTCCTTGGCACGCTCGATCATGCGCACGACGAATTTCCAGTCGCGCATCACGTAAAGCTGGAACCAGAACGGCTTGTCGACATGAGAGGCCACATCTTCGATCGAGCAGACGGACATCGTCGACAGGGTGAACTGGGTGCCAAAGGCGTGCGCGGCGCGGCAGGCAAGGATTTCCCCGTCGGGCCACTGCATCCCGGTCGATCCGACGGGCGCAAGCGCCACCGGCATCGACACGTCCTGACCGATCATCTGCGACTTGGTCGACCGGCCTTCCATGTTCATGGCCACCCGCTGGCGCAGGTAGAGCTTGTCGAAGTCCGAAGAGTTCTCGCGGAAGGTCTGTTCTGTCCAGCTGCCCGACTCGCAGTAGTCGAAGAACATCTTCGGCACCCGATTGCGATAGATGCGTTTGAGGTCCTCGATCTCGGTGATGACGGGCATGGATGCTTCCTCCGGGGCATTGTGTGCGGCGTCTTTGGTTAGCAGTCGCGCGCGCCGCTGACAATTGGCTGTGCCGGGGCACCGCTGCGGGCCGCCTTAGCGGAAGGTGACGTCCAGTCCCGGCAGGTCGCAGCCGCGCAGTTCCGTCTGCCAACGGTCGCCGGGGGCAACCGGCATCGCGTCGGTCAGCGTCCCTGTGGTCACGATGTCGCCGGCCTTCAGCGGCGTCTCGCCCGGTGTCTTGTCCAGACCGCCCAGCAGGAACCGCAAAGCCTGAAGCGGGCCGCCAAGCACGTCCGTGCCGCGCCCTTCGGCACGCACCTCGCCGCCGGTCAGGGTCAGTTCCAGCGCGGCAAGCGTTTCGGCCGGGGCATCGCCCATCCGGGCCAGCGGCTGACGCGGTCCGACAAGCAGGGCGCCATGCAGCCCGAAGGCGGCCTGACAGTCGGCGGCGGCGAAGGTCCAGCCGGGATAGACCGAGGTCACGATCTCGAACCCGTGCGCGACCCATTCGATGCAGTCCAAAAGCTCTGCATCCGACATGCCGCTGGCCGGGGTCGCGCCAAAGCCAAACACGATCTCGGGCTCGATACGCGGTTCCGGCACACGGGGCAGGTCGACCGTCGCCTGCGCCGCGTCCAGTTGAATGACAGAGCGGTCGAACATGTCGCCCCAGATCGGACCGTTGACGCTGTAGCGCGGCCAGAGGGTGCGGTTCGTGAAGCCGATCTTGCGACCCACAGGCGTTTCGCCGCTGGCGATGCGCAGCGTGCGGATCCGCGCGGCGATGGCATGGGCGTCGTCCCAGCCGAACGCGTCCTCGGTGTCGGACAGCGGAGGCCGCTGACGGCCGCTGTCGCGGGCGCTCAGAAGGTCTTCGGCAAGGGCGGCGATGCGGTCAGGGGGCAAGGTCATGTCGTACCCATGCACGTCGCGGGGGCCGCGGGCAAGCGGTCAGGCGCGATGGGCGCCGTCGGCAAGCGTCTTGACGTAGGCTTGCACCGACTCCACCGGGTCGCCGTTCGCGATCTTTGCCACGATGGCAGACCCCACGACGGCGCCGTCCGCGATACCGGCGATCGACTCGGCGGATTCGGGGGTGCGGATACCGAAGCCCACGATAACCGGCAGGTCGGTTTTCGCCTTGATGCGCGCAACCTCGGGGCCGACATCGGCGGCCTGCGCCTCGGCCGAGCCGGTGATGCCGGTGATCGACACGTAATAGACGAAGCCGGACGTGTTCTGCAGAACCGTCGGCAGCCGTTTGTCGTCGGTGGTCGGCGTGGCAAGGCGGATGAAGTTCAGGCCTGCCTTTTGCGCCGGGATGCACAGTTCGTCGTCTTCTTCCGGCGGCAGATCGACGATGATCAGCCCGTCGATCCCGGCGGCCTTCGCGTCTGCAAGGAAGGTGTCGACGCCACGATTATAGATGGGGTTGTAGTAGCCCATCAGCACGATCGGGGTCGTGTCGTCCTCTTTGCGGAACTCGGTCGCCAGATCCAGCGTCTTCTGCAACGTCATCCCGCCTTCCAGCGCGCGTTGACCGGCAAGCTGGATGGTCGGGCCGTCCGCCATCGGATCGGTGAAGGGCAGGCCAAGCTCGATCACGTCGACACCGGCGGCGGGCAGCGATTTCACGATCTCAAGCGACGTTTCATAGTCGGGGTCGCCGGCCATTACATAAGCTACGAAAGCCTTTTTCCCGCTCGCTTTCAGCTCTGCGAACTTGGCGTCGATCCTGGTCATGTCCGGTCCCCCAATTCAGGTCCGTATCCGTTTGGCGAATGGACCGGCGGAAATCAATCGGATTTCGCCGCCCTGACGGCGGCGGTCGCGTGAATTGCGGTGGCTGTGTCTGAAAAGAAAAACGGCGATGCGCAGGGAGGAGGAAGCGCATCGCCGTCATTTCAACGTGCGTCCCAGGGAGGAGGAGAGGAACGCCCGTATCTGGGGAAAGCACCGGCGACACCCAGGGAGGAGGAGAGGGTGCCGCCGACTTTCCAACGGACCTTCCAGGGAGGAGGAGAGGAAAGCCCGTATCTCTGTTTTGGAATCGGCGGCGCGCAGGGAGGAGGTAGCGCGCCGCCGACTTTCCAACGTGCGCCCCAGGGAGGAGGAGAGGGACGTCCGTATTCCGGTGGAAGGAACCGACGGCACCCAGGGAGGAGGAGAGGGTGCCGCCGATCTTCCAACGAGCGTTCCAGGGAGGAGGAGAGGAACGCACGCATCTCTGTTTTGGCATCGGCGGCACCCAGGGAGGAGGAGAGGGTGCCGCCGACTTTCCAACGAACGCCAAAGGGAGGAGGAGGCGTCCGTATTCGTATTCTTTGCGAAGTCCCGGCGATGCCCAGGGAGGAGGAGAGGGCATCGCCGGTCTTCGATCACCTAGGCCCCAGGGAGGAGGAGAGGGGCTTCGGCGTATTAGGATGCGGCGACATCAGGGAGGAGGAAGACGTCGCCGCGAGTCATCAGACAACCTAGGGAGGAGGAGAAGGTGCCTGAAACTCTATCTCTGTTCAGCGGGCTTCGGCGGTTCCGGTCTTGCCGCGCTTGCCTGCGACCCGGCGGGCCAGCGAAAGCTCTTCGCGCATGTGACGGACCAGTCCGGCTTCGAAGCCTGCGATTTCCTGTGTGAAAGCCATATTGCTTTCCTTCGTTTCTCTGCGGGTGCATCGGGCACCCTGTCTTGTCTCGGGTCGGCTGCGGGTGTTTGGTGTCCGCCGCCGGGTGTGTCTGTGTCGATGGCTGCTTGTGCCGTCGTGTTGAGGATCAAAATAAACATATGCTGCAGATGCACAATCCGTCCAAGCTTCATTCCGGCTATGCAGAAGGCGCATAAGTAACCCTAAGTCACGCGGCGTGACTTATGCCGAAATTTTCAGCAGGCTCTTTCATAGCGCCTTCGGAAAAGGCTTAAAATTCACCACCCCGCGCGGAGATCGCAAAGATGGCCCCAAACGCTGAGAAAATCCGTCAAGTCCTAATGGGTGTTGAGCTTCCCGATGGTGGCGACCCTGTCACGGCGGGGCTTGTTAAAGCGCTTTGGGTCGAGGCGGGAATCGTCCGCTTTGTGCTTGAAGCGGACAGCCCCGAGTCGGCGCGGACGTTGGAGCCGGTTCGCGCCGAATGCGTCCGCGCCGTGCGCGCCATGCCGGGCGTGCATGACGTGTCCGTTGTCGTCACCGCCCACGCCAATGCTGCGTCGCAGCAAGGCGCTTCGCGGGCGCAGCAGGGCGGGGGTGAGGCGCCAAGCCTGAAGATCGGTCGGCACCCCACGCAACAGGACGGTCCGCAGCAGGTCAGCGGCGTCGATCGCATCATCGCTGTCGCCTCTGGGAAGGGGGGTGTCGGTAAATCGACGGTCGCGACAAACCTTGCGGTTGCGCTGGCGCGGCAGGGGCGGCGCGTCGGGCTTCTCGATGCCGATATATACGGTCCCAGCGTGCCGCGCATGATGGGTCTGTCGGGCAAGCCGGATTCGAAGGATGGCAAGACGATCGAGCCGCCTCATGCGCATGGCGTTACGGTCATGTCGATCGGGTTGCTGGTAGAAGACGATCAGGCTGTCGTCTGGCGGGGGCCGATGTTGATGGGAGCGATGCAGCAGATGCTGGGTCAGGTGAACTGGGGTCAGCTTGACGTTCTTATCGTCGACCTGCCGCCCGGCACCGGTGACGTGCAGTTGTCGCTGGCACAACGGACGCGCCTGAGCGGCGCCTTGGTCGTTTCGACGCCGCAGGACGTGGCGCTTCTGGATGCGCGCAAGGCTATAGACATGTTCCGTCGGCTGGGGACGCCGGTGCTTGGTCTTATAGAGAACATGTCGTCGTTCTTCTGTCCGCACTGCGGGGGCGAGTCTCATATCTTCGGCCACGGCGGCGTGCGCGCCGATGCAGAGCGGCTGGACCTGCCCTTCCTAGGAGAGTTGCCGCTGACGCTGGATGTCCGCCTTGCCGGGGACGTCGGCGTGCCGATCGCCGCGGGCGAGGGGCCCGAGGCCGAGGCCTATGCCCGGCTGGCCAGCGGGCTTGTCGCGGGCGGGGTCGCCTGAAAGGATTCTGGATTTATCCACAGAACCCTGTTAATATCTCTTCGAGCAACGTTCCGACCGATGCCTCGCTGTCCAGCGGGGCATCGTCGACTCCGGGGGTATGGAACGGTTGGGAATTCAGGGGACCCGCAGGGTTCCAGATGGTCCCAACCCCAAACCAAGCCCAAAATCGGACGATTCACCGCTCGCATCCCGTGATTCCGGCCTGCGAGAAAGGGGATCGGGTGGGAATGGCCGGATCTTGTGGGAATTTAGGGAACCAGCCTGCAAAAAAGTTTCGACCATATATAGACGGCAATTTATACCCCTGATCTATATGTTGGAAAACGAAGCGGGCGCGCTGTCGGGGCTGTTGTTTTTCGGTCTCTGTCAACGCCAGAAAAGGGGGGTTCTGAAAATATACCCCGTTGCTTCCCCTGAATTCCCATGGCATTCCTTTAACCACGATGAAGACGGGTTCAAAAAACGGACAACAAGATCCGAGGTAACCAAAAAGCAGGTTTCATACAGGCTCCCAACTTCATCAGACCAAGAGATCCGGCGCGCGGGCGAGCAGACATCCCCCCAGGTGGCGCGCGCAGCTGGACAACCCGCTAAGCGGGACGAGGGCGGCGGATCGAGCAGTGGCAGCAGCTCGATCCGCCGTTTCCGTTCTAGGGGTTGAAAATCAGAACAATTCGCGGGGGACGGGACAAGGACACGCGGGACAGTGGCGCGTAGGTTCAGAGGGGAATACACCCAGAAGGTGGACGGCAAGGGCCGTGTTTCCATCCCCTCTCGCTATCGCCGCGTGATCGAGTCCGGTGACCCCGACTGGGTCGAGGGCAAGCCCGCCGAGTTCGTCATCGTCTACGGCGACGAAAGCCAGCAATATCTTGAATGCTACACGATCGACTCGATGGACGAGCTCGAGGACAAGATCGCAAAGCTCCCGAATGGCCCCGACCGCACCTACATGATTGACCGCTATCAGGCGTTCTCGCTTGAAATGTCCGTGGACGAAACCGGCCGGATCGTCCTTAGCAAGAAGCTGCGCGACAAGCTGGATATCGACGAGGAAGCCTATTTCATTGCCCAAGGCGCCTGTTTCCAAGTGTGGAAACCGGAAGCCTACGACAGGATCAAGAAGGCGAAAATCGAAGCCTACCTCGCAGAAAAACCAGAGGATTTCGATCCTCTGACGCTGTTGAACGACGTCCGGAGCGAATAGGTCATGGCCGCGACCGCATCTGCCAGCGCGTCCGCCCCCCACATCCCGGTCCTGCTGCGCCCGCTTCTGAGAGAGGTCGCACCGGTCTCCGGGCGGTGGCTTGACGGCACCTTCGGGGCAGGGGGCTATGCGCGTGGGCTGCTCGAGGCCGGCGCGGATCACGTGATCGGTGTCGACCGCGATCCGATGGTCTTCGAGATGGCAAAGGACTGGGCCGGCGAGTACGGCGACCGCCTGTCGCTGGTCGAGGGCACCTTTAGTCGTCTGGACGAATACGCAGACCAACTTGACGGCGTGGTGCTGGATCTCGGCGTCTCGTCGATGCAGCTCGACATGGCCGAGCGCGGCTTTTCGTTTCAGAAAGACGGCCCGCTGGACATGCGGATGAGCGACACGGGCCCGTCCGCCGCCGATCTGGTGGCCGAGACGTCCGAAGCGGAGCTGGCCGACATCCTTTATCTTTACGGAGAAGAGCGCGCCTCGCGCCGGATCGCCCGTGCGATTGTCAGGGCGCGGGCCGAAACGCCGATCGAAACCACGCTGCAGCTGGCGAAGATCGTCGAGTCCCAGCTGCCGCGCCCGAAACCGGGGCAGGCGCATCCCGCCACCCGCACCTTTCAGGCCATCCGCATCGCGGTGAACGACGAGTTCGGTGAGCTGGCCACCGGGATGGAAGCGGCGGAACGCGCGCTGAAACCGGGCGGGCAGCTGGCGGTGGTGACCTTCCATTCAATCGAGGACCGCATGGTCAAGCGGTTCTTCCAGATCCGGGGCGGCAAGCAGGGGCAGGGCAGTCGCCATGCCCCGCCGACCGAAGCGGAAACGCCCCGCTGGGAGATCATCACCCGCAAGGCGGTGGGACCCGATGACGACGAACTGGCCGAAAACCCGCGTGCCCGGTCGGCACGGCTGCGGGTCGCGCGTCGCACCGACGCGCCGGCGGGCGCGGCGGACCGCGCAAAACTGGGGATGCCGATGCTAAACAAGGGGGCAAGACGTTGAAGTCATTCGCTTTCGTACTGTCGATCCTGGCTGTCATGGGGCTGGCGTTCTGGGCCTATGGCGAAAACTACAAGACACAGCGCGCGCTAAGTGAAGTGGAATCGCTGCAGGGCCAGATCGGCCAACTGCGCGAAACCCGCGCGGTGCTGCGCGCCGAATGGGCCTATCTGAACCGTCCTGACCGGCTGGCTGATCTTGTCGGCATGAACTTCGCCTCGCTGGGTCTTGTGCCGCTGGCCGCCGTCCAGTTCGGCCGGGTCGAACAGATCTCGTATCCGCGCCCCGATGCGCTGCCGTCCGAACTGCAACTTGGCCCGATTACCGGCGCCGTGACCGTTTCCGCCCCGGCCAATGCTCCGGTGCCTGCCGAGGATATGCTGATCCCATGACCCGCGTCCCTCTTCGTCCGCTTGCCCGCATTCTCGAAGCCCGCCGCAAGGGCGAGAACCCCGACGCAATCGAGCGCGAGAACATCCGCCTGCGTCATGAACAGATGCGCGACAAGGCCCGCCAGCGCGCCGAGGGGCGTCTGCTGGTGCTGGGCCTGTTCTTCTTCTGCGCCTTCACCGTGGTCGGTGCCCGCATGGGGCTGATGGCGGCTTCTGTACCGGAAGAGCCGCGCGCCTCGGCCTCGACCAGCGAGATCGTCAACCAGCGGGCTGACATCGTCGACCGCAACGGCCGCATCCTTGCGACCAACCTGCAGACGCACAGCCTGTACGCCCAGCCGCCGATGATGGTCGACAAGGCCCGCGCCGCCAGCGAACTGGCGCGGATCTTCCCGGATCTCGATGCCGAGGACCTGTTCAAGCAGTTCACCGGCAAGCGGAAATTCATCTGGATCAAGAAGGTGCTAAGCCCCGAGCAGCAACAGCAGGTCCACGATATCGGCGAACCCGGCCTGCTGTTCGGCCCGCGCGAGATGCGGCTGTACCCGAACGGCTCGCTCGCGGCGCATGTCCTTGGCGGCTACAAGTTCGGCGTCGAAGGTGTCTATGCGGCCGAGGTGATCGGCACCGCCGGTGTCGAGAAGGCGTTCGACGAATTCCTGCGCGATCCGGCCAACAACGGCCGCCCGCTGGAACTGTCGCTGGATCTCACGATCCAGTCCGCGATCGAGGAAATCCTGTACGGCGGCATGAAGTTGCTGAACGCCAAGGGCGCCGCCGCAGTCCTGATGGACGCCTACACCGGCGAGATCGTGTCGATGGCCAGCCTGCCGGACTTCGACCCCAACAACCGGCCCGTCCCGCTTTTGGAAGGGGATCCGTCTGACAGCCCGCTGTTCAACCGCGCGGTGCAGGGCCTGTACGAGCTTGGGTCCACCTTCAAGATCTTCGCCGCCGCGCAGGCGCTGGAAATCGGTCTGGCCAATCCTTCGACTCTGATCGACGCAGATGCGCCGATGCGGTGGGGCAAGTACACGATCAAAGAGTTCGAGGGTCACAACTATGGCCCGCTGATCTCGCTGACGGATGTGATCGTGAAGTCTTCGAACGTGGGCACGGCGCATGTCGCGCTTCAGATCGGCGAAAAGCGGCAGCAGGAATTCCTGAAGGCGCTGGGCTTTTTCGAGCCGACCAAAGTCGAACTGTTCGAAGCGCCCTACGCCAAGCCGCTGACCCCGAAGAACTGGTCCGACATCCACACGATCACCATTTCCTACGGCCACGGCCTGTCGGCCAGCCCGCTGCACCTTGCGGCGGCCTATGCCTCGCTGACCAATGGCGGCACCAAGGTGACGCCGACGCTGGTCAAGCAGGCCTACCGCATTCCCGGCCCGCGCATCGTGTCGGAAGAGACGTCGGCCGCGGCGCGCGCAATGCTGCGGGCGGTCGTCACGCGTGGCACGGCAAGCTTCGCGGATGTGCCGGGGTACGGCGTCGCGGGCAAGACCGGCACCGCCGACAAGCCCCGGCCCAACGGCGGTTATTACGACGACAAGGTGATCACCACCTTCGCAAGCGTTTTCCCGGTGGACGATCCGAAGTACGTTCTGGTCGTGACGCTGGACGAACCTGTCGAGACCTCGGGCACGAAGCCGCGCCGCTCTGCGGGGTGGACGGCGGTTCCGGTGGCGACCGAGGTGATCCGTCGCGTCGCGCCGCTGCTTGGGCTGCGGCCAGTGATTGAACCCGACAGCGCCGATGGAGTAACAAAGGGCTGACCACGGAAAGCGGGCAGATGAGCGGACAGGAAAAAACACTTGCTGATCTGGGTCTTACGGCTCAGGGCGGGCGCGAGACGCGGATCACCGGACTGTCCGTCGACAGCCGCTCGGTCGAGCAGGGGCACCTGTTCGCGGCGTTGCCCGGTAGTCGAATCCACGGCGGGGAGTTCATCCAGTACGCCCTGCGCATGGGCGCGGGCGCGATCCTGACCGACCGGCAGGGTGCGAAGATCGCGGCTGCCGAGCTGGCCGAGTCCGACGCCGCGATTGTCATCGCCGAAGACCCGCGTCAGGCGCTGGCCTATGCTGCCGCGCTGTGGTTCGGGCTTCAGCCGGACACCACCGTCGCGGTGACGGGAACCAACGGAAAGACATCGGTCGCGACCTTTACCCGGCAGCTGTGGGCCGAGCTTGGCCTGAAATCGGCCAATGTCGGCACGACCGGGGTCGAGGGCGCGTATCAGGCGCCGCTTCAGCACACCACGCCCGAACCAATCACCCTGCACCGTGTCCTGTCCGAGATCGCGGCCGCCGGGGTCGATCATGTCGCGATGGAAGCGTCCTCGCACGGGCTGTCCCAGCGGCGGCTGGACGGGGTCAACCTGTCGGCGGCGGCGTTCACGAACTTCACGCAGGACCATTTGGATTACCACGCCAGCTTCGAAGAGTATTTCGAGGCGAAGGCGGGGTTGTTCACCCGCGTTCTGCCGGACGACGGCGCGGCGGTGATCAACATCGACGATCCGCGCGGCGCACAGCTGGCCGAGATGGCCATGGAGCGCGGGCAGGACATCCTGACCGTGGGCCGGTCCGCCGACGCGAACCTGCGCATCCGGGGTCAGCGGTACGACGCAACCGGACAGGACCTGCGGTTCGACTGGAACGGTCGCCCGCGCCAGACCCGGCTTGACCTGATCGGCGGATTTCAGGCCGAAAATGTGCTGTTGGCGGCGGGGCTTGTCATCGCCACGGGCTGTGACCCGACCCGCACCTTCGACATGCTTCCGCACCTCGGCGGAGTACGCGGCCGGATGCAGCTTGTCGCCGCGCGCGAGAATGGCGCGACGGTTTTCGTCGACTACGCCCACACGCCCGACGCCCTGAAAACGGCGCTGAAGGCCCTGCGCCCGCATGTGCTGGGCCGTCTGATCGTGGTGTTCGGCGCCGGTGGCGACCGCGACACCACCAAGCGCCCGCTGATGGGGCAGGCCGCCGCCGAGAATGCCGACGTGGCCTTCGTCACCGACGACAACCCGCGGTCCGAGGATCCGGCGGCGATCCGCGCGATGATCATGGCGGGCGCGCCCGACGCGACAGAGGTCGGCGACCGGGCTGAAGCTATCCTGCGCGGCGTCGATGCCCTGCAACCCGGCGACGCGCTGCTGATCGCGGGCAAGGGGCACGAGACGGGGCAGGTGATCGGCGACGACGTCTATCCCTTCGACGACGCGGAACAGGCCAGCGTGGCGGTCGCCGCGCTGGACGGGCGGCTGGTATGACCCTGTGGACCGCGGCCGAGGCCGCGGCGGCCACCGGCGGCCGCGCGACGACCGACTGGTCCGCCTCGGGCGTGTCCATCGACACCCGTTCCATCGCGCCCGGCGATCTGTTCGTCGCCCTGACGGATGTGCGCGACGGCCACGACTTCGTGGCGCAGGCGCTTGAGAAGGGCGCAGCCGCCGCACTGGTTTCCCGCGTGCCGGACGGGGTGCCCGAGGACGCGCCGCTGCTGATCGTGGACGAGGTCCTGCCGGCGCTGGAACGTCTTGGCGTCGCCGCGCGGGGCCGCTGCCGCGCGCAGGTCGTGGCGGTGACCGGGTCGGTCGGCAAGACCTCGACCAAGGATATGCTGCGGGCCGTTCTTTCGGCGCAAGGTACTGTTCATGCGGCGGAAAAGAGCTTCAACAACCAATGGGGCGTGCCGCTGACGCTGGCCCGGATGCCGGCTGACGTCGACTATGCCGTGATCGAGATCGGCATGAACCACCCCGGCGAGATCGCGCCGCTGACCCGCATGGCGCGCCCGCATGTGGCGGTGATCACGACGGTCGCCCCGGCCCACCTTGAAGCCTTCGATAGCATCGAAGCCATCGCGCGCGAAAAGGCGTCGATCTTCGAGGGGCTGGAACCCGGCGGCACGGCGATCACCAACGGCGACATCCCGACCGCCCCGATCCTTGAAGCCGCCGCGCGCGAGAAGGGCGCCACGCTGCGCACCTTCGGCGAGGCGGCGCGGAACTTCCACCGGGTGACCGACGTGCGGCTTAGCCGCGAGACCACCGTGGCGCAGGGGCGCCTTTGGCGGCAGTCGGTGATCTACAAGGTGCAGTCCCCCGGCCGTCACTTCGCGATCAACGCGATGGCCGCCTTCGCGGCGGTCAAGGCGGTAAAGGGCGACGTCGCGCTTGCCATCGCCGCGCTGGCCAAGTGGCAGCCGCCGGAAGGGCGGGGCACGATCGAGCGGCTGTACCTCGACCCGCTTGAGCAGAAACAAAGCTTCGACCTGATCGACGACGCGTTCAACGCGAACCCGGTTTCGATGACCGCGTCGCTAGAGATCCTCGCCGCCACCCATCCGCGCGACGGCCTGGGCCGCATCGCCTCGGGGCGCCGCATCGCGGTGCTGGGCGACATGCTGGAACTGGGCCCCGAGGCCGCCGAGCTTCACGCGGCCATCGCGCGGGATCCAAGCCTGTCCGAGGTCGACGTGGTCCATTGCGTCGGCCCGCTGATGCGCAACCTTTACGACGCGCTGCCACCCGAAAAGCAGGGCCAGTGGGCGCCAAGCGCCAAGAAGGTGGCGAGCGCCGCGCACGGGCTGGTCGACGCGGGCGACGTGCTGCTGGTGAAAGGATCGAAGGGGATCAAGGTCAGTCTCGTCGTTGACGCCGTGCGGAAATTGGGCCATCCGCTGCTGGCGGATTCCGAGGAGATCGCCTGATGCTGTACTGGCTCACCCAATTTTCCGACGGCGGCGATTTCTTCAACCTGTTTCGCTACATCACCTTTCGGGCCGGCGCGGCCTTCTTCACCGCGCTGATCTTCGGTTTCATCTTCGGTCGTCCCCTGATCGACCAGTTGCGCAAGCGGCAGGGCCGGGGGCAGCCGATCCGCGACGACGGTCCGGAAAGCCACCTGCTGACCAAGCAGGGGACGCCGACGATGGGCGGCGTGCTGATCCTTGGGGCGCTGGTCGTCTCCAGCCTGCTTTGGGCCCGGTTGGACAACCCCTATGTCTGGATGGTGCTGTTCGTCACCGTGGGCTTCGGCGCTGTCGGCTTCGCGGACGACTATGCGAAGGTCTCCAAGTCCAACACCAAGGGCGTTTCGGGCCGCATCCGGCTGTTGATCGGCTTCACCATCGCCGGGCTTGCCGCCGTCTGGGCGTCTTGGTTCCACCCGGAAGAGCTAAGCTTTCGGCTGGCGTTTCCGGTGTTCAAGGACGTGCTGCTGAACTTGTGGTGGTTCTTCGTGCCGTTCGCGATGATCGTGATCGTCGGCGCCGCAAACGCGGTGAACCTGACCGACGGGCTGGATGGCTTGGCCATCATGCCGGTGATGATCGCCGCCGGAACGCTGGGCGTGATCGCCTACGCGGTCGGGCGGGTCGACTTTACCGAATACCTTGACGTCCATTACGTGCCCGGCACCGGCGAGATCCTAGTCTTCGTCGCGGCGCTGATCGGGGGCGGGCTGGGGTTCCTTTGGTACAACGCACCCCCTGCTGCGGTGTTCATGGGCGACACCGGCTCGCTGGCGCTGGGCGGCGCGCTTGGCGCCATCGCGGTGGCAATCAAGCACGAGATCGTGCTGGCCATCGTCGGCGGCTTGTTCGTGGTCGAAGCCTTGTCGGTGATCATTCAGGTCCTGTACTTCAAGCGCACCGGCAAGCGGGTGTTCCTGATGGCGCCGATCCACCACCACTTCGAAAAGCGTGGCTGGGCGGAACCGCAGATCGTCATCCGTTTCTGGATCATCGCGGTGATCCTTGCCCTGATCGGACTTGCGACGCTGAAGCTGCGTTAAGCGGCGATTGTCGGATTTCTGCTGGAAACGCGGCTTATTTTGCGTCCGGACCAGCGGCGATTGTCGTATCCGTTCAAACGCAGGCGGTGACGCGAGACGTGCGCGGGGGCGTTCTTTGGCCGCGCACTGGCCCCGGACCGCAAACCGCGCTAACCCTTGCGGAACAGATTCAGGAGCCATCAGATGATCCCCGTCCGCGGCTACGCCGGCCACAAGGTCGCCATCCTCGGTCTTGGCCGTTCGGGCCTTGCCGCCGCCCGTGCGTTGCTGGTCGGGCGCGCGACGCCGATCTGCTGGGACGACGGTGCAGAGGGCCGCGCCCGGGCCGAGGCGGAAGGCTTCGAACTGGTCGACCTGACCCGCCCCGGCGCTTACGACGGTGTTGCCGCCCTGATCGTGTCGCCCGGTATTCCGCACCTGTACCCGCAGCCCAACCGCGCCATTGCCGCCGCGTGGGACGCGGGCATTCCCGTCGACAACGACATCGGCCTGTTCTTCGCCAGCCTTGGCACCTCGGACTGGATGAGTTTCGACCAGCCGCCGCGGGTGATCGCCGTGACCGGATCGAATGGCAAGTCGACGACCTCGGCGCTGATCCACCATATTCTGCGCCACGCTGGCCGCCCGGCGCAGCTGGCCGGCAATATCGGGCGCGGGGTTCTGGACATCGACCCGCCGGAAAACGGCGAGGTCATCGTGCTGGAACTGTCCAGCTACCAGACCGACCTTGCGCGGGCGCTGACGCCGGACATTTCGGTCTTCACCAACCTGACGCCCGACCACCTTGACCGTCATGGTGGGCTGGGGGGCTATTTCGCGGCCAAGCGTCGCCTGTTTGCCGAGGGCGCGCCCGACCGCGCCGTCATCGGTGTGGACGAGGCCGAGGGACGGTTCCTTGCCAACCAGATGTCGCAGGGGCCGGGGGACGACCGGGTGATCCGCATCTCGTCTGGGCAAAAGCTGGGCGGGCCGGGCTGGTCGGTCTTCGCGCGGAAGGGCTTTCTGTCGGAATACCGCAAGGCCCGCCAGATGGCGTCGATCGACCTGCGCGACATCCGCGGGCTACCGGGCGCGCACAATCACCAGAACGCTTGCGCGGCCTATGCCGCGACCCGCGCGCTGGGCCTGTCCCCGAAAACGATCGAGGCCGCGTTCCACGACTTCGCGGGTCTTCCGCATCGCAGCCAACTGATCGCCGAGGCGAACGGCGTCGCCTATGTCAACGACTCGAAGGCCACCAACGCCGACAGCGCCGCACAGGCCCTGCGGGCGTTCGGCCGCATTCGATGGATCGCGGGCGGGCTGGGCAAGGACGGTGGCATCGCCAGTCTTGCCGATGCGCTGGGGAACGTGACCAAGGCCTATCTCATCGGCCATTCCGCCCGCGAGTTCGCGCTTCAGCTGGGCGACACGCCGCACCAGATCAGCGAGACGATGGAACAGGCGGTCGCCGATGCGATGGCCGAGGCAGAGCCGGGTGACACCGTGCTGCTGGCCCCGGCAGCGGCCAGTTTCGACCAGTACCCGGACTTCGAGAAACGCGGAGAGCATTTCACCGCAGAGGTCCAGGCAAGGTTGGGTTCGTGATATTAAACCGCCGCATTTGCCCTAGCGCATAAGGCTGAATCTCGTTATTGTACCAGCTAGACCCGGATAACCGGGCGAGCAGCACATCTTTGGCAGGCGGTACTCCATGACGGAAATGGTGTTCGGTGCGGTCCCGGTCCGGGAAGGCGAGCCGATTCTTCCCAGGTGGTGGCGGACCATCGACAAGTGGTCGATGGCGTGCGTTCTTCTGCTGTTCGGCGTGGGGATGCTGCTGGGTCTTGCGGCGTCGCCTCCGCTGGCGTCGCGCAACGGTCTGGATCCTTTCCACTACGTCCAGCGGCAGGCGCTGTTCGGCTGTCTTGCGCTGACGGTGATGTTCCTTGTGTCGATGATGTCGCCGCTGGTGATCCGCCGGATCGGCGTGATCGGCGCCGTTCTTGCGCTGGCATCGCTGATGCTGCTGCCGTTCTTCGGAACCGATTTCGGCAAAGGTGCGGTGCGCTGGTTCTCGCTTGGGTTCGCATCCGTCCAGCCTTCGGAATTTCTGAAACCCGGTCTGATCGTCATCTCGGCGTGGCTTATGGCTGCCAGCCAAGAGATCCACGGACCGCCGGGTAAAAGCCTGTCCTTCGGTCTGGTTCTTGCGGTGGTGGGCCTGCTGGCGCTGCAACCCGATTTCGGGCAGGCATGCCTTGTGCTGTTCGGCTGGGGCGTGATGTATTTCGTCGCCGGTGCGCCGTTCACCCTTCTGACCGGGATGGCCGGCCTTGTGGTCGCGGCAGGGACCGTGGCTTACAATTCCTCGCAGCACTTCGCCCGCCGGATCGACGGCTTTCTGTCGCCGGACATCGACCCGCGCACGCAGCTTGGCTATGCCACCGGCGCAATCCGCGAGGGTGGGTTCTTCGGTGTCGGCGTGGGCGAGGGGCAGGTGAAATGGTCGCTGCCCGATGCGCACACCGATTTCATCATCGCCGTCGCCGCCGAGGAGTACGGCCTGATCCTCGTGCTGTTCATCATCCTTCTGTACATGACGATTACTGTCCGGTCGCTGATGCGACTGATACGGGAGCGGGATCCGTTCATCCGACTGGCGGGAACGGGTCTCGCGTGTACCTTCGGGGTGCAGGCCATCATCAACATGGGCGTCGCGGTGCGGCTCTTGCCGGCGAAGGGCATGACGCTACCCTTCGTCAGCTACGGCGGCTCGTCGCTGATCGCCGGGGGCATCCTTGTCGGGATGCTACTGGCGCTGACCCGGACACGTCCGCAGGGCGAGATCGGGGATATCCTGCTGAGAAGTCGGCGGTGATGGTTGTTGCAAAAGTAAAAGATCAGGCGCCAATCAGCGCAAAAAGTACCGTGAATAAGCAGAATACTGAAAACATGGAAGCGGCGGCATGACTGCGCCGCTTCTTGTCATTGCTGCCGGAGGCACCGGCGGTCACATGTTCCCGGCGCAGGCGCTGGCGGAACACATGCTGGCGCGCGGCTGGCGCGTGATGCTGTCGACCGACGCGCGCGGCGCGCGGTACACCGGCGGTTTCCCGTCAGACGTCGTGATCGAACAGGTCGCCTCTGCCACCTTCGCCCGCGGCGGTGCCGCCG
The DNA here is from genome assembly GCF_029168315.1 of Psychromarinibacter halotolerans. NCBI lineage: Bacteria > Pseudomonadati > Pseudomonadota > Alphaproteobacteria > Rhodobacterales > Paracoccaceae > Psychromarinibacter > Psychromarinibacter halotolerans. The sequence goes on from NZ_JARGYD010000004.1 coordinate 141,569, forward strand.
CGAAGCTGGTCGTGCCATTCCGCATCACGGGCGGCGTGATGAAGGCGGTCATGGACTTCCGTCGACTGAAGCCCGCCGTGGTGGTCGGCTTTGGCGGCTATCCGTCGATCCCGGCGCTGGCGGCGGCGACGCTGCTGAAGCTGCCCCGCATGATCCACGAACAGAACGGTGTGCTTGGCCGTGTGAACCAGCTGTTCGCAAAGCGCGTCGATGCCGTCGCATGCGGAACGTGGCCGACGCAGCTGCCTGAAGGGATCGAAGGCTATCACACCGGCAACCCGGTGCGTGGCGCGATCGCAGAGCGGCACGCGGCGCCTTACATCGCCCCGGGCGATTACCCGATGCAGGTTCTGGTGCTGGGCGGCAGCCAAGGTGCGCGCATCCTGTCGGACGTGGTGCCAGAGGCCGTCGCGAAGCTGCCCGACGAGATCCGCCGTCACGTTCGCGTGTCGCATCAGGCCCGCGCCGAGGATGAGGATCGCGTGAACGCCTTCTATGCCGAACACGGCATCAAGGCGGACGTGCAAACCTTTTTCACCGACGTCCCGAACCGCATGTCCGAGGCGCAGCTTGTCGTCGCCCGCTCCGGCGCATCGACCGTTGCGGACCTGTCGATCATCGGCCGTCCCTCGATCCTTGTGCCGCTGGCGGCGGCGATCCGGGACGAGCAGACCGCCAACGCGCGCGGGCTCGTTTCCGCCGACGCTGCGGTGATGATCCCCGAATCGAAGCTGGACGCCGATACGCTTTCAGAGCATATGGCCGCAGTCCTGACGAACCCCCGCGCCGCGTCCGAGATGGCGAACGCGGCACTGACCGTCGGCCGACCGGACGCGACAGACAGTCTGGCGGCTCTGGTGGAACACTTGGCAGAGAGGCGATAGACGGGCATGACTTTCGAGCGCTGGGAAAGATTTCGCATGGCTGGCACGAACGCGGCGACCAAGCTGCCGACAGAGATGGGGCCGATCCACTTCGTGGGGATCGGCGGCATCGGCATGTCCGGGATTGCCGAGGTTCTGCTGAACCACGGTTATCTGGTGCAGGGGTCCGACCTGAAAGCGTCGAAGATCACCGACCGTCTGGCCGGGATGGGCGCGAAGATCTTCGTGGGCCAGACCGCCGAGAACCTTGAAGAGGCCGAGGTCGTCGTGATCTCGTCCGCGATCAAGCCGGGCAACCCCGAACTTGACGCCGCCCGTGCGCGCGGGATGCCGGTGGTGCGCCGCGCCGAGATGCTGGCCGAGTTGATGCGCCTGAAGTCCAACGTCGCGGTCGCCGGCACGCACGGCAAAACCACGACCACCACACTGGTCGCGACGCTGCTGGATCAGGGCGGCATCGACCCCACCGTGATCAACGGCGGCATCATCCACGCCTACGGATCGAACGCCCGTGTCGGCACCGGCGACTGGATGGTGGTCGAGGCGGACGAAAGCGACGGCACCTTCAACCGTCTGCCTGCGACGATCGCCATCGTGACGAACATCGACCCCGAGCACATGGAGCACTGGGGCACCGAAGAGGCGCTGCACCAAGGCTTCCTCGACTTCGTCGAGAACATTCCGTTCTACGGGCTGGCCGTCTGCTGCACCGATGATGCGGACGTGCAGACGCTGGTCAGCAAAGTGACCGACCGCCGCGTCGTGACCTTCGGGTTCAACGCGCAGGCCGACGTGCGCGCCGACAATCTTCGGTACGAGGGCGGGGTGGCGCATTTCGACATCCGGCTGGCCGCCGAGGACAAGACGATCGAGGGCTGTACCCTGCCTATGCCTGGAAACCACAACGTTTCCAACGCGCTGGCCGCTGTTGCCGTGTCCCGCCACCTTGGCATCCCGCGTGAGAAAATCCGCGAGGCGCTGGCCGGGTTCAAGGGCGTAAATCGCCGGTTCACCAAGGTCGGCGAAGTTGGCGGTGTGACGATCATCGACGACTATGGCCACCACCCGACCGAGATTGCCGCCGTGCTGAAGGCCGCGCGGCAAGCGTCGTCGGGCAAGGTGATCGCGGTGCACCAGCCGCACCGCTACACGCGCCTGTCGAGCCTGTTCAAGGAATTCTGCGCCTGTTTCAATGACGCGGACGTTGTCGGCATCGCCGAGGTCTATGCCGCTGGCGAAGATCCCATTCCCGGCGCCAGCCGCGAGGATCTTGTCGCAGGTCTTGTGCGGGCAGGGCACCGCAACGCGAATGCCATCTCGACCGAGGACGACCTAGAGGCGCTGGTCCGCGCCAATGCCGGGCCGGGCGACATCGTCGTCTGCCTTGGCGCCGGCACCATCAGCGCATGGGCCAACGGGCTTCCGGCCCGGCTGGCGGACTGAAGGGGCGTGCGATGAGTCTGCCACTGCTTCTTGCGTGTCTTTGGGTCGTGGCGGCCTCTCTTACTGCGCTTCTGCCGATGCGGCTGCAAATGGCGCCGGGGCTGGCACTGCTGCTGTCGGCGCCGCCGCTGCTGTACTGGATCGGCGTCGCCCACGGGCTGCTGCCGACGCTGTTCGGCGTCTTCGCCGTCCTGTCGCTGTTCCGCCGCCCGTTGATCCATCTGGCCCGCAAGCTTGGGGGCGCGTCATGACGATCCCCTTCGTGCTGGCCTGCCTGTGGTGCATCGCGGCGAATTTCGCGGCGATGATCCCGTCGCGCCGCAGCCACTGGCCCGCGGCTTTCGTGCTGCTCGCGTCGGGCATTCCGATCCTGATCTGGCTGTATTTCGAGAACGGGCCGTGGTTCGCGTTGATCTTCCTCGCGGCCGGAGTGTCGATGCTGCGCTGGCCGGTGCTGTATCTTGTCCGGTGGCTGAAACGAATTGGCGGACATCCTGACTAACATGACCGAACTGCCCGAAGTGCGGGGGACCCTGACCCCCGATCGTGACCTGTCTTCCCTGACGTGGCTGCGCGTCGGCGGCCCGGCGGACTGGCTGTTCCAGCCAGCGGATACGGAGGACCTGCAGTCGTTCCTCAAGGCGCTGGATCCTTCGATCCCGGTGTTCCCGATGGGCGTCGGGTCCAACCTGATCGTGCGCGACGGCGGCATCCGGGCCGTGGTGGTGCGGCTTGGGCGGGGCTTCAACGGGATCGAGATCGACGGCGACCGGGTCACGGCCGGTGCTGCGGCGTTGGATGCGCATGTCGCGCGAAAGGCGGCGGCGGCGGGGCTGGACCTGACCTTCTTGCGCACCATTCCCGGATCGATCGGCGGCGCGGTTCGGATGAACGCTGGCTGCTATGGCACCTACACGGCGGACGTGTTCGAGCACGCCACGGCTGTCACTCGGGCAGGGGAGGCGGTCACGCTGACGGCGGCGGACCTGAACTTTGCCTATCGCCAAACGGATCTGCCGGACGGGATGGTCGTGACTTCCGCCACCTTCCGCGCGCCGAAGGGCGATCCGGCAGAGCTTGAGGCGACGATGGCGGAACAGCTGGCGCGCCGCGACGCAAGCCAGCCGTCGAAGGACCGCACGGCGGGGTCGACGTTCCGCAACCCTGCGGGGTTCAGCTCGACCGGGCGGGCCGATGACACGCACGAGTTGAAGTCGTGGAAAATCATCGAAGAAGCCGGTTTTCGGGGCTTCCGCCACGGTGGGGCGCAGATGTCCGAGAAGCATCCGAATTTCCTGACCAACGCCGACGGTGCGACGGCGGCCGAGCTGGAAGAACTCGGTGAAATGGTTCGAGAAAAGGTATTCCAAACGCGCGGGATTTCGTTAGTATGGGAAGTCATACGGGTCGGAGAACCCGTTCCCAGATAATGAGCGGTCGCACGGGTCACCAATAATAAGGCCCGGCACGAAACACAGAGGCAGAGGCGTTGGGTATGTCGGGCAGGGCATCCCCCAAGGTTGCGGTATTGATGGGCGGACTCTCGGCCGAGCGCGAGGTGTCCTTGTCATCCGGGCGTGAATGCGCCGCAGCTCTTAGGGGGGAAGGGTTCGAGGTTGTCGAGATCGACGCCGGGCCGGACCTTGCCGTGCGCCTTGCCGAAGTGAAGCCCGACGTCGCCTTCAACGCGCTGCATGGCCGGTACGGTGAAGATGGCTGCGTTCAGGGCATCCTTGAATGGCTGCAAATTCCCTACACCCATTCCGGCGTTTTGGCGTCGGCGCTTGCGATGGACAAGGACAAGACGAAGGCCGCCTATCGCGCCGCCGGTCTGCCTGTCGTCGACAGCGTGCTGGCCACGCGAGACGAGGTCCGCGCCCGTCACGTGATGGAGCCGCCCTATGTGGTGAAGCCCTATAACGAGGGGTCCAGCGTCGGCGTCTATCTTGTGAACGAGGGGTCGAACGGCCCACCGCAGCTGGACGACGCCATGCCGGACACGGTGATGGTCGAGACCTACGTGCCCGGACGCGAACTGACGACGATGGTGATGGGCGACCGCGCCATAACGGTCACCGACATCCTGACCGACGGCTGGTACGACTACGACGCCAAGTACAAGGACGGCGGTTCGCGCCACGAGGTGCCAGCCAACATCCCGCAGGACGTGTTCGACGCCTGCATGGCCCACGCGCTGACCGCGCACCGCATTCTTGGATGTCGTGGCATCAGCCGCACCGATTTCCGCTGGGACGACAGCAGGGGGCTCGACGGGCTGGTCCTGCTGGAAACCAACACGCAGCCCGGCATGACGCCGACGTCGCTGGCACCCGAGCAGGCCGCCGTCTGCGGGATGCCGTTCGGCCCGTTCTGCCGCTGGATCGTCGAGGACGCCTCATGCAACAGGTAGATCATCGTACCCCCCGCCGGGATCCGGCGCCGTCCCGCTGGGCCTATCGGATGCACCGGCTGTGGCTGACGCCCTATGTCCCGCGCCTGCTGCGCGTGGGGTTGCCGCTGGCGGTGTCCGCGCTGGCGCTGCTGTACGTGTTCATGCAGCCGGAAAACCGCACGGCCCTGACCGACATGATCGCCGAGATCCGTCGCACCGTGGCCGAGCGTCCCGAGTTCATGGTCACCGAGATGACCATCGAGAACGCGTCCGAGGAACTGACCGCCGACATCAAGGAAATCCTGCCGATGGATTTCCCAATCAGCTCTTTCGACATCGACCTTGTCGCGATGCAGAAGGTCGTCGAACAGCTGGATGCCGTCGCGCACGCCAACCTGCGGGTGAAGCCCGGCGGTGTGTTGGAACTCGCTGTCACCGAACGCCTTCCCTCTGTCGTCTGGCGCGCGCCGGGACTGCTGGAGCTTTTGGACGGGCAGGGGCGCCGCGTGGCCGCGCTTGAAGAGCGTGGACGCCGCAGCGACCTGCCGCTGATCGCCGGGATCGGCGCGGATACCGAGGTTCCCGAGGCTCTGAAACTGCACGCGGCCGCCGCGCCGATCGCGGACCGCCTGCGCGGCATCGTCCGTGTCGGCGAGCGCCGGTGGGACATCGTTCTGGACCGTGGGCAGAAGATCATGCTGCCCGAGGATGAGCCCGTCATCGCGCTGGAACGCGTCATGGCGCTGCACGAGGCGCAGGACCTGCTGGAACGCGACCTGTCGGTCGTGGACATGCGCAACCCGAACCGGGCGACGCTGCGGATGCGGCCCGACGCGGTGGCGAACCTTCATATGATCAAGGGCATCGAACTGGGAGACATACTGCAATGACGGACTTCTACGAATCCCAGCGCGCGATGCGGGCCATGCGCAAGGCCGCGTTGCAACGGGGGGTGATCGCGATCCTGGACATCGGGACGTCCAAGATCGCCTGCCTCGTGCTGCGGTTCGACGGACCCGAGCAGTACCGCGAAAGCGATGGCGTCGGCTCGCTGGCGGGGCAAAGCGCCTTCCGCGTGATCGGCGCGGCAACGACCCGGTCGCGCGGCGTTCGCTTCGGCGAGGTCTCGGCGATGAACGAGACCGAGCGTGCAATCCGCACCGCCGTACAGGCGGCGCAGAAGATGGCCGGCGTCCGCGTCGACCATGTCATCGCCTGTCTGTCCGGCGCCAACCCGCGCAGCTATGGCCTTGCCGGGTTCATCGAACTGCACGAAAGCAGCGTGACGGAACAAGACGTCGCCCGCGTCCTCGCGTCCTGCGACGTGCCCGACTATGGCGAGGGGCGGCACGTCCTGCACGCCCAGCCGGTGAACTTCGCGCTGGACCATCGGTCCGGCCTTGGCGATCCGCGCGGCCAGATCGGCAACCGTCTGGCCTGCGACATGCACATGATGACCATCGACGGCGACGCGGTGCAGAACCTGCTGTACTGCATCAAGCGGTGCGACATGGAACTCGCCGGGATCGCAAACTCGGCCTACACCTCGGGCATCTCGTCGCTGGTCGAGGATGAACAGGAGTTGGGCGCCGCCTGTGTCGATATGGGCGGCGGATCAACCGGCATCTCGATCTTCATGAAGAAGCACATGATCTATGCCGACAGCGTCCGTCTGGGCGGCGAGCATGTGACTTCGGACATCTCGAAGGGCCTGCAAGTCTCGCTGGCCACGGCCGAGCGGATCAAAACCGTGTTCGGCGGGGTGGTGGCCACCGGCATGGACGACCGCGAGCGGATCGAGATCGGCGGCGACACCGGCGACTGGGAACACGACCGCCGCACGGTCAGCCGTGCCGAGCTGATCGGCATCATGCGCCCCCGCGTCGAGGAGATTCTGGAGGAAGTCCGCGAACGGCTGGATGCAGCAGGATTCGAACATCTACCCAGTCAACAGATCGTGTTGACCGGCGGAGCCTCGCAGATTCCCGGCCTTGACGGCCTTGCGCCCAAGATCCTCGGCAATCAAGTGCGCATCGGACAGCCGCTGCGAGTTCAGGGTTTACCTCAGGCCGCAACCGGTGCAGCTTTCGCGTCGTGTGTGGGGCTGGCGCTTTTCGCCGCGCACCCGCAGGACGAGTGGTGGGACTTCGAAATGCCGGCTGAACGGTACCCCGCCAGATCGCTGCGGCGTGCGGTGAAATGGTTCAAGGACAATTGGTAAACACAAGATGTCGTTGCGCTGACCATATCCCGCCGCTGGCCATGAAATGACTTCGATATTTTGTGGCGAATTTTGTTTTTCTCGTGACCTTCCGTCGCTGAGTCGGTATGGTCAATGTCAACCGAGGCGGACCTGGGCCATACCCGGGCGGACATAGAGCAGGCGGAAAGAGGATGACTTTGAATTTGCAGATGCCCGAACGTGAAGACCTGAAGCCGCGTATTACGGTCTTCGGTGTCGGCGGCGCCGGTGGGAACGCCGTCAACAACATGATCGAGAAAGAGCTTGAGGGCGTCGAATTCGTTGTTGCGAACACCGACGCTCAAGCGCTTTCCCAAAGCCGCGCTGCCTCGCGGGTCCAGATTGGCGTGAAAGTGACCGAAGGTCTGGGCGCCGGTGCGCGTCCGTCCGTTGGCGCTGCTGCGGCGGAAGAGACCATCGAGGAGATCGTCGATCACCTCGCCGGGGCGCACATGTGCTTCATCACCGCCGGCATGGGCGGCGGCACCGGGACGGGTGCTGCGCCGATCATCGCACAGGCGGCACGCGAGCTGGGCGTTCTGACCGTCGGCGTCGTGACCAAGCCCTTCCAGTTCGAAGGTGCGAAGCGGATGCGCCAGGCCGAGGACGGCGTGGAAAATCTGCAGAAGATGGTCGACACGCTGATCATCATCCCGAACCAGAACCTGTTCCGCCTTGCCAACGAGAAGACGACCTTCACCGAAGCGTTCTCGATGGCGGACGACGTCCTGTACCAAGGCGTCAAAGGCGTCACCGACCTGATGGTCCGTCCGGGCCTCATCAACCTCGACTTTGCCGACGTTCGTGCCGTGATGGACGAAATGGGCAAGGCGATGATGGGCACCGGCGAAGCGGAAGGCGAGGATCGCGCGATCCAGGCCGCCGAGAAGGCCATCGCGAACCCGCTGCTGGACGAGATCTCGCTGCGCGGTGCGCGTGGTGTGCTGATCAACATCACCGGCGGTCACGACCTGACCCTGTTCGAACTCGACGAAGCCGCGAACCGTATCCGCGAGGAAGTGGACGCCGAGGCCAACATCATCGTCGGCTCGACGCTGGAAGACCAGATGGAAGGCCGTATGCGCGTCTCCGTCGTGGCCACTGGCATCGACGCGTCCGAGAATGTCGCCGACATCCCGGTTCCGCGCCGCCGCCTGTCCGAGCCGCTCGCTACGCCAGAGGAGGTCGACGAAAAGTTCGAGGCCGGGTTTCCTCAGGCCCAGAAGATAGCGGCTGCGGACCAGCACGTCCCGGCCGCCGCGTCCGAGCCGAAGGTCGCATCGTTCGAGCCCGAGCAGCCGTCCTTCAAGGGGATGGAGACGAAGGCCGCCAAGAACGACACCGCGAGCCTGTTCGACGACGGTGACGATCTACCGCCGCCGGCGTATCAGCCGGAACCCGTCGCTGCCGCTCCGGCCGCTGTCGAGGACGAACAGTACTTCGACGATCCGCAGCCCGAGACTTTCGTCGCACCCAAATCCAGTGCGCCGTCGCCCGAGATGCTGACCCGTCTGCAGAACGCCGTGAAGAACAGCCCGCGGGCGCGTCCTCAGGCGGTCGTCGCACAGCAACCGGCCGCCGCAGAGCAGCCGACAGAGAAGCCGCGCTTTGGCATCAACTCGCTGATCGGCCGCATGACCGGCCATTCGGGCGAGGCCGCAACGGCCGCGAAACCGCAGCCGTCGGTGCGCCGGCAGCCGCCGGTGACGGCCCCGGAAGAAGAGATGGAGCTGGATCCGGAACAGGAACGGATCGAGATTCCGGCCTTCCTGCGGCGCCAAGCCAACTGATAGCGGTCACATAAACGACCCTGAAAAGACCGGCATCGCCCGGTCTTTTCTTATTTTAAATCAATGATTTGATGGCTTGAATTTGCACATTGCGCATATTTTCGCTTACGTGCGAATCGCATGTTTCAGAGCGTTGCAAAGAGTGAATTGTAGTGAAGTTTTACGTTCCTTAACTGATGCTTGCCGGGAACCTTCTTCTCGGATTGGTGTGAGGCATACAGTGCAAACGACAATCAAGAACGCCGTGACCTTCACAGGCGTCGGTCTTCATGGCGGCGCCCCCGCCCGCGTGACGATCCTGCCGGCCTCTGCCGAGACGGGGATCTGGTTCCGCCGGGTGGACGTGACCGACAAGGACGCGCTGGTCCCCGCCCGCTGGGATGCGGTCGAGGCCGTGCCGCTGTGCACGCGTTTGTTCAATCATGAAGGCGTCTCTGTCTCGACGGTAGAGCACCTGATGGCCGCGCTGGCCGGTTGCGGCGTGCACAACGCCATGATCGAGATCGACGGCCCCGAGGTTCCGATCCTCGACGGCAGCTCTGCCCCGTTTGTGCAGGGCATCCTGTCCAAGGGCATCCGCCGCCTGCGCGCGCCGCTGCGTGCGATCCGGGTGCTGAAGCCGGTCGAGGTTCGCAACGGCGAAGCCACCGCGCGCCTTGAGCCCGCAGATTCGCTGGAGATCGAATTCAGCATCGATTTCGTGGATGCCGCCATCGGTCATCAGGAAAAGCGCCTGCACATGGCGAATGGCGCATTTCTGCATGAACTCTGCGACAGCCGCACCTTCTGCCGCCGTGCAGATGTTGAAACTATGCAAGCCAACGGTCTGGCCCTTGGCGGCGTGCCGGGTGAGAACGCGGTTGTTTTCGACGGTGACCACGTTCTGTCGCCGGGCGGTCTGCGCCACACGGACGAACCGGTCCGCCACAAGATGCTGGACGCTCTTGGCGACCTTGCACTGGCCAGCTGCCCGATCCTTGGCCGCTATACCGGCATTCGGGCCGGCCATGCGCTGACGAACCAGCTGCTGCGGGCGCTGTTCGCGGACCCGATGGCCTATCGCGTCGTCCTGTGCGACGCCGACACGGTCGCGCGCCTTCCCGGCGCGGGCGTGACGCGCGGCGATCTTGCCGCGCTGGCCCACGCGGCCTGAGACACGGTCTGAAACGGGCGGTTCATCGCCGCCCGTCCGGGTCTGTCCCGCGCCGCCGAAAGGGCTGTTGGCTCCCGGCATTTCTGTGCTAGACCAACGCGCAACAGGGCCGTCCGGCCGCGGCGGGCCGAATAAGAGCGGATAGGGTAAGGCAACTCCATGAAGCTTCGGGCGACGCGAAAGGGTGCAATCGTTTCGATCCTGGCACTGGCCTTGGTGGCTTCGTGCGGGGGTGGTCGTGATCGTACCCCGATCGAGGATCAAAGCGCCGAACAGATCTATCAGAATGCCGAGTACCAGCTTGAAGTGAATCGCGCCGACGACGCGGCGCAGCTGTTCTCGGAGATCGAGCGCCTGTACCCGTATTCCGCGCTCGCGAAGCGGGCCCTGATCATGCAGGCCTACGCTTGGCATCAGGACAAGAAATACGAGGAAACCCGCGCCGCCGCGCAGCGGTACCTTGAGTTCTACCCGGCGGACGAGGACGCGGCCTATGCGCAGTACCTGCTGGCGCTGAGCTATTACGACCAGATCGACGAGGTCGGCCGCGACCAAGGCCTGACGTTCCAGGCTTTGCAGGCGCTTCGCGTTGTGATCGAGACGTATCCCGACAGCCAGTACGCGGACTCTGCGATCCTGAAGTTCGACCTTGCCTTCAACCACCTCGCCGCGAAAGAGATGGAGATCGGCCGCTACTATCACCGCCGCAAGCATTATACCGCGTCGATCAGCCGGTTCCGCGCGGTGGTCGAGCAGTTCCAGACCACGACCCATACCCCCGAGGCGCTGTATCGCCTTGTCGAGGCTTACGTGGCGCTTGGTCTGTACAGCGAGGCGCAGACGGCGGGTGCGATCCTGGGCTACAACTACCAGTCGACCGAATGGTACGACGACGCCTACACGCTGCTGACCGGCAAGGGCCTGCGGCTTGAACTGGCGGGCGACAACTGGCTGGCGCAGATCTATCGGCAGATGGTGCGGGGCGAATGGCTCTGACACGCTGCGTTGCCGTCGGGCTGACTTGTCGCGTCGTGGCCTCCTGCGGGGGGCTTCGATAGCGCCATGCTGCGCAGTCTCGACATCCGGGACATCCTGATCATCGACCGGCTGGAACTTGACTTCCAGCCCGGCCTCAACGTGCTGACCGGTGAAACCGGGGCAGGTAAGTCGATCCTTCTCGACAGCCTTGGCTTCGTGCTGGGGTGGCGGGGCAGGGCGGAACTGGTCCGCACCGGCGCCGAGCAGGGCGAGGTCACCGCCGTCTTCGACCTGCGCGAAGGCCACCCGGCCCATGCGGTTCTGGCCGAGGCGGGCTTTCCCGAGACCGAGGAACTGATCCTGCGCCGGGTCAACACCGCCGACGGGCGCAAGACCGCGTTCGTGAACGATCGCCGCACGTCGGGCGATATCCTGCGGCGGCTGTCGGACACCTTGGTGGAACTGCACGGCCAACAGGACGATCGCGGGCTGCTGAACACGCGCGGCCATCGGCTGTTGCTGGACGACTATGCCGGGGCGGGGGCCCTGCTGTCGTCGACCCGCGCGGCGTGGCGCGCCGTGGGCGCGGCCCGCAAGGCGCTGGAGCAGGCCGAGGCGGGGCTGGCGGCAATCCGCGAGGAAGAGGACTTCCTGCGCCACGCCACCACGGAACTGGACGCGCTTGATCCGCAGCCGGGGGAAGAGGCCCAGCTGGATGACCGCCGCCGCCTGATGCAGGCCGCCGGCCGCATCCGCGAGGACGTGTCGCGCGCCCATGCCGCGCTGGGATACGATGGCGCCGAGGGCATGATCTCGGACGCGATCCGGTGGCTGGACGGCGCAGCCGATCAGGCCGAGGGCCGGCTGGACGCGCCGCTGACCGCGCTTGCCCGTGCGCTGACCGAACTCGGAGAGGCCGAACAGGCCGTGGCCGACGCGCTGGAATCGATGGAGGTCGACCCGGGCGAGTTGGAACGCGTGGAAGAACGCCTGTTCGCGATCCGCGGGCTTGCCCGCAAGCACGGTGTCGCGCCGGACGAGCTTGGCGACTTCGCGGAACGGCTGCGGACGCAGCTTGCGGCGCTGGACAGCGGTGCGGCGGATCTCAAGTCGTTGCAGGCCGCACTTGCCACGGCGGAAGCCGCCTATGACAGCGAAGCCGCCAAGCTGTCCGACCTGCGCCGAAAGGCGGCGGGAAAGCTGGACCGCGCGATGGCGAAGGAACTGGCCCCGCTGAAGATGGAACGCGCCGTCTTCGCGACCGAACTCGACGACGCCGATCCGGGCCCCGAAGGGCGTGACGCCGTGGCCTTCACCGTGGCCACCAACCCGGGCGCGCCGTCAGGGCCGCTGAACAAGATCGCCTCGGGCGGCGAACTCAGCCGCTTCTTGCTGGCGCTCAAGGTCTGCCTGACCGGCACCGACAGCGGCATTACGCTGATCTTCGACGAGATCGACCGTGGCGTCGGCGGTGCGACTGCGGACGCCGTCGGGCGGCGGCTGGAAAGCCTTGCGCACAAGGGGCAGGTGCTGGTGGTGACCCACTCGCCGCAAGTGGCGGCGCGCGGGGCGCATCACTGGCAGGTGGCCAAGCGCGTGTCGAAGGGCGCGACCCTGTCGCAGGTCACGCCGCTGGAAGGCACTGGCCGCGTGGACGAGATCGCACGGATGCTGGCCGGCGATACGATCACCGAAGAGGCGCGTGGCGCGGCGCGCGCCCTGCTGGAAGGCTAGGCGAGCCTAGCCCCACAGCCGCATCGCACCGGCCCAGACCAGACGCAGCGACAGCAGGACAAGGATCGCGTTCAGGACCTTTTTGAACAGCGCCTCGTTGATGCGGGCCAGCATGTGCTTGCCGATCCACGTTCCGACGAACCCCGCCAGCACCAGCGCAAGAATGAACAGCGCCCATTCCGAAAAGGCGAAGCCAAGGAAGCCGAACATCAGTACCTTCAGCCCGTGCTGCACGGTCATCAGCGTGGCGTGGGTTCCGACATAGGCGTGCCGGTCATAGCCTTGCGCCCGGACATAGGCCGCGACGAAGGGGCCGGTGCCGCCGATGAACATCGACAGAAAGCTAGAGAACGCCCCCGACACCGCGCCCCATTTGCGCAGGAAGGCAGGCGGTTTGCCGACCACCGTCCACAGGATGAAGACGCCCACCGCGATCTGAAGCCAGCCGGGATGCAGCTGCACGACGGTCATGCCGCCGATCAGCACGCCGATGATGGACCCGATCACGAAAGGCCAGAAGACCTGCCACTGGGTGTAGCGCACGAACAGGGCCGCGCGACCGGTGTTCGAACCCAGCTGCACCACGCCGTGCACCGGAATAATCGCCGCAGGGGGCAGAAGGGACGCCAGCACCGCCAGCATCACCCCACCGCCACCGATGCCGAATGACGCGGTGATGAAGGACGAGAAGGCGCTGACAATCAGCAGCAGCGCCGCGACCAGCGGATCCAGTCCGCCCGTGAACAAGTCGATCATGCCGTCACTGCCCCTCACACCCTATGTATACCGTCGTATACTGTTCTGCGGGGGATGGGAAGATCAGACGAGATCGGTCTCGTCCGCCAGCACCATCGCAGAGATGCCGCCATCCACGGGAATCGCCTGTCCGCGCATCCAGCCGCTGTCCGGCCCGGCAAGGAAGGCGATAACGGCGGCGATCTCGTCCGCCGTGCCGGCGCGGCCGACGCGGGCAAGCGACCCTGCGGCGCGTTCTCCAAGGGCGGCTTTGAAGTCCGACAGGATCGGCGTGTCCACCGCCGAGGGGCAGACGCAGTTCGCGCGCAGGCCCTTCGCCAGCAGCCGCTCGGTCTGGCGGATGGTCCAGACGATGACCGCCTCTTTCGACAGGCAATAGGCGCGCAGCGGGTCGATGTGGTTCGCGGCGACGAAGTCCGGCAGGCTGTCGGGGCCGGGCAGCCCCATCAGCGCCTTCACCTGCGGCAGGTTCTCACGCCAGTGTTCGCCCGCCCGCGACGCGGTGGCGACGATGGACGCGCCGGGCGCCAGTTTGGGTTCCAGCGCGGTGGCGGTGGCCATCAGGCCGAACACGTTCACCGCCAGCAACTGCGCGGCGTTTCCGTCGCGCGGGGGCAGGCCAGCGTTCAGGATCAGCGCGTCGAACGGACCCTCTGCCGCATCGGCGGCCTGCGCCACGGCGGCCGTGTCGGCCATGTCCACCGGAAGCCAGCGGTCGACGCCCTCGGGCTTTGCGATGTCGAAAGCGGTGATTCGGTGTCCGGCGGCTTTCAGGCGCCGCACAAGGGCCGCCCCGATCCCCGAGGCCGCGCCGGTCAGGGCGATATGCATGGGTTGTTCTCCGTTTGCTTAACACTGGCCGCCTTCGGCACCCTTGGCCAGTGCCAGATGACAGCGGTGTTACAGCATTTCACTTGACGCAACGGCGTTTCAGGGCCGACCATAAGCCATGACGTGCCGCATCCGCCTGTTGGGCCCCGTCCTCGCCATGCTGGCGCTATTCCCGGTCGCTGTCCCGGCGCAGCAAGGCGGGGACGAGGGTTACGAGGCGCTTCTGGCCGCGCTGGCAAACGCCGGCACGCCCGCCGAAGCGCAAGCAATCGTGCCGCGGATCTGGGATGTCTGGCTGACCGCCCCCGACGACGCCGCGCAGGAAGTGCTGGAAGAGGCGCTGTCCCGGCGGTCGGCTTATGACTATGCCGGGGCTCTTAAGCATCTGAACATACTGGTGGAATCCTATCCCACTTATGCCGAGGGCTGGAACCAGCGGGCCACCGTCCGGTTCCTTGTCGGCGACTACGAAGGCGCGCTGGCCGACGTCGAGGAAGTGCTGAAGCACGAACCGCGGCATTTCGGCGCCCTTGCGGGGCGGGGGATGATTTATTTCCAGCAGGGTCGCCTGCCGCTGGCGCAGCTGTCCGTGCGCAACGCGCTGCGGGTTCATCCCTTCTTGGCCGAACGTGCCATTCTGGACATTCCGGCGGGTCAGGAACTTTGAATTTCCCGCCTTTTGTTCGCTAATCGGTGGATTTTTCCTCACCGCGAGCCAGCTATACGCACCGAGGGCCGCAAATCCCGTCGAAAAGACGGATATGCACCACGGTAGGTCGCTGGTCGTGCCGCGATCCGGTTGCGCATCATTTAGACATTTGTTTGGATGCTGAGCGAAACGAGGGCGATCAACGCCACGATGCAAAGCGAAAACGGGGCGATCAACGCACCGGGAACAACAGGGAGAACTGGCTTGGACGGAAGCGCCGCCCATGACGCCTTTGTCGAATTCGACCGGGTGCAGAAAAGCTACGATGGCGAAACGCTCGTCGTGAAGGATCTCAACCTCTCGATCGGGAGGGGCGAATTTCTGACGATGCTCGGACCGTCCGGGTCCGGTAAGACCACCTGCCTTATGATGCTGGCCGGGTTCGAGACCGCCACCCACGGCGAAATTCGCCTTGGCGGGCAAGAGATCAACAACATCCCGCCGCACAAGCGCGGCATCGGCATGGTGTTCCAGAACTACGCCCTGTTCCCGCATATGACGGTGGCAGAGAACCTCGCCTTCCCGCTGGAAGTCCGCAAGATGGGCAAGTCGGAGCGCGAGCAGAAGGTCAAGCGCGCGCTGGACATGGTCCAGATGGGCGACTTCGGCGGCCGCCGCCCGGCGCAGCTTTCGGGTGGTCAGCAGCAGCGGATCGCACTGGCCCGCGCGCTGGTGTTCGAAGCCGAGCTAGTGCTGATGGACGAACCGCTGGGCGCGCTTGACAAACAGCTGCGCGAGCACATGCAGTTCGAGATCAAGCACATCGCCGACAACCTCGGGATCACCGTGGTCTACGTGACCCACGACCAGACCGAGGCGCTGACCATGTCGGACCGCGTCGCGGTGTTTCAAGACGGTCGCATCCAGCAGCTGGATCCGCCGGACGTCCTGTACGAAGAACCGCAGAACAGCTTCGTCGCGCAGTTCATCGGCGAGAACAATACGCTGAACGGCACCGTCAAAAGCATCACTGCCGACAAGGCTGTGGTGGAACTGGACAACGGCGAGATGATCGACACCGTGCCGGTGAACGTGAACGCCGTGGGCGACCGGACGCTGGTTTCGATCCGCCCCGAACGTGTCGAGTTCAACAAGGACCGCCTTGCCGCCGATGCGCATACGCTGAAGGCCGAGGTGCTGGAATTTATCTACATGGGCGACATCTATCGCACCAAACTGCGAGTTGCGGGCAATGACGACTTCATCGTCAAGACCCGGAACGCGCCCGACCAGCGCCGGCTGAAGCCCGGCGAGATACTGGAAATCGGGTGGCGTCCGCAGGACTGCAGGGCGCTAGACGCCTGATCGAGTTTCCCCCCGATGCACGGCCTGCCCGGGGCCAAGGGGATGGAAAAGGGAGATACGGGAAAACGACAACAGGAGAGATTTCGTATGAAACTCAAGTCACTGATGCTTATGACCGGCGCCGCCGTCGCGGCAGCGCCGATGGCGTTTGCACAGGAAATGTCCGACAGCATGACGCTTGTCAGCTGGGGCGGTGCTTACCAGAACAGCCAAGTTCAGGCCTACGCCAACCCCTACATGGAAGCGAACCCGGAAGTCGAAATCGTTTGGGACGAAAGCTCGAACGAAGCCGTGGCTCAGCTGCGCGCAATGGACGAAGCGGGCAACATCACCTGGGATCTCGTCGACGTCGTGGCGGCTGACGCCATCCGTCTGTGCGACGAAGGTCTGGCGATGGAAGTCGACCACGACGAAATCCTTGCCCCGGCGCCTGACGGCACCTCGGCCGAGGATGACTTTGGCGACATGATCGTCAGCGATTGCTTCATCCCGCAGATCGCTTACTCGACCACCTTCGGCTACCGCACCGACATGGTGCCGGAAGGCGTCGATGCGCCGTCGGAAATCTGCGACGTGTTTGACCTGGAAACCTATCCGGGCCAGCGCGCGCTGGAACGCCGTCCGATCAACAACATGGAATGGGCGCTTCTCTGCGACGGCGTCGCCAAGGACGAGATCTACGACGTGCTCGCCACGCCGGAAGGTCAGGATCAGGCGCTTGCCAAGCTCGACACCATCAAGGACAGCGTTGTCTGGTGGTCCGCCGGCGCCGACACGCCCCAGCTTCTGGCTGACGGCGAAGTCTTCATCGGTTCGACCTACAATGGTCGTCTGTTCTCGGTCATCGAAGAGCAGGACCAGCCGGTTGCGATGATGTGGGACGCTCAGGTCTATGACCTTGACGGCTGGATCATCCCCGAAGGTCTGCCGGAAGATCGTCTCGCTCGCGTGATGGATTTCCTGTACTTCGCCACCGACACCCAGCGTCTGGCCGATCAGGCTGCGTACATCTCCTACGGCCCGGCCCGCGTTTCGTCCGGCCCGCTTGTCGGCGAGCACGCCGAACTGGGGATCGACATGGCGCCGCACATGCCGACGGCTGAAGCCAACGCTGGCAACACCTTCGTCTACAACTACGAGTTCTGGGCCGACTATCGCGACGACATCGACGCGAAGTTCCAAGCCTGGCTCGCTCAGTAAGATTGACAGACCGGCGCGTTCCTTTCGGGGCGCGCCACCCTGTCACAAGATAACGGAGCGGCCCGGCCCAGCGTTGGGCCGCTTCCCAAAAACCAAAGTCAAAAATCAAAAAACGACAACGGGGAACACACGATCATGCCCAAGGGCTATATCATTGCGCATATCAAGGTGACCGATCCGGAACTGTACCCGGAGTACGTGCGCCTCGACACGCCGATCCTGCAGAAGATGGGGGCCAATTTCATCGTCCGCGGCGGTCGCAACGAAGTGGTCGAAGGCACCTGCGGCGACCGACATGTCGTCATGGAGTTCCCCAGCTACGAAGAGGCGCTCGCGGCGTACAACGATCCCGACTACCAAGAAGTCGCCGAGATCCGCCGCAAGTCCGCCGATAGTCTGATCCTAGTCGTCGAAGGGACCTGAGCATGACCGATGCCACCTCGGGGCCCGACGTCAAGACTGGCCCGACACCCGACAACGCCCTGCGCGAAGCCGACGCGGTAGACCAGAAGGGCCCGGTGCTGGCCGCGGACGGCACACCGCTGAAGCGGTCGCTGATGCGCGCGCTTCGCCGCGAAAAGCTGCGGGCGCTGATGCTGATCGCGCCGCTGCTGATCTTCGTGCTTGTCACCTTCATCGCGCCGATCCTCGACATGCTGTTCCGGTCGGTCGAGAACCAGATCGTCGAGAACACGATCCCGGAAACGGTGTCGGTCCTGCAGGACTGGGACGCGGTGTCCGACGAGCAGCCGCCGGAAGCGGTGTACGAAGCCCTTTACTACGATCTGTTCCTTGCCGCCGAAGCCCGCCGCCACACGCGTCTGGGCACGCGCCTGAACTATGAACAGGTTGGCCTGTCGTCGCTGTTCCGCTCCTCGGGGCGCGGTCTGGACGATTTCGCCGAGGTTTATCAGGACCCGCTGGAAGATCTGGACGAACGCTGGGAAGACGCCGGGTTCTGGTTCGAGATGATGGGCACGACCGGCGACGCGCCGGGCAATGTCGATCTGATCGAAGCACAGCGCAGCCGCCTTTCGGCGCTGTTGCAGGACCCGATGGGCGGCGACATCGGTTTCGTTCCCGACGCCGCGATCAGCGAGGTCCTGCCGCGCACGGCAGAAGCCTATGCCGCCTTCGCAGCCTTCACCGCCCTTGTCGACGAAGACGTCGTCGCGGAAGAGGAACCGTGGGAAGCCGTCTTCGCCGCGCTGGGTAAGGACCTGACGCGCGACGGCGCCGCCGAGGCGGTGGCCGGCTATGACGGGTTCGGGGCCGACGCGCTTGCGGCGGCGATGGAAGAGGTCGTTCCCGACTTCCCCGACCAGCAATACGCCCCGTTCTTCGCCGAACTGGACCCGGACTGGGCCAGCCCGGAAGTCTGGGCCACGATCAAGACGTTTTCGCCGCAGTACACCTCTGGCTACTTCCTGTCCTCGGTTGACCTGAAGCTGACGCCGGAAGGGGTGCAGCAGCAGCCTGACGACCAGCAGATCTATATGCTGCTGTTCAAGCGCACGATGATCATGTCGCTGACGATCATGCTGTCGTGCATCTTGCTGGGCTATCCGGTGGCGTACCTGCTGTCGAACCTGCCGATGCGGGTGTCGTCGCTGCTGATGATCCTTGTGCTGCTGCCGTTCTGGACCTCGCTTCTGGTGCGGACGTCAGCATGGAAGGTCCTGCTGCAGCAACAGGGGGTCATCAACGACATCCTTGTCTGGGTCGGCCTTGTGGCGGACGACAACCGATTGGTGATGATCAACAACCAGTTCGGCACCATCGTCGCGATGACGCACATCCTGCTGCCGTTCATGATCCTGCCGCTGTACTCGGTGATGAAGACGGTTCCGCCGTCCTATGTCCGCGCGGCCAAGTCGCTGGGTGCGACGCCGTGGACGGCCTTCTGGAGGGTGTATTTCCCGCAATCGGTGCCCGGCATCGGCGCGGGCTCGATCCTCGTGTTCATCCTTGCGATCGGCTACTACATCACGCCGGAACTGGTGGGTGGCACCACGGGTACCTTCATCAGTAACCGGATCGCCTATCACATCTCGTCGTCGCTGAACTGGGGCCTTGCGGCCGCGCTGGGGACCATCCTGCTGGTGGTCGTGCTGGTGCTGTACTGGGTCTACGACAAGATCGTCGGCATCGATAACGTGAGCCTGGGGTAATCGGACATGGCACTTATACAACCTATCAAGACCCCGCCGCTTACCACCTTCACGGTGCCCTTCGTCGCGGCGCTGGCGGCCTTCTTCGGACTGTTCGTCGGCATCGCCAACGGCTCTGGCATCCTTGGCCTTCTGGTCGGCGCGGTGATCGGCGCGGCGCTGGCCTATGGGCTGTGCACCTTCGTCCCGGATAAGCGCACGGGCACCCTGATCTCGGCCGCGATCTTCGCGGTCGTGGGGCTGCTTCTGGCGGGGCTGTCCGGCCTTCTTGGGGGCGCGATCATCGGCTTCGTGCTGGGCTGGTTCGCTTACTGGCTGCACACCGGCAAGTACCGGAACGGGGTGCCGATCTATTCCACCCCGCGCGAGACGCTGTGGCACAACACCTACAAGTTCATCTGCGGCCTGATCTTCTTCTTCCTGATCGCGCCGATCCTCACGGTGATGCCGCTGTCGTTCAACGCCGAGAACTTCTTCACCTTCACGCCGGGGATGCTGGCGCTGGATCCGGAAGCCTATTCGCTGAAGCACTACCGTGACTTCTTCAGCAACCCGGACTGGCAGCAGGCGCTGCGGAACTCGGTCCAGATCGCACCTGCGGCCACGCTGCTGTCGGTGTCGCTGGGCACGCTGGCGGCCATCGGCCTGAGCCAGCCGCACGTTCCGTTCCGCCGGGCGATCATGGCGATCCTGATCTCGCCGATGATCGTGCCGCTGATCATCTCGGCGGCGGGGATGTACTTCTTCTACTCGCGGATCGGTCTGCAGGGCACCTACGTGGGCGTCGTGCTGGCGCACGCGGCGCTGGGGATCCCCTTCGTGATCATCACCGTGACGGCGACGCTGGTCGGCTTCGACGACAGCCTGACGCGGGCGGCGGCGAACATGGGGGCCAACCCGGTGACGACCTTCTTCAAGGTACAGATGCCGCTGATCCTGCCGGGCGTGATCTCGGGCGGTCTATTCGCCTTCATCACCTCGTTCGACGAGGTCGTGGTGGTGCTGTTCGTGGGCTCGGTCGGGCAGAAGACGCTGCCGTGGCAGATGTTCACCGGCCTGCGGGAACAGATCTCGCCGACGATCCTTGCGGTCGCGACGATCCTTGTGGGGATCTCGATCCTGCTGCTGACCACGGTAGAACTGCTGCGCCGCCGGTCCGAGCGGATGCGGGGCATGTCGCCCGGCTGATCCGGGCGCGGCGCGCTATCGTCAGAATAAGGAAAGGCCCCGGATCGCGATGTCCGGGGCCTTTTGCTATGGCAGGATCGCCAGCCAGATCCAGATCGTCACGATCGACAGCGCCGTCGCCATCAACAGCGCCGAGGCCGCGACGCGGCGGGCGACGCCGTACATGTTGGCGAAGATATAGGTGTTCACGCCCGGCGCCATCGACGCGGTCAGCACGGCGGACCGCAGCTGCCCGGTTGTCAGCCCGGTCAGCTTGCCCAGCGTGTAGGTGACCAGCGGATGCAGGACCAGCGAGATCAGGCAGACCATCGTTATGGTGGCCATGTCGCCCTCGGGGCGATAGCGGTACAGGATGCCGCCAAGCGCGAACAGCGCGGCGGGCAGGGCGGCCCGGCTGACCAGATCAAGCGCGCCGCCGACAACCTCGGGCACCGGCAGGTTGGTGAGGTTCGCGACGAACCCCAGCGCGATGCCAAGGATCAGCCCGTTGCGGAACACCGCCGTCAGGATCGCCTTCGCCTTCGCAAGCGGCCCGGCGCCTTGGGCGCGGGTCAGTTCCATGATGGTCAGGCCAATGCCGTACAGGATCGGAGCGTGGACCGAGATGATCGCGAAGTTTGATTGCAGAGCACCTGCGCCATAGGCGCGTTCGGTGATCGGCACGCCCAGCAGAAGCGAGTTCGAGAACATGCCGCAGAAGCCGATGGCGATGCTGTCCTGCCACGGCCGCCGGAAGATCAGCCGCGCCCCCAGAAGACCCGCCGCGAAGCCCGCGAAAGCGCCGGTGTAGAAGCTGGCGAACAGCGAGACCGACAAGGCCTCGTCAAGGTTCAGCTGCGAGATGGCGCGGAACAGCAGGCACGGGAAAGCGAAGTTCTGGGCAAAGCCCATCAGCCCGTCCACCGCCGCGTCGGAGAACATCTTGCGCCACACGACGAGGTAACCCGCGCCGATGACAAGGAACACGGGCAGGATGACGTCTACGAGGGCTTGCATGACTGTTGGGCCTTGAAAAGAGCGGGGGAGGGGCGTGCGCCCTTGAGAGCGGTGATCGGGGCGCCTGCGACCGGAAGACCGCGGCGCCTAAAGCGCATAGCGGATCACCATCCCGTCATAGGCCGGTGTCACGTCGTCGGGCGTCTCGGCCTTCACCGCCTCGTAGTCGAGGTCGAGGTGCATGTTCGTCAGGACGGCCCGTTTCGGCGCGGCGCGCTCGATCCATTCCAGCGATTGCGCCAGATGCGAATGGGTCGGATGCGGATCGCGGCGCAGCGCGTCGAGAACCCAGCAGTCGAGATCGGTGACCGCTTCCCATGCCTCGTCCGACATGTGCGCCACGTCCGGCAGATAGGCGAGGTCGCCGATCCGGAACCCCAGCGCGTCGATCGAACCGTGGTTGACCTCGAACGGGGTCAGGATGATCGCGCCGCCAGCACCGGTCACGGTGATCGGCCCCTCGATGGTGTTCATCTCAAGGATCGGCGGGTAGGGCGAGGTCTTCGGCTGGATGAAGGCATAGGCGAAGCGCGAATACAGGTCGTCCTGCGTCGCGCCGTCGGCCCAGACCTGCAGGCGCTGGCGGGTGTTGAACACCACCTGCCGCAGGTCATCCAGCCCGTGGGTATGGTCCGCGTGGCTGTGCGTGAACACCACCGCATCCAGCGCGCCGACACCGGCGTCCAGAAGCTGCGCCCGCATGTCGGGCGTGGTGTCGATCAGCACGCGCGTCACGCCCTCGGGCGTTTCGCGTTCCACCAGCATCGAACAGCGGCGGCGCGTGTTTTTCGGATTGTCGGGATCGCACAGGCCCCAGTGCCCGCCAAGACGCGGGACGCCGCCGGACGAGCCGCACCCGAGGATCGTGAACCGCAGCTCGGCGCTCACGCGGCGGCCTCGTAGGCGGCCACGCGCGAGAACAGGCGCTCGAAGTTCGCCTGCGTGCGGGCGGCGAAGTCGGCATAGTCCAGCCCGTACACTTCGGCCCCCACGCGGGCGGTGTGGGCCGAGAAGGCGGGCTCGTTGCGTTTGCCGCGATGGGGCGGCGGCGCAAGATAGGGGCTGTCGGTCTCGACCAGCACGCGGTCTACGGGCACGTCGGCGAAAATCTCGCGCAGTTCGGTTGACCGGGGGAAGGCGGCGATGCCGGACATCGACAGGTAGAACCCAAGCCCCAGCGCGGCCTCGGCCAGCGGCCGGCCGGACGAGAAGCAGTGCATGACGCAGGAATAGGCCCCGGCCGCGTGTTCCTCGGACAGGATGCGTGCCATGTCCTCGTCCGCGTCGCGGGCATGGATGATCAGGGGCAGGCCGGTTTGGCGGCAAGCCTCGATATGGATGCGCAGCGACTCTTGCTGAATGTCTTTCGAGTCCGCCGTGTAGTGGTAATCGAGACCGGTTTCGCCGATGCCCACGAACTTCGGGTGATCGGCCAGCGCCACCAGTTCGTCGACGGTCGCCAGCGGCTCTTCCGCCGCGCTCATCGGGTGGGTGCCGGCGGCGTAGAACACCGGCGCATGCGCCTCGGCCAGCGCGCGGACCTGCGGTTCCTGCCGCAGCCGCGTGCAGATGGTGACCATGCGGGTCACGCCCGCCTCTGCGGCCCGCGCCAGGAGGGCGTCGTGTTCGCCCTCGAACTGCGGAAAGTCGAGGTGGCAATGGCTGTCGGTAATCTGCGGGATGTCAGCGGGCATGGAAAAGCGGTCTTCGGTCGAAGTGTGAACGTGCAAGGCGGATGGGAGTCAGGCGGGCAGCTTGGCCGCCGTTTCGTGAACCTTGAGAACCATATCAAGGATGAGCGCGGCAGGGTCAAGGTTGACCGCCCGGCCATGCCGCGCCCGCGCGCCCAGCGACTGCGCAAGGTCGGCCCACTGGCGTGCCGCGTGGGGGTGTGGCGACAACCGCGCCATCAACCTGGCTTCGCCCTCGGCGGCCTCGGGCAGGGGCGGGCCAGAGATTCCGGCGCGGGCAAGCCGTGCGAGGAACAGATCGAACAGGTCCAGCAGCAGCGCGAAACGGTCGGCGTTGGTGCGGCCCGTCGCGCCGTCGGCCAGCGCCAAGGCGCGGGGGCGGGCGTTGGGGTCGCCCAGCACCTGCACCAGTTCCCCGTAAAGCTTCAGCCCGTCCATCGTCAGCAGGCGCAACGCGGTGCCGACCGACCCTTCCGCCAACGCCGCAAGCGCGTCTGCGTCCTCGCCGGGCTCGACACCTGCTTGGGACAGCGCCTGCGCGATCTCGGGGGCATCCAGCGTGCGGCACCGCAGGCGGCGGCAGCGCGACAGGATGGTCGGCAAAAGGCGCGACGGCTGGTGCGCGATCAACAGAAGCGTGGTGTTGGCGGGCGGTTCCTCCAGCACCTTCAGCAGGGCGTTCGCGGCAGAGACGTTCATCTCATCCGCCGCATCCACGATCACCACACGGCGCCCGCCATCGGCGGCGGACAATTCGAAGAACCGCTTCAGGCGGCGGATCTCTTCGACGGTGATTTCCTGCCGCAGGCGTTCGGTCTTCGGGTCCCACGGGCGGCGCACCAGCGACAGGCCGGGCTCGGACAGGGCAGCAAGGCGGTGGGAGACCGGGTGGTCTTCGGAGATATCCAGCGTCTCGGGCGGCGGAGGGGCGCCGAACAGGCCGTCCTCCTGCTGGAGCGGCGTCGCCAGCAGGAACCGCGCGATCCGCCATGCCAGCGTCGCCTTGCCCACGCCGCGCGGGCCGGTGATCAGCCAGGCGTGATGCATCCGCCCGGTGGTGAACGCGTCGAGGAACGCGGCCTCTGCCTCGTCCTGTCCGATCAGCCGCTCGGTGTGGCGCGGGTGCGGGGCGCCGGGGGCGCGGTCGGCTTCGGGCGCCGCGTCGGTCATGCCAGCGCCTTTAGGACAACGGCTTCGACCTCCGCCGCGACGGCCTCGGGCGGGCGGTCGCCGTCGATCACCCGGAAACGCGGGGCGAATTCCTTCGCCAGCGCAAGGAACCCCGCGCGCATCTTGGCCTGAAGATCCAGACCGAAGTCCTCGAACCGTTCTTCGGTCCCGTTGCGCCCCTTGGCGCGGGCAAGGCCGGTGGCGGGGTCCATGTCGATCAGGATCGTCAGGTCCGGCTCGCGCCCGATCATCAGGTCGTGCAGGGCGTCGACCTTGGCCCGCAGATCGCCCCGCGACAGGCCCTGATACATTCGCGTGGAATCCGCGAAGCGGTCGCAGACCACCACCTTGCCGGCGGCCAGCGACGGTTCGATCAGCCGTTCCAGATGATCGCGGCGGGCGGCGGTGAACAGCAAAAGCTCGGTCTCGGCGGACCAGCGGTCCGGGTCGCCTTCCAACACCAGCCGCCGGATCTCGTCCGCGCCGGGGGACCCGCCGGGTTCGCGCGTCAGCACCGCGTCGTGCCCCTTGGCGCGCAGCGCGTCGGCCAGCAGGCGGGCCTGTGTCGACTTGCCCGACCCGTC
Source organism: Psychromarinibacter halotolerans (assembly GCF_029168315.1). Lineage (NCBI taxonomy): Bacteria > Pseudomonadati > Pseudomonadota > Alphaproteobacteria > Rhodobacterales > Paracoccaceae > Psychromarinibacter > Psychromarinibacter halotolerans. Next base: position 166,786 of record NZ_JARGYD010000004.1, read on the forward strand.
GATGCCTTCGAAGGTGATGAAACGTCCTGTCATGAAAGCGGCGTAGCCGTCCACCCGCACGGGGTCAACGGCCTGACGCAGGCTTACAGCAGGTCGGCGGCCTGACCCGCGAAACGGGTCAGGAGAATGCGCGCGGCGGTGCGGATGCGGGGCATGAAGCCGCCCCGCTCGACGGTGCGGTCCGCCACCAGCGGCACGCGGGTTTCCGGCATGTCCGGCAGCGAGATGATCAGCTCGCCCAGTTCCTGACCCTGCTCGATCGGGGCCTGCACCGGGCCGCGATAGCGGATCTCGCCCTCGATGTTGCCCTGCACCAGCGCCGGGATCAGCAGGTCCACGTCCTGCGGCACCGCAAGACCCACCTGATCGATGTTGCCCAGCCACACGGGGGCCGAGGCCAGCACCTTGCCTTCTTCCACCACGGTCTTGTGCACGAACTGGCGGAAGGCCCAGTTCACGATACGCTCGGATTCCTCAGCGCGCTCGTCTTCCGTGTTCAGACCCGCGATCACGAAGACGATGCGCCGGTTGCCCTGCATGGCGGACCCGACAAGGCCGTAACCGGCTTCCTCGGTGTGGCCCGTTTTCAGGCCGTCCGCGCCGATGCCGAGGGCCAGAAGCGGGTTCCGGTTGAACCTGTTCTGCGGGGCGCGGCCGTCGAACGGAAACTCGGTCATGCCGAAATAGCCGTAGTACTCGGGGAACTCCGAGATCAGGCGCGCGGCCAGCGTGCCAAGGTCACGCATCGACATGCGCTGGTTCGGCGCGGGCCAGCCGCTGGCGTTGGCGAAGGTCGAGTTCGACATGCCAAGCGCGCGGGCGCGGTCGTTCATCATCCGTGCAAAGGCTTCCTCGGTCCCGGCGAGGCCCTCGGCCACCACGACGCAGGCGTCGTTGCCGGACAGGACGATGATGCCCTTGATCAGCTCTTCCACGGTGGGACGGTCGGTTTCGTTCAGGAACATGGTCGAGCCGCCCATGTTCTTCGCCTTGGTCGAGACGCGGAACTGCGTGTCCAGCGTCACGCGACCGTCGCGCAGCGCCTCGAACAGCATGTTCAGCGTCATCAGCTTGGACATCGAGGCCGGCGGATAGGGCAGGTCGGCCTCTTTCGACATCAGCACCGTCTCGGTGGTCATGTCATAGACCCAGGCCGCCCGTGCCCGCGTTTCGAACGCGTGGACGGGCAGGGCGGTCATCAGGATCAGGGCGAGCGTCGCGAGCAGAGGGGCAAAACGCATGGGCCTTGAGGGTCCTTTCTTTGGGCGTGCTAGTTCTTCACGAAGTATGCGTCCGCATATCCGAGCTTCTTGACCTTAGCCAGCAGAGCGTCGCGTTCCGAGCCGTTCGTTGCCGGCCCGGCGAGAACGCGCCAATAGGTCTTGCCGCTGCTGGTCTCTTCCCTCACCGTCGAGGCGATGCCCGCGGTGCGCAGCGCGGTGTCGTTGCGGTTGGCGTTGTCCTGAACGCTGAACAGGCCGATCTGGATATACGGCTTGGACAGGGTCGAGGTCGCCGCCGGCGGCGCCGCGTTGACCGGGGCCGAGGTCGGTTCGACGTTGGTCAGCACGCCGGGAACAGGGCGCGGCGTCGGCGCGGTATCGACCGCCGAGCTTGCCACCATCTCGGGCGTGACCGACGGCGCGGCGGGCGTGTCCAGCGCGGTCAGCGCCGCATCTGCAAGCTCGGTCGGGTCGTCCAGCGTGGTCGTCTCGATCCCTTCGGGGGTCTCGAGGTTGGCGACCTGAACCGTTTCCGGCGCCACGGCCGGTCCGGCTTCGGGAATTTCTTCGCGGCGCAGCGCGGTGACGTTCAGCGCACCGGGCGAACCGGCCAGCATCCCAAGCGCAGCGGCTGCGTCCGACGACACCTGAAAGGTCGGGCCGGGATTCTCGCGCTCGCGTTTGAACAGGGCGCCGATCACGAATTTGCCGTTCTCGCCGTTGCGGATGATCACGCGCTCGGGTTCGGTCACGTCGGGGTGTGCCACCCAGACGCCGCCCAGCGACGGGCGTCCGTCCCAAAGGCCATTGTCCGAAACCTGAAACACCTCGGGAACCTCGATGTCGCGTTCCACCAGTTTCGTCGTTCCGGGCGTGTCGACGCCCGATGTCACCGCGGCTTCGTCGCCGAGGGTCGTTTTCTTGAATAGGTCGCTGTTTTCGCTGCAGCCCGCCAAAGCCGCCGCGCTACACAGCATCAGAGCGATACGCCCCGTCCGCGTCCTTGCCATACCTTGCCCCTTTTCCCGCGAACTTTGCCGCGTTTGTTCTGCTCTCCCCAAGTGCGGGCACGCAACATGGGTGGCAGCAGACTAGCCGCGACGGCGCCTTTTGGGAAGTGGCAAGGTTGTGACGGGCCCAATCCGGTCCCTTCGTGTTGCGTTGCGGTCGGTCTTGCCTTCCCCGCCCGCGGCGGGATAGTCCTGTCGCCCACGGAGAAGTGGCAGAGCGGTCGAATGCGGCGGTCTTGAAAACCGTTGAGGTGCAAGCCTCCGGGGGTTCGAATCCCTCCTTCTCCGCCACCCTGCGTTTTCCCCAGATGTCAGGCAGTCGTCATGGGCGACCTCATGCCCTTACTTTAATGCGTTGCACGGCGCTTGTCGCTTGTGCTCGCTTCATTTCGATTCCTCTGGTATCTGTTCCTTGCGTGGTATGAAGTGTGGTATCTCTCGTGACACTGAGCGGTAAGCTGACAAGGAAGCTGGTGGACAACCTCGGGCCGGGGCGGCACGGGGATGGGAACGGACTTTACCTCGTCGTCGATCCGTCCGGAGCGCGGCGCTGGATCGTGCGGGTGACGGTCAAGGGCCAGAAGAATAGCAAAGGCGCTCCGCTGCGGACGGACTTTGGCCTGGGCGGGGCGGATGTAGTGACGCTGAACCAAGCGCGCGATCGAGCCTTGGAGTATCGGCGGCTGGCGAAGCAGGGGCTGAACCCGCGCTTCAATGGCCGGCAACACATCCCAACCTTTGAGGAAGTCGCGCAGCAGGTTCATATCGAACGAATGCCCACTTGGAAGAACGCCAAGCATGGTCAGCAATGGATCAACACTTTGCGGGACTATGCCTTTCCAAAGATTGGGCGGATGCCGGTGGATAGCATCGGACAGCCGGAAGTGCTCATGTGTCTCTCGCCAATCTGGACTGAGAAGCACGAAACAGCACGGCGGTTGGCGCAGCGCATCAAGACTGTGCTGGACGTGGCGCGGTCGAAGGGCTTCCGCGACAGCGAGAACCCGGTAACGGCGATCCGCGATGCTGGTGTATTGCCGAAGGTTAAGGCCAAGCCGAAACACCACAAGGCGATGAACTGGCGGGACGTACCTGCATTCTTCGCGGATCTGCAAGCGCGCGACGCGATGGCGGCAAAGGCGTTGATGTTTACCTGTCTGACCGGCTCGCGCACCGGCGAAGTCTTGGGAATGCGATGGGAAGAGATAGACGTCGATGCGCGCCTCTGGACCTGCCCCGCCGACCGGATGAAGGGAGGCGAGGAGCATCGGGTTCCGCTGACCAGAGAGATGCTTGCAATCATCGAACCGCTGCGGGCTTTGTCCTCCGAGGTCGTATTCGAGGGGCAGAAGCGGTACAAGCCTCTCTCGCCCATGTCGATGCTGATGCTGCTGCGCCGGATGAAAGTCGAAGGCGTGACGGTGCATGGCTTCCGCTCCACCTTCCGGGACTGGGCTGCCGAGGCGGCGAGCGCGCCGCGCGAGGTTGCTGAAATGAGCCTTTCGCACCGAATCGGATCACAGGTGGAACAGGCATATGCGCGGTCAGATCTGCTGGAAAAGCGCCGTGCGCTGATGGAACGATGGTCGCAATTCGTAACTGGAGGGAATGGAACGGTAGTCTCATTCTCTATTTCTCATGAAATTTAATGCCGAAAGGCTCTATGACGCCCACCTTTCTGCAAGTATGCGGAAACTGAAACAAACTGAGAACAAATTCTTGTAATGCATAAAGGCATCGCCCATGCTGCCTTATGAACGCCGACACTAACCCAGACACGTTCCGTGACCTCGTTGAACGACTGCACGAGATTATTGACGAGATGCTCGCACCGTTTGGGAGACACAGCCCGCGAGGCCACGGATTTGAGCCGAACCCGCCGTTCGATATCTCAAAGGCGAACATGCATGACAGCAAGCGGGAGTTCGTGCGGGAAAAAGAAGCCGTAGAATTTAGCGCAACCCAATTGAGGGCGGTTGCTGAAAGGCTTGTGGATCGCGACCATCCACCTGACACAAAATCGCTCCTAGCGTCTCTTCAGACGGTTGTAGATCAGAAACTACGAGCGTCCGCACCCAGAGCAAAATCGAAAGATAGTATGAGTCTTATACATAGAAATATTGCGGATTTGGGTGGGTTCGTCCCTAGTATTTTCGTGCTGTTGGAGTTGACTAAAGCACTTGAGGCACACGCAAAGGAGCTTGGAGATCAGGAGGCACAGTTTTGGAGTTTGCCACACCGCGCTCCCGATCACTACGCTCGCGCAATTGCACTCCGCATTGCCAAACTGTACGCGTTGCAAACTGGCAGCAGACCGACTGTTGGATCGTCAGGTGAGACGGGTGAACCTTCAACAAACTACACCCGGGCCGTAAAGGCATCGTTCGACGCGCTGGACATTCAGACTGGCGTGCGGCTGCCCTGCGAGTGGGCGATAGAGCAGCTTACAGACAACGACCTAATCCCTCCGAAAGACACGCTTGCTGATCTGCTCGACCTCCCGTCGCCCAGAAGCAACAGGGATGCTGTCATAGATAATCTAGTCGAAAGCATGCAGGTAAGGCCCAAGAGCTAAGGCCTTTCTCTCGGCGGATCGCTGCATTTTCTCAATCGGCATCGAGCGTGCTTGAAGACGACCGTCAAACACTGACGGAGAACAATAGCATGACACATCTGTTTGAGCAGCGCCGCAACTACACCCTCGGTGATCCCGAGCTGGATCTGATCGGCGACCGCGCCAAACTGGCACAATGGCGGCACAAGGGTATAGGGCCCGCCTTCTATAAGCTGGGCCGTAAGATCGTGTACCGGGGCGCGGACCTGAACGCATGGGCGGAGGCGAACCGCGTTGAGCCGCGCGCCGGGGAGCGCCACTAGTGGCACGCGCTGTCAGCTCGGTCCGGATCAAGTCGTTGAAGGCGTACACGGTCGAAGAAGCGGCAGAGGTTGTCAGGGTGACCGAGCAGACGATCCGCGCTTGGATCAAGCAGGGGCTCCCTGCGATGACCGAAAAGCGCCCCACCTTGATCCTAGGTTGGGCGTTGAAGGGTTTCCACGAACAACTCCGCAAGAAACGCCGACGCCCGCTGCAGGACGGTGAGTTCTTTTGCCTCCACTGCAAGGAACCGAGAACGCCTGTCGCAGGTGTGGTGGAATACCAACGGCTCTCGGATGCGCACGGGCAATTGAGAGGCTTCTGCTCCGCCTGCGAGGGTATCTGCGTCCGCATTATTTCGCGCCGCGACCTCCCGAAATGGGCCGACCTCCTCGACGCTGGCACCAACGACAGGCGGACAGCCTAAAGGAACCATCGAAACCACGCTTAAATCATAACTTCGGGCAGGAGGCCCAAGCCGTGCCAAAGTTCAATGAGGAAAACGAGCGAGTCAAGCGCGACTACATAGAGTATCTGACGCATGCCGAAGGCTACGATGAAGCGTCGCTGGACAAGGTCCGCTCGGCCCTGCGGGAACTGGAAGAGGCGGTGGGCTATAAGCCATTCAAGGCGTTTCACCGCGAATGGGCGGCCCGGTTTAAGAAGTACCTCGATACCCGCAAGAACGCTCGCACCGGGAAGCCAATTAGTCTCTCGACGCGCGACTCGCTCTTGCGCCAGGCTCGCGGCTTCATCCGCTGGCTGTCTTCTCAGCCGGGTTATCGGTCTCGGGTGTCGCTCTCGGACGTGGCCTACTTCAACAACTCGATGAAGGACGCCCGCGCCGCCCATACTCAGCGGCCGGCGCGCTATCCGTCTATCGAGCAATGCAACCATGCATTCCGCCATATGCCGGAAAACAATGAAATCCAGCGTCGCGACAAGGCCAAGTTCGCACTGATCATGCTTACCGGAGCGCGTGCTGGCGCCATCGCGTCGCTGCGGCTGAAGCATGTCGACTTGATTTCCGGCTCCATCTTCCAGGACGGGCGCGAGGTGAAAACCAAGGGTGCGAAGTCTTTTGTGTCTTGGTTCTTTCCGGTCGATCCGATGTATCGCGAAGCTTTCACCGCATGGATTGAATTCTTGAGAACGGAATTGCTCTACGGACCGGACGATGCGGTATTTCCCAAGCAAGCGGTCGTGGTCACGGGTGGCAAGTTCGGTTGCGGCGGTTTGACCCGTGCCCCATATTCCAACGCCCAAACCGTGAGCAAGGTAGTCAAGGGGGCATTCCGAGCCGTTGGGCTGGAAGAGTTCAACCCTCACAGCATCCGCAAGACGCTGGCCTTCCTTGGCGACAGGCTTTGCACCACGATGGAGGCTCGCAAGGCATGGTCGCAGAATTTAGGCCATGATAGTCTCGCTACGACTGTCAGCGCATACATGCCTCTGTCCCCGGAAAGGCAAGCAGAACTGTTGAGGGACTTGTGTCAGAGTGGACTTGCCCGTTTTTAGTGGAGAGCGCTTAGCTCACTTCGCGGGCCCTGCGCTCGAATGCGATGGGGCTTAGGAAGCCGAGCGATGAGTGCCGCCTGACGGGGTTATAGAACCCGTCGATGTATCTGGCGATGGCGTTCTCGGCTTGCTGGCGGGTCTGCCAGGCGACCGGCCAGATCAGCTCCGACTTGATGGTCTTGACGAAGGTGAGGAGGGAATAGAAGACAGTCCAGTGGACTGTCGGCCCCGACGTAAAACCATCGAGTTGTCGTAGCAGTTCCCCTTGCCGCTCATCGAGATCAGGATGCCGCGTTTTCGAAGCTCGGCCTGATAGTCGACGGAGCAGTATTGCGATCCTCGATCGGAATGATGAACCAGCCCCGGCGCAGGGTCGCGGTTCACAATGGCGCGCCGCAGAACCAAATGATAAGTACGCAAGGCAGGTGGCCGAACTTGCTTCAGGGTTTCGGGGCCGGGATGAAATCTGGTCGCGTTCACAGACCCAACGGAAATTGCGAGAGATCCGATGCACGGCCCTTGCGAACTGGCGTCGACTGTAGCCGCGGCGGATCGATTGACTGAGGTTGAAGTAGGTAGATCCGCCGAATATCCGGCGAATCTAGCGGTCGGTCGAACCAGCCATCGATATGTCGCAGAATCGGACTCAGCCAAGAAGACATACTCATTCTCCGGCACAGCCTACTTTTCTGGGATATTCGGCGAATGTTGCCTTCGTGCAGGAAGGACCCATCACCGACCACTTATGAGCATGGCCAGAGATTAATGGGACGGTCAGGTTTTGCTGCTTCCGGGCCCTTGGAGGATCTGATCGAGCTGGCTTTGGAGATCTTCGAGTTCAGAAATCTCGGACTCTAGCAATACGAGGCTGGTTTCTCCTTCGACTTTCTGGCCCCACTCTTCCGCGTCGTTCAGCGTCCAGAGCATGTAGCGGAGCATGTCGAGCCGGCGTAGTGTTTCTTCGCGGCGGCGATCAAGCGTCGCGCGGTCCTTGAAATTTTCCAGACTATCGTACTCTGCGACGACAAGATCGCGCCATTCGAGCGGTGTTTGGGTCATAAAAAACCTATGTAGATAAGGCGGCAAAATGGGCGGCCAAATTCTAGTCTACCCGAGTTTAAATTATGTAACAAATCAACTTTTCTGCGTTCTCTCTGAAATTGCCGAGTTTTTTAGTCAGCCATGTATAGGTCTGATGCGCGCCCCTGCCGAGTTTCCCTGCGTCGGCGAAATTCAGCACAGGGGTAGGATCCACCGAGAAAAGGAAGCAGACGTGCGGTGCAATAGCGTGGTCGACGAATTCCTGTCTTCCGACCGCAATTATTCTGCTGCCTGCGGTGAACTCAGCGGAATAACTTCCTCCGCCTCGGCTTCTGCGCGGAGCCAGTGCCGAAAGGCGGCGATCCGCGGGTCGTGCATACGGGATTGGGGACAGGCAATCGCATAGATAGAAATGGTCGGCGTAGTCACGTTGAAGAGGCGTTCCAACCGGCCTGAGGCTATCGTAGCGCGGATGATGGCATCGTAAGCGAGCGACACGCCCTGTTGCTGTTCAACCATCGACGTCGAAAGTTCACAGTTAGGAAAGGTCTGTCCCTGCGGCAACTCGGCGCTTGGAAGGCCAGCCCTTTCGAACCATTCGGGCCATGCATCATCCGTCTCGTCGTAGAACAACTCCAATCGCAGCAGATCTTCCGGATGTCGGACGTTCTCGCGCCGACGTAGTTCGGGCGAAATGACTGGATAGCGCGTCGAGGCCATCAGCGGCTCGACGTGCAAGCCGGGCGTCGGGCGGTCGGACCACTGGATCACCACATCCGCGTCATTGGTCACGAAGTCGAGAGAGGGCGCGCCGTTCGAGACCCGAAGCCGTATGTCGCGGGCAAACTCAAGTCTAGGCAGACGGGGAACCAACCAACGCGCCGCGAAGCCGGGCGTGGACAGAACGCGAAGGGTGCGAGGAGCATCGCGAGCGGCTTCGGTCTCTTCGAGAAACGTATCGAGCAAGCCAGTCAGTTTCCCGGCATAGCTCTCGCCTGTGAGGGTCAATGCGATCTGGTTGCCCGCGCGCTCGAACAGCTGCGTGTCCAAGAACCCTTCGAGCGCCTTGATCTGGTGGCTTACCGCTGAGGGGGTCAGACACAACTCCTCGGCAGCAACCTTGACCGACATGTGCCTAGCGGTGGCCTCGAAGGCCCGGACAGCTGCGAATGGGGGAAGCTTGCGTCCCATTTCCCTGCCTGAATTGAACTCACGTGCGCCTGAAATACGATCACTGGGTGACGTTGCGGCAGTATCGTAACATCGGGACACCAAATCTCAAAACCATTCATCGGAGGGACCGATGCTTAGCCCCTGTTTCGCCGCGGCCCTCGCTGCGGCAACGATCGCCCTGTGTCCGATGCCGACACGCGCCGAGCTACCTGCACTGGAATTGGACGCCGACTGGCGCCGTGCAGCTAATATGACAATGCTCGTATCGACGCTTGAGCACTGGCTTGATGCACAGACAGACTGGCCGCGCCGAGATACGGCTCCTCACGTCCGGTTTGTCAGCGCATGGCAGGCGGCGGCGCGGCGAGGGGAGGCGGCTACTTTCCAGCGTGGCCACTTGCGAGGGCTCTATGATCCCGACCGGTCCGAGGTCCTGTTGGTGCGCCCTTGGGATCCGCGCGACGCCGGCGATGTCGCCGTTTTGCTGCATGAACTCGCGCACCACCGGCAGGCACCTCATTACTGGTACTGCCCGGCTGCGCAGGAGTTGCCAGCCTACCGCCTACAAGAAGAATGGCTTTCGGAGCAGGGCGAAGCGCTTGATGTGAACTGGATCGCCGTTGTGCTCGACGCGGGATGCACTCCGCACGATATTCATCCGGAATAGCTCGCTCGTCGGTGCTGAAGAAAATCCGCATTCAGTTTTTGTCGGGCGGCGGCCAACCGCGGGTAGCGTGTCCTGCGAGTCCCTCGGAGTCGTAGCGGCCGGTTTCGGCCCAAAGCCAACCTTTGTGTGGTCATGGCCATGCCGCGCCGGGGCATGTCATTGCGGACACTGGTGCAAAGCGTAGCATCAACATGGCAATGGCCTACTTATCCGGGGAAGTCGGGTCAGGCATAGAAGTATGGATCGAGAACTCTGACCTCCGTGATGTGATCGACCGGAAGGCCGTTCTTCTGCGCCGCTGTCCGGACTGCTTCAGGGGTCGGAGCGTCGTAGATGCAGAAGGTCTTCTGCTTGTCGCCGGACACATAGGAATGAACCCAGGTCACGCCACCCTCCGCGTTGCGTTCGGCGACGTCAAGGCACACGCCTTTCCCCTCGGCGTTGATCGGGATGTTCAGGCCTTGAGGGAAAGTGCGTTCGATCAGGTAGCGTGGCATGGCTGGTCTCCTTTGTTGTGCCGGGGTTAAGGATGCACGGCACAGCACACCTGCGCATCGGAGCCACTGCCCAATTTGCGGCGGCAAACCACCTATTTTCGGTTGTGGCCAGCGCCAGGTTACGTGCCTTGACCCAGCAAAGGCGTGGGTGCTCCACTGGTCCCCGTGACCTGACCGGAGACATCATGAGAATTGCACAAGCAACTACAGGAGCTGAACTGGACGCGGTGCGGACGCTTATGGCCGGGTTCGTCGAATGGCACTACGACAGACACTCGGAGTATCGTGACCTGATCGATCGTTATTTCGACATGAGGACATTTCAGGCCGAACTGGCGGGACTGCCTGGCGTCTATGCTCCACCGCGCGGCCGGTTGCTGCTGGCCTGCGACGCGGATGTCCCCGCGGGCTGCGTCGCCTTGCGCGATATCGGCGGCGGCTCCTGCGAGATGAAGCGGATGTTTGTCCACCCTGATTACCACGGGAAAGGATTGGGCAGGGCGCTGGCCGAAGCCATCATCGCGGAGGCCACAACGGCCGGCTATAATCGCATGTTGCTGGACACCGGGCCCAAGCAACGCGAAGCTCAGGGTCTCTACCGCCAATTGGGCTTTGTCGAGGCGGACCCCTATTATGACCTCGAAGACGAGATGCGGAACTGGCTGGTCTTCATGGAGTTGAACCTGCCAAACTGACAAGCAGGGAGCGGGGCGTTGGAACTGCTCGAACGCGGAGCCATCCTTAAGTCGTTGACCCGGACAATGGAACGGGCCGCCGCGCATGAGGGTAAGCTGGTCTGCCTTTTAGGGGAAGCAGGGTCGGGCAAGACCGCTCTGGTGCGCCACCTTGCGGCGCAGGCGGATCTGCGGGTTCTGTGGGGCGCGTGCGAGGACTTCGCAACGCCTGAGACGCTCGGCCCGCTGGCCGACTGGCAACGCCAAGAGACGCGCGGTGAGTTTTCTCCACCCGGGCCCGACGTTCCGCGCAGCCGTTTTTTCTCGGACATGTTCGCGTCGCTGTCAGAGACGCCGACGCTCGCGATCATCGAGGATCTGCACTGGGCCGACGACGCGACGTTGGACTTCGTCCGCTTCGTCGGCCGACGGCAGGCTGGCGCGCCTCTGATGTTACTCGTCACGGCTCGCGACGACGACCGGGAGGCCCGTACGCGGCTGCGCAATGCTCTGAGCACTGTTCCGCGCGACCAGCTGATCTATGTCGATGTCCCGTCGTTCAGCCTCGGCGCCGTCGAGCATCTGGCCGTAGATTCCGGTCGAAACGCAAAAGACATATTCAGGCTGACGGGGGGCAACCCTTTTTTCGTCACCGAGCTTCTGCGCATGCAGGAGACCTTGCCACACACGGTCCGCGACACCGTGCTCGCCCGGTTCGACGTGATGCCCGCAGCGACGCAGGATGCAATGCAGATGGCCGCAATTTTTCCTGGCCGGGTTGAAGCGGATGTTCTGGACCTTCTGGCGCCCGGCTCCAGCGAACGGCTGGAAATCGCGGCGGATGTCGGGTTGATCGAAAGCGATGCGACGACCTATGCTTTCCGTCATGAGCTAGGAAGGCGCAGCATCGAGATGGAGCTTTCGCCGGCGCGCCGCCGTGCCTTGAACGCGGCAGCTCTGTCGGTCCTACGCGATCGACCGGGGGTCTCGACGGCACGGCTGGTCCACCACGCCGACGCGGCGGGTGAACGTGCAGCCGTCGCAGAGATGGCGCCGCAAGCCGCCCGCGAGGCGGCGGCGATCGGCGCCCATCGCGAAGCCGCGCGCCATCTGCAAACCGCGCTTGCCGCAAGCCCGCCCGCGATGACCGCGGACCGTGCGCGACTTTGCGAGGCGCTGGCTTTCGAACTCCACCTTCTGGGCCGCATGCCCGATGCGATTGCCGCCGAGACCGAGGCACTGGAGATCCGGCGCAGTCTGGAGGATCGGATTGGCGAGGGGGACGCGCAGCGCTGGCTTTCCCGGATGCATTCGCTTGCAGGCGACCGTGTGGCAGCCGATCGCCACGCCGCCGAAGCCTACCGAGTGCTGGCCGCGCAACCGCCGGGTGCCGAACTGGCAATGGCCTGCTCCAACCTCGGCCAGTTGGCGATGTTGGCTGGAGACCTGCGCGAGACGCTGAAGTGGAGCGACCGCGCGATACCACTTGCCGAGAAGCTAGGCCGCGTCGACATCTTGGTGCACGCGTTGAACAACTCCGGAAGCGCGCTGATCCATGCCCAACCGCAGGCGTCGCGCGACGCCTTGGATCGTGCTTTGGGACTGTCGGTTGACCACGACCTGCCGGAACATGCCGCGCGTGCCTATACCAATGCTGGGTATATGGCGCTGGCTGCCTATGACCATCCACGCGCGCGAAGGATGCTGATCGAAGGGATTGCCTATTGCGAGTCACGGGACCTAGACAGCTGGGTCTGGTACATGACCGGAACGCGGGCAATGTTGCTCGTGCGGGACGGTGCCTGGACCGAGGCGGCGGAGGAGGCGCTCGGGATCCTGACGACTGCGCAAGCCTCCCCCATGTTGAAGTTTCCGGCCACGGCCGCGCTCGCCCAAGTCCGTCTTCGGCGCGGAGACCCCGAAGCAGGCTCCCTCATTCGAAGCCTGGCGGACTACCTGATGACCGGCAATGAGCCACCGCGATTCCTCGTCCATGCCCTGCTCATGGCGGAAGAGACCTGGCTCAAGGGTGAGGCCGATACCAACGCGGCCCGGCGCATTTCCGAAGCGTCTGCGCTTGCCGAGCAATGTGGCGACCGCTGGTCCTGCGGCGCCCTGTGGCTGCTAGGCCGGAAACTCGGCCTCGAGATGAAGACACCCGCCGAACTGGAAGCCCCGCATCGGCATCTCGCCCGCGGCGACTGGCGCGCGGCAGCGGCGGCATGGGCCAAGTTGGGCTGTCCCTTCGAACGCGCACTTGCCCTTGTTAATGGCGATGCGAAGGCCCAGCGGATGGGACTGGACCTTCTCGACGGCCTCGGGGCGGCGGCGAGCGCGGCACGGGTCCGCCTCGACCTGCGTCAGCGCGGTGTTCAGTCGGTGCCGCGGGGACCGCGCGCCTCGACGCGTGAGAATGCCGCCGGTCTGACAAACCGTCAGAGCAAGGTGCTCGAACTGCTTTCGCGGGGGCTGACAAACGGCGAGATCGCCGAGCGGCTGTTCATCTCGCCAAGAACCGTGGACCACCATGTTTCGGCAATACTCGAGAAGCTCGGCGCCCGGTCCCGTATGGAGGCTGTTGGGAAAGCAAGAGAGATGATGGTGCTGCCACCTGTCGAAGGGAACGAAGGTGGATAACCCAAGGCGGCTATTCCCCGCCAGCTCAAAGCAACCAACCTCAGGCAACCTGCATGGGCTCATGGTCGGCTACGCCATTCGCCCGAATGTCCGGTCGGAAATAGCCGGTTGCTCGGAGTGCAATGGCAACCAAGGATCGGAGTCCGCCCCAAATGTTGGTCAACCAATGTCCGGTAGGGCAAACCGAGACGAAGGTCCGCTTCCGCGGTGCGCCAAGGGTGAGTTCGCGTCTGCAGCGAACTTCCCCTTTCCGCCCTTCGGGTCGAACGCGGCAGCGCAGAGGAACAAATATTTCCGCCTTTCGCCAATGGTTCGATGTCAGTCGCGTGAGCCCGAGTGTCACCCAGATCGAAGTGTTCAGGTCGCACTCAAGAAGACGGCATGAATTTCAGTGGCTTACAGAGAATTCACCAAATCGGCCTAGTCATGAGGTCTAGAGAAAACGGGCCGGAGAGACTGCTGCAGGGTCTTCTTGCGCTAAGGTCGGTGCTCAGGCCACCCAGCATAACCCTCGAAAGCAACGGAAAAATCCGGCCGTAGCCGGATCGGGAGAACACTTTCGCCAAGTCAAGTGGCGGAGACGAAGGGAGCATCAGTTCCGAAGTAACCACCCGTTTTTAAGGTGAACATTTTTCACACACACCTCACCTACCACAATTTACACCACGGCAAGGTCGGTCAAAGATATCGGCGGTGTAACAGTTTTAACCGCGCTTCCCCCGAATGCGGGATGGCGCCTAGCTTCAAGAAGGGCCCACAGCGGCCGTTTGCTTCGTTTCAGAGTGCTGCGGCGCAGCTTCACCAAAGCGGCCATTCGTCCACCGTGCAATTTTCTTGGAGAGTAAAAGTCAGCACTGTGGAGGAAGCGATCGTTTATGCCGGAGGCGCAAATGACCACTACCAGGCCTAACCTGCCGGTCGGCCTTGCTGCCGCATGGCTTCAGGCGCAGTGCTGAAGGGGGGCGTTCATTCGCTGCGCCGGACCCGAGCGTCCGCTGTGTAGGCCACAGCCGAAATTGGCGGTGGAACCTTCGACAAAGTGCTTCCTGAGGAAAAGCGTATCTGGCGAGCGCTACAGAACACGCGAACACTTCTCGCGCCGTTACTGGCCAACGCTCGTCAAGCATGAGTTGTTCATGCCATGCGTCAGGACCGTCTTACCGCGCAGCGTCGCGCAGAATCGCGATGATCCCGATCCTCTCCTCTCTGGTCATATCCGGTGTACGGAGCATTTCGGTTCCGGGAACCACACCGGTTGGGTCGGAAAGAAACTCGTTGAGAGCTTCGGCGGTCCACGAGCCGCTCAAAGCAGCCATTGCATCGGAGTAGGCATAGCCTTCCTGGCCCGCACGCGGTGCATCAAAGACCCCTATCAATGTGGGACCCACGTGGATACCGGTTGCGGCCTTGCCTTCGGCGACCTCATGGCACGTGTTGCATCCATTCAGAGCCCTTGACCCCGCTTCAATGTTGGCATTTTCGAGTTCGCCCGGAGCGATTGGGTTCGGCAGATCTGGTTTGGCGCCGAAGCCACGCAACAGCTCCACCACGTTCTGATGACCGGAAGCGGCAGCATCATGTATCGCAGGCTGCCCCTTGTCGTTTCGGAAATTCACGTCTGCTCCGCCGGCGATCAAGATTCTGACGACTTCCGTCGCGCCTCGGTCGGCGGCCTCGTGAAGCGGGGATTGATCGAAATCGCCGGCGGGCAGGTTCGGATCTCCACCGTGCTCCAGAATGAGCGCGACGACTGCGGTGTCATTGGCGCGCGCCGCCGTATGGAGCGGGCTTCCAAAGGTGAAGCTTGTGTTTGGATCTGCCCCGTGTTCCAACAGCAGCCGCACCACTTCCGCATGACCCCTCTGCGCGGCGAAGAACAACGGGCGGCCAAGGCTTGCAGGACCATCCCGTCCGGCCTCTAGGGCGTTCAGGACAGCATCGCGGTCGCCCTCCTTTGCTGCTGCAATCAAGTCAGGATTGGCAAAGGCCGAACTCCCGAAAACGCTTAGTCCAAGCAGAATGCTAGCGATTGAAAATCTGGAAATCATCGTCTCCCCCATCGCAAGATGGCGCGAGGGTACCATGACCCAACGTCAATTCAAAATTTCTGGTCGCTTGGCGCAAGGCTTCCTTGGGCCGAAGTCGGTCCTTTCTGGTTTCCATGCCGTGGTCATCAAATCCGACATTCGATTGGCATGCAGCATTCAACATTGTTGGCTCAAAGAGCTCATAGGGCGCTATGGCAGACTGTTTGGCAGGCGTGGCAGAGAAGCATGACGCTTCCGGCCTAAAGCCGTCATTCACCGGGTGGGCCATCGCTGCGGCGCAGCTTCCCCAAACCTGCTATGGGTAGCATCACGCAGCATGGTCTGGCAGGGCAACGTCAGCAGTTCGGACTAAGCGGACCTTAGGAAATTGACCGAAACGCGCATAATCGTTTCCCATGCGTCTGTTCCTGGAAGCGGCACGTGATTTCTACCGTCGACGATCTTCAATTGTGCTTCTGGCAACAGCGATGCCATCAAGCGGGATTGGCTCAATGGATTGACGGAGTCTTCGGTTGTGTGAACGACCAGAACCGGCACTCGTACTTGTTCGAGAATGTCAGACACGTCGAAGCTGTCTATTGAGCGCCTCAGTGCGATCGCAGTCTCGGGCGAAGCGGATGCCAGTTGCATTTTGCACATGTCATCCATCTGCGCCGCCGTCGCGTCGGGCATGAAGAGTGTCGCATATGCCTTGCCGAAGGCTCCGCCGGGCTTGCCCCAGCCCTCGGAAATCAAATCGAGAAGGGTATCCGCCTGAACCGTGTTGGCTTCCTGCTGACGGACAGCGCGCCCTTGAACGAAACCACCATACAAAACCATGCGGTTGACTCGTTTAGGATGGGCCGCCGCGAATGCCAATGACACCGGCACTCCTTGTGATGTTGCCCAGATGCTGAATTTGTCGAGTTCAGCGTCGTCTGCAACGGCAAGCATGTCTTCCACTAGCCGTTCGAGCGAGAAATCCGTCATGGGACCTCCGGAGAGGCCAGTACCCCTCTGATCGTACCGCGTCAGCGCGAAGTGTGCGCCGAGGCGGTCAAGCGTCGGTCGCCTGACTTCACTCTCCCAGTCCATGTTCAGATGTGTCAGGAACTGCCCAGCCCGCATCAATGGTGGACCCTCGCTGCTCGTGGCGTGGGCAATGATTGTGCCATCCGCGGATCGAGCGACTTTTACGATCTGGCGCTCCAAGTTTACGATATTTGGGATTGTCCGTGTGTCGCCAGAGACTTGGGCAGAGAGCCGATAACCTCGCTTGCTCAGTGTTTCGAGCATGCGGTTGGCACGATCATTGTCGCCAATGGCCCTTCTGACCGCATTGATCCTGGTGGAAATCGTAGAGTCAGAGATAGCCCTTCCGTCCCACACAGCTTCGACGAGGTCGTCGCGTGAAATCACCTTTCCTGGATTCCTCAGGAAGTAGGCCAACACATCGAAGACCTGCGGTTCAAGTCGGACAGACTTACCTGCCTTCCAAAACATGTGCCGACCAGTATCGACAGCGCAGTCTCCGAACGTGATCTTCATGGTCGCAGCATGACCCATGGCGGGCCATCCGAGAAAGGCAAAAAATTCTTAAGAAATTCTGGCTGCAATCTTCAAGAAATGGCCCACCAGAGACAGCACGATGTCCCTGCCTTTGAAGGAGTGAGCAGATGTCGACTATAAATTCCCAACAGCCAAACCTACGCCAAATCGAGATGGATTGCGCGTTCGGTCGTCGCCAGCAATCCGATTTCATCATCAACGCCGTTCTTTCAGCATTCGGGCGACTTCGCCGCCATCTAGCCAAAGGTCAAGACAAGGGGAGGCAAGATCTGGACGCGAGAGCTATTTCGCCGCACCAGCACTAATGTCTTGAGAGGGCTCGAATCGGTCATGCGGTGCTGCAGTGCGCCGCGGGCCCAGGCTGGTGGGGCCAACGGCACTCTCGGCCCTCTCCGGACGTTCGTGCCAGGCGCAGCGGATGACCGGTCCCAGCCCGAAGCTGCCATGGTCGCTCATCTCGGCCTTCCGCGCGTCACACTGAAGACGCAGATCAGGTATGGCGACGTGCGGGATCGTGTGGCTTCGGCGCGACCTTGGGCCGTGCGGTGACCTACCAGAACTGCTCGGGCGCAAGGGGCTTTCCGGTGCGGTTGAGGATGTCTCGCTGGCGCAGCCTTGCGTATCCGGAACCGACGAGCGCTTTGCAATCCTGCAGCGCGTCCTCGAGCCATGCGCTGCTTTCACGCGTCAGCACGCGGCGGGCGAGATCGGGTTTGCCGGCCTCCAGCAACACGCGCGCCGTTTCCAGCACGGTGGGCAGGTCACCGGCCAACTGGGCCTCCATCAGCCGCCAGTGGTCCCAGACCTCCCGCAGCAGTGCCTCGTCCTGAAAGGCAAGGTGCATCAGGCGCTTGAACTCGTAGACCGCGCTTTCCGAGACCTCGATCCCCTGGGCAACGTGGCTGACGGTGTCGGGGTCTGCGGCCTCCTTGCGGCGATCCAGGAAACGATGGGCTTCGCCGGTGGTCAGGTAGCGGTGCTGGGCGAAGGCGTCGGGCACCTCCGTCTGGCCCAGGAAGACCGGCACCAGAGGCGCGGTCACGGGGCCGACGGGCGCGTGCCACATCATCCGCAAGTCGGAATGCTCGGGATGCACCAGTGGCACGACCTGGCCGTAGCCCGCGGTATCGCCGGTCAGTTTCTCGGTCTGGATGGCCCAGCACACATCCTCGAAAGTGATCGGCGCTTTGGCGGCGCGGGTGCGCATTTCTTCCTCGACCCAGGCCATGCCTTTCCACGGTCCCTTGCCGTCGCCGTAGATGGCATTCACGTCGAAGGGCGCGCCGGAGGCGGGGTCATACCAGCCAAGGTCCACCGCCGTCTGGATGAAGTGATCGGGATAGAGGAAGGTCTCATTCGGCTCGGTCGGCACCACGCCGATGTAGCCCGGACGCGAGGCGCGGATCGACTCCGCCCCGAGCCGTTCGGCCACCCACAGCCCCTTGCCGCCCGAGAACTGGATGACCACCCAGGCCTCATCCGGATCGGCGATGATATGCGAGTTGCCGCCGTAGCAGGAATAGCCGTGTTCCGCGATCAGCTGCGCCATGATGTCGACGCCTTCGCGCGCGGTGCGGGCGCGTTCGACCACGATGCGCGCAAGATCGGAGTAGTTCGGGCCGGTCTGATCCTTGGGCGTCATGTCGATCAGCGCCTGGCAGGAGGTCGACCAGATGTCGCGCACCGCCACGCCGTGTTCGTTCAGGCCGCCGTTGGTGATCGGCGCGGGCACACCAAGGTAGTAGCTGTAGCTGACCCGCATGTGCCGCGCGGTCTGCGCCGCCTGCGGGATCTGCGTGCGGTGGCCGGGCATGTCGCTGTCGGGGCCGACGCCCACGGTGATGGTCGCGTCCGGGGCGTGCTCGGCGCGGTCGATGATCTCGAGCCAGTGGCTGGAAGGTTCGTCGCCGTAGCCGGCAAGCCATGCGTGCCCGTCAGCGGTCAGGTTGCGGCCGATATAGATGCCGTAGCTCATGCGGTCTCCGTCAGGTCTGTCGTGTCGTGCAGCGGGAACAGGCAGGCGTGCCGGCGCTCCGCGGAAATGTTTCGGTGTTCGGGCTTGGCCGCCCGGCAGGCGTCGCGGGCAAACGGGCAGCGGGAGGCGAAATCGCAGCCCTTGGGGCGGCGCAGCAGGCTGGGCACCTCGCCCTCGATCTTCGCGGCCTCGGGGCGGCGGCGGTCCGGGTCGGGTTGCGGCACGCCTTCGACCAGCGCCCGGGTGTAGGGATGCGCCGGATTGGCGAAAACCTGCGCCGCGGGGCCGTCTTCGACGATGCGGCCCAGGTACATGATGGCGATGCGGTCGGCGATGTGGCGCACCACCGGCAGGTTGTGCGTGATGATGAGGTAGCTCAGCCCGTGTTCGGCCTGAAGATCGGCCATCAGGTTGAGGATCTCGCCCTGCACCGACACGTCCAGCCCGGCGGTCGGTTCATCCGCCACGATCAGCCGCGGGTTCAGCGCCAGCGCACGCGCGACGCCGACACGCCGGGCCTGGCCACCGGACAGCTCGTGCGGGTAGCGCGACAGGAACCCGTGAGGCAGGCGGACCATGTCGGCAAGACGCTCTGCTTCGGCATCGAGGTCGCGCCCCTGCGTGCCGTGGATCAGCAACGGCTCGGTGATGAGCGCCCGCACCGATTTGCGGGGCGAGAGCGAGCCGATCGGGTCCTGGAACATCATCGCCATGTCGCGGCGCAGCGGCTTGAACCGGCGTTCGGAGATGCCGGTGATCTCTTGCCCGTCGAAGCGCACCGATCCGCCCGCCGCCGCCTGAAGGTTCAGGATGGTGCGGCCCAGCGTGGTCTTGCCGGACCCGCTTTCCCCGACGAGCGCCACGGTTTCCCCGGGCTTCACGTCGAGGCTCACGTCCAGCACCGCGTTGACGAAGGGGCGCGCCACGCCGCGCATCCAGGCCTTCAGCGGGCCCATGGTGCGGAACTGCACGTTCAGCTCGGTGACGTCGAGCAGTGGGGGCGTGTCGGTGAGTGTCTTGACCGGGGACAGGCCGCCGAGGTCGCGCGCCACCGTGCTTTCGCCGTTGGGCGGTGGCCAGCCTCCATCGGCAAAGGGGCCGCTCAGCAGGTGACAGCGCGCCACGCCGGTGCCGCGTTCCACCAGCGGCGGCGTGGTGCTTCGGCAGGCGGGCATGACCTTCTGACAGCGGCTGGCGAAGATGCAGCCGCGCAGCGGCTTCGTCAGATCGGGAATGTCGCCGGGGATCACCGGCAGTTTGCGCGACACATCCGCGATCCGCGCCGGATCGCATTCCAGCAGTGCCCGCGTGTAGGGATGGCGGGCGTTGTGAAAGATGTCGTGGACCTCGCCGGTCTCGACCACTTCGCCAGCGTACATGACGACCACGTCGTCACACATCTCGGCGATCAGGCCGAGGTTGTGCGACACCACGACGATGGTGGTGTCGAAATCATCGCGCAAACCGCGCATGAGGCCGATCATCTGCGCTTCCATCGTCACGTCGAGCGCGGTGGTCGGCTCATCCGCCAGCAGCAGGTTCGGCCCGGTCAGCATCGACATGGCGATGCCCGCGCGCTGGCGCATCCCGCCGGAGAACTGGTGCGGGTAGGCATCGACGCGGGCGTCGGGGTCGGGGATGCCGACCCGGCGCAACATGTCGACGGCGGCGGTACGCTTCTCCGCCTCGGACATGGAACGACGGTAGAGGATGTCGGACATCTGCCGCGCGTAGGGCAGCACCGGGATCTGCGAGGTCATCGGGTCCTGGAAGACGACCGACACCTCCTCGCCCCGCAGGGCGCGCAGGCCCTCGGCATCCAGCGTCAGCAGGTCACTGTCGCCGTAATCGACGCGGCCCGCCGTCACCTCTGCATTCCCGGCGAGCAGGCCAAGGGTGGACCACAGCACCGTGCTCTTGCCCGAGCCGCTTTCGCCCACGATGCCGAGGATACGACCCTTGCGGACGGGAAAGGAGATGTTGCGCAGCGCCTTCACCCGGCCTCGGTTGGTTTTGAACTCAAGGCTCAGCCCCTCGATGTTCAGAAGCGTGTCGGTCATGAAGTCCTTCATTTGCCCCTCCCCATGCGCGGGTCGAAGATGTCGCGCAGCGCCTCGCCGAGGAAGGTGAAGCCCAGCGTCGTCAGGATCAGCGGGATGCCTCCGGCGATCACCATCCACGGCGCATCGCGGATCACGAGGTAGCCCTCGTTCAGGATGGTGCCCCAGCTGGCCTGTGGCGGCAGCACGCCGATGCCGAGGAAGGACAGACCGGCCTCGATCGAGACGACCACCGGCACCTCCATCGCCGCGAGGATCAGCAGCGGGCCGATCACGTTCGGCATGATGTGGTGCAGCAGGATGCGCGGCGTCGAGGCGCCCAACGAGCGTTCCGCAAGGATGAATTCGGTGTGTCGCAACGCCAGTGTCGCGGTCCGTGCGACGCGGCCATAGCTGGGGATCGTGGTCAGGATGACGATGGCAAGAACCACGGTCAGGCTCGGCCCCGTCAGCGCGACGGTGGCCAGTGCGAGGATGACCGACGGAAAGGACCGCACCGCGTCGAACGCCAGCAGCATCAGGTTGTCGAGCCAGCGCGGCCCGAAGCCCGCGATCATGCCGAGGATCAGCCCGATGGTCAGCGATGCGGACACCCCGAGCGCCGCGATATAAAGCGCCACGCGCCCGCCGTGCAGGATGCGCGAAAAGGTGTCGCGCCCGAGCTGGTCGGTCCCCGCGATATGCGCCCAGCTGGGCCCGGACATGCGGGCGGGAATGTCCATGGCGTTGGGATCGTAGGGCGCGATCCACGGGGCGAAGAGGGCGCTGGCGAAGAACAGCACCACGAGCACAAGGCCGGTCACGGCCTGCCAGTCGGTGAGGAAGCGCTTCAGCTTCTCGCGGCGCTCGCGGCTCGCGGTCTCGCGCGCTTCGGGTGCGATGTGATCAGAGGGAAGAGCGGACACGAGGATCAAGCCAGGCAATGAGAAGGTCGGACATCAGGACGACGGTGATATAGAAGCCGGTGGCCACCAGCACGCCGCCCTGCACGATGGGGAAGTTGCGGTCGGACACCGCGTCGAAGATCATCTTGCCGAGGCCGGGGCGGGCAAAGATGATCTCGGCAAAGACCGCCGAGGAGATGAGCCCGCCAAAACCCATGCCGATCAGCGTGATCGTCGGCAGGATCGCCACGCGCAGCGCGTAGCCGTTGACGCGTCGGTCCGTTAGGCCGAAGGCGCGGGCGGAGCGGATGTAGGGCTCTCCCATCACCTCCAGCATGGAGGCGCGCACCATGCGGGCGAGGTAGCCGACCCAGCCCAGCCCGATGGCAAAGGCGGGCAGCACAAGGTGGGTCAGCTGGTCGCCGAGGTCGCCGGGTTCGCCCGCACCGATGGCGGGCAGCCAGCGCAGCTGCAACGAGAAGAGCAGCAGCGCCCAGATCGACACAAGGAAAGACGGCACGGCGATCATCCCGACGGAGAACACCCCCGTCACCCGATCCAGCCAGGAGCCCGGCCGCACGGCGGCCAGACAGCCCAGCGGGATGCCCAGCAGCACTGCCCAGCCCATGCCGGTACAGATCAGCGCCAGGGTAAAGCCGATCCGCTCGCCGATGATGGCGGTCACGGGGCGGTTGGAAAAGACATCCTCGCCCAGGTCCCCCTGAAGCGCATTGCCGAGGAAGTGGGTGAACTGTACCAGCACCGGCTCATCCAGGCGCATCCGCGCGGTATATTCCGCGATCGCCTCGGGCGAGGCGCGGGTGCCCAGGGCCAGGATCGCCGGGTTGCCCGGGATCATGTGCAGCATCGAAAAGAGAAGAAGCAGCACGGCCACGACGACGATCGCCGCCAGGCCGAGCCGTTTGAGTAGGTAGGTCATCATGCCGGATTTGCCCCCGGTTCGTGTTGGGAGGCCCCCGCCCGGGGGATGTCTCAGGGCGGGGGCGACCTTTGGGATCAGACCGGTTTGAAGCGGTGGTAGTTCAGTTCCCCGGAGGGCGCGGCCACGACGTCGATGGACGTCTTGTGTGCGTAGGTTTCCGGCTCATGGTTGATCCAGACATAGGCGCCGGTCTCGTCCATGATCTCCTGCATGCGGACATAGATCGACTCGCGCGCGGCGGTGTCGGTCTCGGACAGGCCCTGTTCGTAGAGGCTGTCGAACTCCTCGCTGGTCCAGCGTTCCCAGTTCCAGACACCGACCTGTTCGGAGATGAACCACTGGGTCGCCTCGTAGGGGTCGGGCACGGTGGCGAAGCGCATGATCCACAGTTCCAGATCCTGCCAGGTGTCCCCGGCCTCTTCCATGCCCATTTCCCAGAACGGGCCGCTTTCCATCGGCAGGATGTTCACGGAGATGCCGACGGCGGCAAGGTTTGCCTGGATGATCTGCGCGGTCAGCAGACGTTCCTGCCAGTTCAGCGTGCGCAGCGTGAGGGTCAAACCGGAGACACCCGCTTCGGCCAGCAATTCGCGGGCGCGGGCGGGATCGTAGCTGTAGCCGTGATCCGACCGCGCGCCCAACAGCCCGGGGCAGACGATCCCGTGCGACTTGGCCGAGGTGCCGGCAAAGGCACCGGCAAGGATGCTGTCCACGTCGACCGCATGCTGGATCGCCTGGCGGACCTTCAGGTCCTGCAGCTTGGGGTGCTGGGTGTTCATGCCCATCCACATGTACTGCAGCTGGCCGGCGGTGGTGATCGCCGTGCCCTCGGGCATTTCGTTCGAGTAGCGTGCAAGGCTGTCGGGCCCCAGCTCGGTGCAGTCGATCTCGCCGGCCTCGTAGGCCAGTTCGGCGGCCTGCACCTCGGTGATGACGTGGGCCACAACGCGGTCGTAGCCCGGCGCGGGGCCGGTCCATTCGGGGTTGCGTTCGAAGACCGCCCGCTGGCCCGGCGTGGCGCTGTAGGTGTAGGGGCCGCAGACGGCGGGAAAGTCGGTGGTGAAACGACCGCCAGCCGCTTCGGTCGCGGCTTCGCAGACGATGGCGCCCGGACCGTGGCAGAGCGTGACCATGATGAACGGCGCGAAGGGCTTGTTCAGCACCAGCGTGCCGGTCAGCTCGCCCGTGACCTCGACGGTTTCCAGCGCGTCGAAATAGCCCGACCATTCACTGTCCTTCATGCGGGCATAGGAATAGGCCACGTCCGAGGCCTTGAGCGTGCCGTGGCCACCGGACCAGACGAGGCCTTCGGCCAGCTCGAACTCGATATGCGTGTCGTCGACATATTCCAGCCGGGTCACATGGGCCGTGGGCTGCCAGCTGAAGGTGTCGCCGTCGCGGACGTATTCGGCGAGGAAGGGCAGGCACTGCTTCTGCGCCTCGATCTCGGTCCCGCCGACCATGTAGCCGGGATCGAGGATCGAGTTGTCGCCGTCGAGGCGCAGGTTCAGCACGCTGCCTTCCTGTGCGCGCAGCATCCCGATGCCGCCGGGAAAGAGGCCCGCCGCGCCGATCGCGGCGGCGGAGGTCAGAAAGGTGCGTCGGGTGGTCGTCGTGGGGGTCAAGTCAGCTCTCCTGTCGGGGGCCGGTCGCGAAACCGACCGGTCTTTGCTTTTCTGCGCACAGGATGCCGTGCGACACCCGCTTATGACAATTTCGCATCCTTATGCTACTTGACACCAATTGTGCGTCAGTGTGCGATAGCTGCATGTCGAATACCTTCTCCGCAAATCTCTCGCTTGCATGCAGCCACTACAGCTCAATTTCCGATGTATGCCGCCGCATCGGGATGAACCGGCAGCAGTTCAACAAGTACCTGAACGGGCAGGTCCGACCGTCACGGCACAACATGCGCCGGATCTGTGATTTCATCGGGGTCACCGAAGCCGAGATGTTTCTCGAAGAGCAGCGCTTTGCACAGTTGATCGGCCTGCGCAGGCAGCCTGTGGCGCGGACGACGCTCGAGATCCCCATGCAGCGCATGGACGCTCTGATGGCGCGCGCGTCGCCCGTGGATCGCTACGAGGGCTTCTATTTCCGGTATTTCTATTCCTTCGGCAACAAGGGGCGGATCATCCGCTCGCTGGCGCGGGTCGTGGTTCAGGATGGGCGCGGATACTTCAAGAACGTCGAAGTGCTGCCGCACCCCGAGACGGACCGGTGGAGGCGCACGAACAAGTACGAGGGTATCCTCTTTCAGCTCGCGGACCGTCTGCATCTGTTCGAATACGAAACGACGGAACTGAACTCGGTCACCCAGGCGATCTTCTATCCAAGCTATGGCAGCCGCGTGGACTACCTGCTTGGCATCCAGACAGGCGGCCCTACCCGCCAGGGCCGCAAACCCGGTGCCTCGCGCGTGGCGCTGGAATATCTCGGAGCCGAGATCAATCTCTTGCGTGCCATCCGGCAGACAGGGCTGTACCTGCCGGACGACCCCGCGCTGAGGCCCGAAATCGTTCAGGCCATCAGCAACCGGATGGAGCCTGACAGCTACGTTCTCGAGGTGGATGAGCCTTGAAGGGTCGCCGAATCTGACCGTGGGGCGGTCGGTCGCGGCGATCCGGGCAAGGGCACGCTCCCGCATCCCTGTAAGGTCGGAAGTCCAGGTCCCGTCGCGAAGTGCCCCTGCCAAGTAGCTTTGGCATCATGACCTTCGCAACGGTGCGCGTGAAACGCCTAAGTCGATAAGGAATTTAACGCGTCGAGCCACTTCCGACGGCAAGAGCAAAGAGGTCCATTTTCAGCGCTTTGCGGTCATTACTCCAGAACGCAGCGAACGGCTGCTAACCGCCCGTCTCGAACTTTCGCGACCTAAGAAGGAAACGACTAATCGTCGCCTTTACTGGCCCACATCGACTGCATTGGTGCACGCCGCGAACCGGGCGCCGGTGAAGCCTGCTCTTAAGTCCACCGACTGACGGCTTTAGGCTGCGTCGCTGGGAGCCGATTAAAAGCTTTGAGTAGTGCGTCGTGATATGCCGATGCAATTTCACAAAGCCCCAAAGCTTCGTTTGTTAAATTACTCCGATATATTTTTTTCTCTCCGAAGCCTGCCGCGGCAATCTTCGACAATAACGTGAACTTCACCACAATCGAGACGACCTTCAAAGTGCGGTCCAAAAGCGACAGATATTATCACGTCCCCATTTCGAAATTTATACATGAACCCTCCATTAACAAGATAACAGGTGGAGATATTAAGTGTGGCGATGAATTTAGAAAATCATTTTAAATCGATTGAAGTTAATTTTTTGAACTGAGTACTGGGTCAAGTTTCAATGGAGCGGTCCCACGGGAAAATGTATGATCTTGTGACGTTCCGTGAACAAAAGGTTAATGATAATTAGAACATATTGGGAACTGATTGCGCGGGGCGCGGCGACCGGACCTCGAACTTTGCCTACAGCTCGGAGGCGCGCTCTTGTTCAAACGCCCGGGAGACCTGCGCCGAAGCGGATTGACTTGCAAGTATCCGCCGGGCGTAGCGTGCCGGCATTTCTGGTGACGACCATCGACCCGCGACCATGATTGATGAGAGATCGCATCCAATGCGGAAGGCATCTTGGACACCTCCAACTCGCATACTGTGCGCCGAGACATCGTCTCGCCCGATGCATCGCTTAATGATGCGAGTGACGGTGGCAGGGTTTAGTGGTGTTCTTAACCCGCCTACCTGCGATTTGGTGATGATGGGATCGTCACGTCTGAGGCCGGCCTCTCTTATCCATTTTAGCGACGCTCGCGTGCCCTCCGCCGATAAGAAAGCGTATGCACCCTCTCCATAGGGATCGGTCTTTGATCGTGTAACATACAATAGGCTGGAACCATCTTCTTGGCGAAGCAGATCCTTTACCTTGAATGCGACGACCTCTGACGCACGACACCAACTGTCGGTCAAAATCCAGAGCAAGGCTTTGTTCCGCAGATCTGCGCGGCTATCGCCTTGTCGCTCGATGGCTGCCCAAACCTCTTTTTTGCTAAGTGCAGGTGCTTGCCGTACGGCTGCACCATATTTTCTCTTGACGGATTTCAAAGCTAATTCAACGAGGCGGTGACGGCATGGGGAGGCCTCAAAGTTGGCCCGATGCATCTCCGCTATTGCCCACAGGCGTGTCGCGATAGTCGTTGAACGGATCTGTCCTCCCAGCCAGTCGACGTATTCCGCCACCACGGAAGGGCTAATGGGCGGCTTTGAGGAATAGCCCCGTTCATCGCACCAAGCGGAGAAGCTGCGCACAATATTATGATAGCATTCCAGAGTCCTTGGGGCGAATGCCCCCTCGGACCGTCTGCGGTATTCTTCAATCAACGCGGCTCGGGTCGGTATTGGCGCGCGGGCCAACTGGGCCAACACCTCAAGGCGCTCTTCTTCACGGTTGAACATCGCTTTCATGACAAGCCTCCTCCTGCGGTCCGAAAGCATCTGGCTGCGAATTAACCAAACGTTAACCAATTCCGTTCAGAGTCCGCTCACGATACCGCAGATGGGGTGAGTCGGGTGACTGAAAACGAGCTGAAACTGGAAGCGGTCCTTGCGGACTACATGTTCCGGTTCGGAATTACCGAGAAGGCGAGGAAGCTGCTCTTGAACCGCGAAGGCGAGGAGCACCCTCATGACGAAGCCAGACCTCACGAACCCAGCGACCATTGCTGACTTGCCAGCACGCCAGGCTCCCTATTGGATTGTTTTAGAATACTCTAGGCACCTAGGTGTCCACAGAAAACCCAGCGGTAAGTCATTTTGGGTTGCGCGCGTCAGGACGATTAGTGGCGGGTACCGCCAGCGACGCTTGGCGCCCTGCAAGCCATCTCATGACGGAGTGAGCTACAATGATGCTATCGCTCTGGCCGAAGCGTGGTTCACTGATCCTGCTATCGAACGCATCGCGTCCAAACCGACGCCAGTCGGCGTGAACCGAACTCTCAAGTATGAAAAGTCCGTTGAAGCCTTCACGATAGGCGACGCGATGGAGGACTATGTTGAGTGGAAGCGGATTGCAGCGACGCGGTCGCACTTCGAAACCAACCTGTCATTGATCAATTTCCACATAATTCCTCGCCTCGGCAATGTGCCGCTCGACGGTTTCACGGGACGTCGGTTTGCCGAGTTCTGCCGGGAAGTTCTCGAGACGCCCCCGAAGCGTGGCAACCAGCCAGTCGGCCCTCGGATGAGTTTGGAGCATTTGGGTGCAGAGGCGCTAAGAAAGCGCAAAAAGACGTTGAACACCCTGATAGGCATCCTTCGCCTAGCTCTCCGAATGGCTTGGGAAAATGGCGATACGGACTCGGAACGGGCGTGGCGATGCCTGCGCCGCATCCCGAGCGCGGATGTGCCACGTCAGGTCTTTCTGACGCGCGACCAGTGCCGCAGCCTTATCTCGAACTGTCGAGGGGACTTGGCGGATCTGGTTAGAGGTGCGCTTTTTTCAGGTTGCCGGGTTTCCGAACTACAGCGAATGCGCGTCCAGGACGTCGGAACTCATGTGTTCGGCATCTACATTCGCCCATCGAAAAATGGCCGGGGCAGGTATGTTATCCTGCCCGAAGAGGGTATGAATTTCTTTCTCAGCCTGATCGCCGGCAAACCGGAGGATGAGTTCGTTTTCAAAATGGAGAACGGCACGGTCTGGAATGGTGGACATAAGCACCTATTCCGGGAAGCCTGCAATAAAGCGGAATTGCCTTTAGAGCTGGTGTTTCATGGCCTGCGGCACACCTATGCAAGTCAGCTTGTGCAGGCGGGCACACCGCTCGCGATCGTGGCAAAGCAGCTGGGGCATGCGAATACTGATACCGTCAGCCGAACCTACGGGCACCTCTCCTACACAAGCATTGAAACTGAAATCCATAGACGGTTCGCTCCGATTGAGCGCGACGCTCACCAGGATCGCAGCCGAATGGATCGCCTAAAGCGATCTCTGCAAGGTTCTCCGCCCCCAGTCAAAGAGACGTTGCATTGGCCGATTAGCAACTTTTCCATGTCTAGGGTCGGCCGTTATCAGCAGGTCTGAGTTTCGGATCGCATTCTGTGGAAGCGTGGTTCTGTTCGCTGCCGCTTGTAGCCAAGATCAGGCCAAGATCTGAAGAAGCGACTGCAGGTTGTTTCGGTCAGATCTGACGCAAGGTGGGGTATGAAATGTGGTATTTTCCAAAGGCGAACAGAAAAAATATCTTATTTTCAAATCTTAAGACAGTAAGAGTGGCGGACTCCTTTTCCGCCATCTACTCCTAGCCCCCCCGATTTCCCGAGACGACACCGGACGGTCGAATGTCCGATGTCGGCGGTATTTCCCGTATATCGGTTTCATCGGATGTGCTTCGGTTCGGTCAGACTGCTTCCGAGGCGCCGCCCGGTTGCTCGTCATCGCAGGCGAAACCGAAACGGGAACGTCACTCGCCCCGATACAGCCTGAACGGTGCAAATGGGTTGCTTTCGTTGGCAGCCGCTGGGATGGTCCTGCAGGCGGTTCCCGGGCGCGGCCTGTGGCGGTTTGGTACGTCAGTAGGCTGGCAACGCTTGGAAAGATATATGGAGCAAAAAGGTATGGTTGATACCGAACGGTTGAAGCGGGAAACAGAGGCGGCGCGGAGCGTCTGGAACGAGCACGAGGACGAGTTGCACCGTGCCGACAATTCCCACTATCGCGGTGTCGGCCGTTGGGCGGATGATGCCAAGTGGCAGTCGATCGGCAAGCGCACCCGCGCTGACCTAGAGCGGATGCTTCAGTTCTATAACTACCCCGGCGATTTCTGGGCGACGCCTCGGACGATCCTGGAATGGGGCCCGGGCGGCGGCGCGAACGCCTTTGCCTTTCGCGACGTGGCCAAACAATTCTATGGCGTCGATATTTCCGAGAAGAACCTGGAGGAATGCGGCCGGATGCTGCGCGAGGAGGGCTCGGATATGCTGCGCCCGGTCCTGATCCAAGAGGGGCTGGACGAGGTCGCCGCAGCCATCGAGACCCCGGTTGACGTGTTCTTCTCGATTGCCGTGTTCCAGCATTTCCCGTCGAAAGCCTACGGCGAGGATGTGCTGCGGCTTATGTACGACAAGATGGCGGCATTCTCGCTGGGCATGGTTCAGATCCGCTATGACAACGGCAATCCCCGGTTCAAGCCGATCCAGTCGGTCGAGGAATACCGCAAGCGCCACATCACGGCGACGAGCTACGCGCTGGACGAGTTCCACGCGATCCTGCAGAAGATCGGCTTCGAGGACGTCTTCATCACCGAGATCCGGCCGCGGTCGAACTACGCCTTCTTCCATTTCCGCAAAGGTACGCCCGGCGCGGCGGGCTGAGGTTCGCGTCTCCGATCACCGGGGGCGACGATCATCTGGGCGCTTTGCGACTGCCCCTCGCAGGGCGTAGTGCCATCTGTCGAACCGTATCCAGCCGCAGGGCAGGGCCGGCGGCAGACGCCCGGCGGAATTGCCGGGCGTCTGTTTGTTTGCGCGTGGATCAGTGCTTGAACCGCTTGATCTCGCCGGACTTCAGCCGCCCGACATAGTGGGCCAGTTCGGCTTTCACGATCGGCATCAACAGGTACAGGGCAATGATGTTCACGATCGCCATCGAGAACAGCATGGCATCAGAGAAGTCGATCACCGGCCCTAGACTGGCGGCCGCGCCGATCACGATGAATACGCAGAAGAGTACCTTGAAGGTAATCTCGCTGCCCTTGCTTTCGCCGAAGAGATAGGTCCAAGCCTTAAGGCCGTAGTAGCTCCACGAGATCATCGTCGAGAACGCGAAAAGCACCACCGCGATCGCCAGCGTTATCGGGAACCACGAGAAGACCGACGCGAAGGCCGAAGAGGTCAGCGCCACGCCAGAGACATCGCCCTCGGTCATGATGCGGCCCGCTTCGCTGTCCCACATGTACAGGCCGGTTTCCGGGTCGACCTGCATCACGCCGGTGATCACGATCACAAGGGCGGTCATGGTGCAGATCACCACCGTGTCGATGAACGGCTCTAGCAGGGCGACATAGCCCTCGGTGATCGGCTCTTTGGTCTTCACGGCCGAGTGCGCGATGGCGGCAGAGCCGATCCCCGCTTCGTTCGAGAAGGCGGCACGCCGGAAGCCTTGGATCAACGCGCCGGTAAAGCCGCCAGCGACGCCAAGACCGGTGAAGGCACCTGCGAAGATCTGGCCGAACGCCCAAAGGATCATGTCGTAGTTCATCAGCAGGATGATCAGCGAAACGCCGACATAGAAGACCCCCATGAAGGGCACAACCTTCTCGGTCACCTGCGCGATGGACTTGATGCCGCCGACGATGACGACGAACGTGATGATCGCCAGCACAAGGCCGGTGATCCAGCCCGGATAGTCGCCGAACACGTTGGCCAGCTGCGCGTGGGCTTGGTTGGCCTGGAACATGTTGCCGCCGCCAAGGGCGCCGAGGATGGTGAAGATACAGAACAGTACCGCAAGGATCTTGCCGCCCGGCAGGCCGCGCTCCTTGAAGCCCTTGGTGATGTAGTACATCGGGCCGCCCGAAACGTGGCCGTCCGCGTATTCGTTCCGGTACTTCACGCCCAAGGTACATTCGGTGAACTTGGTGGCCATGCCGAAAAGGCCCGCGACGATCATCCAGAACGTCGCGCCGGGCCCGCCGATCCCGACCGCCACGGCAACCCCGGCGATGTTGCCAAGGCCCACGGTGCCGGAAAGCGCGGTAGCGAGCGCCTGGAAGTGGCTGACCTCGCCTGCATCCTCGGGGTCGGAATAGTCACCCTTCACCAGCCGGATGGAATGGCCGAAGCCCTTCAACTGGATAAACGAGAAGTAGAAGGTGAAGATCAGCGCCGCCACCACCAGCCACAGGGCGATCCAGCTGAAACTGGTGCCGGGCACCGGGGCGAAGATGAATCCGACATACCAGCCGGTGTATCTAGAGAAGGCGTCGTTGATGGTGGCATCAATGCCCTGCGCCAAGGCTGGCGCGGTCATAATGGTCAGGGCCGTTGTCGAGGCGGCCAGTTTGGAAATGATTTTCATGGTGCTGCCTTTCACTCAGGGGACGATGACCGTGGGGACTTTGGCGATCTGCGCAAGGCCCAGCGGAACCGACCCGAAGACGCGGGCGGCGACGGAATTGGAACCGGAGCGGCCGACGATGATCATGTCGGCGTTCAGCTTGGTGGCTGTCTCCGAGATGATCTCGACCACCTGACCGAAGCGGATTTCGCCGTTGGCCTCGACACCCGCCGCACGGGCCTTGGCCAAGGCCGGGTCGATGATGGCCTCTTGGGCGCGCGTCATCTCTTGCTTTCGGCGGGTCGTCCTTTCCTCGATCTCCTGCGGAGTCAGGAAGGTGTAGGGGGACCATTCAAGCACATGCACCAAATGTAAAAGCGCCCCGTCCTTTTGCGCACGTGCGATGGCATAGGCCAAGACACTGGATGAATCCTCCTCGCACTCATATGCGACGACGAATGTTTCCGTAGTCATTTGCTTCTCCCGTTCCGTGCACCGCAATTTTCTCCGAACCAAAATTCGGGTGCGGCGCTGTTGTGCGGCTTTATGCCGCTGCCGCCAGTCTTGGCCGCATAGGGCCACGAGTCATGGAGAATCTTGGGGAACTTGGGAAATTGCCGCGAAACGTCGGAAAAATAATACTCAGACCGCCGCAATAACGCCCGTAGCGACCTGCGCGGTGCACAAACGGCGCGTTGCCGATCACGTAGGGATCTGAGAGGCGCGGGGGCGGGCAGTGTTCGGCGGGCGTCGCATGAGGGGGAGGGCGTGCATCGTCCCGGCCGGCGAAGACGGCGCACGGATCGGATGGGTGCTTGCTATCCTGCGGGGCTTGCCCCCGCAGGCCGCGCCGGTCAGATCAGGGGCGCTTTCGCCAGCCCTTTGCCCAGTATCGGCCCGGTGGGAAGGTTCGTGGGCGATCCGCCCTCGGGTTCGACGGTGATCTCGTAAAGCTGGCGGGCATTGGGGGCGGGCAGGCCCTCGATCGTCAGAGTTTCCGACAGCCCACGCGCAAGAAGACCCAGCGACACCGGCGGACCGTCGTCTTCGGGTTTGGTCCAGACCTGCATCACGCGGTCGCTCGGGACATCCGCCGGTTCCAGCAGGGTGACGCGGGTGGTGTTGTCCGGGCTGCTTTCGACCAGTGCAATGGCCTCTCCGCTATCGTTCAACAGCACGGCAACCACCGTTGGACCGCTGGCGGACATCATCGACCAAGCCAAGGAAATGGCAAGAAGAAGGGCCGCGGCCAGACCGCCAACGGCAGCCCCCTTCCAGCGCGCCATCGTACGGCGGATGGCTGCCAGATCGACGACCTCGGCGGCTGGCGCGTCTGTGTCGGTGGTGGGCGCGTCGGGATTTTCGGCTTGGTCGATGGTAGCATCGATGCGCGACCACAGATCGTCCGGCAAAGGCGCTTCGTCGACCGTTTCGTCCAAGGGCGCAAACCGACGGCGCGCACGGTCCAGCCGCGCCGCAATATCGGGATCGCGGTCGGCCAGCGCCTCTATGCGGGTCACCTCGGCGGGGTCCGCAAGGCCAAGCACGACCTCGTCGATCAGGACGTCCAGAGACCGGTCCGTCATGACAGACACTCCCTCAGTTTCATCAATCCGCGCCGGACCCATGATTTCACCGAACCCAGGGGCGCCTCCATCCGCCCCGCGATTTCCCCGTGGCTGTGCCCGAGGATATATGACGACAGGATCGCCCGCCGCGTCTGCAGATCCAGGCCCTCTAGGCAGCGCCTTAGATCGGATCTTCCCGCCAGCCTGTCGAACGCCTCGTCGACGACTTCCGCGTCCTGCAAGGCGTCCATCCGCTCGGGCGAGGTGCTGATGTCGCGATCTTCGGACCGCAGCAGTGTCAGGCACCGGTTTCGCAGGATCGTATAGATCCAACCCTTCGCGCTGCCGCGCCCGCTGTCGTACTGGTGGGCCCGGCGCCAGATCAGGACCAGTGCCTCTTGCACCGCATCCTGAGCAAGATCGTCGCGCTTGAGCATTCGACGCGCGACACCCAACATCCGGCCGCCTTCGGCCTCTAGCAATTGCTTCAAGGCCGTTCTGTCACCATCCGCGCAAGAACGGAGCAACATGTCGTGGTTGATCAAGGACAGCTCCGAACCCTCGTGGCGGCGGCATTCGACGCTCGCTTTTGCCACGGAGCCTAGCGGCGTTTGCTGCGCAGTCCAACCTGAACCGGCGCCGTATTCCGCCAAGCCGCAGGGATCTTGGCTGACGACCGGCGCGGGGATACCCGCGCCGGCCGATTGCGATCGGACGATCACATCGCGGTCATGAAGGTAATGTCGCGCAGGACCGCGTCACCAGCTTCCATGATCTCCCAGCTTTCCTGAACCGAGCCGTCGTCCAGCGACACGGTGTGAAGCATCCCGCCAGCGGCGAGCCACGCGGTGTTGTTGCCGTCGGCATCGGTGGCGATGTCGAACGCATAGGCGTCTGCCGCGTCGATGCCCAGCTTGCCGATGGCAGCCAGCGTGCCGTCATTGGGCGACGTCTGCTGGATCACCGCAACGATCGTCGAGTCGATGTCGAACATCGCCGTGCTTTCCGGCTTGCCGTAGGAATTGATGTAGGCGGCGGCTGCGATGGCCGGAGCCTCGCCCGCGTGCATGTCGGCTTCTTCGAAGGCCAGCGAACCGTCGACGGTCACTGCGCCGCTTTCGATGTCGACACGGTGGTTGGTGGTGCCCGACATGAACCGCAGCTTGTCAGCCATCGGGTTGAAGTCGACGATCACCGGCGCGCCGTCCATGACCGGCAGCTCGGTGTCCATCGTGGAAAGGACGGTCGCCATGCCGGTTGCGGGGTCGATCTCGACAATCTCGAAGGTGTCGGTGACGCCGATCAACTGGCCGGTCGCCGGGCGCAGGTCGATGCCAAGCAGGTTGTCCACGCCCTCGACGTCCATCGACGCGGTCACGGTCGCGGTGGACGTGTCGATCATGTGCAGCGTCTTGTCGCCGGACAGGCCGATGGCCATCAGGCTGTCTTGGGCAAAGGCACCCGTCGCGGTCGTCATAAGGGCGGCGGCGGCGGTAAGAGTCGAAAACTTGGTGAGCATCTAACTGGTCCTTTTCGCGTATCTGGCTGCCGATGATCGGCGGCCTTGATACCCCTAGGACTCGGGCCGGACCGCGTTTGGATGCAGCCGCGACGAATTTTTTTGAATTTTCTTCGCTCGCCCCGCGATTACAGTCCCGCAAACAGCAGCAAAACAAGGGGAATGGTCGCCAGCGCAGCGAGGGTCTGCGATGTCACGATCCCGGCCATCAACGCGCCGTCCCCGCCCATCTGGCGGGTCAGAACATAGGACGTCGGCGCTGTCGGCACGGCCGAGAAGATCACCAGCACCGCGATCTCGATCCCGGACAGCCCGAAGGTGTGGCCGGTAGCCGCCGCCAGCGCGGGCATCGCCAGCAGCCGCGCGCCGCCCACAAGGGACAGGGGCGCCATGTCCTGACGCAGTGCCGCGGGGTTCAGCGCGGCCCCGACACACAGCAGGCCCAGCGGCAGGCTGGCCTGACCCAGAAGCCGCAAAAGGTCGCCGCTGCCCAAGGGTAGGCCGATGCCGCCAAGTGCCAGCGCGAACCCGGCCAGACAGGCAAGGATCAGGGGATTGGCAAGCACCGTGCGGACCAGCCGCATCGGGCTGCGCGACGCGCCGCTGCCGCTAAGCGCAAGGATCGACAGCACGTTCACCAGCGGAACGCAGATGGCAAGGTAGACGGCGGCGCGCTCGACCCCGGCGTCGCCGGTCAGGATCGCGATCAGCGCCAGCGACAGGTAGGTGTTGAACCGGACCACGCCTTGCAGCATCGGGCCGAACCGGGCGGGCGTGACCGGGCGTACAAGTCGCGCGAAGGTAAGAAGCATCGCGGCCAAAAGGATCGTCACCGCCGCCGCGCCGCCGAACCGAAGCAGGTCGGGGTCCCGCACCGGCGCATCGGCAAGGCTCGACACCAGCAAGGCGGGGAACAGCACGAAATAGTTCAGACGCTCTGCTGCCGGCCAGAACGGTCCCGACGGGAAGTCCCGCCGCGACAGGACGAAGCCAAGGCAGATCAGGGCAAAGATCGGCCAGATGGTGATCAGCAGCATTCGGTCCCGTTTCTCCCGGCGCGGCCATGTTCACGCAGTTGGCACAGGTCTAGCCCGCGACGAGGGCAGGGGCCAGCACCGCGCCGGTTCGCCCTGCCCGAACGAAAAAGGGGAAGCCGAAGCTTCCCCTTGTGGGTCTTTTCAAACCTGTCGATCCGCGTCAGCCGCCGAAGTCGTCCAGCATGATGTCGTCACGGTCGACGCCAAGGTCCAGCAGCATGTTGATGACCGAGCTGTTCATGATGGGCGGGCCACACATGTAGTACTCGCAGTCTTCCGGTGCCGGGTGGTTCTTGAGGTATTCCTCGTACAGGACGTTGTGGATGAACCCGGTGTAGCCGGTCCAGTCGTCCTCGGGCAGAGCGTCGGACAGGGCGACGTGCCATTCGAAGTTCGGGAACTCTGCCGCCAGCTCGTCGAAATCCTCGACGAAGAACATCTCGCGCTTGGACCGCGCGCCGTACCAGAAGGTGATCTTCCGGTCCTTGTTCTTCAGCCGCTTCAGCTGGTCGAAGATGTGCGACCGCATCGGCGCCATGCCGGCGCCGCCACCGATGAACACCATCTCCTTGTCGGTGTCGCGGGCGAAGAACTCGCCGAACGGACCCGAAATGGTGACCTTGTCGCCCGGCTTCAGGTTGAAGATGTACGACGACATCAGCCCGGGCGGGATGCCGGTAGACCCCGGCGGGGGCGAGGCGACGCGGACGTTGAGCATGATGATGCCCTTCTCGTCCGGGTAGTTCGCCATCGAGTAGGCGCGTTCGACCGGCTCGTCGGCGGTCGATTCGTACTGCCACAGATTGAACTTGTCCCAATCCGGCCGGTATTCCTCGGCGATGTCGAATTCTTTGTAGGACAGTTTGTGCGCAGGCGCCTCGATCTGGATGTAGCCACCGGCGCGGAAGTTCACGTCCTCGCCCTCGGGCAGTTCCAGCACGAGGTTCTTGATGAAGGTCGCGACGTTGTCGTTAGAGCGCACGGTGCACTCCCACTTCTTCACGCCGAACACTTCCTCGGGCACCTCAATGTCCATGTCCTGCTTCACGGCCACCTGACACGACAGGCGGTCGCCGTGGGCGGCCTCGCGCTTGGTGATGTGCGATTCCTCGGTCGGCAGGATCGACCCGCCGCCGGAATGGATGCGCACCCGGCACTGGGCACAGGTGCCGCCGCCGCCGCAGGCAGAGGGGACGAACATCTTCTCGCCCGCCAGCGTCTGCAGCAGCTTGCCGCCGGACGGGACCGAGATGGTCTTCTCGCCGTTGATGGTGATGTTGACGTTGCCCGAGCTGACCAGCTTCGAGCGGGCCGCCAGAATGAACGTCACCAGAACCAGAACGATCAGGGTGAACAGCAGGACGCCAAGTCCGAAAGTCGTCATGGATCGTCCTCCTTACAGTTTGACGCCGCTGAAGGACATGAAGGCCATCGCCATCAGTCCAGCGGTGATGAAGGTGATGCCCAGACCCTGCAGGCCGTCGGGGATGTCCGAGTACTTCAGCTTTTCGCGCACGCCCGCCATCGCGGTGATCGCCAGCGCCCAGCCAAAGCCGGAGGACACGCCATAGGTCGCCGCCTCGGCGAAGTTGTAGCTGCGTTCGACCATGAACAGCGAGCCGCCGAGGATGGCGCAGTTCACGGTGATCAGCGGCAGGTACACACCCAGCGCGTTGTAAAGCGGCGGGAAGTACTTATCGAGCACCATCTCGAGGATCTGGACCAGCGCGGCGATGACCCCGATGTACGAGATCAGGCCAAGGAAGGTCAGATCCACGTTCGCGAAGCCCGCCCAAGACAGGGCGCCCGGCGCCAGCAGGTAGTTGAGGATCAGGTTGTTGGCGGGCACGGTGATGGCCTGCACCACCATGACCGAAACACCAAGACCAATGGCCGTCGCGACCTTCTTCGACACGGCAAGAAAGGTGCACATGCCAAGGAAGAACGACAGGGCGAGGTTCTCGACGAAGATCGCCTTGACGGCGAGAGAGACAAGACCTTCCATCAGTGTGCCTCCACCGTCTGGATCTTGTATTCACGCTCTTCGACCTGCCCGGGCTTCCATGTGCGGACGGCCCAGATCAGCAGCCCGATCACGAAGAAGGCCGACGGCGGCAGAAGCAGCATTCCGTTCGGGACGTACCAGCCGCCGTTGTTGACGGTCGGCATGATGGTGATGCCGAACAGCGAGCCCGAACCGAACAGTTCGCGGAACACCGACACGACCATCAGAAGCAGGCCATAGCCCAGACCGTTGCCGACGCCGTCGATGAAGCTGGCCACCGGCGGGTTCTTCATCGCGAAAGCCTCGGCGCGGCCCATGACGATGCAGTTGGTGATGATCAGGCCGACGAAGACCGACAGCGTCTTGGAAATCTCGTAGGCGTAGGCCTTCAGCACCTGGTCCACCAGGATCACCAAAGACGCGATCACGACCATCTGCACGATGATCCGGATCGAGTTGGGGATCTGGTTGCGCAGCATCGAGATGAACATCGAACTGAAGCCGGTCACCAGCGTCACCGCGATGGACATCACCAGCGCCACCTGCATCGACGAGGTCACGGCCAGCGCCGAGCAGATGCCCAGCACCTGCAGGGTGATCGGGTTGTTGTCGATCAGCGGATCGACGAGTTGCGAACGATAGGTCTGTGCCATCAGTCGATGTCTCCTGCCTGAAGGCGGTCGAGGAAGGTGCCGTAACCGGCCTCGCTCATCCAGAAACGTACCAGGTTATCCACCCCGCGCGAGGTCAGGGTCGCCCCCGCCAGCGCGTCAACGTAATACTCTCGCCCTTGCGGGGGCGGCGCCTTGGCGACGGTGATCGCCAGCGTGCCGTCCTCGGTGAACAGCTTCTTGCCGTTCCACAGGGCTTTCCAGCGCGGGTTGTCGATTTCCGCGCCAAGGCCCGGAGTCTCGCCGTGCTGATAGAACTGCAGGCCGAAGATGTCGTTGCCGTTCGCTTCAAGCGCGATGAAGCCGAACAGCGTGGACCACAGGCCATAGCCTTCGATGGGCAGCACGACCTTGTCGATCTCGCCCGCGTCGTCGCGCAGGATATAGATCATGCGGAAGGCGTCCATCTGGCCGCCAAGCCCCGCAGGGTCCTCGTCCAGAGCACGCACGATCGCCGGGTCGCCGCTGGCGGCAAGCTGGTCGAAGGTGTCGATCTCGAACTGGTCGGTGTATTCGCCGGTGTCCAGCTCCAGCACGTGCGGTTCGAACGCGGCGAAGGCTTCGTTCACCGGCACGTCCGGGTCGTAGACCCCGGCGACCTGCAGCACGTTCACCCGCTTGTCGTTCAACTGGTTGGCTTCCTGCACCGGGCGCAGGGCCACGGCGGCGGCGGACACGACCATCGATGCCACAAGGCACAGGCCGACGGCCACGACCACGGTCTTCGCGACAGAGTCGGGCGGAAGATCCAGAAAACGGCGGATCGGGCCTTTCTGCTCCTGA
Source organism: Psychromarinibacter halotolerans (assembly GCF_029168315.1). Taxonomy (NCBI): domain Bacteria; kingdom Pseudomonadati; phylum Pseudomonadota; class Alphaproteobacteria; order Rhodobacterales; family Paracoccaceae; genus Psychromarinibacter; species Psychromarinibacter halotolerans. The sequence goes on from NZ_JARGYD010000004.1 coordinate 206,189, forward strand.
GCGTCAGGCATTGCGCTTTGCCCTCCGTTTGATGTTGGCCTGCACGACGAAGTAGTCGATCAGCGGCGCGAAGACATTGCCGAACAGGATCGCCAGCATCATGCCTTCGGGGAAGGCCGGGTTGATCACGCGGATCATCACGACCATGAAGCCGATCAGAGCGCCATAGATGTAGCGGCCGACGTTGGTGTGAGACGCGGACACGGGTTCCGTCACCATGAACACCAGACCGAAGGCATAGCCGCCGACGACAAGGTGCCAGTACCACGGCATGGCGAACATCGGGTTGGTGTCAGAGCCGATGACGTTCAGCAGGCTGGAGAACGCGATCATCCCGCCAAGACAGCCGACGACCAGCCGCCAGTTGGCAATGCGGGTGGCCAGCAGGAACGCCAGCCCCAGCAGGCAGGCGATGGTCGAGGTCTCGCCGAGGCAGCCCTGGATCGTGCCGATGAAGGCATCCATCCAAGTGATGCCGTACTCGGGCAGGGCGGCGTGGCCGTCGGACGCGCCGATGGCCAGCGCGGTCGCGCCGGAAAAGCCGTCGACCGGGGTCCAGACGGTGTCGCCGGACATATAGGCGGGGTAGGCGAAGTACAGGAACGCCCGGCCCACCAGCGCGGGGTTCAGGAAGTTCTTGCCGGTGCCGCCGAACACTTCCTTGCCGATCACGACGCCGAAGATAATCCCCAGCGCCACCTGCCACAGGGGCGTCGAGGCGGGCATGATCAGCGTGTACAGCATCGAGGTGACAAGGAAGCCCTCGTTGACCTCGTGCCGGCGGATGACGGCGAAGATGACCTCGAAGATGCCGCCCGCGACCAGCGTCACGATATAGATCGGCAGGAAATACATCAGGCCGTGCAGCATGTTGGCAATCGGGTTGGCCGGGTTGAACCCGATCCCGAGAGCGTCGATGATCGCGGCGCGCCAGCCCGAGGGGCCGTATTCCGCAATCGCCATGTTGGTCTGAAGCCCGGTGTTGTACAGGCCGAACAGGATGCACGGCACCGTGGCAAGCACCACGTATGTCATGATCCGTTTCATATCGATGTAGGACCGGGCGTGCGGTGCGACCGTGGTCACCGTCTTGGGCGTGTAGATGAAGCTTTCGATCATCTCGTAGACGGGGAAGTACTTCTCGTACTTGCCGCCCTTGGTGAACTGAGGCTCGATCCGGTCGAAGAATGCGCGGAGACCCATCGGCCTTACCCCTCCTTCTCGATCTTGGTGAGGCTGTCGCGCAGGGCGATGCCGTATTCGTATTTGGCGGGGCAGGCGAAGCCGCACAGGGCCACGTCTTCCTCATCCAGCTCAAGCGCGCCAAGCGCCTGCGCGGAATCGGTGTCCATCACCAGCAGCGACCGAAGAAGCTGCGTGGGAAGGAAATCCTGTGGCATGAGCCGTTCGAAGGTCCCGATCGGCACCATCGCGCGGCGGCCGCCGTTCAGGTTGGACGTCAGCGCGTACAGCTTGTTGCTAAGGGCCGAGCCCAGAACCGGCTGAACCGCGTATTTCGACGGCATCGGGCGGATCCAGCCCATCGGGATCTGCTTGTGATCCTCTTCGATCAGCGTGACCTGCCGGGCGTAGCGCCCGAGATAGGCGGCGACGCCCTCTGCGCCCCGCCCACTGAGGATCGAGCCCGAGATCATCCGCACCGGGGTGTCGGTCGCAAGATCCTCGGCGCACAGGTCGGTCAGCGACGCGCCGGCCACGGTCCGCACCAGGCGTGGGCGCTGGCACAGCGGGCCGGTCAGCGCGACGATGCGGCTGGTGTCCAGCCGTCCCGTGCGCAGCAGACGCCCGATGGCGATGATGTCGTGATAGCCGACGGTCCAAACCGTTTTCGTGGCCGACGGCGGTTCGAGAAAGTGCATGTGCGTTCCGGCCAGACCGGCGGGATGCGGGCCAGAGAACCCGGCGGCGACGACGCCCTCGACGTCCGATCCCGACACCTCGGCGCCGATCTCGTGGCACAGGTAGGTCGTGCCGTCGGTCAGGCGGGCAACGGCCGCGAGGCCGGCCGAGAACGCTTCGGGATCGTCGTCGATGATCACGGCGGCGTCGGCGGACAGCGGTTCGCTGTCCATCGCGGTCACGTAGATCGCGGCGGGGACGGTGCCCGGAACGGGAAGCTTGGAATAGGGACGGGTCCGGAACGAGGTCCACAGGCCCGATGCGCACAGCCGCGCCGTGAGGCCTTCGCGCGAGGTCGCGTCGCCGGTGTCGCTGAAATCGACCGGCTCGGCAGCAGAGTCGTCGACCTCGATCTCGACACTGACCAGCGCCCGGCGCGCGCCACGGTTGATCGCCTTGACCCGGCCCGAGGCGGGCGAGGTGACCAGCACCTCGGGGGTGTCCTTGTGCGCGAGGATCGGCGCGCCGGCGGCGATGACGTCGCCTTCCTGCACCGACAACCGCGGCTTCAGCCCGATGTAGTCCGCTCCCAGGATCGCGACGGTCCTTATACTGGCGCCGTCTTCGATAAAGTCGCCCGGCGCGCCCAGCACCGGCACATCCAGACCTTTTCTCAACCTGTGTTGCTGCACGTCTTTTGTCCTGTCGATTTTCCGGCTGCCTTATGCGACACAAGACCGGAGTTTGGAAGGCGCTTGGACGCACTTCTTGAAATCCATGTTGATCCTCGCGCCGTTCTGCCGCAGAAGCGGGCGGAACCCTATAGAACATACGCACCGTAGCGGAGTAGGCCCGTGTCGAACCAGTTTAACCTTTCCCGCCGCAGCTTCATCGTGATGCCGCTTGCACTGGCTGCCTGCCGGAAGGGCTGGAACGTGCTCGAACTCAGCGGCCTGACGATGGGAACGGGGTATAACATCGTCGCGATCGATCATAGCCGTGACGTGCAGCACGATGCGCTTCAGGCGGCGGTCGACGGCGCGCTGGCGCAGGTCAACGCGCAGATGTCGAACTGGGACGACGGGTCCGAGATTTCGCGGTTCAACGCCGCCCGGGCTGGCGACAGCATCGCCGTCTCGCCCGAATTGGCACAGGTCATGCAGGCCGCGGCCGAGGTGCACGACGCAAGCGAGGGTGGCTTCGACGTCACCGTCGGCGCGCTGATCGACCTGTGGGGTTTCGGCGCAGGCCGGACCCGGTCCGATATGCCGACCGAGGCCGAGATCGCGCAGGCGATGGCCTGCTGCGGCCAGTCGCAGTCGGTCGTGCTGGGCGGCGGTGCACTGACCAAGCTGAACTCGGACGCCGGGATCTACCTGTCGTCGATCGGCAAGGGCTTTGGCGTGGATCACGTCGCCCGCGTGCTGAACGACTTCGGCATCACCGACTACATGGTGGAAATCGGCGGCGACCTGTACACCGCTGGCAACAATCCCGACGGTCGTCCGTGGCAGATCGGGATCGAAACGCCGCAGGTCCACGACCGTGGCGTGATGCAGGTTGTGGGCGTGTCCGGCATGGGCATGGCGACCTCGGGCGACTATCGCAACTATTTCGACGTCGACGGCACGCGCTATTCGCACATCATCGACGCGACCACGGGCCGCCCGGTGACGCACGACACCGCATCCGTCACCGTGATGACCGACAACGCGATGCTGGCCGATGCGTGGGCGACCGCGCTGCTGGTGCTTGGTCGCGAACGCGGGCTGAAGATCGCAAATGATCGTGACATGGCCGTGCTGTTCATTGACCGCGACGGGGCAGGCGGCAAGTCTGGGTTCAAGACCACGGCGTCGGACCGGTTCGCGCAACTGACCGCCTGAGCCGGACCTGACACAAGACACGGGGTATCCCGATGGCGACTTTCCTTTTTGCATTCGGACTGCTGTTGATCGTGATGCTGGGCATGGCGCTGGGCGTCATCCTGAACGGGCGCACCATCAAGGGCAGCTGCGGCGGGCTGAACGCCGTCGCAGGCGCGGACAAGTGCCTTGTCTGCAAGAAGGATATCGACCCCGACAGCCCGCTGCGTGAACGGCTAGAATGCCCGCGTGCCCGCAAGATGCTGGAGCGGGTAGAGCAGGGGGCGGGCTAACCCCTAGCCGCCCGTCACGGGCAGGAAGCCCAAGGTCAAAAGCGACACAGCCGCGATCAGCCCGAACAGCCACAACTGGCTGCGCGGGCCTTCGGCTTTCCACACGCTGCGATAGCGATATCCGGCAAGGCAGGCGATCACGAACAGCACGGTTGCGACCGCCGGTGTAAGCGAAAGATCGGTCAAGGTCGGCCCTTTTCGTCGTGAACCATTTACGAACCCGCGTTTTGCAATACCCTGTACCTACCCAAGGGAGAGAACGCCATGCCTGCCTCGTACACGCCGAAGACCCGAGACCTGGACAGCCAGGACCGCACCAGCAGCCAGTCGATAGAAACGAACTTGTCCGCCGCGCAGGCGACGGTGGCGCATGTGCTGGAGGCCAAGGGAGAGGGCCTGTTGTGGGTCGCCCCCGAAGACACGGTCGCCACCGCGGTTGGCAAGCTGCGCGATCACCGTATCGGCGCGCTGCCGGTCAAAAGCCCGCAGGGGGAACTGGTCGGCATCCTGTCCGAGCGCGACATCGTCCGCCGGCTGGCGGATGCGCCCGACAGCACCATGTCGATGCCGGTCGCCGATCTGATGTCGACCGATGTGCAGACGGCCAGCCCCGAGGACACGCTTGTGCAGGTGCTGCGCAAGATGACCGACGGTCGGTTCCGCCACCTGCCCGTGGTCGAGGCGGGGCAGATGATCGCGATGCTGTCGATCGGGGATGTGGTGAACTATCGCCTGACGACCCTGGAATACGAAGCGTTGCAGCTAAAGCAGCTGATCGTCGGCTAGTCCCGCGCGACGCTATGGTCCGGGTCCTCGTGGCCAAGGTTCTCGCGGATCAGGATTTCGATACGGATTTCCTCTTGTGACGCGATGGGCTCGCGCCCGTCGCAGCGCGCCCGCAGGACCCGGATGGCGCTGCGCACCAGATGGCCCGGGTTCTGCGCGATCACCGCGTCCAGTTCGCCGCTGCGAAGACCGGCGATGTTGAACGCGGTCCGCTCGTGCGCGATCACCTGCGTCCGGCGCAAATCGGTTACGGCGGACACCGCTTCTAGCGCGACGCGCGTCTCCGAGCTTAGGACGTAAACACCTGCGATGTCGCGGAAATTCTCGAACAGGTTGGCAACGATCCGGCGTGTGCGGGCGGGGTCTCCGTGCGTTTCCAAGGATGGAAGCGCGGACAGGTCGGGGTAGTCCGTCGTCAGGATCCGGTCGAAGCCCTGCCGCCGCTCGACATTGTCGCGCGCGTTCATCGTGTCGGCGATCACCAGCACGCGGCCGGGGCGGCCGCCGCAGAACTTGCCCATCAGGCGCCCGGCGGTGGCCCCGGCGGCGTTGTTGTCGACGCCGACGAAGTCGACCTCGGGTCCGCCAAGCTGGCCCGCCACGAACTGCACCACCTTCACACCCCGTTCGTACAGGCGGTGCGTCGCGTCCCGGACCTGCGGTGCCTCGGGGGCCATGATCGCGATCCCGTCCACCTCGTCCGGACCCAGCCGGGCCAGTTCAGCCGCGATCTGGTGCGGGTCGTCGCTAAGCACCCGGCGGAACCGGACCTCGGTGTGCTCGGCGGCGAAGGCAATGCGTGCTTCTTCGATGCGGGACGCGAGAGTTTCGAGGAACTGATCGCCCGCCGTCGGAAGTAGGAATTCGAACCTGTAGCGGCGGCTTCGGGCAAGGTTCGCGGCAGAGATGTTGCGCTCGAATCCGATCTCTTCGATTGCCGCCGTCACCGCGTCGACGGTTTCCTTCCGCACGCCCGGGCGGCGGTTCAAGACCCGGTCGACCGTGGCAAGGCTGACGCCTGCGGCTTTGGCCAAGTCTTTGGTAGTAGGGCGCATTTTCTCTCCATGCTGGGCGTGAAGCCAGCGGTCTCTTCCGTCTTAATCCGAATTTTCCGGCCAGAATGCAAATCCTTTGAGGCACGTACCTCAGAAAATAATTGCTCTGAGGCACGTACCTCAGTTAGCTTTGTTTCACCAAGCGAGTCGCTGCAGGGAGGCAGCGACCGAACATGGGGAGGAGATTCAGATGAAGACGCGAATTGCATTGATGTCCGCGGCGGCCGGGGCGCTTTTCGCCGGGGCCCATGCGGCCAGCGCCGACGACCTGACGCTGTGCTGGGCGGCATGGGACCCGGCCAACGCCCTTATTGAACTGTCCAAGGATTTCGAGGCCCAGTCCGGCCACACCATGTCGTTCGAATTCGTGCCCTGGCCCAACTTCGCGGACCGGATGCTGAACGAACTGAACTCGGGCGGCCAGCTGTGCGACCTGATGATCGGCGACAGCCAGTGGATCGGCGGATCTGCCGAAAGCGGCCATTACATCAAGCTGAACGATTTCTTCGAAGCCGAAGGGATCACGATGGACGATTTCATCCCCGCCACGGTGACGGGCTATTCCGAATGGCCCAAGGGCACCCCGAACTACTGGGCGCTGCCGGCCTTCGGCGACGTGGTCGGCTGGACCTATCGCAAGGACTGGTTCGAGATGCCCGAGCTTCAGGCCGAGTTCAGCGAGACATACGGCCGCGATCTTGGCGTGCCGGAAACGCTGGCCGAACTGAAAGACATCGCGGAATTCTTCCAGGGCCGCGAGATCGACGGCAAGACCGTTTATGGCGCCGCGATCTATACCGAGCGCGGCTCGGAAGGCATCACGATGGGTGTCACCAACGCGCTGTACAATTACGGCCTGACCTATGGCACATCCGACGAACCCTACAAGCTGGACGGCGTGGTGAACGCGCCCGAGGTGGCCGAGGGGCTGGAGTTCTACAAGGAGCTTTACGATTGCTGCACCCCGCCGGGGTCGTCGGACTGGTACATGTCCGAGAACATCGATGCCTACAAATCCGGGCAGGTCGCGTTGCAGATGAACTTCGCCTTCATCTGGCCGGGGGTCGAGGCCGACCCGAACGTCGGTGGCGGCAAGTCGGGCTATTTTCCGAACCCCGCAGGCCCGGGCGGTCACTTCGCGCAGCTGGGCGGGCAGGGGATCTCTGTCGTGTCCTACTCCGACAGCCAGGACGCGGCGCTGGAATACATCAAGTGGTTCGCGCAGCCCGAGATTCAGGCCAAGTGGTGGGAGCTGGGCGGCTATTCCGCGCTGAAGGCCGTGGTCGAAGACCCTGACTTCGCCACCAGCCAACCCTATGCGCAGACCTTCCTCGACTCGATGGCCATCGTGAAAGACTTCTGGGCCGAGCCGTCCTATGCCTCCCTGCTTCTGTCGATGCAGGACCGGGTGCATGACTTCGTCATCGCCGGCAACGGCACCGCGCAAGAGGCGCTGGACGGGCTGGTCGAGGACTGGACCGAGGTCTTCGAGGACGACGGCAAGCTTTGACGGCCGCTGCGCCGGATCCGTCCGGCGCAGGCACCGAAGCTCGTGCGGAGCGGTCGATCTCCCTGCCGCTCCGCACCCACCAAAAACGTACGTGCGAGGCACCATGTCCAACAGTGCAATCGAGCGGGCCGCCGCGGCCACGCCTCCGAAACTTGCCCGCAGGGTACGGGGGTTATCGGACCGGGCCATCGCGTGGATCTTCGTCGCGCCCACGATCTTCCTGCTGCTGGCGGTCAATATCTTCCCGCTGATCTGGACGATCCGGCTGAGTTTCACCAACTACCGCGTCAACCGTCCGAACGCCGAAGTCGAATGGGTCGGCCTGCGCAACTACCAGCGCATCCTGACGGACGAGGATATCTGGCAGACGATGCAGGCGACGGCGCATTTCCTGTTCTGGACCATCGCCTTGCAAGTGCTGATCGGCTTTGCGCTGGCATGGCTGATCAACAAGAAATTCCGCGGCGACAATTTCTGGACCACGATCATCGTGCTTCCGATGATGCTGTCGCCGGCGGTGGTGGGGAACTTCTGGACCTTCCTGTACCAGCCGCAAATCGGGCTGTTCAATTACGTGGTCGGCTTCGTCTCGGGCACCGATCCGTCAAGCTTTTCGATGATCGGAGAGGTCTCGCTGGCGCCTTGGGCGATTGTCATCGTCGATACATGGATGTGGACGCCCTTTGTCATGCTGATCTGCCTTGCCGGGCTGAGGTCGATCCCGACGTCGATCTACGAAGCCGCGGAATGCGACCGGGCGTCGCCGTGGCGGCAATTCTGGACGATCACCGTGCCGATGGTGCTGCCGTTCCTGATGCTGGCCGTGCTGTTCCGGGGGATCGAGAACTTCAAGATGTTCGACCTTGTGGTGCAACTGACCGGGGGCGGGCCGGGATCGACCACGGAACTGACCTCCATCAACCTTAAGCGCGAAGCGTTCGAGAAATGGCGCACGGGCTATGCCTCGGCCTACGCGATCATCCTGTTCGTCACGGTGTTCGGATTGGCCTCGATTTACGTGAAGGCGCTGAACAAGGTAAAGGAACGCTGAGATGAAACGCCTTGTCCTGTCCGCTCTCGTTTGCCTTTCCACCGCCGCCGCCTGTGGCGCCACCGAGGCGCTAGAGACCTTCGAGATCTGCACCACGCCCGACAGAACCGGAACAAAGGTGCCGGAGGCACTGGCCGCGCGGGGCTGGTCGCCCACCTCGTTCTCTCCCGACGGGCCGGTACTGGCTATGCCCGAGGGAAGCCTGTCCCCGGATGAACTGGCGGTCATCTTCTGGTTCATGATGGGCGACGGCGAAAGCAACCGGTCCGTCGATTATTTGCGCCATCGACTGGAAACCGCGCTTAGGGACGATTGGCCCGAGCGGGTCCGATCACTTTTCCTTTCGCGCCGCACGCTGCTGACCAAGAACGGCGCGCTTCTGGCGGTGTCGTCCGACCCCAGGACCACCACATGCAACTACATCGGGCCCGGCGAGGACGGGGATGGCGAACTCCTTCAAATGCTGGATTTGCCTCATCGCGAACGGACGCTGATGGAGTGGGTCCGGATCTATGAGGATCCACCTTTTCTGTTTGGCTTCGCGGCAATCGCGAAACCCGGTCCGTTGAACGACCTGCTTGATATGGACGTCGGACCGCTGACGCTTTTCGGGTCCAAAATAGTTAACGATCCGGAGGCGGTGCAATGAGCGACTTTTCCGTCATCGCAGCGTCTCGAACGCAGAAGTGGGTCGCCGGAACGCTGGTTGTGGCCTACGCCGTCATCACCCTTCTGCCGCTTCTGTGGATCATCGCCACCGGGTTCAAATCGCCATCGGACGCCATCGCCTATCCGCCCAAGATCCTGTTCGAGCCGACGCTGGAAGGCTACGTCAACCTGTTCACCACGCGCACCCGGCAGACGGCCGAGTTCCTTGCCGCCAACCCGCCGCAGACGTGGTACGAGGAAATCGTGCGCAAGTACGACATGGTGATCGCGGGGCCGTCGCGGTTTGGCGCGCGTTTCATGAACTCGGTCATCATCGGCTTCGTATCGACCTTCCTGTCGGTCTTCCTTGGCACGCTGGCGGCCTATGCCTTCTCGCGCTTCCGGGTGCCGCTGAAGGACGACCTGATGTTCTTCATCCTGTCGACCCGGATGATGCCGCCCATCGCGGTGGCGATCCCGATTTTCCTGATGTTCCGGGCGCTGGGCCTCAGCGACACCCACGCGGGCATGATCATGCTGTACACGGCGGTGAACCTGTCGCTGGCGGTGTGGCTGCTGAAGGGCTTCATCGACGAGATCCCGCGCGAATACGAAGAAGCCGCGCTGATCGACGGCTACACGCGGTTTCAGGCGTTCTACAAGGTGGTGCTGCCGCAGGCGGCCACCGGCATAGCGTCGACCGCGATCTTCTGCCTGATCTTCGCGTGGAACGAATACGCCTTCGCCGTGCTGCTGACCTCTGGCACGGCCCAGACCGCGCCGCCCTTCATCCCGACGATCATCGGCGTGGGCGGGCAAGACTGGCCCGCGGTCGCCGCCGGCGCCACGATCTTCCTGCTGCCGGTCGTCGTCTTCACCATCCTGCTGCGCAAGCACCTGCTGCGGGGCATCACCTTCGGAGCGGTCCGCAAATGAGCACCCCTGACCAAGATCGTACCACCCCCCGCCTGTTCCGGCGCGGCCCGTGGGAGATGGCGGCCTCGATCCTCATCGGGCTGGGCGTCGTGATGATGATGCAGCCCTTCGTGATGGTCGCCTTCACCTATTCCTTCATCGTCACGCTGGCCGGGACCGTCATGTTCCTGATCGTCAGCCACTTCCCGGAGTAAGCATGGCCCAGATCCGGATCGACAACCTGCGCAAGGACTTCGGCGAGTTCACCGCCGTACAGTCCTCGACCTTCACCATCGAGGATGGCGAGTTCTTCATGCTGCTGGGGCCGTCGGGCTGCGGCAAGACGACGACGCTGCGGATGATGGCGGGGCTGGAACTGCCGACCAGCGGCGAGATCTACATCGACGGGCAAGAGGTCGGTGGCCGCCGCGCCAGCCAGCGCGACATCGCCTTCGTGTTCCAGATGTTCGCCTTGTATCCGCACATGAACGTCCGCGCCAACATCGGCTATCCGCTGCGCAGCCAAGGCGTGTCGCGCGCGAAGACCCGCGAAAAGGTCGAAGACATCGCACGCCTGCTGGGGATCACCGACCTTCTCGACAAGCCGGTCGGCGGCCTGTCCGGCGGCGACCGGCAGCGGGTCGCGCTGGGCCGCGCCATCGTGCGCGAGCCGAAGGCGTTCTTCATGGACGAACCGCTGGGCGCCTTGGACGCCGAGTTCCGCGAACATATGGCGGAAGAGTTGCGTGCGCTGCACGACCGGATGGGGGCGACGACCGTTTACGTGACCCACGACCAGCTGGAAGCGATGCAGATGGGGGACAAGATCGTCGTGATGAACCACGGCGTGGTCGAGCAGTTCGGCGTGCCGCAGGACCTGTACGACTGGCCCGCGACGCTGTTCGTTGCGGGTTTCCTTGGCTCGCCGCCGATGAACAAGCTGGAATTCGACGGCACGGTCGAACAGGGCACCGGCGCGCAGGTTCTTGGCGGCACGGCCTTCGAGGTGCCCGTGATGCGAGAGGGGGCGCAGGGCCGTATCGTGCTGGGCGTACGGCCCGAGCACGTTCACCTAGAGGCCGACGCGCCGCTGCGCGCCAAGGTGGTGGCGACGGAATATCTGGGCACCACCCAGATCGTCACGCTTCTGACGGATCACGGCGAGGTCAAGGCGCGCGTCCCATCGCATCAGCGGGTGACCGAGGGGGAAACGACCGGCCTGCGGTTCGACGCCCGCATGATCAGCCTGTTCGACGCGGACACCTCGCGCGCGCTTCGGTCCGCCGGAAACGAAGGAGTGCTGTTTCATGGCTGAAGTCACCCTGCGCAACATCACGCGGCGCTTTGGCGAGACGCTGGCGCTGGACGGTGTGTCGATGACGGTGCCGGACGGCGCGTTCGTCGTGCTTCTTGGCCCGACCGGTGCTGGCAAGACCACGACGCTGCGGCTGATCTCGGGGCTTGATGCGCCGGACGGTGGCGAAATCTCGATCGGCGGGCGCGACGTGACCAACCTGACGCCCGCTCAGCGCAACGTGGCGATGGTGTTCCAGCAATACTCGCTGTACCCGCACATGACCGTCCGCGAGAACCTTGCCTTCCCGCTGAAATCGCCCCTTCTCAGCACCCCCGCCGACGAGATTGCGCGCAAGGTGGGGCGCGTCGCCGAGATGCTTCAGATCTCGCACAAGCTGGACAACAAGGCGACCGCGCTGTCGGGCGGCGAGATGCAGCGCGTGTCCATCGGGCGGGCGCTGGTGCGCGACCCGGCAGCGTATCTGATGGACGAACCGCTCAGCTCGCTGGATGCCAAGCTGCGCGCCGACCTGCGGGTCGAACTGAAAGCGATCCAGTCCGAGGCGCGGGCGACCTTTCTGTACGTGACCCACGACCAGATCGAGGCGATGACGATGGCCACCCATGTCGGCGTGCTGGAACAGGGCCGGTTGGTCCAGTTCGGCACCCCGCGCGAGGTCTATGAGGCCCCGGTCAGCATCTATGCCGCCAGTCGGCTAGGCCTGCCGCGCATCAACATCCTGCCCGCCGACCTGTTCGGCACCGCGCCGCCGGGCGCCCGCTGGATCGGCCTGCGCCCGGAACAGATCCGTCAGGGTGAAGGACAGGACAGCGAGGTCGTGCGCGTCGAGCGGCTGGGCGATCAGACCCGTCTGCATCTGAGGTTCCGCAACCAGGATCTGGTGACGGTGACCGACCCGCACACCGAACTGCAGGCGGGCCAGACTTTGAAGATCAGCCCCCGGAACCCCTATTACTTCGACGCCGACGGCGCCCGTGCCCTTTGAAGGAGACGACGATGACCCTATTCATGAACAGCAAGGAAGACATCGTTAACGAAGCCGTGGACGGTCTGATCGCGTGTTCCGGTGGACGGCTGGCCCGGCTGGACGGTTACCCCCACATCCGCGCCGTGGTGCGCACCGACTGGGACCGCTCGAAGGTCGCGCTGGTGTCTGGCGGCGGGTCCGGTCACGAACCGTCCCACGCGGGGTTCCTCGGGCAGGGGATGCTGACCGCCGCGATCTGCGGCGACGTCTTCGCCTCGCCGTCGGTCGATGCGGTGCTGGCGGGCATCCTCGCCGTGACGGGACCGGCGGGCTGCCTGCTGATCGTCAAAAATTATACCGGCGACCGGCTGAACTTTGGCCTTGCGGCGGAGCGCGCGCGGGCCTTCGGGCTGAACGTCAGCATGGTGATCGTGGACGACGACGTGGCGCTGCCCGATCTGCCACAGGCACGGGGCGTGGCGGGCACGCTGCTGGTCCACAAGATCGCGGGCGCGCTGGCCGAGGGGGGCGCCGACCTTGCCACGGTGACGGCAGCCGCCGAGAACGTGATCCGCCGGGTCCGGTCCATTGGCATGTCGCTGGACACCTGCATGGTGCCCGGTGTCCCGAAAGAGGACCGAATCCCGCCCGGAAAAGCCGAGCTGGGGCTGGGCATCCACGGCGAGGCCGGGGTCGAGCAGGTGGACTATATCGATGCCCGCACGGCCGTTGGCATGGTGGCGGACAAGCTGTCGGGACACATGCCCGATGGCGTGCCTCATGTCGCGCTGCTGAACAACCTCGGCGGCGCCTCGGTGCTGGAGATGCAGGTACTGGCCTATGAACTTGCCAACTCGGCCATCGCCGACCGGCTGAAATTCGTGATCGGCCCGGCAGCGATGATGACCTCGCTGGAAATGCGCGGCTTTTCGGTTTCGGTCTTCCCCGCTGACGCGGAAGAACTGGCGGCCTTGCAGGCCGAGACGCCGGTGACCGCTTGGCCCGGCGTGCGCGCCCTGACGCCGGTCGAGATCCGCGACCTGCCGGATGGCCTGCGCCCGATCAAGCCGCTGCCGTCCGACCACCCCGCGACCCGCGCCTTCCTGACCCGCTGCTGCGAGATCCTGATCGCCTGCGAAGCCGACCTGAACGCGCTGGACGCGCGCACCGGCGACGGCGACACCGGCACCACGCTGGCCACCGCCGCGCGCGCGCTGGTGCACGCGATGGACGACCTGCCGCTGGCCGACCACACGCAGCTTTATCGCGCCATCGGGCAAGAGCTTAGCCAGACGATGGGCGGGTCGTCCGGTGTGCTGTTGGCGATCTTCTTCGCCGCCGCCGGCGATGCCGCGTCAAGCGGTATGCCGATCCGCGAGGCGCTGAAGGCCGGGTTGGAGCGTATGCAGCAGGTCGGCGGCGCGGAACTGGGCGATCGCACGATGGTCGATGCGCTGCACCCCGCGTTGCAGCATTTGGCGGACGGTGACATTGCCGCCGCCGCCGTGGCCGCCCGAGAGGGGGCCGACCGCACGGCAGAGATGCTGAGGGCCAAGGCGGGGCGCGCGGCTTACGTCAATCCGGATCAGCTGCGCGGATACGTGGACCCGGGGGCGGAAGCGGTCGCACGCCTGTTCGAAAAGTTGTCCGCCGCCGGGGCCGACGCCTGACCCGCACGGCATCACGGATCGGCGCAGTCGAGGTAGGGGACCGCAGGGGATGATCCGCCCCTGCGCCGGTCCTCTTTCTCGCGGATGTGGCGCATGATCAGTTCCGAATAGAACCCAAGGTCGGCGACCGCTTCGCCGATCCGCGACGAAAGCGCGGTCATCTTATGCCCGTCGTCGCCCCAAAGCGTGGGGCTAAGCGATGCGACGTTCAGACAGGGCAGCACCACGTCGAACAGGGCCCGCACCGCCACGTAGTCGGAAAAATCCTCGATCGTGCGGGGCCGGTTCTCTGGTTGCAGCAGCGAATACCACGACGAGAAGATCCGTTCGACATGCACGGCCGCGCGAACCTCGCCGTCGGGGGACTGCCGCGTGAACACCCGCAGGCCCCGCGCGACAAGATCGTCCGACACGATCTCCAGATCCGGGAACGACACCAATTGACCCGGCCGCTCGCCCATGTGGGTCAGGACCGCATGCACGATCTCGGGATTGACCGCATTGGCGAAGGATCGGGTCTTCAGTTTCGACAGGGTCAGGGTCATCTCGGACGAGGTCACGTTGATGCTGTCGACCACGAAACGCCGGTCCTCGGGCGCCTCGGACCGCGTCAGGTGGATGATCGCTTTGGCAGCGGGTGACGGAACCACATCCTTCATCAGCGATCTCTCCACGGTCTCTCGAATGTCATGTGGAAGAGGTAAAACTGCGAGGGTTTACAAATGGTAAACGCCAGCGCGATCCGGAGGGGCAGGGCGGCTTGGTGGGGCGATCCTGCCGATACTGCGGACGGTTTAAGCTGTGATCGCGGCGTGCAGCCATCTTGGGTTGAAGGCGCAGTGGCTTCTGCACCAGAGCGTCGGGGCAGGGGCAGTTTGCGCGGGCGCGGTCAGGCCGGGCGGGGCCGCATCTGCCCGTCGATGACGCGGCTGACGTTTGCCAGGTCGAACTGGTCCTTGGTCCAGATCTCTCGCACATTGGGGGCGTTTGCCTTCGCGTACATGAAGGGCGACGGCCAGTCGCTGACAAGGATCACCGGGATGTCGCGGTGGGCGGGCGTGTTGCTAAGTTCAAGCGCAAGGCTCGATCCGTGTCCGTCCGGCAGCGTGTTGTCCATGAAGATCAGCCGCACGCGGTACTTCGAAACGGCCTCTCGCGCGCGGGACACGGTTTCGACGAAGTAAACGTCGCGACACTTGGGATGAAGAGCCAGGACGCGGCGCATCATCTCGCGGTCCAGCGCCGAATCCTCGACCACCAGGATGTCCGGCGTGCGGGTGATCGGGGCTGCGGCGGCCATCCCGGTCACGCCACGTTGCTGTTCGGGGCGGGGGCCGCGGCGGGCGTGCCGGTCGCAGATATGCTGGCAAGGTGCGCGCCGGGACCACCGGGATCGGCGGCGATCGGAACCTGAACCTGTCCCAGCAGAATGTGGAACTGGCTGCCGCCGTCCGGATCGGGGGCGCACCAGATGTGCCCGTCATGGCGCTGTGCGATCTTGCGGCAGGTGGCAAGGCCAAGCCCGGTGCCGGCGGGCCGATTTGTGCCGTCGATCCGGCGGAACGGCTCGAAGATGCGCTTGCGATAGCCTTCCTCGATGCCGGGCCCGTTGTCGGCCACCACCAGATGGGTCGCACCGTTTTCGGCGGTGGCTGAAACGGTGATCCGCGGAGGTGCACCGCCGGCGTATTTGATCGCGTTGCCGATCAGATTTTGCAGAAGCTGGACGATCTGGGCGCGAATGCAGCACAGGGTGACGTCGCCGCCGTCGACCCGGACCTCTGCGCCGCTTTCCGCGATTTCTCCGGTCAGGGCGGTGGTCGCTTCCGAGACCAGCGTCGATACGCTGATGTCTTCGGTCGTGGTTGCCCGGTCGTTTCGGATGTGATCGGCAAGACAGTCGATCAGATTGCGCATCTGCCGGTTCGCCCGCTGGACGAAATCGACCGCCTCGCGTGCGGCGTCGATGTCGCCGTTTCGAAGATCCTCTTCGGCTTGATCGCCGAAAAATGCGACGGCCCGGATCGGGGCCTTCAGGTCGTGCACCAGCGTGTCCGAAAACAGTTCCAGTTCGGTGCGCTGTTCTTCCAGTTGCCAGCGCAGCCGCGCGGCCTGCACGCTGTTTTCAAGGATCCGGGTCACCGCGTTCGCGTTGAGCGACCGTTTCGGAATGTAGTCCGTCGCGCCCTGCAGGATCGCGGACTTTGCAAGATCCTCGTCCCCCTGACCGGTGACAAGGATCACGGCACTGCGTGGCCACCGCTGTAACGCCGGCGTCACCAGTTCCAGCCCATCCGCATCGGGCAGGCGGTAGTCCATGAAGATCGCATCAATGACATGCGCGGCCTGATCCAGCATTTCTGCCCGGCAGCTGGCTTCGTGGACCGTCACGTCCAGACCGCAGGCAGCTATCAGGCGTCGGATCATCTTGCGGTCGGCATCGTCGTCATCGACAACCAGTACGCTCAGTCGTGCCATCTCAGTCTCCCGCACCGCCGCCCATGTCGGGCAGTTCGACAAGCCGCCAGAAGTGGTTGATCGTGGTGACAAGGCTGCCGAAGTCCCGGCCCGCCTTCTGTTTCAGGATATAGCCGGCCACCTGATAGGCGTAGGCGGCGGTGACGTCGCGATCGTCGGCGCTGGTGCTCATGACGAAGGCGACAGCGCGGTGCAGGTCGGGATCGTCGCGGATCTTCCGCAACAGTTCGATCCCGCCCATCCGCGGCAGATTAAGATCGGCGATCAGGACATAGTTCCGCGGTGCGCGCCCGCTTTCGCCCCGCAAAAGGGCCAGTGCCTCGATCCCGTCGCGCACGCGGAGGATCGAGCATTGCCCGTCAAGCCGCGCGAAGGCGCGGGTCACGGCCTTCGCGTCGCCGTCGTCATCCTCGACAAGGATGATGCTCAGGGGGCTGTCGATCACGTCATCCTTGCGGGTCATGCGGCCATCTCCCCAACCAGAGGCACGCGCGGCCAGAACAGGCGGAAACACGTACCGCGCGTCCCGTCCGATTCCACGGTGATGCGGCCGCCGACCACGTCAGCCTGTTTGCGCACCATCGCCAGCCCCATACCGCTGCCTTCGACCGCGTCGCGGGGGCGCAGGGTCTGGAACAGCTCGAACACTTTCTCATGATACTCGGGTGCGATGCCGGGGCCATCGTCCGTTACCGTGAACTCGTACCCCTCGGGGGTTTCCGCGACATCCAGCCGAACCTCTCCGGTGTCGCGGTCGTGGTGCTTGATCGCATTTCCTACGAGGTTCAGAAGGACCGTTTCGAGCGGCATGCGCGGCACCGAAATCCCGGCAAGGTCTGCGCCGGTCTCGAACCGGAACCCCGGCGGCAGGTCGATCAGTCCGCGCAGTGCCTGTTCCAGTTCTGTGCCAGAGATCATCTGCGACGTAACCGGAACCCGGCCGATACGCGAATGGGCCAGCAGATCGTCCAGCAGCCGTTCCATCCGGACCACGCGGTTGCGCAGTATCGTCATGCTTTCGCGCGTGTCGTCCGTCATGTGCTCTTCAAGGTCCTCTTCCAGCCACCGCGACGCGTTGTCGATCACGCGCAGCGGCGCCTTCAGATCGTGCGAGGCGACGTAGGCGAACCTGTCCAACTCCTCGTTCGAGCGCGACAGCGCCTCGATCAACACCTGCATCCGGCGGCTTTCGACCCGTTCCGAGATGTCGTGCACAACGCCGATGAAGTGGGCCGCGCCATCGTACACGGCGCGGCTGATCGTGATTTCCAGCGGCACCCGGGTTCCGTCCTTCCGGACCCCGTGGATCGTACGGTTGAACCCCATCTTTCGGCGGCTAGGCACCACGGCTTCGCGGACGAATCCGCGATGGGCCTCGCGGATTTCCGTTGGCACCAATAGCGACAGGTCGCTCCCGATCAGTTCGTCGCGGGAATAGCCGAACAGGGCCAAGGCGACCGGGTTCGCCTCTTCGATGCGGCCCTTCGAGTCGACGGAAAAGATGGCGTCGGCGACGCCGTGAACCATCGCCTTCGACCGGGCGCTTTCGCGGATCAGATCGTCGGCCATGTGCCGGAAGGCCCGGGCAAGGTCGCCGACCTCATCACGCCCGGCGGGAAGGTCGGGCAGCGGTGTCCCGGACGCCCGGTAGGCGCGGATCGCATCGGACAACCTGTGCAGCGGCTGGGTCAATTGGCGGCCAAGGACAAAGGACAGCAGGGCGGCCAGCGCGGTGACGACGGCGCCCGCCGCGATCTCCAGCCCGAACACCCGATGCGCGGGGGCTTCCAGCACGCTGAGCGGAAGCGCGGTCTGGATGAACAGCGAAAATGGTCGATCGGGACGCTCTTCGAAGACCGGCACGGTGACGACCGCCGCACTGTCCGTGCTGACCAGCCGCCCGTCGGCGGCGGGCAGCAGGGCGGCGTGCAATGGAGGGGTCCACCCGGGGTAGGTGTGGAACCGAAGATCCGACACGCCGTCGCCGGTCCACGTCATGTGATCAAGCGCGCTTGTCACGGCTGTAACAGTGAAGTCCGACCCAAGGTTCGGCGTCGCCGTCAGAAGCAGTTTCTCGTAGTCCGCGTTGATGACCAGTGCGCCGAACAGGCTGCCGCCGGCATCATGCACCGGCACCACGTAGCGTATGGTCGGAGGCCCCTCGTCCCGGCCGTGTTCACGGTTCAGCGTCACGTTCGAGAAATAGGGCCCGGTGTCGGTGCCGGACCGTATCGGGGCAAGGTAGGGTTCGTTGCCCTTCGCCTGAAGGTCCGCGTCTGCGACCACCTGCACGTCGTCGCCGTTGCGGTCGGCGCGCACAAGTTCGGTCCAGTTGTCGTCCATACCGATATAGCGGATCTGGGTGAAATGGGGTGTGTTGTGCAGAACCGCGCTGAAGATCTGCGCCAGACGTTCCCGCCAGAGTTCGGCAGAGGTGCCGTCCAGCGGATCAAGCCCGTCGGGCGCGCGCATCGCGCGGATCAGCCCCGGCACCGGTGGCGTGCCGGACAGGCTGTGGCCGTCCCGCTGCATCCGGCTGAAGGCATCCTCGATCCGTTCGGCATACAGGGCGGCGCGGGCGTTGAGATAGCGCCGCGCCTCTGCGTTGCCCTGAACCCGGACGAAGTGTGCCGACATCAGCGCGAACAGCACCGAAACGAACACGGATGACACGACACCTGCCAGTGTGATTTTCGAACGCAGTCTCATGCGGGCTAACCCTGACCGTGCCGTCCGGCCGGTCCCTCGATGGGGTGGGTGCCGTCAGCGATCGCTTTCAGTTCGTCCAGGAACCGTGCGAGTTCGCCGCAGGACCGGGTGACCACCAGCGTGTCCTTGCGCATCTCTGGGTCGCTTCCGGCGCTGTTCCGGATGCGCCAGACGCCGTGCATCATCTCCGTCAGGATGGATTGCAGTTCCGGCGCACTGGTGGTCAGGAAACTTTGCAGCGCGGTGCCAAGGTCGCCGACCTGCTGGTTCCCGGCAAGCGCAGCAAGCAGGATGCGCCGTTCGAACGCGCCGGTGATCGCCTTGCGCAGCATCTCGGGCCCGAGTTCTTCCTTGATGATGTAATCGGAACAGCCGGATCGCATCGCTTCGATGATGACGTCGTGCTGGCCGACGCTTGTCACCATGATCAGGATCGCATCGCCCTGAAGCTCGTGCGCCTTGGCGATCTGCAGGGCGTCCAGCCCGGTGTCCATTCCAAGATGATAGTCGAGGAAGATCACCTGATAGGGGCGAACGTCGAGTGCCGCGCGAAACTCTTCCAGTGTGGCGGCCTCTGAATAATCCGGCTGTAGACCAGCCTTGCCGCAGACCCGCCGCAGACGCAGCCGGTCGATTTCCTGGTCGTCCAGGATCAGCACCGCTGGAGGAGCCTCGCCCGCGCCGTTGAATTCATGCAGCGCCATCGCCGCCGTGCTGTCGTGCCGCATCCCAGAACCTCCGATATTCCCCCGCGTCGGACGCTACGCCATCGCCGGTTAAGTATCGGTGAACTCCAGACGGCTCCTTTGCGCGGATACCGGCCCGAATGACGTGGGCGGGCAGGTGCGAAGTGGCCGATGCAAACATGGACTGTGCGTCACTGCGGGTTGCATCGCGCCGTCGAAAACTAACTGTCTCAAAAGACGGCAGCCGCACCCAAGGGTCGGGCCGTCCCCGAAAACCACAGGAGACAGATCATGGAAAAAAGACCTTTGGGAAGCACCGGCTTCCAGATCGGGCCCATCGTGTTCGGCGGCAACGTGCTGGGCTGGACGACGGACGAGGCCGAAAGCTTCCGTGTTCTCGATGCCTTCGTCGATCATGGTTTCGATGCCATCGACACCGCCGATGTCTATTCCGCGTGGGCCGACGGGCATTCGGGCGGCGAGTCCGAAGAAATGCTGGGCAAGTGGTTCCGGGCGCGCCCGGGGATGCGCGACCGGGTGAAGCTGTTCACCAAGGTCGGCAGCGACATGGGCGGCGCGGGGCAAAAGGGCCTGTCAGAGGCGTGGATTCTTCAGGCGGCAGACAAGTCGCTGGCTCGCCTTGGCGTCGATGACGTCGACCTGTACTTCTCGCACTGGCCCGACCTTGAGGTCACGCATTCCGAGACGCTGGGCGCCTATGACAAGCTGCTGAAAGCCGGGAAGATCAAGGCGATCGGCGCATCGAACTATGACGCTGCGCTGCTGACATCGGCGCTGGAAACCTCGCGCGCTGAAGGGTTGCCGAGCTATCAGGTGATCCAGCCCGAATACAACCTGTACGACCGTGACGCCGTCGATGGCGGCCTGCGCGACCTGTGCATGGCGAACGACATCGGCATCGTCACCTATTTCAGCCTCGCCGCTGGGTTCCTGTCCGGCAAGTACCGCTCAAAGGACGATCTGGAAGGTCGCAAGCGGGGCGGTATGGTCGAGAAGTACTTGAACCCGCGCGGTATTCGCATTCTCGATGTGCTGGAAGACGTCGCCGGTGCGCATGGGGCCAAGCCCGCCGAGGTCGCGCTGGCGTGGGTCATCGCGCGCGACGGTGTGACCGCGCCGATCGCCTCGGCCACCAGTGTCGCGCAGGTTGAAAGCTTTGCGAAGGCCGCCGAACTGAAGCTGTCGTCCGAGGATCTTGCGCGACTGACCGACGCTGGCGCCTGACGCCATCCCGTGCGGCGCGGGCGACTTGACACCCGGCGCCGCACGGCATTTCTGACACCCCGCGACGGAATTTCCCGTCGCGGCCGTATGACCCCCTACCGGCAAGCAATGCCGAGCCCCGACCGGGCCCGACGCCAGCCTCCAGTAACATCTGTGAAAGGCACCCCTATGCCCATTACCACTCGCCGAGTCCGGCACGAGATCCGTTTTCGCCGCACGACCGTCGTGTCCAATACGCGTCTGACCCCGGGCATGGCCCGCATCGTCGTTGAATCGCCGGACTTGAAGGGTTTCGTGTCGCTTGGTTTCGACGACCATGTGAAACTGTTCTTCCCCCGTCCGGGGCAGGACCTGCCGATCCCCACGTCGGGGGAACGCGGGCTGGAATGGCCGGGCGAAAAGCCCGAGATGCGGGACTTCACACCGCGCGCCTTCGACGCCGAGGCGGGCCGCCTGACGCTGGATTTCGTGCTGCACGACGAGGGCACCGCCGGGCCGTGGGCGTCCCAAGCCAAGCCCGGAGACCTGCTGGGTGTCGGCGGGCCGCGCGGGTCGTTCCTTGTCGAGGGCGAGACCGACTGGCACCTTCTGATCGGCGACGCGACCGCGCTGCCGGCCATCGCCCGCCGGATCGAGGAACTTCCGTCAGGCACCCGGATCGAGGCGATCATCGAGGTCGCGAACAACGACGAGATCCAGCCGTTCGCCGATCACGACGACCTGACGGTCCTGTGGCTGTGCCGCGACCGTGGCCAGACGCTGGGCGGCTATCTTGACGGCTTGAAGGATCTGCCCGAGGGCGAGGGCTTCGTGTTCGTCGCGGCAGAAGCCGGGGACGTGTCGAAGGCCCGCGCCCGGATGGAGGCGCTGGGCCATCCCGGCGAGAACCTGAAGGCGTCGAACTACTGGCGGCGCGAAACGGCCGAGGCAACGGCCCACTAGGCCGCAACGAAGACAGGGGCGCGTGGCCTAGGTGGCCATCGCCCGATCCGCATCGCTCAGATCGTCCGGCAGGTCGTCGAAGCTGGCATAGTTCAACGAATACAGCTTCGAATACAGACCGTTCTTTGCCATCAGCGCGTCGTGGTTGCCTTCCTCGATCAGCGATCCCTGTTGCAGCACCACGATCCGGTCGGCGTTGCGGATGGTCGCAAGCCGGTGCGCGATCACCAGCCCGGTGCGGCCTTCCAGCAGAGTCTGAAGCGCCTTCTGGATCAGCATCTCGGTATAGCTGTCGATGTTGGCCGTCGCCTCGTCCAGCACAAGGATCTTGGCGTCGGCCACCAGCGCACGGGCAAACGACAGAAGCTGCCGCTGGCCCAGCGACAGGTTGGACCCGCGTTCTTCCAGCATCGTGTCGTAGCCGTGGGGCAGGGCGGCGACGAAGTCGTGCGCGCCGACGGCCTTCGTCGCCTCGATCACGTCCTCGTCGGTCGCCCAGTGCGAGGAATAGCGGATGTTGTCCATAACCGTGCCGGTGAACAGGTAGGGCTCTTGCAGAACCATCGCGATGTGGCGCCCAAGGCTGTGTTGCGTCACGTCGCGCACGTCCTTGCCGCCGACCATCACGGCGCCGTCCTGCACGTCGTAGAAGCGGTGGATCAGCGACATCGACGACGACTTGCCGGACCCTGTGGGGCCGACCAGCGCGACCGTCTCGCCCGAGTTCACCTTGAACGACACGTCTTTCAGCACCGGGTGCTTGGGGTTGTAGCCGAAGGTCACGTTGCGGAACTCGACCGAACCGTCATCGTCCTTGGTCAGGGCCACCGCATCGGGGGCGTCCTCGACCGAGACCTCGACGTCCAGCACCTCGGTCAGGCGGTGGCCCGAGGCCATTGCGCGCTGCATCACCGAATACTGCATGGTCAGCGACCGGATCGGGTCGAAGAACCGCTGGATGTAGAACAGGAAGGCGACCATCACCCCGACCTCGATCCGGCCGGACACGACCATCAGGCCGCCCGCCACCACGACCACCGCCATCGCGATGCCGGTCAGGCTGTCCACGATGGGGATCATGATCTGCGCCAGCCGCGACGCGCGCAGGTGAGAGGCGTAATTGGTGTCGACCAGCTCGCCGTACAGCTTCGCGTTCAGCGCCGCCCGGTCCATCGCCTGAACGGCGCGCACGCCGTGGATCGCCTCGGCCAGTGCGCCGTTGGTGACCGAGTTCGCCTCGTGCGCGGCCATGAAGGCGGCGCGCGCCTTGGACAGCCACAGCACCCGCACGCCGAACAGGATCGGAAGCGCCATCAGCACCATCGCGGCCAGTTGCCAGTCAAGCCACAGCATGACGACGACAATGCCCACCAGCAGCAGGATATCCCCAACCGACATGATCGATGTCTCTAGAAATTCCTGCATCGAGTTCACGTCGCCCTGCAGCCGCGACATCAGGCGCCCGACCTCGGTCTTGTCCATGAAGGACAGCGACACGCGCTGCAGGTGGCCGAACATCTTGCGGCGGATGTCGAACAGGACGTGTTCCGCCATGCGGCCCGTCACACGTTCCTGCACCAGCGACGCGATGTAGTTGATCACGATGGCCAGCGCGAACAGTCCGACGATCAGGGTCAGCGTGCCCGGAGCCGCGTCGGCGGCCATGCCGTGGTCGATGGCGAAGCGGATCAGCAGCGGGATCGACAGCTGGGACAGGGTGAAGATGATCACCGCCGCGACAGCGATCCAGACGCGGTTGCGGTAGGGGCCGACAAAGTCCCAGATCCGCCGCACGACCTTGCCGTCGAAGGCGCGGCCGAAGATCTCTTCCTCGATCCGGTCCGAGCCGACAACGGCCCGCATCCGCGGGCGGCCGTCGTCGTGGGGGTCGCGGGGTTCGCCGGTACGGGTCGGGCTCATCGTGTCGTCTCCATCTCGTCCAGCACGTCGCCTTCGGGGCGCATCTGCAAGTCGTGCAGGGCGGTATAGCGGCCGCCGAGGGCCAGCAGTTCTTCGTGGGTGCCCTGTTCGACGACCTTGCCGTCCTCTAGGAACAGGATGCGGTCGGCGTGCATCAGCGACGCCAGCCGGTGCGCCACGATCAGGGTCACGCGATCCTTGGAATAATCCTTCATCGCTGCGCGGATACGGCTTTCGGTGCCCGCGTCGATGGCCGCCGTCGAGTCGTCGAAGATCAGCACGGCGGGTTCGGTCATCAGCGTGCGTGCGATCGACAGACGCTGCCGCTGGCCGCCCGACAACGACACGCCGCGCTCTCCCACGATGGTGTCGTACTTGCGCGGCAGGCCCAGCACATAGTCGTGCAGCTGCGCCGATTCCGCCACGCCCCGGATGCGACGGTCCTGCGTGTAGGGCTCGGCATAGGCGATGTTGTTCTCGATCGAGGTGGTGAACAGGAAGCTGTCCTGCTGCACCACCGCAACCGATTGCCGCACCGACGACAGGGTCACGTCGCGCAGGTCCTGCCCGTCGATGCGGATCGATCCCTCGGTCGGATCGTAGAAGCGGGGCAGCAGGTGCATCAGCGTCGTCTTGCCCGATCCCGGCGCGCCGACGATGCCGACCGTCTCGCCCTTGCGGGCGCTGAAGCTGATCCCCGACACCGCGCGCCGGTCGCCGGATCCGGCATAGGCAAACCCGACGTTCTCCAGCGTCAGCGTGCCCTCTGTGATCTCCAGGGGCTTCGCGCCCGGGGCGTCGTCGATCTCCATCGGCATGTCGAGCAGCGCGAACAGACGCGCGCCGGTGGTCGAGGCGCGGGCATAGGCGTTGACCATCAGGCCAAGCTGGCGCACCGGCATCTGCAGGATCGTCATGAAGGTCAGGAAGGTGGCCAGCGTACCCACGGTGATGTCACCGCTTGCCACCTGACGGCCGCCCACCAGCAGGACCAGCCCCATCGCGATGAAGAACGCCAGCGTCATCATCGACGTGTTCCGCACCCGCACGTCGACACGTTGGTGGCTGAGGTCCAGCGCGGTCTTCGACGCGCGGTCGAACTTGGCCATCTCGTGGTCGGCGGCGGCGAAGGCGCGCACGACGCGGATACCGGCAAGGTTCTCTTCCATCACCTGACTCAGAACGCCCAGCTTCTCCTGCAGCACCAGCCACGTCCGGCGCAGCGTCAGCTGCATGACCGAGCTGCGCCATGCGGCGAAGGGAACGAAGGACAGCGCCAGCAGACCCAGAACCACGTCCGTCGAGATCAGCATGAACGCCCCAATCCCGATCAGCAGGGCCAGCAGAACGGTGCGCACCAGAGCGGTCGAGAAGTACATCCGCACGCCTTCCAGATCGAGCATCCCGACCGTGATCAGGTCGCCCGAGTGGGTGCGGTCGTGGAACGAGAACGGCAGCCGCTGGATCTTGTCGTAGATCGCGTTGCGCAGGTCCCGCGCCAGCGCGTGGCCCACGGATTCCGCAGTGTAGTTCTGCACCAGAGTGAACAGCCCGCGCAGGACAGAGGCCACCAGCAGCGTCAGTGCGATCAGCACCAGTGCGCGGGTGTCCGCGCCGTCCCCGGCCATCGCCTGCGTCGCATCGACCGCGCGGCCAAGGATCAGCGGGATCGACAGCTGCATGCTGACCGCCGCGACCGTGGCCAGCATCGCAAGCGCGACACGGCCCGGGTATTTCAGGCACATGCGGGTGATCCGCGCGATGGCGCCCAGCCCCTGCTTGCGGTCGACGCTGTTCGTGCGGCGGAACTGGCGCGGGTCTGCGGCGTCCCGGGCCGGGGCTGTCTGATCTGTCATCTCTGTCTTCTCCCGCGGGCCGGGAACGGGCCGCGCAATACGGGGGCGGCCGGGACTGTCCGTCGCGTGTCTCGGATGTCGTCGAAACCGGGTCCGTGGCGCATGCACGGGCGAGGTTGAGGCGCGAGGGGCGATGGGGTGCGGCGGGAATCCGGCGTCAGCGGGACCGTAGACCATACCGATCGGAAGGTCGATACGTTCACGGTCTGCCTGCGAAACGTGCAAAGCCACGGCATTTGCGGCAATGGGGCGTGGCTTTTTTGACCCCAAGGTCAAGAAATTCGATAAATCCCGGTTTCGCCTCTTCAAATACAACGGTGGTTACAACGGTCCGTCCGGCCCTTGCGTGCTGGCGACGCTGATTGGGCGTCGTCTTTGGACATCACCCCTCCGCGCGCGCCCCCGCGCCCGGAGGGGAAGCAAGGGAAACGGACAACATGGCAATTTCGACAATCACCGGGCTTGTGGAAACGCAGCAAACCCCGGGTGCGAACGACACGATTCTGATCACGGACGGCGGCGCGCTGGTCTTCGGCGACGAAGCGGTCCTGACCAGCGGGGACGACGTCGTCGTCACCAACAACGGAGACCTCTTTGGCGGCATTCGCTCGACCGGTCTGGGCCTGACCGTCACCAACAACGGAGTTATGTCTGCCACTGACGTGAACGTCGTGGACGTCGGCAGCAACGGGAGTTCGGTGTCTAACCTGACCCTGACCAACACCGGCATCATCCAGTCGGCTGGCGACACCGGGCCGACGATTATCACCCAACGCGGCGGCAACGTGATCCACAACAGTGGCGAAATCATCGGGTTTGAGGATACTGCGATCCTTTTGTTCGCCGCGACCACCAGCGTTGCCGGCGGCGACGCGAACCGGATCGTGAATACGGGCACGATCGTGGGTGGCACATTCCGGTCGAACTCGGGCGCGCTGTTCCAGCATGGTTCGATCCAGACCAGCGAAGACCAGGACGTCGTGATAAATTCGGGCACCCTTGTCGGGAATGTCTTTCTTGGTTTCGGCGACGATATCTTCGACGGGCGCGGCGGTACTGTCGTGGGCAAAGTCAACGGCAGCTTTAACGACGACCTTTATATCATCGATGACGCGTCCATTCAGCTTGAAGAAAACGAGAACCTCGGCACCGATACGGTCCGGACTTACGTAAGCTATGCGCTGGAAGACAACTTCGAGATTCTCGAACTCGGCGGTGCCGACGATATCGACGGAACCGGCAACGGCCTGCAGAACGAGATTGCCGGCAACGACGGCAACAACCGGCTGTCGGGCGGCGGATCGCGCGACCTGATCGACGGTCGGGGCGGACATGACGTGATCGACGCCGGTCGCGGGGACGACATCGTCGATGGCGGTGAAGGCGACGACACGATTGCGGGCCGATCTGGCATCGACCAGTTGAACGGGGGCGAGGGCAACGACTGGATCTTCGGCGGGCTTGGCGCCGACCTCATCGACGGTGGCGACGGCAACGACACGCTGATCGGTGGTCAGGGTGCGGACGAGTTGACCGGCGGAAGCGAGCAGGACGTCTTCGTCTTCGCGCGGCTGTCCGACAGCCCCAACGGGGTGGGCGACACGATCACGGATTTTGAAACCGGTATCGATGCGATCGACCTGTCCGGTTTGTCGGGCGGCGGGCTGGACCTGTCGATCGGCGGCTCGTTCACCGGGAACGGTCCCAGCGCGCGCACCTTCGAGAACTCGTTCGGGGACACCGTGCTGCGGATCGACGTGGATGGCGACGGGTCGACCGACATGCGGGTCGATATCCTTGGCGTGCAGGGGCTGACCCTCGCGGATTTCATCCTGTAGCGGCCAGCCAAACCACACGCGGGCAGGGGGCGGACGGCCAAAAGTCGACCGCCCCTTTTTCTTTTGGAAGACCCAAAAAACAACGGTCACGCAGACACTTGGGCCCGATCTGACAACGGTGGCGACAACGGTGGCAAGCCACAAGGACACATCGGCTGTCGGTGTGGCGCGGGCGTGTGCGGACTGCAGCGTCCCTGACCCAGACCGCCGACGATTTCAACGCCCGGCGCCTTTGCCGGGCAGCAGACCCAAGGAAACGAGACAATGAAATCCTTTACCCTCATCGCCGCCGTTCTGGCCGCTTCAAGCTCTGCCGCTATCGCGGCGCCGGCCGGGCAGTCGAATGGCGTCCTCGCCGATGGTGACGGCATGACGCTTTACATTTTCGACAACGACACGGCGGGCACCTCGAACTGCTATGGCGGCTGCGCCAAAAGCTGGCCGCCGTTCATCGCCGCGGCGGGCGCGTCGGCCGAAGGGGCGTTCACCCTTGTCGAGCGCAAAGACGGCGCGATGCAGTGGGCCCTGGATGGTCAGCCGCTGTATTACTGGGCGGGTGACCGCAAGCCGGGCGACATCAACGGCGATGGCGTCGGCGGTGTCTGGCACGTCCTGAACTAAGCGTTTTCGAAGGCAGGAGTGGCTGCCTTCGACAGACGGCTCGGCCCATTGCCCTTGGGCCGGGCTGCCCCTCGTGCGGGCGGCGACCGTGAGCGTCGTACCGTGCGATAAGGAGGGCGCGCCATCTTGTCCGATCCCCATCGGCGCGTCCTCCGACCTTTCCCGATCCTTTCACCGGCGCCCGGTCACCTCAGATCCGGTGTTCCGCCAGAAACGCGGCCGAGGCCTGCACGCAGTGCAGCCAGGCCGGTTCCGTATCCATCAGAATGTGGTTGCGGCTTTCCAGCGGCACGAAATGCGCGTCGGGGATGCCAGCGGCCAGTTCGCGGCCAAGGTCCAGCGGAATGCGCTGGTCGTGGCGCGAGTGCAGCACAAGCGTCGGCGCTTTCACCTTTTTCAAGCGGTCCCGCACGTCGATGTGCCCGAACGCGTTCTGGAACCGCGCCGCGTTGGCGGGCGAGGTCGTCAGGCGCTGGAATTCATCGAACCACGCAAGGTCTTCCTGCGTCGCCTCGGGCATGAAGGTCTGCGAAAAGATGTGCCGATACGCGGGGTTGTCGGTGCCCCAGCCGACTTCGGTCAGGGTCAGCACCGCCTCGCGCCGGGCCTGTTCCTCTGGCGTGGCTAGGTGGCGCCATCCGGCCGCGTAGCCGCCGATCAGGATCAGCCCGCTGACCCGCTCGGGATGCCGCACCGCATATTCGATCGACACCGCCGCCCCCTGCGAGATGCCCAGCAGGGGAAAGCGTTTCAGCCCCAGCTTGTCGGCCACCGCTTCCAGATCCTCGACGAAGGCATCGAAGCTCAGGTCGTCCACGTCCCAGTCGGACAGGCCGCATCCACGCTCGTCGTAGCGGATGAAGGTACGGGTGCGGGCGATCTCGGCAAAGCTTTTGCCCCAGATCGGGCTGCTCCAGTCGAATTCGAGGTGGTTGAGCCAATTCGCGGCCTTCAAAAGCGGCGGCCCCTCACCGATAGAGGCGTAAGCGATCTTGGTGCCGTCCTGCACCTCGCAAAAGCCGATGCGCTGGGCCTGCAGCGAACGGGCGCGCGCGTTGGCGATCCGCTGCGACGGATCGTCGAAGGTCGGCACCGGGCCAGAGGATCGCGTCGGCTGCACCTGTCGCGGGGCCGAAGCTTTCGACGCCTCGCGGTTCGGCACCTCTCGTTCGAACCCTTCCGCGCCCTCGGGGTCTTCCTCTTGCCACAGCCGCAGCCACTTTTGCGCGGCGATGCTGTCGACCTCGGGATGACCGGCAAGCGATTTCAGCACCGTGACGCGGGCGATGCGCGCGTCCTCGCGCTCGGCGGTCAGCCAGTTGTCGAACGCGTCGTCGCCTGCGCCGTCCAGCCCGTCGAGGAACACGTGGGACAACGTGCCGGCAAGCCGCTCCAATGTCTCGACCGACGGCGCGGCGTTGCGGTCGCGCAGGCAGGCTTGCATGGAACGCACGTCGACCTCGACGCCATCCATGTCGAACTGCACCCGTTCGCGGTCTGCGATGATTCTCTGCTGCGTCTCGGTGTCGACCACCTTTCGCAGTTTGCTAAGCGACCACCGCAGCGCGGCCTTGGGGTCGTCGGGCAGATCCCACAGCATCTCGCACAGGCGTTCGCGGCGGTGCGGCCGCCCGGTGGCGACCAGAAAGGCCAGCAGCGCCCGTGCCTTGCGTGATGCGGGCAGGGGGACTTCGCGTCCGTTCGAAATGACTTTGAGCTCGCCGAAAAGCGAGATTTCCATGACTTCGGGCAATTCAGGCTCCGAGAAATACAACGTCCCCGTGTACCCGTTACCACCCCGCCGACAACGCTGACAACAACGCTTCACCGTCAAAAGGGATTCGTGGGCGGCGAATTGCCGTTCTTTCGAAATATCGCACGGCGCGGATCAAGACACGGGCGCGCCGCCGGAAATATTTTGCGACGGAGGCAGAAATGTATGAGATAGCGGCGCGGTGGCCGGAAAAAATTGTCGACGTCGAGATTGATGTTCTCGCGGTCGATCCGCATGCCGAGATTGCCGCCCGTCGGGCGCAGCATCGGATTATACGGCGCGCAGGGGATCAATACATGGTCCTTCGTGCATGTGATGTTTACGAACTTCTCACGCATCCAGACACGCAACAGATCGACGGGGTCGATTACGTTCGCCTGAACGGCATTCCGCCGGGCGCCGTCGCGACCTTCCTGACGGATTTCTTCCTGTTCGCGAATGGCGAGGATCACCGCCGCAAACGCGGGCTTTTCTCGCGCGCTTTCGGGCGGGCCGAGATCCTTGCCGCCCGTCCGCGAGTACGGGCTGCCGCCGACAAGATGGTAGCCGCGTTGCCGCGCGGCGAGGCGTTCGATTTCCTTGCCGGCATGGCGACGCGGCTGCCAGCCGAGCTGACGGCGGCCATGCTGGGCCTGCCGGAAGCTGAGGCCACCTATTTCGCGCACCGCGCGTCGGTCGTGGCCCCGGCCATGAGCCGAAACTACCCGCACGAGACCCACGCCGAGCTTGAGGATGCAGTCGTCGAGCTGGTGTATTTCATCGAGGTGCAGTTGCGCGCACGGCTTGCGGCGCCGCAGAACGATCTGCTGACCGCCCTTGCCGTGAACTGGGACGCCTACCGCGAGGTGCCGTTCGAAAGTCTTGTGCATCAGGTACTTGGGCTGATCGTTGGCGGCGCCGATGCCACGCCTGCTGCCTTCGCGATGGCGGTCGCGCTTGCCGCGGGGCCGGGCGGCGACTGGCAGGGGCTGCGGGACGATCCGGGCCTGATCCCGGCTGCCGTCTCGGAAGCCTTGCGGGTCGAACCGCCATTGGCCTCGGTCTCGCGCTATGCGCGCGGGCCGGTGACATTCGGGGACGCGACGATCCCGAAGGGCGCGACCATCTGCGCCAGCCTGCTGTCCGCCCTGCGCGATCCCGACGTCTGCGCGCGGCCCGATGTGTACGACATCCACCGGGCGGACCGGCCCCCGCATCATCCCGCCTTCGGGCTGGGTCCGCACCGCTGCATCGGCGAGATGCTGGCGCGGATCGAATTGGAAGAGGGGCTAGCGGCGCTGACGGCCAACGCCCCCGACCTAGAAGTGCTGGTGCCCCCCGCGATGCGCGGGATCGACGGCATCCGCGCCATCACCCCGATGCAAGTCCGCATCCGCTGACCAAACCCGATGTCCTTTCCCAACCCGGGCGGTTCGCGTCCGGGACGGCGAAAGCGTTCCAGAAAGCAGAGATCATGAAATTCAAAACCGATACCATTGGCGATTGTCTTATCTTTTCGATCCACGGCGAGATTGATCGCCGCGCCGCCGGTCCGTTGTACGACGCATTGGTGGACGTGCTCGAAGCAGGCTGGACCCGCCTGATCGTCGATCTGTCAGACGCGGGGCGCCTGACACGAGCCGGTGTGCGCGGGCTGGTCGTGGCCGGCAAGCTGATGCAGGGCGTACGCGGCGAGATGCGTCTTGCCGGGCCGGACGCCGCAGCGCGGGCGCTGTTGATGGGGCTGGGGTTCGGTACGCTTCTGAAATGCGAAGACGATGTGGATACGGCCCTTGCTTCGATCTGCCGGGCAGAGGCTGTGCGGCTTGACCGTATCGCGCGGTCGCACGCCGAGGTGATGACCGCACCGGCCCGCCCCTGCGAGACGCCGCGCACCGGGTCCGATGGGCGCCACATGACCTTTGCGCGGTATTTCGAGATCGCGCAGGTCGAACATGCCCGCAAGCTTCTGTCCGAAGGCGCGCTTACGACCGATCAGGTCGCCGCCGCCTGCGGCTTCGAGACACCCGAAATCCTGCGGCAGCAGGTGCAAGAGCACCTTGGCCTGTCGCTGACCGACCTTGCCCGCCGCAGGCGCGGGCAATTGCACGGATCCCGGCAAAGACAGCGCCTGCTGTCCTGACCGCGGAACCGACCCGACCCCAGAACAGCCGCGCCCGACGCGTGGCGTCACCCGATCCCACGCCCCTTGGAGGAGGGGGGCGGGAAGACAGGTCCGCGCATTGCGGCGGGCCGCCTCGTAACCATTGGAGATTCAAGATGTACAACAATCAGATGGCGATGGCCTTTACCGGCCTAGACCTTTCCTATCGCAGCATTGTCGGACAGTCGCAGGCGCACCTGCGCCACCGTCGGCGCCGCCCGTCCATAGTGGCGACGCTTTTCGGCTACTTCCGCAGCCGCCGGGATTACCAGCGGCTGGAAGCCTTGCCCGACTACCTGCTCGATGACGTGGGCCTGACCCGCGCCGACGTCGCCGCCGCCTCGCGGTTGCGATTCTACTGAGCCCAGTTGCTCCCCCCCCCAAAAAATCCAAAGAAGGATATTATAAGATGACTACGACCGGTTTTGCCGAATACATCTGGCTGGACGGCACCCAACCCACGCAGAAGCTGCGGTCCAAGGCGCGGTTCGTCTGCGTCCCGGATCAGCCCGAGACGGCGCATTTCCCCGAGTGGAGCTTCGACGGTTCGTCGACCAATCAGGCCGAAGGCGACGATTCCGACTGCCTGCTGGTTCCGGTGCGCATCGCCACCGACCCCCGTCGCGGTGCTGGCAACTGGCTGGTGCTGTGCGAGGTGCTGGACGCCAAGGGCCAGCCGCATCCCACCAACCAGCGCGCCCACCTGCGCGGATTGCTGTCCGACGCCGGGGCCGACGCCGCGCCGTGGGCCGGCTTCGAGCAGGAGTATACAATCTATCAGGACGGACGCCCGCTGGGTTTCCCGACCAACGGCTTCCCCGCGCCGCAGGGACCGTACTATTGCAGCGTCGGCGCCGACGTGGCGTTCGGCCGTGACCTTGTGGATGCACACGCCAAGGCCTGCATCGACGCCGGTCTGATGATCTACGGCATCAACGCCGAGGTCATGCCCGGCCAGTGGGAATTCCAGATCGGCTATCGCGGCATCGAGGGCGAACCCTCGGACGTGCTGACCATGGCCGACCACCTGTGGCTGGCGCGCTTCCTGCTTCACCGCGAGGCGGAACGGTTCGGGTGCCGCATCTCGTTCGACAACAAGCCGATGGTCGGCGACTGGAACGGGGCAGGGATGCACACCAACTTCTCCACCGCCGAGATCCGGTCGCCCAAGACCGGCAAGGCGGCCATCGACCGCGCCGTCACGGCGCTGGAACGGCACCACGCCATGCACATCCGCAACTACGGTGCGGGGCTGGCCGAGCGTCTGACCGGGCTGCACGAGACCTGCTCGATCGAAGAGTTCCGTTCGGGCATCGCGCATCGCGGCGCGTCGATCCGCATCCCGCAGCCCGTGGCGCTGAAGGGCTACGGCTATTTCGAGGATCGCCGCCCCGGTGCGAACGCGGACCCGTACTTGGTGGGCGCCTGCCTCGTCGAGACGGTGTGCCTGCCTGAAACCACTGGCGGCGCGCTGCCCGAGATGGCGGTGGCCGGCTAGGGCCCCGCGCAAAAGGAGTTTCGACATGAAACGGAAATACCTGGTGCCGGGTGCTGCCCTTGCGGTGGCCCTGGCGACAGGCCCCGCGTCCGCCACAGAGCTGGCGGACGCCACGGGGGCCTATCTTCTCAACACCCTGTTTCTGCTGATCTGCGGGGCACTGGTCATGTTCATGGCCGCCGGTTTCGCGATGCTCGAGGCCGGCAGCGTCCGCAACCGGTCGGTCACCGCGGTCTGCGCCAAGAACGTCGCGCTGTATGCCGTGGCCGGGGTCGTCTTCTACCTCTTCGGTTATCAGGCGATGTACGGCGAAAGCCTTTCGGGGCTGATCGGCATTCCGGGCATCTGGCACGCCGACGACGCGGCGGCGCTTAGTGGGGCGGACCTGTCGGGTCATGCCTCGGGCGCGGACTGGTTCTTCCAGATGGTCTTTGTGGCCACGGCGGCATCGGTCGTGTCGGGTGCGCTGGCGGAACGGGTTCGCTTCTGGGCCTTCGTCGCCTCGACCGTGGTGCTGGCGGCGGTCATCTACCCGGCGGTCGGACACTGGACCTGGGGCGGTGGCTGGCTTGCATCGCTGGGCTTCGCGGACTTCGCGGGCTCGACCATCGTGCACTCTGTCGGCGGATGGGTCGCCCTGACCGGGATCGTCATCCTTGGTCCGCGCCTGGGGCGCTTTGGCCCGACGGGTCAGCCGCTGGCGCTTGCACCGTCCTCGCTGCCCTACGTGACGCTGGGCACGTTCATCCTGTGGCTGGGCTGGTTCGGCTTCAACGGCGGCTCGCAACTGTCTTTCTCGACGGTCGAAGACGCGGTGGCGGTGTCGAACATCTTCGTCAACACGAACGCCGCAGCGGCAGCGGGCGTCCTTGCAATGGCGATTGTCAGCTTCGCGCGGTCCGGAAAGATGGACCTGCCGCTGATGCTGAACGGTGCGCTTGCCGGGCTTGTCAGCATCACGGCCGAGCCAGCGGCCCCCGGTATGGCCAGTTCAATGGCAATCGGCGCGGTCGGCGCACTGGCGATGCTGGGCGCGACGCGCTTGCTGGAAGGGCTTGGTCTGGACGACGCGGTCGGCGCGATCCCGGTGCACCTTGCGGCAGGGGCGTGGGGCACCATCGCGGTCGCTTTCTCGAACCCCGACGCCAGCCTTGCCGTTCAGGCGCTGGGCGTGGTGGCCGTGGGCGGTTTCGCGGCGACGGTGTCTTGGGTGGTCTGGACCGTGATCGACGGGCTGATGGGCGCGGGGCTTCCGCGCGAGCAGCAGAAGGACGGATGCGATCTGACCGAGTTCGGGATGCCTGCGTACAAGTTCGACTGAGGTCGAGCCGCCTAAAACATGGACGGGTGCGCTTTTGCCGGCGCGCCCGTTTGCCGTTCAGCCGCGCGCCGCCGCCATCCGCATCTGTTCGATGATATGGCGGCCAGAGCCCTCGACATGGCGCGTGATCACGGCACAGGCCGTGTCCACATCCTGTTCGCGGAATGCCTTCAGCAGGGCGCGGTGTTCTTCGATCACCGCTTTGCGGCGGGTCAGCGACACCGGATACCGGTGGCTGATCGCGCCCAGAATTTCCCGGTGCTTCTGCCACATGTCGAACATGTGCCGGTTGTAGTGGCTTTCGTACGTGACGTTGTGAAACGCCGTATCCAGATCCGAATGCTTGCGTTCGTCCGCGAAGTTCAGGTCCTCGATACGGGACTGAATGCGATCAAGCTCGGTCAGTTGGTCTTCGGTCACCATCTCGACGAAGGTGCGGGTCAGGTAGGGTTCGATCAGCATCTCGACTTCGAACACGTTGCGCACGAAGCTTTCGTCCACCGGCCGCACCCGCGCGCCGCGATTGGGGTTCAGGACGACGAAGCCTTCGCCCCGCAGCATTTGCAGCGCCTCGCGCACGGGGCTGGTCGAGACGCCGTGGCGGCGGGCAAGGTCCGATACCTTCAGCCGCTCGTTCGGGGACAACCGCCCCGCGATGATATCCTCGCGGATCAGATCGCAGACCGGACTCTCGGCCGGAGCCGGATCGGCCAAAGGGGTCACGTTATCTGCTTTCGTCGACATGAGGCCCTGATTTATCAGGTTTTCTCGCTTCGCCAAGGTGCTTTCTCATCTGTTTTATACACGAGTATTGACAAATAGTGCACGATCTTGGACCGTTTGTGTAGGAAAATCGGCGAACAGTGCATATCGCTGCGATTCCGACAGCGCCAGGAGGGGCGCGACAGAGGAGGAGACAATCCAATGCTTGATTTCGGACGGCGCGTGCGCGCGCTGCCCTTGGGTCTTGCCGGCCTTTTGGCTGTGACGGCAGGCGCATGGGCGCAGGACTATCACCAAGCGCCTATGCTGGATGCGATGGTGGAAAGCGGCGACCTGCCGCCGGTAGAGGAGCGGCTGCCGGCCAATCCCTATGTCGAGGATATGATCGACAGCGTCGGCACCTACGGTGGCACGCTGCGGACCACGATCCTTGCGAACGGCGACCACTACAACCTGACCCGGACCACCGCGAACGAGCTTCTGGTGCGCTGGGACCCGACGTGGTCCGAGGTCGTCCCAAGCCTTGCCGAAGAGTTCACGGTGTCGGACGACGCCACCACCTACACCTTCACCCTGCGCGAAGGGCTGAAGTGGTCGGATGGCGCGCCGTTCACCGTCGAGGACATCATGTTCTGGTATGAAGATGTCTTCATGAACGAACAGCTGAACCCGTCGAAGTCGCCCACCTTTACCGTCGGCGGCGAACCCGTCGTCGTGACCCAGACGGGCGAGCGCACGGTCGAGTTCAAGTTCGCCTCGCCCTACGGGTTGTTCCTGCAACAGCTGGCTTACGGGCAGGGGCACCATCCGGTGATCTACCCCAAGCACTACCTCAGCCAGTTCCACGAAAAGTACAACGCCGACGGGCTGCCCGCCCTGATCGAGGCGGACGCGACCGCGGGCGACTGGGTGGCGCTGTTCAACTCGAAGGTGTCGCTCTCGTTCCAGCCGCAGTTCTGGCAGAACCTTGATCTGCCCACGATGAACCCGTGGGTTCTGACCGTGCCTTACGCCGATCAGGAACGCGTCGTGGCAGAACGGAACCCGTTCTACTGGAAGGTCGACCCGGACGGCAACCAGCTGCCCTATATCGACGGCATCACCTGGGCCAAGATCGACGACCCGCAGCTGATGGCCCTGCGCATGACCTCGGGCGATTTCGACTTCGCCTTCCGTCACATCAACAACTCGACCTTCCGGTCGGTGCTGTATGACGGGCAGGATAGCGGCAACTATCGCTTCGTCGACGTGATGGACCTGCCGGCGAACGACGCGGTGGTTCTGCTGAACCTCAACGTCGAGGACGACACCAAGCGCGAGATCTTCCAGAACAAGGATTTCCGCATCGCGCTGTCGCACGCCATCAACCGGCAAGAGATCATCGACCTGATCTACGTCGGGCAAGGCGCCCCGGCGCAGGTGGCGATCCAGCCGGACCACGAGCTGTTCAACGAGACGCTCGCCAGCCAGTACACCGAGTACGACACGGCCAAGGCGAACGAGATCCTTGACGGCATCATGCCCGAGAAGAACGGCGAGGGCATCCGCCTGATGCCGAACGGCGAGCCGATGGTGATTAACTTCATGGTCGCCGACGTGTTCGGTCTGTCCTACCCGGACGTGATGCAGATGGTGCAGCAGTATGCCCGTGACATCGGCGTCGACATCCAGATCCGCACCACCGACCGGGCGCGTCTGAATACGATGTGGTACGCGAACGAGCACGAGGCCTACATGTGGAACTGCGTCGGCGGTCTGTCCGAAGCCTACAGCGACGTGCGCTGCTACATGCCGTTCCTCAAGGCGGACATCTTCTTCGCCTCGAAATGGGCGGACTGGTACTCTGACCGCTCGACGGGTGAAGAGCCGCCCGAAGCCGTGAAAGAGCTGATGGCAGCCTACGACGACGTCAACGCGGCGGCCACCGATGCCGACCGTCTGGCCGAGATGCAGGAGTTCCTGTCGCTGTCGGCCGAGCAGTTCCTGACCATCGGCATCTCGCGGCCCATGCCGAAGTACATGATGGTGTCCAAGGACCTGCGGAACGTGGTGGACGGTATCCCGATCACGGGCAACCTCTGGCACCCCGCACCCACGCTCACTCAGTGGTGGTTCGACCGCTGAGCTGACTGCCGGGGCGTGGGCCTCTCTCTCCCGCCCATGCCCCGGTCTCCCCTGACTGAAATTCCCGAAAGACCGGACCCGAGATGCTGAGCTTTCTCGCCAGAAGACTGCTGTACGCGATCCCCACGCTGATCGCGGTGTCGGTGGTCGCCTTTATCATCATCCAGTTGCCGCCCGGCGACTACCTGTCCACGCTGATGGCCGACTGGGCCAGTCAGGGTGGCGCCGTCGAAGAGGGCACGCTCGCCGCGATGCGCGAACGCTACGGCCTCGACCAGCCGATGTACGTCCAGTACTTCAAGTGGGTCACGGGCATCGTGACGCGCGGCGACTTCGGCATCTCGTTCGAGTTCGGCAAGCCGGTGACGGAACTGATCTGGAACCGCCTTGGCTATAGCTTCCTGCTGGCGATCCTGACGCTGATCTTCGTCTGGGCCGTCGCGATCCCGATCGGCATCATCTCGGCGGTGCGCCAGTATTCCGTCACCGACTACGTCGCGACCTTCTTCGCCTTCTTCTTTCTCGCCTTGCCGAACTTCGTTCTCGCACTGGCGGCGATGTATGTACTGGCGGCGTTCTTCGACCAGTCGGTCGGCGGGCTGTACTCGGCGCAGTACATCGACGCGCCGTGGTCGTGGGGCAAGTTCGTCGACTTCCTGAACCACGTCTGGCTGCCGATCTTCGTCATCGGCACCGGCGCGCTGGCGACGATGGTGCGCATCATGCGCGCCAACCTGCTGGACGAACTGTCCAAGCCCTATGTCACCACCGCCCGCGCCAAGGGCATGTCCGAACTGGAACTGCTGCTGCGCTATCCCGTGCGCATGGCGCTGAACCCGCTGATCTCAACGCTGGGCTGGATTCTCCCGACCGTCATCTCGGGCGAGATCCTCGTTTCCGTGGTGATGAGCCTGCCGACGACCGGGCCGCTGCTGCTGCGCTCGCTGCTGTCACAGGACATGTATCTTGCCGGATCGCTGATCATGCTGATCTCGGTCCTGACGATCATCGGCACGATCCTGTCCGACATCCTTCTTGCCATCGCCGACCCGAGGATCCGTCTGGAATGACCAAGACCTACAAGGAACCAGAGCCGGACTTCACCTATGATCCGGCGATCGAGACGACAGACCCCGCGGTCAGTCAGGAAACGGCGGGGCACGAGGCGAACCTTGCCGCCGCTGGTCAGTGGAAACTGTTCTGGCTGAAGTTCCGCAAGCACAAGCTGGCGGTTGTCAGCCTTGCCGTGGTGCTGGTGCTGTACCTGATCGCGGCCTTCGCGGAATTCGTGGCGCCCTTCGACCCGAACCAGACCTCGGCAACCTACACCTACGCGCCGCCGCAGCGATTGCAGCTGTTCCACGAGGGCCAGTTCATGCCGCATGTCGACGGGATGAAAATGACGCTGAACACCGACTCGATGCGGCGCGAGTTCGAGCGTGATCCGGCCAACCCGATTCCGGTGGGCTTCTTCGTCAAGACGCAGCCCTACGAGTTGATGGGCTTCATCCCGATGGAGACCAAGCTGTTCGGCCCGCTAGAGCCGGGGCCGCGGTCGCCGATGTACATCTTCGGCGCCGACCGGCTGGGGCGCGACATCTTCAGCCGCACCGTCTATGGCGCGCGCATCTCGCTGTCGATCGGGCTGGTGGGCGTGGCGCTTAGCCTTGTTCTGGGCGTGCTGATCGGCGGCATCTCGGGCTTCTTCGGGGGCAAGGTGGACACGGTCATCCAGCGGGTGATCGAGTTCCTGCGCTCGATCCCGACGATCCCTTTGTGGATGGGCCTAGCCGCCGCGATCCCGCTGTCATGGCCACCCTTGCGGGTCTACTTCATGATCACGATCATCGTGTCGCTGATCGGCTGGACCGGCCTTGCACGAGAGGTCAGGGGCAAGTTCCTGTCGCTGCGCAACGAGGATTTCGTCATCGCCGCCCGGCTGGACGGGATGAGCGAGATGGGCATCATCGTGCGCCACCTCGTGCCGTCCTTCCTGTCGCACATCATCGCGGTCCTGACCCTGTCGATCCCGGTGATGATCCTTTCGGAAACCGCGCTGTCCTTCCTTGGCATCGGGCTTCAGCCGCCCGCGATCTCGTGGGGCGTCCTGCTGCAAGAGGCGCAGAACATCCGC
Organism: Psychromarinibacter halotolerans; assembly: GCF_029168315.1. NCBI lineage: Bacteria > Pseudomonadati > Pseudomonadota > Alphaproteobacteria > Rhodobacterales > Paracoccaceae > Psychromarinibacter > Psychromarinibacter halotolerans. The sequence continues at coordinate 246,139 of NZ_JARGYD010000004.1, forward strand.
GCCGTCAGTCAGGCCCCGTGGCTGCTGTTCACCCCGGCCACCGCCATCGTCATCGCCGTGCTGTCGCTGAACTTCCTCGGCGACGGGCTGCGCGATGCCGCCGACCCCTATGGAAAGGTGTGACGCCATGAGCCCGATCCTCAAGGTCGAGAACCTGACCACCGTTTTTCCCACGCGCACCGGCGATTTCGTGGCGGTCGACGATGTGTCCTTCACGCTGGAACCCGGCAAGACGCTGTGCGTCGTGGGCGAAAGCGGGTCGGGCAAGTCGGTGACCGCGCGGTCGATCCTGCAGATCGTGGACAAACCCGGCAAGATCACAGGCGGCCGCATCCTGCTGGACCGCGACGGGACCGAGGTCGACCTCGCCGCGCTGGACCCGCGCGGCCGGGCGATCCGCGACGTGCGCGGCAAGGACATCGCGATGATCTTCCAAGAACCGATGTCGTCGCTGTCGCCGATCCACACCATCGGCGTCCAGATCGGCGAGGCACTGCGCATTCACTTCGGCATGGGCAAGGCCGAGCGGCGCGAGCGGGTGATCGAACTGCTGCGGCAGGTGGAAATCCCGAACCCCGAGACCGCCATCGACCGCTATACCTTCGAATACTCGGGCGGGATGCGGCAGCGGGCGATGATCGCGATGGCGCTGGCCTGCAATCCGCGCATCCTGATCGCGGACGAACCCACCACCGCGCTGGACGTGACGACGCAGGCCGAGATCCTTGACCTGATCGGCAAGCTGCAGCGCGAGCATGGCATGGCCGTGATGTTCATCACCCACGACATGGGTGTGGTGGCCGAGATCGCGGACGAGGTGCTGGTCATGTACCGCGGCCACGTCAAGGAACACGGCAGCGTGGAAGACATCTTCCATGCGCCGAAAGATCCCTACACGAAGATGCTGATCGGCTCGGTCACCAAGCTGGAGCACCGCTCGGAGGCGCTTGTGCGCACCGACGCCGCGCCAGAGACGGTCACGGCGCCGGCGCCCCTGCTGGACGTGCGCGGGCTGACCAAGACCTTCGGCGAACTGAAAGCCGTGAACGACGTGTCGCTGACGCTGAAGGATGGCGAGACGCTGGGCGTGGTGGGCGAAAGCGGATCGGGCAAGACCACGATGGGCCGCTGCCTGCTGCGGATCTACGACCCCGACGCGGGCGCCATCGACTTTCGCCGCGCCGACGGTTCGGTGGTCGATGTGGCCACCGCCGGCAAGGCCGAGCTGAAAGCGGTCCGCCGCGAGATGCGCATGGTGTTTCAGGACCCCGTCGGGTCGCTGAACCCGCGCAAGACGGTCGGTCAGATCGTGGCCGAGCCGCTGCGGCTGGCGGGCTTCGGCACGCCGAAGCAGATCGACGACAAGGTGGCGGACCTGATGCGGCAGGTGGGCCTGCCGCCCGAATGGCGCGAACGGTTCCCGCACGCCCTGTCGGGCGGCCAGCGCCAGCGCATCGGCATCGCGCGTGCGGTTGCTGTGAAACCGCGCCTGATCATCGCGGACGAGGCGACCAGCGCGCTGGACGTGTCCTTGCGCAGCCAGATGCTGGACCTGCTGGTGCAGCTTCAGGAAGAGATGGGCCTCAGCTTCGTCTTCATCAGCCACGACATGTCGGTGATCCGCTACATCTGCGACCGGGTGGCGGTGATGTACCGTGGCCGCGTGGTCGAAACCGGCGAGACCGATCAGGTCATCAACCGGGCCGAACATCCTTACACACAGGCGCTGCTGTCCGCGATCCCGCATCCGGACCCGAACCAGCGCCGCATCCACGACAGGGTGCGCTACGTCCCCGAGGAAGCCTGAGAATGAAGATAACCGACATCAAGGTCTTCGTGACCTGTCCCGGCCGCAACTTCGTGACCGTCAAGGTCTATACCGATCAGGGCCTGACCGGCGTCGGGGACGCCACCCTGAACGGGCGCGAGCTTGCGGTTGCGTCCTACCTGAAGGACCACGTCGTGCCCTGCCTGCTGGACCGCGACCCGATGCGGTCCGAGGACATCTGGCACTATCTGTACCGGGGCGCCTACTGGCGGCGCGGGCCGGTGACGATGGCGGCCATCGCGGCGATTGATACCGCGCTTTGGGACCTCAAGGCCAAGGCCGCGAACATGCCGCTGTACCAGCTTCTGGGCGGCGCCAGTCGCGACCGGGTGCTGTGCTATACCCACGCACAGGGGCGCGAGATCTCGGAAGCCGTTGACGCGGTCGGCGCGCGGATCGAACAGGGCTACAAGGCGGTGCGCGCGCAGGTCGGCATCCCGGGGCTGCCCGATGTGTACGGCACCGGCTCGTCCGGGGTGACCAACACCGCCGCCGACAGCGACCTGCCGAAGGAAGAGGTCTGGTCGACCGCGAAATACATGCCCCGCATCCCGGCCTTGTTCGAGGAACTGCGCGCGGCGCATGGCGCCGACGTTCACCTGCTGCACGACACCCATCACCGCCTGACCCCGATCGAAGCGGCGCGGCTGGCGAAGGATCTTGAACCCTACCGGCTGTTCTGGCTGGAAGACACTGTACCCGCCGAAAATCAGGACGGCTTCCGCCTGATCCGCCAGCATTCGACCACGCCGCTGGCGGTGGGTGAGGTGTTCAACACGATCTGGGACTGCAAGCAGCTGATCGAAGAACAGCTGATCGACTTCATCCGCACCACCTGCGTCCACGCGGGCGGGCCGACGGCGCTGCGGCGGATCATGGATTTCGCGGGCGTCCATCATGTCCGCACCGCCTGCCACGGGGCGGCGGACATGTCGCCGATCTGCCTTGGCGCGAACCTGCATCTGGACCTGTGGGTGCCGAACTTCGGCATTCAGGAATACTCGGGCTACACCGACGAGATGCTGTCGGTCTTCCCGCATGCATGGACCTTCTCGGATGGCTACCTGCACCCCGGCGACGCCCCCGGCCACGGCGTCGATTTCGACGAGACGCTAGCCGACAAGCACCCCTATCAACGCGCCTACCTGCCGGTGAACCGGCTGGAGGACGGCACACTCTGGCACTGGTAACAGACATGAAAATCACCAAGATCAAGACCTTCGCCGTCCGCGTCGGCATCCGCAACCAACTGATCGTGAAGGTCGAAACCGACGAGGGCATTCACGGCTGGGGCGAAAGCGGCCTGTCGGGGCGCGAGAAGGCCGTCGCAGGCGCGCTGGAACACTACGCCGCTTTCGTCGAGGGGCGCGATCCCTTCGCCATCGGCGCGCTGTGGCAGGAGATGTACCGCAGCCAGTATTTCGAGGGCGGGCGCGTCCTGACCGCCGCGATCTCGGCGCTGGACATCGCGCTGCACGACATCAAGGGCAAGGCGCTGGGCGTGCCGGTCTACCAGTTGCTGGGCGGCAAGCAGCGCGACGTGATCCCGACCTTCGCCACCACGTTCGAGGCGCCGGGGCCGAAAATGATCGAGCAGGCGCAGATGCTGGTCGAACACGGCTGGACGGCGATGCGCCTGTCGCCCGACGGGCACGAGAACAAGACGACCTACGAGCCGCGCGAGCATATCGCCAACTCGGCCAAGTGGCTGGTCAAAGCGCGCGAGACGCTGGGCGAGGACGTGGTGCTGGGCATCGACTATCACCACCGGCTGACCGTGGCCGAGGCCGCGAGTTTCTGCCAGAAGATGCCGTCCGGCACGCTGGACTTTCTGGAAGAGCCGATCCGCGACGAAAGCCCCACCGCCTACGAGGCGCTCCGTCGGATGACCGACGTGCCCTTCGCCATCGGTGAAGAGTTCGCGTCGAAATGGCAGTTCCTGCCGTACATCGAACGCGACATCCACCAGTTCAACCGCATCGATGTCTGCAACGTGGGCGGGCTGACGGAATCCATGAAGGTCGCCGGCTGGTCCGAGGCGCATTACGTCGACATGATGCCCCACAACCCGCTGGGTCCGATCTGTACCGCAGCCACGGTGCATTTCGCGGCCGCCGTCCCGAACTTCAGCTGGCTGGAAACCCGCGCCAGCCCGGCCGAGACGCATCTTGGCTTCGACGATACCGACCTGTTCCCGGTCCAGTGCCGGTTGGACGGCGCGGTGTTGCCGGTGCCGGACACGCCCGGCCTTGGCATCGAAGTCAACGAAGAGGCGCTGTCGCACCGGGGGTTCGAGTTCTGGGAAGCGCCGCACCTGCGTCGGCGCGACGGGTCGTTCACGAACTGGTAGCAGGCTCTGGCGTGCGGGCCACGGCCTGTGCCCAAGCCGTCGCATAGGCGCGCCAGCGGTCGCCCGTGGGTGCTTTCGTCACCGTCAGGGCGGGCACCGGCGCGTCGGGCCGCGCCAACAGCGCGGCGCCGATGCTGGTTCCGGTGGCCGACGCGGCGGTCGATACGGCCCGCCCCGTCGCCGCGCCCAGCATGTCGTGAAACTGCGGGTTCCGGGCGAAGGGACCTTCGACAATGGTGGGGCCGCCTGCGCCGATCAGGTCAAGACAAGTCGCCGTCATCAGCGCCAGATAGAACGACAGCGCCGCGCCTTTCTGTCCGGGTGTCATCGCCGGGTCGGACCAACCGCCCGTGCGGTGCTGGAACGGGCCCGAGCCGGGCTCGACCGATGGCAGCAGGAACAACTTGCCATTCAGGACGGCGTCCACGTCTGCCGGGGTGGGGGGCGCGGTTTCGGGCTTTGCCAGTTCGTACTCGCGCCCGCCCATGAACCGCGCCGAGGGCGTCGCACCCCCGTTCGCGTTGACGTTCATCAGCGTATCGCGCGCGGCATCCAGCGGCACCGTAGGGCCGCCGACCGCCATCGAGATGACCCACGTTCCGGTCGACACCACGCTGAACGGCGCCTGTGTCGCGATCAGGTGCGGCAGCAGCGAGGCGTTGGAGTCGTGGATGCCCGAGAACACGGGGGTATCGGCAGGCAGCCCGGTGCGCGTGGCGATGTCCGGCAACAGCGCGCCCGCCACGTCGCCTGCCTTGGCCAGCGGCGCCATCTTGTCGGTCAGCCCCAGAGTTTCGACCAGCGCCGAATAGCGCCCCTCGCGCGGCAGCCACAGGTCGGTGTGGCAGCCCAGCGATGTGTATTCGCAAGCGAAATTGCCGGTCAGCCGGCCCGACCAGAACTGCGGATAGGTGACGACCTGCGCCAGCCGGTCCCGCAGGCCAACTTGGGTTTCCAGCAGCCAATGCAGTTGCGCGCCCACGTTCAGCCCCATCGGCAACCGGGGCGACCCGGTGTCGGCGAAGGCCGGGCGGATCGCGTCATAGGCATCTGCCAGCGCGTCGGGCCCGTCGTTTTCGTAGTCGAGCATCGGGCAGGCCAGTCCGCCATCCGCGTCCAGCAGCACGATGGACGCGCCGTGCGCGGTGACGCTGATCGCGTCGATGCCGTGTTCGGCGTGCAGCGTCGCAAGCGCGTCCAGCAGGAAGGCCCAGTGGCCTTCGATATCGTAATGCGGATAGGGCGCGCCGGGGCGCACGGCATTGGGACGGGTGAGCACACCCACCTCGTGCATCTGGACGGTATCGACCACCGCAAGCTTGGCGTTGGTCTTGCCGATGTCGATGACGGCGACGTTGCTCATCAGGGCATGTGGAACATCGGGACAAGCGGCACCGCCACGGGCTCGTTGTCCGGTTTCGTTTCCATGATGTCGGCCATGTGGGCCCACCACCGCTGCATCACCTCGTGCTGCGGCAGCGCGCCCATGCCGTGATCGTCGGTGCGCCACAGGACGCCGAACAGGTGGTTGGTTTCCTCATCAAGATGGATCGAATAGTCCGATACGCCGGCGTCCTTCAAAAGCGCCATCAGCTCGGGCCAGATCTCGTCGTGTCGGCGCTTGTATTCGTCGGCGCAGCCGGGCGTCAGCGTCATGCGGAAGGCGTATTTTTCCATCACGGTCTCCACTTCTGCCAAAGCCGGGGCAGGGCGATGACGCCGATCAGAAGCAGGCCGATGAAGATCGACATCACGATCCCGGGCACGTTCAGCAGGCCCAGCCCGAATGTCACCAGCCCCATCACGAAGGCCGCGATCACGACGCCGGGGATGGTGCCCGACCCGCCAAGGATCGACACGCCGCCCAGCACCACCATCGTCACCACCTCCAGTTCCCAGCCAAAGGCGATGGACGGCCGGGTCGAGCCCAGTCGCGCGGTCAGGCAGATCGCGGCAATGCCGGACATCAGGCCGGTCAGAAGGAACAGGATGAACTTCACCCGCGCAACCTTGATCCCCGAGAAGGCCGCGCCGGTCGCGTTGTTGCCGATGGCATAGACCATGCGGCCGAAGTTCGTCTTGTGCAGCAGCACGCCGTAGATCACGGCCAGCACCGCGAACAGCACGAACTCGAACGAGATCACCCACCAGACATAGCCCTGCCCGAAGTACGAGAAACCGGACGGGTAGCCGCGATAGGCCTGATCGCCCAGCACGATATAACTGATGCCCCGGAACAGACTCATGGTGCCGATCGTCACCACGATGGACGGCAGGCCAAGCCCCGTCACCAGCACCCCGTTGAACGCGCCGCACAGCAGGCCCGTCAGCAGCCCAATGGCCACCAGTTCCGGCGTGCCCGCGCCCATCTGCACCGCCGCGCCCATCGCGGTCGAAGCCAGCGCGATGATCGAGGCGACCGACAGGTCGATCTCTCCCGAGATGATCAACAGCGCCATCGCGAAGGCGATCATCGCCTTCTCGGTGAAATTGAACGTCGCGTCGCTGAGGTTCCAAGCGTTCAGGAAGTAGGGCGACGCAAGGCTGTTCGCGATGAAGATCGCCACGGCGACGGCCAGCAGCAGGACTTCCCAGCTTTTCAGCAGGCGCGCGGCGGGCGATTGCAGCCGGTCGGGGACGTGGCGGGGGGAGGCGGCGTCGGTCATGCGTGGCCCTCGGCGCTTTTGAGGATGATGCGGCCTTTCGAACGGCTGGAGCGCGCGTTGAAGGCGACGGCGACGATGATGGCGGTGCCGGAAATGGCCATCTGCCAGAAGGGCGAGATGTTCACGACCGGCAGCGCGTTCTTGACGATGCCAAGGAACAGCGCGCCCAGCAGCGTGCCAAGGATCGTCCCCGCGCCGCCCGCGATCGAGATGCCGCCGATCACGCAGGCGGCGACGACCTCAAGCTCGAACCCGCCCGCGATATCGACATACGCGACCGAGTAACGCGCGACCCACAGGTATCCGGTCAGCCCCGCCAGCGCGCCCGAGATCACGAAGGCCATGAACTGCGTCCGGCCCACGTCGATCCCGGTGTAGACCGCCGCGCCGGGATTGCCGCCCACGGCATAGAAGGCGCGGCCCAGCGGGGTGCGGGCGATCATCACGAAGAACAGCGCGGTGACGAGGATCGCGATCCATGCCAGCACCGGCAGGCCAAGGATGTCGAAGCGCGGGAAACCGGTGAAGGCGGGGCTCATCTCGTGGGCGTTGACCCATGCGCCGTCCGAGATCACGAAGATCAGGCCGCGATAGATGGTCATGGTGCCCAGCGTCACCACGATGGGCGGGATCGACAGCTTCCAGACCATGACCCCGTTGATGGCGCCCATCACCGCGCCCATCGCGACGGCCAGCAGCAGGATCGCCGCCAGCGGCACGCCGGGCATCGCCGCGTTCAGCATGGCGCAGACCATGCCGGTCAGCGCAAGGTTGGCGGCGACCGACAGGTCGATGCAGCGGGTCAGGATCACCACGGTCTGCCCCAGCGCAAGGATGATCAGCGGCGAGGTGTCCGTGAAGACGCGGGCAAGGTTCGACGGCTCGACGAAGGCCGGGAACCGGCTGGCGATCAGCACCAGCAGAACGGCGATGGCACCCAGCAGGATCGCCTCGCGCGATTTGAGGAAGGCGGTCATGGGCGGGGGCCTTTCGTATGGATCACCGTGTCCGGGGCAGTGTGCTTTGAAAGAATGGACCGCCCGGGCGTCAGCCCGGACAGCGCCGACCCGCCCCCATGGGGCGGCGCTTTTGCGCCACCCCTCGGTTCGGGGCGGCTCTTGTTCTGGAACGACACCGTCATGCCCCGATCCCCGCCGCATGGCGCACCAGCGTCTCGGGCGTCAGTTCGTCGCCCGTCAATTCCGCCGCGATCAGCCCCTCGCGCATCACGATCACGCGGTCGGACATGCCCAGCACCTCGGGGATTTCCGAGCTGACCATGATCACCGCCAGCCCCTGCGCCGCGAGTTCCGCCATGAAGGCGTGCACGGCGGCCTTGGACCCGATGTCGATGCCCTTGGTCGGTTCGTCCAGAATGATGACGCGGGGCTTCGTCGCCAGCCACTTGGCGATCACCACCTTCTGCTGGTTGCCGCCCGACAGGTTGCCGACGTCCTGATCCAGCGATGCCGCCCGCAGGTCCAGCCGTTCCGTATACTCGCGGGTCAGCGCGAATTCCTCGGACAGCTTCAGAAATCCCCGGCGCGACGTCTGCGCCAGCGAGGGCAGGGTGACGTTCTGAAAAATCGGCAGCCCGATCACGGCACCCTGCCGCCCGCGTTCCTCGGGGACATAGACGATACCCGCGTCGATGGCGTCGGACGGCGAGCGGACCTGATGCGCGGTGCCGTCGATGCGGATCTCACCGCCCGATGGTTTGGTGACGCCGAACAGCGCCTGCATCACCTCGGACCGGCCGGCACCGACAAGGCCGTAGAAACCAAGGATCTCGCCCTTGCGAAGCGTGAAGGAAATGTCCTGAAACTCGGTCGGATGGGAATAGCCCGAGACAGCCAGCACCTCGTCGCCGACCCGGTGGTCGCGCGGGGGGAAGATCTGGTCGACCGACCGGCCCACCATCAGGCGGACCAGCTCGCCCTCGTCGATCTCGGCGATCAGCCCCTCGCCGACGTGCTGGCCGTCGCGGAACACGGTGTAGCGGTCGGCGATGCGAAAGATCTCGTCGAACTTGTGGCTTATGAACAGGATCGCGCGGCCCTCGGACTTCAGGCGTTCGACCAGCTCGTACAGCTCTTCGATTTCCTTGTGGGACAGGGCTGCCGTCGGTTCGTCCATGATCACGACGCGGGCGTCGACCGACAGCGCGCGGGCAATGGCGACAAGGTGCTTCGACGCGATGCCCAGTTCATGCAGCGGCATGTCGGGATCAAGGTCGGCGTCGATCCGGTCAAGGATTTCGCGCGCGCGGGCCCGCATCGCCGCCCAGTCGATCAGGCCGAACCGGGTGCGGGGCTGGTGCCCGATGAAGATGTTCTCGGCCACCGATAGTTCATCGAACAGCACCGTTTCCTGATGGATCGCGGTGATCCCGGCGTCGGTGGCGTGCTGTGCGGTAGGGAAAACGACGGCCTGACCGTCCAGCGTGATGGTGCCCGCGTTCGGCTGCAGGATGCCGGTCAGGGTCTTTACGATGGTCGACTTGCCCGCCCCGTTCTCGCCCACCAGCGCGGTCACTTGGCCGGGATACAGCGACAGCGACACCTCGGACAGCGCCTTCACGCCCGGAAAGGTCTTGGTGATGCCGTCAAGGTGCAGCACCGGCGCGACATCCGCCGGAACGGGCCGCGGGTTGGACGGGTCGAGACTGACCTGCATCGCGGTCTTCCCCTGGAATTCGGATAAAGAAACCCCGGCGCGGCAGCCGCGCCGGGGCGATGGAACAGCTTAGAAGATGCTCTTGAACTCTTCGATGTTGCTGGCGTCGTAAACGAACGGGTCGGCCATCGCGCCTTCGCCGTTGTCGTCCAGCGTCAGGGTGCCCATGCGGCCCATCGGGATCTCGGCGCCCGGACCTGCTTCGGCATCGCCGGTCGCCAGTTCATAGGCGAGGTAGGCGGCAGAATAGCCAAGGTCGATCGGGTTCCAGATCGCGAAGGACTTCGACGCGCCGGACTCGATGGCACCCGCCATTTCCGACGGCAGGCCAAGGCCGGTCACGTTGACCTCGCCGACCTTGCCTGCATCCTCGACCGCGCGCGCGGCGGCGACGATGCCGACCGAGGTCGGCGCGATGATGGCGTCAAGGTCGGGATAGGTCTGCATCAGGCCGGTCGCCTCGCGGTAGGACTTGTCGGCAAGGTCGTCGCCATAGACGGTCGCCACCACCTCGATGCCGGGATAGTCGCCCATCACCTTGTTCATTTCCTCGATCCAGGTGTTCTGGTTGGTCGAGGTCGTGGTGGCCGACAGTAGCGCCACCTTGCCGCCGTCGGGCAGTTCATCGGCGGCCAGCTTGATGATCATGTTCCCGATCAGCGCGTTGGACGACGGGTTCAGGTGCAGCTGACGGCCTTCCGGCGCGACGCCCGAGTCCCAGCTGATCACGGTGATGCCGCGATCCATCGCTTTTTTCAGAACGGGGACCAGCGCGTCGGTGTCGTTGGCGGACACCGCGATGGCGTCGACCTGCTGGGCGATCAGCGAGTTGATCACCTCGATCTGGCCCTCGGCGGTGGTGTCGGTTGGGCCGGTATAGATGATCTCGACGTTGCCCAGTTCCTCTGCGGCTTCCTCGGCGCCTTTCGCGGCGGCCTCGAAAAAGCCGATCCCCAGCGCCTTGACGACCAGTGCGATACGCACGGTGTCCTGCGCCTGTGCGGCGCCGCCACCGGCGACCATCATCGCGGCCAGCGCCGCTCCTCCAAACAGTCTTCTCGTAATGCTCATCATTTCCTCCCTGACTGAGCCCTAAATCACGTTCGCGGCGTCACCCCGCGTCCGATTTGCGCGCCGCGCCGGTCTGCGCGACGATGACCCGGATCTCCGCCGCCTCCAGCATCGACACCGTGCGGTCGCTGACCCGGTCGTCGGTGACCACGATGTCGATCCGGTCCAGCGGACACAGCACAAGGCTGGAGCGGTTCTCGAACTTCGAGCTGTCCACCAGCACGACCAGTTCGTCCGCCTGATCGATCAGCTTCTCCTCCGCCTGGATCAGCAGCGGGTCGTTTTCCATCAGCCCGATCGGCGCGATGCCGTAGGCGCCCATGAACATGCGCCGGGCATAGTAATGCCGGGTCATGTCGTTCTCGAACGGGCTGAGGATGATGTTCTGTTCGCGGTAGATCGCGCCACCCGGCACCATCACCGTGTTCTTGGTGTGCTTCAGCAGGTGTTCCGCGATGGGAAAGCTGTTGGTCAGCACCTGCACCCGGCGGCTTGCCAGTGGATGCACCATCTGGAACGTCGTCGTCCCGCCGTTGATGATGATCGGCTCGCCATCGTCGCACAGGGCCACGGCCTCGCGGGCGATGGCCTGCTTGTGGTCCATGTTCAGCGTCTGGTTCACCGCGAAGGGCCGACCGGCCAGCCCCGGCAGGGCGGGGGGCGTGATCGCCTCGGCCCCGCCGCGCACCCGCCGCAGCCGCTTGGCCGCGTGCAGCGTCGCGATGTCGCGCCGGATCGTCGCCTCGGAGGTGCCGGTAAGCGAAACAAGCTCGGCCACGGTCGCCACCGGCCGTTCCTGAACGGCGGATAGAATGACCCTGTGGCGTTCCGTCTCGTGCATCGGTGTCCTCCCGTTCGCCTCAGGATGGACGATTCTCGGCTTTCGTCAATCAGTAATTTTCAAAACCAATCATGCTGCGCCGCAGAATGATCGTTTTTGATCGAAACGGATTGACTTGCGGGGGCGGTTGTCTCAGCTTCTGGCGTAGCATCGGGCGGTGACAAGGCCGCGCATTCGGGAGGAACACATGCTGACACGCGTCGGGAAACGCCTTGAAAACCTGTGGGATGCAGGCAAGGCGGCGAACATGAGCGAGCCCGAGAAGCTGCTCTACCGCTCGAACCTCCTTGGCTCTGACAAGCGAATCACGAACTACGGCGGCGGCAACACGTCGGCCAAGGTGATGGAAGCCGACCCGCTCACCGGCGAGCAGGTCGAGGTGCTGTGGGTGAAGGGCTCTGGCGGCGACGTCGGCTCGATGAAGCTGGACGGGTTCTCGACCCTGTACATGGACAAGCTCGAGGCGCTGAAGGGCAAGTATCGCGGCGTCGAATTCGAGGACGAGATGGTCGGCTATCTGCCGCACTGCACGTTCAACCTGAACCCGCGCGCCGCCTCGATCGACACGCCGCTGCACGCCTATGTGCCGCGCAAGCACGTCGACCACATGCACGCCGACGCGATCATCGCCATCGCAGCCTCGACGAACTCGAAAGAGCTGACGGCCGAGCTGTTCGGGGACGAGATCGGCTGGCTGCCGTGGAAGCGGCCGGGCTATGAACTGGGCCTGTGGCTAGAGGATTTCTGCAAGAAGAACCCGGACGCGAAGGGCGTCGTGCTGGAAAGCCACGGGTTGTTCACTTGGGGCGACACGGCGGAAGACTGCTATGCCTGCACCATCGACATCATCAACCGCGCCATCGCGTGGCTGGACGAGAAGACAGACGGCAAACCGGCCTTCGGCGGCGCCAAGCATGAAAGCCTTGATGCGGACGGTCGCCGCGCCGTCGCCGCCGCCCTGATGCCGCGGATCCGGGGCATGGTGTCCGGCAATCAGCACATGGTCGGCCATTTCGACGATCAGGACGCGGTGCTGGAATTCGTGAACTCCAAGGATCTCGGCACGTTGGCCCCGATGGGCACGTCTTGTCCCGACCACTTCCTGCGCACCAAGATCCGTCCGCTGGTGGTGGATTTCGACCCGGCGACGCACAACCTTGATGCCGTGCTGGATGGGTTGCCGGCGCAGGTCGAAGCCTATCGCGCCGACTACGCCGCCTATTACGAACGGTGCAAGCACGACGACAGCCCGGCGCTGCGCGACCCGAACGCGGTCGTCTACCTTGTGCCCGGCGTCGGCATGATCACCTTCGCCAAAGACAAGGCGACGGCCCGGATTTCGGGCGAGTTCTACGTGAACGCGATCAACGTGATGCGCGGCGCGACCGCGATCAGCGACTACCAGGGCCTGCCCGAGCAGGAGGCGTTCGATATCGAGTACTGGCTTCTGGAAGAGGCCAAGTTGCAGCGGATGCCGAAGCCTAAATCGCTGGCGGGCCGCGTGGCGCTGGTCACCGGCGGGGCAGGCGGCATCGGCGCGGCCACGGCGGACCGTTATCTGTCGGAAGGCGCCTGCGTGGTGCTGGCCGACATCGACCAGACCGCGCTGGGCGCGACGCTGGACAATCTTGCGGGCCGCTATTCGAAGGACGTTGTGCGCACCGTGACGATGGACGTCACCGACGAAGCTGGCGTTGCCGCGGCCTATGCTTTCGCGGCGGTGGAATACGGCGGATCGGACATCCTTGTGTCGAATGCCGGCATCGCCAGTTCCGCGCCGGTCGAAGAGACCACGCTGGAGTTGTGGAACAAGAACATGTCGATCCTGTCGACCGGCTATTTCCTTGTCAGCCGCGAGGCGTTCAAGCTGTTCCGCGCGCAGGGCATGGGCGGATCGGTCGTGTTCGTGGCGTCGAAGAACGGGCTGGCCGCATCGCCCAACGCATCCGCCTATTGCACCGCCAAGGCGTCCGAAATCCACCTTGCCCGTTGCCTTGCGCTGGAAGGGGCAGAGGCGGGCATCCGCGTCAACGTGGTGAACCCGGACGCGGTTCTGCGCGGCTCGAAGATCTGGGAAGGCGACTGGCTGGAACAGCGCGCCTCGACCTACGGCACCGACAAGGAAGGGTTGGAGGAGATGTACCGCAACCGGTCCATGCTCAAGCGGTCGGTGCTGCCCGAGGACATCGCCGAGGCCGCCTATTTCCTGGCGTCCGACAAGTCGGCGAAGTCGACGGGCAATATCATCAACGTCGATGCCGGTAACGTGCAGGCGTTCACGCGCTGACGTTCTGGTAAGGATGGGGTTGAACCCCATCCTACGACATTTCCGACATTCGGAACGGGATTGGCGGTGTGAACCGCCGTGGGAGGACCAATGATCGAACAAACCGTTATCGACGCGGGGAACGAAGACCGCGTGGCCGCACTGCGCGCAGACTATGACGCGCTGGGTGCGCATCTGGACCGGCGCGGCATCTCGATCGATGCGATCCGGGACAAGGTCGCGACCTATGGCGTCGCCGTCCCGTCGTGGGGTGTCGGCACCGGCGGCACCCGCTTTGCCCGCTTCCCCGGCACCGGCGAGCCGCGCGGCATTTTTGACAAGCTCGACGACTGCGGTGTGATCCAACAGCTGACCCGCGCCACGCCCACCGTGTCATTGCATATCCCGTGGGACAAGGCACCCGCCGCCGACCTGAAGGCCAAGGCTGACGAACTCGGCCTCGGCTTCGACGCGATGAACTCCAACACGTTTCAGGATCAGCCGGACCAGCCGCTTAGCTATCGCTACGGCTCGCTGAGCCACACCGACAAGGCGACGCGCCAGCAGGCTATCGAGCACAATCTTGAATGTATCGAGATCGGGCAGGGGATCGGGTCGAAGGCGCTGACCATCTGGATCGGCGACGGGTCCAACTTTCCGGGACAGACCGACCTGACCGCACAGTTCGAACGCTATCTCGACAGCGCAAAGGCGATCTATGCGCAGCTGCCCGACGACTGGCGCCTGTTCACCGAACACAAGATGTACGAACCCGCGTTCTATTCGACCGTGGTGCAGGACTGGGGCACCAACTATCTGATCGCTAAGGAGCTTGGCGACCGGGCGCATTGTCTTGTCGACCTTGGGCACCATGCCCCGAACACGAACATCGAGATGATCGTCGCGCGGTTGATCCAATTCGGAAAGCTGGGCGGCTTCCACTTCAACGACTCGAAATACGGGGACGACGACCTCGACACCGGGTCGATCGACCCGTTCCGACTGTTCCTTGTGTTCAACGAACTGGTCGCGGCAGAGGGCAAGCCGGGCTTCGATCCGGCGCATATGCTGGACCAAAGCCACAACGTGACCGACCCCATCGAGTCGCTGATGTCGTCGGCCAACGAGGTGCGCCGCGCCTATGCGCAGGCGCTGCTGGTGGATCGGACGGCGCTGGCCGGGTTCCAGCAGGACAACGACGCGATGATGGCGGCGGGCACGCTGAAGCAGGCGTTCCGCACCGATGTCGAGCCGATCCTTGCGATGGCGCGGCTGGACAACGGCGGCGCCATCGACCCCATCGCGACCTACCGCGCGGCGGGCTATCGGGCGAAGGTCTCGGCCGAGCGTCCGGCGGTCAGCGGCGCGGGGGGCGGGATCGTCTAGGACCAGTCGCGGGCAAGAGGTCTTTCCCAGCGGCGAAGTTCGTGCCATTCTGGTTACATGAAAGACGGCGCAGAACAGGACCAGTTGGTCATCGACGCCCTGATCGCACGGCTTGAAACCCGCGCGCCCGGCATGTCCCGGTATCAGGCCCTGACGGAAACCATTTCCGAGGCCATCGGCGACGGGACCCTGCCGCGCGGGTCCGCTTTGCCGGGCGAGCGCGTGCTGTCCGACGGTCTTGGGGTGTCCCGCGTGACCGTCCGGCGGGCGATCGAGGATCTTGCAGGGCAGGGCATCCTGATGCGCAAGCACGGCGCCCGCACCACCGTGGCGAAGCGGGTCGAGAAGACGCTGTCGCGCCTGTCGGGCTTTTCCGAGGATATTCGCAGCCGGGGCATGGAGCCGGGGCTGCGCTGGCTGTCCCGGCATGCCGTCCGGCCGACGCCGAAAGAGGTGATGGCCCTTGGCATCATGCCGGATCAGACGGTGGTCCGTCTGCGCCGGGTCCGGCTGGCCGACGGGCATCCCATCGCGCTGGAATGCGCGACGATCCCCGAGGAACTGCTGCCCGAACCCGAGTTCGCGGGGGATTCCCTGTACGCCGCGCTGGATGCGGCTGGGGCACGGCCCGTGCACGGCACGCAACGGATTCGCGCCGGGGTGATGGACGACGCCGAAGCCGCGCTTCTGGATGCCGATCCGGGCACCGCCATGCTGATCGTCGAACGCCGCTGCACCAACGCCGAAGGTCGTCCGGTCGAATTCACCGAGACGCGATACAACGGAAATTATTACGATTTCGTCACCGAGCTGAGCAGCTAGGCCGGACCATTCCGACAATCTGGTAGAAACCAGTTGCGTACCAGTTGGCGTTCTGGTTACCTTCCTGTCACAGACAGGGGAAACGACATGCTCGAACAGCTCAAAGGACGCCTTATCGCGTCGTGCCAGCCGGTCACCGGCGGCCCGATGGACCGGCCCGATATCGTGGCCGCGATGGCTCTTGCGGCGCTGGACGGCGGCGCAGCCGGGCTGCGGATCGAAGGGCTGGACAACGTGCGTGCGGTGCGCGCGGCCACCCGCGCGCCCCTGATCGGCCTTCTGAAACGCGATCTCGACGACAGCCCGGTGCGGATCACGCCGTTCGCGACCGATGTCGCCGACCTGATCGCGGCGGGGGCGGATTTCGTGGCGGTGGACGCCACCAGCCAGACCCGCCCGGAAACGGTCGAGGCTTTGTATTCCGCGATCCGCGCGGGCGGCGCGCTGGCGATGGCGGATTGCGCCACGCTGGACGACGGGCGCCGAGCGGCGGCGCTGGGCTTCGATGTCCTCGGATCGACGATGTCGGGCTACACGGGCGGGCCGGTGCCCGCCGAACCGGACCTCGACCTTGTGCGGGGGCTGGCCGAACTGGGCCACGTCACGGTGGCCGAGGGGCGCTATCACCGCCCGGAACAGGCCGCTGCCGCCATCTCGGCGGGGGCGGATGCGGTGGTCGTGGGATCGGCGCTGACCCGTCTGGAACATGTCACCGGCTGGTTCGCGGATGCGGTCGCCGCGCAGGTCGCGACGACGCAGGGAGCCGCATGAGCGCCGCGCTTGCCATAGACATCGGCGGCACCAAGGTGCTGTGCGCGCTGGTGGAAGACGGTGTGGTGCTGGATCACGCGGTCGCGGAAACCGCGCGCGGGTCCGGTCCGGCAGCATGGCTGGAGACAGCCGCATCGCTGGCGGCAGGCTGGACCGGGCGATACCAGCGGCTGGGCCTTGCGGTGACCGGACGCGTCAGCGCGACGGGCCGCTGGTCGGCGCTGAACCCCGGCACCCTGAACATTCCCGACAATACCCCCCTGACGGACCTTGCCGCCGACAAGTTCGGCGTTCCGGCACTGGCCGTGAACGATGCGCAGGCTGCCGCGTGGGGGGAATACCGCTATGGCGCGGGACGGGGCGAAGATCTGGTCTATCTGACCGTCTCGACGGGCATCGGCGGCGGTATCGTGTCCGGCGGACAGCTTCTGCGCGGGCGCGGCGGCATTGCCGGGCACTTCGGCCAGATGCGGATCGGTGGCCGCAACGGCGCCCGGCTTGAATCCCGCATGGCGGGCCGCTGGCTGACCGAGGCGGCCGATGCCGCTGGCCATCCGGCGGATGCGCGCGGCGTGTTCGAAGCAGCCAAGCGAGGCGAGGCGTGGGCGCAGGACCTGCGCGACACGGCGGAACGGCGCGTGGCGGAGCTGACCGGCGACGTGCAACTGACGCTGGACCCGGTGCGCATCGTCATGGGCGGCGGCATCGGGCTGTCCGACGGCTTCATCGACAACGTGGCCGCGCATCATGCGGCGCTGCCGCCTGCATTGCGGCCCGCGCTTGTGCCGGCGCAGCTTGGCGTTCTCGCTGGCGCGGTGGGTGCCGCTGCGCTGGCGGATGACTTCTCAAGTAACTGAGTGCGAAACAAAATCCCAACAGGAGGTAAGACAATGACTTTCCGCAAGAAGATGCTGACCGCCACCGCGCTGAGCGCGCTGATGGCAACGGCCGCGCAGGCCGAGGTGACTGTTCTTGGCTGGCCGGGCGGCCCCGAGGAAGAGGCGCTGCGCGCCGTGACCGAGATCTACAACGCCAAGGAAGACGTGGCCGAGGACAACAAGGTCGAGCTGCTGTTCTTCAGCCGCGACGGTTTCTTCGACAAGCTGCAAGCCGACCTTGCCGCCGGCTCTGACGCGTTCGACGTGAACCTGCTGGCGACCTATTCGATCGGCCGCTACGCGCCCTACATGGAACCGATCACCCTGTCGGACGAAGCCGAGGGCGTGTTCGGCGACACCGTGCTGTCGACCATGCAGTTCGAGGGCGCCCAGTATGGCGTGCCGACCGACCTGTCGATGCACTTCCTGTTCTTCCGCACCGACCTGATGGAAGAACTGATGGGCGACGAGGACGCGAAAGCGACCTATGCGTCGATCTCCGAGGAATACCTTGGCACCGCGATGGAGCCCGTCGCGCCGGACGAGATGACTTGGGAAGATTTCGCGGCGACCGCGCTGTACTTCTCGCGCTCGGTCAACCCCGACAGCCCGACGCGTTATGGCACCGTGCTTCAGATGAAGAACCTGCTGTTCAACATGATGGTGTTCCAGTCCCTGCCGCGCGCTTACGGCGCCGACTGGATGGACGCGGACGGCAACATCACGGTCGACAGCGAGGCGTACCGGACCGCGCTTGAAATGTACAAGATGCTGTACGATGCCGGTGCGACCCCGACGGACTCGCTGTCCTACGAGTTCCCCGAGGCGAACGCGGCCTTCACCTCTGGTCAGGTGGCGATGATGGTGCAGTGGAACGGCGCGTCGGGCGCGCTGACGGGTGCCGAAAGCGCCCCGATGACCGCCGAGGTCACGGCAAGCGTCGCGCCGCCGACGGGTCCCGAGGGGCGTTTCACCCACATCCACGGTCTGGGTCTTGGCCTGAACAAGAATGCGCAGAACCCGGACGGGGCGAAAGCGTTCCTTGAATGGCTGTCGACCGAAGAGGCCGCCGTTGCATATGCCACCGCGGGCGGTGCGCCGGGCCTGACCGGCACGGCCATCGAGGCTGTCGCCGAAGCACGGCCCGACCTTGTCCCGCTGGGCGAGTTCGCCAGCAACTATGGCTACGTGATGAACGGCGCCACCGGCGCGAATGCCCTGTCGATCTACGAGCTTCAGGCGCAAGAGTTCACCGGCTATTGGGGCGACACGCAAAGCCTTGACGAGGCGCTGTCGGCAGCCGAAGCCGGCATGACCGACCTGCTGAAGTAATCCAGCCGTGGGGCCGGTGCAGTCCGGCCCCGCGCTTTCCGATCTCTGACGGCGCTGCCCCACCAGAACCGACCCGCCAGAAACGAGCTGCCATGTCCCTTTCCCAACGTTCCGAAAACGCCATCCTGACCGCGCCGCTGGTGCTGTTTCTGCTGGCGTTGCTGGGCTTCCCGACCGTATTGGACATCGTCTATTCGCTGTCCGACGTCAGCTTCGAGACCCTGCGCGCGCCGACTTTCACCGGTCTGGACAACTTCCGCGCGGTGCTGGCCGATCCCGATTTCTGGCAGGCGACGTGGTTCTCGCTTAGCTTCGCGGTCCTGACCTCGGTGGCCGAATGCGTGCTGGGGCTGGCGCTGGCGATCTATTTCTCGCCCATCCTGCGGCGCGCACCGTGGATGCTGGCGATCCTGATCATGCCGATGATCATCGCGCCCGCCATGATGGGCCTGATGTACCGGCTGGTGCTGCACGAGTTCATCGGGCCGCTGCCCAACTACCTGTATAACTGGTTCGGCGTGTCCTACGGCTTTCTGACGGCGCAGAACGTATTCACGACCATCTTCGTGATCGAGACGCTGCAGTGGACGCCCTTCGCGCTGCTTCTGTTCCACATGGCCTATGAATCGATCCCCGAGGACATCCGCGAGGCCGCGTCGGTCGACGGCACCCGCACATGGCGGATGCTGACCCGGATCGAGCTGCCGCTGATGCTGCCGACGCTCGGCGTGGCGCTGTTCATCCGTTTCATCGACGGCTTCCGCGTGTTCGATAACATCTGGACGCTGACCGGCACCGGGCCGGGCGGGTCCACGACCTCTTTGTCGATCTACATCTACGTCGCGTTCTTCCGGTCGGGCGAGATCGGGCAGGCCATCGCCGCGTCGATGATCCTGTTCGCGGCGGCCTTCCTCGTGCTGTTCGTCGCCGCCCGCCGGGGCCGTGGAAAGGAGACCGCGTGATGCGCATCGCTTCGCTGATCCGCTGGATCGTCTTCGCCTTGGTGGCCTTCGTGCTGAACTTCCCGGTGATCGCCACGCTGATCACCTCGTTCAAGTCGAACGCCGAGATTTCGCGCAATCCGGGGCTGTGGATCCGCGAGCCGACGCTTGCCCACTATGCCACCGTGTTCGATCCGGCGGGCCGGTTCGACGTGTGGCAGTTCCTTGGAAACTCGCTGACCGCCGCGCTGATTGGCACCATCCTTCCGATCGCGCTGTGCTTTCCGGCGGCATGGGCGATGGCGCGGCGCGGGGTGGGGCTGAACGTGCTGTTCCCCGCGGCGGTGAACCTGCGGGCGCTGCCGCTGATCGTCTTCGCGATTCCGCTGTACCTGATGTACCAGTCGCTTGGCTTGCTGGACACCAAGCTTGGCCTTGGCCTGATCCTTGCCGTCGTGAACATCCCGATCGCGCTGCTGATCCTGACCAACACCGTGCGCGACCTGCCGTATGAACTGGAAGAAGCCGCGCGGATGGACGGGGCGTCGATGGCGACGCTTCTGTTCCGGATCGTGCTGCCGATGTGCCGACCGGCCATCGTGACGGTGTTCATCTTCGGCTTCATCACGGCATGGAACGAGTTCCTGTTCGGCCTGATGTTGACCACCCGCGATGCCGTTCCGGTGACCGTTGGCGCCTCTTTCTTCTTCGCTTCGGGCGGCGGAGGCGTGCAATGGGGCGTCGCGGCTGCGATCATCATGGTATCGGCGGCGCCGCCGGTGTTGCTTGGGCTTGTCATGTACCGTCATATCGGCGGCTCGATGACCGGCGGTGCGGTAAAGGGATAACGACATGAAACTGCTTATACTCCCCGATGCCGCCGCAGCGGCGGCCCGCGTGGTGGATGAAATCCGCGACCTCGTGGACCAGAAACCCGAAGCGCGGCTGGGCCTTGCGACCGGCGGCACGATGGAGCCGGTCTACGAAGGGCTTGTGAAATCGGACGCGGATCTGCGCCGGGTGACGACCTTCAACCTTGACGAATACGTCGGGCTGTCGCCGCAGCATCCGCAAAGCTACCGCAGCTTCATGGAGGCGCGGCTGTTCGGCCCGAAGGGTATGTCGCGCAAGCAGACGCATCTGCCGAACGGCGACGCGCCGGACCCCGAGGCAGAGGCCGACCGCTACGAGGCGCAGATCGCCGAGGGCGGGCTGGACCTGCAACTGCTGGGCATCGGCGCGAACGGGCATATCGGGTTCAACGAACCGACGTCCTCGCTTGGCTCGCGCACGCGGGTCAAGACGCTGACCCGCCGCACCCGTGCCGACAACGCCCGTTTCTTCGACGACGAGGACGCGGTGCCGCGCTTTGCGATCACTATGGGCATCGCCACGATCCTTGACGCGCGGCACGTCATCCTGCTGGCCACCGGCACCGCCAAGGCAGAGGCCGTGGCCGCGATGGTCGAGGGCCCGCTGTCGGCGGTGTGCCCGGCCTCGGCGCTGCAATTGCACCGCCGCGCCACCATCGTTGTCGACACCGCCGCCGCGTCCAGCCTTGCCCTGCGCGACTATTACGAAACCGTCCATCCGGGCGGTGCCGAGCCCGAGCTTTAGGAGACCTCCCGTGACCACGATCACCCTTGAGAACATCGGAAAGCGTTTCGGCACCACCGACATCTTCCACGACCTGTCCCTGTCCATCCGGGATAGCGAGTTCGTCGTCTTCGTCGGCCCTTCGGGCTGCGGCAAGTCCACCCTGCTGCGCCTGATCGCGGGACTGGAACAGGCGACGTCCGGCAAGATCTCTATCGACGGGCGGGACGTGACCAACACGTCGCCGCATGACCGGGGGCTGTCGATGGTGTTCCAGTCCTATGCGCTGTACCCGCACATGACCGTCCGCCAGAACATCGCCTTCGCGCTGCACACCGAGAAGCTGCCGAAATCCGAGATCGACGCGCGCGTGAACGAGGCGGCGCGGGCCCTGCAGATCGAGCCCTATCTGGACCGCAAGCCCAAGGCCCTGTCGGGCGGCCAGCGCCAGCGCGTCGCCATCGGTCGCGCCATCGTCCGCAAGCCCAAAGCCTTCCTGTTCGACGAACCGCTGTCGAACCTCGACGCCGCGCTGCGCACCGAGACACGGATCGAGATCGCCGAACTGCACAAAAGCCTTGATGCGACGATGCTGTACGTCACCCACGATCAGGTCGAGGCGATGACGCTGGCCGACCGTATCGTGGTGCTGAACGGCGGGCACATCATGCAGGTCGGCACCCCGCACGAGCTGTACACCGCGCCCGCGAACACCTTCGTGGCGCAGTTCATCGGTTCGCCCAAGATGAACCTGCTGCCGGTCGAGACGACCGCGCGCGGCGTCGAACTAAGCGCCGGAAAGCCTGCGCTGCCGGTTCCGGTGCGCCCCGCCGAGCAGCTTGGCATCCGTCCCGAGGCGCTGCGGCTGGTCGCACCCGAACAGGGGCTGGTGACCGGCAAGGTGGCGTTGTCCGAGTATCTGGGCGCCGACCTTAGCGTTTACGTCGATACCGAGCGGGCAGGGCGGGTCACGCTGCGCGGGCCGGGAACGATGAAGGTGACCGAGGGCGAGACCGTCGGGCTGACCTTCGATCCGTCCGAGGCGCATCTGTTCGACGCGTCCGGCGACGCGATCCGCGGCGAAGCGAAGGTGGCCGCGTGATGCGGATCGGCGCGCGATACCTGTGGTCGGACGGACGCCTGTGCGAGCAGGCGGTGCTTAAGATCGAGGACGGCAAAGTCGTGTCGTGCGGGCCGCGCAACGGCGGACCCGTCGACCGAGAGGTGCATCTGGCGATGCCCGCCTGCACCGACCTTCAGGTCAACGGCGGCGGCGGCGTCATGGTGAACGACGCCAAGGGCGCCGACGGGCTGCGGACCATTGCCGCCGCACACCGCGCGCTGGGCACCGGGTGGATCATGCCCACCGTCATCACGGACGCGCCAGAGGTGCTGGCTGACGCGGTCGAGGCCGCCATCGAAACCGCCGGAGAACCGGGTCTTCTGGGGCTGCACATCGAGGGGCCGCATCTGGCCGAGCGGCGACGCGGCACCCATGCCACCCGCTACATCCGCCCGCTGGACCGCGCGACAGTGGACCACGCCC
Organism: Psychromarinibacter halotolerans; assembly: GCF_029168315.1. Classification (NCBI taxonomy): domain Bacteria; kingdom Pseudomonadati; phylum Pseudomonadota; class Alphaproteobacteria; order Rhodobacterales; family Paracoccaceae; genus Psychromarinibacter; species Psychromarinibacter halotolerans. Next base: position 269,109 of record NZ_JARGYD010000004.1, read on the forward strand.
GCGCGCTGAAAGCGGCGGGGTTGCAGGTCATCGTGACGCTTGCGCCGGAACTGGCGGACCCCGCGCTTTTGGCCGAACTGGTCGATACCGGCGCCGTGGTCTCTGCCGGTCACAGCGGCGCCGACCTGCCGCAGGCGCGGGCGGCATTCGACGCGGGCGTGACTTGTGTGACCCACCTGTTCAACGCGATGGACCAGATGTCGTCCCGCGCGCCCGGCCTTTTGGGGGCGGCAATCGATTCCGAGGTGTACTGCGGCATCATCGCGGACGGCCTGCACGTAACGCCCGAGATGCTGCGCATCGCGCTGCGGGGCAGGCCCTCGACGGGGCTGACCTTCGTCGTGTCGGACGCGATGGCCACCGTCGGCGGGCCGGACAGTTTCTGGCTGTATGGAAACGAGATCCGCGCGGTCGATGGTCACCTGATCAACGCCGAGGGCGCCTTTGCCGGCGCGCATATCGACATGGTGACTTCGCTTGCGAACCTTCTGACCTTCGGCATCCCGCTGGCGCAGGCGATCCCGATGGTCACCGACATCCCGCGCAAGGTCCTTGGCCTGCCGCCGCAGTCGATCTGCGACGGGTGGTCGGCGGATGACCTGCTGTTGCTGGACGCCGAAATGAAACCGGCGGCCTAAGCCGCCGGGTTCCGAACTTCTCTGCGATTATGCCGCGCGACGGCGACCCCGCGACCGGCGACGGCGATTGCCGTTCGCCCCGTCGGCGTTCGCGGCCTCGGGCTTGCCGCCCTTCGACTTCTGGCCCTGCGGCTTGCCGCCGCCCCGCTTGTGCTGGCCACCGCCACCACCACCACCGCCACGGCGGTTCGAGGGCTTGCGGCTGCGACCCGGTGCGCCGTTTTCCAGCGGGCTGTCGCCGCTGGCCACCGGCACCTCGATCTTCATCAGCTTCTGGATCTGGTGCAGCAGGTCCGCTTCTTCGGTCGAGCAGAAGGCGATTGCCTCGCCCTCGCGGCCCGCACGCGCGGTCCGGCCGATGCGGTGGACATAGTTGTCCGGCACCTCGGGCAGGTCGTAGTTGATCACATAGGACACGCCGGGAATGTCGATGCCGCGCGCGGCGACATCGGTGGCGACCAGCGTGGTGATCGAGCCTTCGCGGAACGCCTTGATGGCGCGGTCACGCTGGCCCTGGCTTTTGTTGCCGTGGATCGAGGCGGCGTTGTAGCCGTCCGCGACAAGACCCTTCATCAGCTTCTCGGCGCCGTGTTTCGTGCGCGAGAACACCAGCGTCAGGGCATCGGGATCGCGCGACAGGATCTCGCGCAGCTTGCCGGGTTTGCCCGGCTTTTCCACGAAGTGCACCGACTGGGTGATCTTGTCGGCGGCCTTGCCCGGAGGGCTGACCTGTACCCGGCGCGGGTTGTTGAGATAGGCGCGCGACAGTTCCTCCATCTGCTTCGGCATGGTGGCCGAGAACAGCATGGTCTGGCGCGGCGTGCCCAGCTTGGGCGCGATCCGGCGCAGCGCGTGGATGAAGCCAAGGTCCAGCATCTGGTCAGCCTCGTCCAGCACAAGGTGCCGGGTCTGGCTGAGGTCGACGGACCCGCGATCCATCAGGTCGATCAGGCGACCGGGGGTCGCCACCAGCACATCCACGCCACGGGCAAGGACGCCGATCTGGCGGTTGATCGACTGGCCGCCCACGACGGTGGCGACGAAGATCTTCGACCCTTCCGTCAGCGGACGCAGGTTGTCGGCGATCTGGTTCACCAGCTCGCGGGTGGGGGCAAGGATCAGCGCCTTGACCGTCTTCGGCTTGGGCTTGCCGGGCTGGTCCAGCAGCGTGTTGATCAGCGGCAGGCCGAAGGCCAGCGTTTTACCGGTGCCGGTCTGGGCAAGGCCCAGCACGTCATGGCCGTCCATCGCCAGCGGGATCGCCTGGTTCTGGATCGGGGTCGGTTCGGTCAGGCCGGCGCGCTTCAGCGCGGCGTTCAGAGTCGGCGCAAGGCCGAGCATGTCGAAATCGAGCAAGTGTCTTCCTTCATGGCCACACGGACGTGACCGATGGACAGGGCCGCACAGGGTGTGCGGCCGCGTAGGGTTGGCGCTGGCCTCGGGATGTGCGGGCGTGTCCCGTACTGTCCGGCCGTCGCGTCAGGAACCCTGCGTGATGGGGAACTGAAGTCTGGCGTCGCTGATGGCCCGGTTCCGGCCCGGTCGGGGCAGGGTGTTGGGCGCGGCATACTCACGCGGCAGCGCAGCGACCCGCCCGACATATCCACATCCGGCGCAAAGTCAAGGCGTAGCGGCGTCCGGGGACCGCCTATGCGCCCGAAGCGGCTTCGGTAGCGTCGGCAGCGATGCCCCGGTCCGGCACTGGCTCGTGCGGCCTGCGAAGCCACGAAACGACGGCCACAGCACCCAACAGCGCGCCACCCACGGCCCAGTAGGGGAAGTTGTCGCGCGGCAGCACCATCAGCACCGCGCTTACCGCCAGAAGTGCGCGAACGGGCACCGAAAGCCGTGTGAACAGCCAGCCGGTCGAAGCGGCGGACGAAGCCACCAGCGCGACGATGGTGATCAGCGTCGCCCCGATGATCTGTGGGACGGTGCCGACCATCAGCAGCTCTGTCCGGTACAGGAACATGACGGGGATCAGCATCACCGGTACCGACAGGCCGAAGGCCACCCAGCCAGTCTTGTTCGCGGGCGCCTCGGCGATGCCCGCCGCAGCATAGGCCGCCAAGGCGATCGGCGGGGTGACCATCGCCAGCACGGCGAAGTACAAAAGCAGCAGGTGCGTCGCCAGCGGGTCGAAGCCGATGCTGATCATCGCGGGCGCCAGCAGGATCGCCGACATCACGTAAGCGGAGGTCGTGGGCATCCCGAACCCCAGCACGATGGCGGCGGCAATTGTCAGCAGCACCGCAAGCGCGATCGAGCCTTCCGACAGGTCGACGATGATGCCTGTGAACTTGGTGCCGATCCCGGTGAAGGCGACCACGCCCACGATCACGCCGGCCAGCGCGCAGGGGATGGCGACGCTGACCGCGCGCTGCGCCCCGGTGGACAGGCTCAGGACGATGTCCTTCACGTTCTGCCGCGTGGTGCCGCGCAAGCTGCCGATGACCACGGTGGCAATGATGCCCTCGATACAGGCGCTGGACACGCTGTAGCCGCTGACGATGCGCCATGCGAGCCACCCCAGCGGCAGCAGCATATGGCCGTAGGTGCGCAGTACTTGGGCGGCTGGCGTCATCTCTTTCAGCGACAGCAGCGGAAGCCGGTCGCGGCGGGCGGTGAAGTCGACCGTGATGAAGACCGACGCGAAGTACAGCAGCGCGGGCAGGGCGGCCGCCGTGATGATCTGGGTGTAGGGGATGCGCAGCATGTCGGCCACGATGAAGGCGGCGGCGCCCATGACCGGCGGCATGATCTGCCCGGCGGTCGACACGACCGCCTCGACCGCGCCGGCGAAGGTCGCCTTGTAGCCCGCGCGCTTCATCAGCGGGATCGAGAAGATACCGGAACTCATGACGTTGGCGACCGCGCTGCCAGACACCAGCCCGGTCAGGGCCGAGCCGACAACGGCGGCTTTCGCCGGGCCGCCGCGATAGCGCCCGGTCATGGCAAGCGCCAGGTCGACGATCATCTTGCCGCCGCCGAACAGTTCGAACACGGCGGCGAAAAGGATGAAGTAGAAGACGACCGACACCGAGATCCCGAGAGGGATGCCATAGATCCCTTCCATCGACATGAACTGCTGGTCGACGAACAGGCCGATGCTGTCCTGACGGTGGCCGAAGTCTCCGGGAAGCGAACCGCCGAACAGCTGGTACATCACGAAGGCGGCGACGACGAAGACCATGCCCTTGCCGACCAGTCGCCACGCAAGCGCGCCAAGCGTCAGCAGCAGAACCGCGGCAGTGGCGAAGTCCATCGCGTAGACCGGATCAAGCCCAGAGATCCGGCTGAGCCAGCGGTCGTGGCCAAGATAGTGATACAGGGGCGGAACAAGCGACAGCACGCCGATCAACAGCAGGATGACCTGCTCGGCGCGACGGGTACTTCGCGCAGCCAGCATCGCCGCGCCGGTCGCCATCGCCAGCCCAAGGTGCGCGGAGCGCACGAAAATCAGGTCCAGTTCCCTGTCCCACCAGATCCAGATCTGGAACAGCGCCCAGACAAGGGCCGTGGCGGTAGCGATGCGTTTCATTCGAGGGCTCCGGACACGTTCCAGGAATTCGGGGTCGTTTGGCCCGCGCGCCGGAACGCGCGGGCCGGGTCAGTTTATTCCATCCAGCCGCGTTCGCGGAAATAACGCTCTGCGCCGGGGTGCAGCGGCAGGTTCACGACTTCGGGACGCCATGCGTTCTCGGGATCGAAGTCCGCAAGCGCGCCGTGACCGGCGACCAGACGTTCGGTGTTCTCGACCAGCGCTTTCACGATGGTATAGGCCACGTCGTCCGACAGGTCGGTCGAGGCGATCAGCGTCGTGGTCGACGAGGGCAGGGTGATGTCCGCGTCCTGACCGCGGAACGACCCGGCCGGCAGGACGGCGGTGCCGAAGCCGTATTTCTCGGTCATGGTGGTCAGCAACTCGGGCGAGGGCGTCAGTTGCACGACGTCCGAGGTCTGCGAGATCTCGGTGGTCATCGGGTGGCCGATGGTGATCATCTGCGGCGTGGCGCTGACGCTGCCGTCCGCGAAGCCCGAGATGGTGTCGGGGATCGGGATGTAGTTGTAGCGGCCGCCGGTTGCCTCAAGCTCGTCTTCCGAGGCTCCGGCCTCGGCCAGAAGCAGTTCGCCCGCGAAGGTCGCGACGCTGCCCGGCGGGTTCAGGCCGATCACGGCCTCGGGGTTCACCTCGGTGAAGTACTCGGACACCGTCGTGCCCGGTTCGGCACCGGCGGCGGTGACGTTCAGGAAGTAGACATCAAGGCCACCCATCAGGGCGCGGATGTTCTCGATCGGGGCGTCGTAGGCAACGATGCCCTCGGCGGCCCAGCTGTTTGTCATCGCGTGGCTCAGGCCGATGTCCGCCTGACCGGCGCCGACAAGGCGCACGTTTGCATGGCCGCCGCCCAGCGGGGGCGTGTCGATGGTGGAGCCTTCCGGCAGGGCGTCGCGAAGGATCTCGCCGATCGTCGCGGAATAGACGAACCAGCTGGATCCGGCGCGGAAGGAGGCAACGGTCAGGTCGACCGAATCCTGCGCGGCGGCGGGGCCGGTCGCGCTAAGGAGGCCAAGGGCCGTCAGCCCGGCGTAGCTGCAATTTCTGAGGAACATGAAAGACCTTCCTGTTGTTTGGGGTCGCCTGTGTGGCGATCCTTTGTATCTGTGATACTTCACAGTGATGACGTATCAATCTGTTTCGCGCAAGGGGAAGGCCAGAATTTCGGAAAACCTCGCGAAATAGGGCTGAAAATTACTTACCTCGATGAAATTATATGCACTTCACGCACGATTATGTTTGCTCGGCAGAGCGGTTGTAGCGTGTTTTGTTGAGAATTTCGTTTTTGCGTTGACGCTGGAATGGTGCGAATCCATACAGTGATACATCACAAATGAATGCGGAGATCCCATGTCCACCAACTCCCTGGAATTCCAGTGTACTGCCGCCTCTGGCGAGGCGACCTTGGTGAGTATCGACCCCGCGTCGCTGGTGATCGCCGGGTGGGCGGGCCGCGATTCGGCGGCGGTCGAGGCTCATATCAAGGAGCTGGAGGAAATCGGTGTCGCACGCCCGCGCCGGACGCCGATGTTCTATCGCTTGGCTCCGTCGCTGGTGACGGTCGACGCGGCGATGGACGTGGTGGGGCGCGAAGCGACGGGCGAGGCGGAAGTCGTGCTGGTGAACGCGGATGGCGCGCTGTGCATCGGGATCGGATCGGACCATACCGACCGCAAGCTGGAAGCGGTGGGTGTCACCCTGTCCAAGCAGATTTGCGGCAAGCCGGTCGGCGCCGCGCTGTGGAAGCTGGACGACCTGCGCGGGCACTGGGACCAGCTGGTCCTGCGTTCGCTCGTCTGGCGCGATGGCGAATGGCAGCTGTACCAGGAGGGCACACTGGCGGGGCTGATGTCTCCGGACATGTTGCTGGAACAGTACGCCGAAGAGGGCGGGACCTTTGGGCCGGGCAGCGTGATGTTCTGCGGCACCGTCCCGATCATCGGAGCGTTATACTTCGCCGAGAAGATGGCCCTCGAACTGGTCGACCCGGTGCTGGAACGCACCTTGCGGCACGAGTTTGGCGTCAACGCATTGCAGATTGCCGACTGACAGGCTTGGCTGAACGTAAGATAGAAGGACAGATGATGAGCAACATGACAAGCAAGCCGCACCTCGAATTCTTCCGGGTCTCGATGGACGAAGGCTGGGAGGTCCCGCCGGGTTACCCGGAGGGCATCGAGCAGAAGATCCTTGCGGGCAGCCTTGACGAAGAGAACGGCAAGGGAAACCGGTCGCGCCTGCTGCGCTTTGCGCCGGGTGTCTACACCACGTCGCCGTTCGTCCACGAGTACTTCGAAGAGGTCTTCCTTGTGTCGGGCGATCTGACCGTGGGCAACGACGAGAACGGCGAAGGCGGCGAGTCCTTCACCGGCCCGACCTATGCCTCGCGGCCGCCGGGGGCCTATCACGGACCTTTCAAGTCCGAGAACGGCTGTGTTCTGTTCGAAATCCACTATTTCGAGGACTGACCCCAATGGCCCCGGTGATCCGTCGCGGCGCAGATGCCGGCAAGGACGGCAAGCGGATCTCGCTTGTCGACCAGGCCTATGAAAGCATCAAACACCGCATCGTCACGACGGCCTATCCTCCCGGGGCTAGTCTGAACGAAGCGCAGTTGTCCGAAGAGCTAGAGATCGGACGCACGCCGGTTCACCACGCCTTGCACCGTCTCGCGCAAGAGGAACTGGTCGACATCCTGCCGCGTAAGGGCGTCCGGGTCCGGCCCGTGCTGCAAGACGAGATCGCCGAACTGATCGAAGCGCGACTGGTGACGGAACCCTATTGCGCCGCCCGCGCCGCCGAGCGGGTGACGCAGGACCAGCTGGAACACCCTCGCCGCATCCTGACCGAAGCCGAGGCCGAGCTTGGCGGCGAGGCGCGGATCGAGGCGCTGATGAAGCTGGACGGGGCGTTCCATTCGTGGGCCAACCGTGTCGGCGGCAACAGGGTTCTGGCGGATGTGCTGGACCAGTTTCAGGATCGCTCGGCGCGGTTCTGGTTCCTGTCGCTGAGCGACGCGCCGCATGTCGAACAGGTCCACGAAGAGCACAAGGCCATCCTGCGCGCCATCGGCGCGCGCGACCCGGACGGGGCGCGGCAAGCGGCCGAGGCGCATATCAAGTCTTTCCGAAGCACAATTCTAAAAGTGATCTGACATGCTGGAACAGGGTGTGACCCATTGCCTTGCCGCGCTCGCGGCAGGGGACACGACAAGCGTGCGACTTCTGACCGCCGCGCTGGACCGGATCGCCGATCCGGAAGGCGAGGGAGCGCGCGTCTTCCGCGACGTGTTTGCCGACACGGCGATGGCCGAGGCACAGGCGTCCGACCGGCGCCGGGCGGACGGTGAACCGCTGGGGCGGCTGGACGGTGTGCCTGTCTCGGTCAAGGACCTGTTCGACATTGCCGGGCGCGTGACGATGGCCGGTTCGGTGGCGCTTGCCAGCGATCCGGCGGCGCAAGCCGATGCCGAGGTCGTCGCGCGGTTGCGGGCTGAGGGGGCCGTGATCGTTGGGCGCACGAACATGACCGAACTCGCCTTTTCAGGCCTCGGCCTGAACCCGCATCACGGCACGCCCGCGAATCCGTGGGACCGCGCTGCGCGTCGCATTCCCGGCGGTTCGTCCTCGGGGGCGGCGGTGTCCGTCACCGATGGCATGGCGGCGGCTGGCATCGGCAGCGACACGGGCGGGTCGGTCCGCATCCCGGCGGCGCTGTGCGGCCTGACCGGATTCAAGCCGACGCAAAACACGGTTTCGCGCAAAGGGGTCTACCCACTGTCGCCGACGCTGGATTCCATCGGCCCCATCGCGCCGACCCTCGCGGATTGCGTGCTGCTGCACGGGGTCCTGAGCGGCGCCGATATCTTGCACGCGACCTACACCGCGCCGCCGCGCGTCTTGGTGCCGACCAACTTCGTGGCGGACGGGATCGACGACACCGTCGCCGAGGCGTTCGAGGCGGCGCTGGACCGGCTTGAGGCTGCTGGCGTCACGCTGGACCGCAAGCGCGTTGCGGCCTTCGACCGACTGCCCGAAATGGGCAAGATCGGCGCCTACCCTGGGATCGAGGCCTTCGCGGCCGAGAAGGAACGGCTGGCCGCGGACCCCGACGGCTTCGACCCGCGCGTGGCGGGGCGCATCCTTGCGGCCGGACACCTTCCGGAAGACGCGAAGGACCGGCTGGACGGGGTCCGCGCGACCTATGTGTCAGAGCTACAGGCCGAGTTGCAGGGCTATGACGGCTTGCTGATGCCCACCGTCCCGACCATCGCGCCGCGTATCGACGACCTTGCGGACGACGCCGCCTATGGCGTGGCCAACCTGCTGATGCTGCGCAATCCCACCGCCATCAATCTTCTGGGCGGCTGCGCGTCCAGCCTTCCCCTGCTTGGCGCGCGCGGCGCCCCTGTTGGCCTGTCGGTCGCAGGCATCGCCGGCGCCGATGCGCAGGTTCTGGGCCTTTCGATGCACTTGGCCGACATTCTCTCATACTGATCCACGAGGAAGACATGACCGATAACAGAGTTCTCATCGCAGGGGCCGGGCCGGTCGGCATGGTTGCCGCCGCGCGGTTGGTGCAGGCTGGCATCCCCGTGACCGTGTTCGAGGCCGGAAGCGACCTGTCGACCCAGTCGCGGGCTTCCACGTTCCACCCGCCAACCTTGGACATGCTGGCCGAACTGGGCGTGGCCGATCGGCTGATCGAGCAGGGCCTTGCCGCGCCCTACGTCCAGTACCGCTCGCGCTCCGAGGGACTTCTGGGGCGGTTCGACTTTGGCGAGATCGCGGACCTGACGGACCATCCTTACCGGCTTCAGTGTGAACAATGGCGCCTGTGCCGCGCTTTGCTGGAGAAGCTTGGAACCGAGCCCGATTTCGAGATTTGCTTCGACAGTCCGGTCAAGGAAATGACTCAGGACGAAACCGGCGTGACGGTCACGCTGGGAGAGGGCGACGCGGCCCGCACCCGGACCGGCCGCTGGCTGATTGGCGCAGACGGCGCAAGCTCGGTCGTGCGTCAGTCGAATGGCATCGGTTTCGAGGGGTTCACGTGGGCAGAGCGGTTCCTTGTCGTCACCACGACGGCGGATCTGCGGGCGCTGGTGCCCGATCTCGACACCGTCACCTACGTGGCCGATCCCGAGCAGTGGAACTTCTTCCTAGAAATCCCGACCGCGTGGCGCGTGATGTTCCCGGTTCCGAACGACATGTCGGACGATCAGGCACTGGAACCCGGCTATGGGGACGGCCTGCTGCAAAAGGTTTTGCCCAAAACGGACATGGACCTGCCGGTCGAGCACCGGACGCTGTACCGGGTGCACCAGCGTGTGGCGGACACTTTCCAGAAGGGGCGCATCTTCCTTGCCGGGGATGCCGCGCACATCAACAACCCGCTGGGCGGAATGGGGATGAACGGCGGCATCCATGACGCGGTGAACCTGACCGGTCGGATGATCTCGGTCTGGAACGGCGACGCGGGCGACGACGAACTGAACCGCTATGATCTGCAGCGTCGTCAGGTCACCGAGGAACACGTCCAGACCATCACCATCCAGAACAAGCGCGACCTCGAGGCGAAGACGCCCGAGGACCGCGCCGCCTATCGCGACGCGATGGCGCGCCGTATGGAAGACGCGGACGTCCGGAGGTCGTTCCTGCAACGCATCGGCATGTTCAACTCGCTGGCGCGGGCGGCGGAACTGGGCTGACGGCGTGTGGCAAGCGGGCGGGGCATTTTTGCCCCGCTGCAGCGAACGGAAAAGGGCCCCCGCGCGGAGGGCCCTTGTCCTTGATGGACCACGGTAGGACCCGCTGTGGCAGGCGGTCTGATGACTGCGCCAGACCTAACCAACCGAATGATTAAGCACGGCAAACGTCAGCTGGTGCGACGAAGCCCATTCTTGACGATCTCGGCTTTGGTCCAATGCGTGTCGCTTTGAACGTGGCCCTCGCGGACGTACTTCGCGATATGAGTCGGCTGTTCACGCTCGAGGAATGACGCGCTTGATCTCACAACGAAGCCTTCTTGTTTTTGAAGATCGAGGCTTTCCAAAACCATTTTGACCATAGCGTCATTGAACTGACCCCGATGCAAGACTGGCACGGGCGCTATGCCCAATTCTGTGAACCTCTCTATCGTATCGTCCCAGCCTTGAACCTCGTCGCCAACGAACCAAGCAAAGCCAAGGAAGTATGATGGAAGGTGGTCGTAGGCGACCGAGTGCTTTGCAAACAAATACTCGCCAACAATTCGTTCATCGGCAGAGAGACTTGGTGAGATGCCAGCGGCGTACGCCTTCATCCAGTCGCGAGATGGGTGGTAGCCGCTGTCAGGGCTTCGCGCATGGCAGCCACCAGAGAAAATGGTCGTGTTTTCACCATCCATTTTCTCGGTGAACACAACCTCGGGGGCCGCACGCAATTGAGCAAGATCTTGAATGATCTTGTCGTCGCTCCCAACGCCGGGTGAATTGGGCAAATGAAATGTGCGTCCGTATTTCTTCATGATGCGCTTATGGCAGAGCCCCAAGGCGAAGCGAAACCCCAAGCTTGTGCCGCGGACCTTAACGAACGTCCTTGAAGGACAGTCCGCCCGGCGGTCGACCCGTTTATTAAAGAGATGGGCCTCTGCGCGGGGGCCCTTTTTCATGTTCGCATCGCCGGGATCGTCTTCGGCCACCAGTTCTTGGAACGCCGCAGTTAGAGCGACGCGGACCGGGTCACTCCAGACCGTAGATCTCTTTCGCGGCCTTCTCCGAGATCCGGCCCTCGCGCAGGTCGCGGCGTACCAGGTCGCGGTCGCGCAGTTTGGGGTCGCCCTGACCGCCGCCGCCCGAGGTGTGCACCGCCGCGCTTTGGCCATCGGTCAGCACGCCGTTGCGTTCCTTCAGAGCCGCGGCGCCCGCCGACATCTCGATGTGCGACAAGCTGCCGTCATGGCCGCCGTCCAGCCCCCACGCGGGGATGCGGGTCAGCGGGCCGCCAAGGTTGGCCGTGGCGGCGTGGCCGACGGGCGAGATCTTGCGCCGGATCGCCATGCCGCCCCGGAACCGGCCGGGACCACCGGAATCCTGCACCAGTTCATAGGCCTCGACCCGCAGCGGATGCTCTGTCTCCAGCGCCTCGACCGGAATGTTGGCCGAGTTCGTGGTGTTTACGTGCACCCCGTCCAGCCCGTCCAGCGTGGCCCGCGCGCCCATGCCGCCGCCCATGCTTTCGTTATAGACATAGAACGCGCCCGTGCGCGGGTTGATGCCGCTCATGGTCTGCACGGTGACGCCGGTCGAGGCGGCGGGCACGCGTTCCGGGATCGCCTGTGCAAGGGCGGCGTACATCATGTCCACCAGCCGCTGCGCCACGTCGTGACGCGAATACACCGCCGCCGGCGGAGCGGCGTTGACGATCGAGCCGTACGGCGCTTCGATCCGGATCGGCCGGTGAAAGCCCGCGTTGGCGGGGGTGTCGCGGTCGATCAGGCTTTTGACGACAAGGTAGACGCAGGCCTGAAGCACGGTGAATACCATGTTCAGACCGGACCGCGTCTGATCCGGGCAGCCGTCGAAGTCGAAGCGGATCTCGTCGCCCGAGACCTCGACCAGCACCTTCAGGTGCAGGATATCGGGCCACAGGCTGGTGTCGAAGTCGCATTCGAACGGGTAGACACCATCCGGGATGGCGGTGATCCCGGCGCGCGCCTTACGTTCGGCATAGTCCAGAAGGGCATTCTGCGCCGCGTGCAGCTTGGCAACGCCATAGCGTTCGCACAGGCTTTGATACCGCTGAAGACCCTGCCGGTTGGACGAGTACTGGGCGCGGAAGTCGTTCACCCGCTCGTCCGGAACCTGACAGTTCAGCAGCACAAGGTTCATCACGTCGTCTTGCAGCACGCCCTCGCGGTACAGCTTGACCGGCGGGATTCGCAGACCTTCCTGGAAGATGTGGGCATGGCCCCGGTCCACGAAGTCGGAATGGTGCGCGATGTTGGCCACCCAAGCGACCAGCGCATCGTCGTAGAACACGGGTTCAAGGAACACGATGTCGTTCAGGTGCGTGCCGCCGCCGGTGAAGGCGTCGTTGCCGATGAACACGTCGCCGGGCCGCAGCTGCGACATGTCGGTGCGCTTGACGGTTTCCTGCAGGATGCCCAGCAGCGAGCCGAAATGCAGGGGGATCTGCTGCGCCTGTGCGATCACATGACCCTCGGTGTCGAAGATCGCGGCGGAACAGTCGCGGCGTTCCTTGATGTTGGCCGAATACGAGGCGCGCATCAGGGCGCGGCCCATTTCCTCTACCACGGTGGAAAGCGCGTTGCCGATCACCTCGACGGTAATCGGGTCAAGCGTCTGGTCTGCGGTCATTCTGCGGTCTCCTCGATCACGAGGTTCAAATAGCTGTCGACGGTGGCGCGCTGGCCCGGCAGCAGGAACACGGTGGTGTCCATCTGTTCCACGATGGCGGGGCCGTCGATGACGTGGTCGGGGCCCAGCAGATCGCGGTCGTACAACGGGCAGGGGGTGAAGGCGCCCGTTTCGGGCAGCCACACGTCGCGGGTGCCGGTTTGGGCGTCCGACACCGGCGTGGTCGCGGGGTCCGAGGTCACAAGCCGCGCGTTGTCGACCTTGCCGGTCGCCACAAGGCGGATCGCGATGATGTGCACCGGTTCGTCCGGCGAGGCATAGCCATAGACCTGACGGTGCGCGTCCTCGAACCGCCGCCGCACCTCGGCCAGCAGGTCGGGGGTCACCGGCCCTTCGGGGCAGTCGACGGACAGTTCGAAGGCCTGTCCCTCGTAGCGCAGGTCCAGCGTGCGCGCGGTCTCGCGTGCGTCGGGGGCGATGTCCTCGCGCTTGAACCAAGCGTCCGCCTCGGCGTCGAGCGTGGCGAAGTCGGCAGAGATGCTGTCGATCCGGTCGGCGTCCAGCGGGGTCATGCGGCCCAGCGAGAAGTAGGATTTCAGATCGGTCAGCAGCAGGCCCATCGAGCACAGGATGCCGGGATTGCGCGGGATCAGGATGCGCGGCATGTCCAGTTCGCGCGCCAGCCGCGCCGCGTGCAGCGGGCCTGCGCCGCCGAAGGCCATTAGCGCATAGTCGCGCGGGTCGTGGCCGCGCTCGACCGAGATCACGCGGATCGCCTTGGCCATGTTCGCCGTCGCGACCGAGATGATGCCCTGCGCGGTTTCCATCACGCCCAGCCCAAGCCGGTCCGCCAGCCGCTGAACCGCGGCGACCGAGGCGTCGCGGTCGATCTCCAGCCGCCCGGCCAGAAGGTGGGTGGGGTTCAGCACTTGCAGGACGACGTTCGCGTCGGTCACGGTCGGCTCGGTATTGCCCTTGCCATAACACACCGGCCCCGGCACGGCGCCCGCGCTTCGCGGGCCGACCTTGAGGTGCCCGCCGCTGTCCACAGCCGAGATTGAGCCGCCGCCCGCGCCAACGGCGTGGATGTCCAGCATCGGCACCTTCAGCGGATGGCCATGTACTTCGGTGTCGGTCGCCAGTTGCGGCCGCCCGCCCGAGATCATCGCGACGTCGGACGATGTGCCGCCCATGTCGAAGGTGATCACGTCGGGCATCCCGGCGGCGACCGCGATCTCTCGCGCGCCCATGACGCCCGCGGCGGGGCCGGACAGGACCGTCCGCACCGGGTAAGTCGCGGCCTCGGTCGCCGAGATCACGCCGCCGTTCGATTGGGTCAGGTGCGGGTCCTCGGCGATACCCAGCTCGCGCAGGCGCGGGCGCAGGCGGTTCAGATAGCCCTGCATCACCGGCCCCAGCGCCGCGTTGATCACGGTGGTCGAGAAGCGTTCGTATTCGCGGTATTCCGCAGCCACCTCCGACGAGGTGGAGATGAAGACGTCCGGCAGTTCCTCGGCAAGGATGCGCTTCGCTTCGGCTTCGTGACCGGGGAACAGGTACGAGAACAGGAAACCGACGGCGACCGCCTCGACGTCCTGCGCCTTCATCTCGCGCGCCAGCGCACGGACCGCCTCGGGGTCCAGCGGCTGACGGACCGAGCCGTCGAAATCGACCCGCTCGTCCAGTTCGAACCGCATGTCGCGCGGGATCAGGGGGGCGGGTTTGACCTGTTGCAGGTCATACAGGTCCGGGCGCATCTGGCGGCGGATCTCGATCACGTCGCGGAAGCCCTTGGTGGTCGCCATTGCGGTGCGGGCGAACTGTCCCGTGATCAGCGCGTTGGTCGCGACCGTGGTGCCGTGACCGACATAGCCGATCTCGCCCGCGTCGCGGCCGTAATGCTCCAGCCCCTCGCGGATGCCGGTGGCGATGGCCTCGGACGGGTCGCCGGTGGTGCTGGACACCTTCCAGACCGTCAGCTTTTGCGTCGCCGGGTCGAAGAAGGTGATGTCGGTGAAGGTCCCGCCGGTGTCGGCGCCGACCCGCAGCGTGTGGCCGCCGGATGCGTGTTCAGGCACGGCGCGGTCTCCTTATTTCTTGTCGCTGGGCACGGCGTGCCCCAGCGTGTGCATCAACCGGTTCGCCCAGCCGAACATCGCGGCGGAATGGACGAGGTCCGATATGTCGTCATCCGAGAACCCAAGATCGCGCAACGTCGCGACCTGGTCCGCGGTGGCGGTCGAAGGTGTGGCCGACAGATCGCGGCAAAAGGCGATCACCGCGCGCGTCTTCGCGTCGAAGTCGCCGTCGAGCCCCTTGAGGTAAAGTTCTTTCACCACGGTGTCTTCGCCAGTGATCTGCATGTGCCGCTTGGCGTGGACCGACGCGCAGTAGACGCAGCCGTTCACGCGCGACGCGACCAGCGCGCCAAGCTCGCGCCACTCGTTCGCCAGACCGCCCTTGGCGTACATCACCAGGTTATACAACTTGGTCCGCGCGGCATAGGATTCCGGGTCGTGGGCCAGCGTCCGCACATAGGGCGACACCTTGCCGCCCGAGGGCGTCACCTGCATCGCTTCCAGTTGCGCGGGGCTTGCGTCCTCCATCTCCAGCGGCGCGATGTGTGGGTGCCAGACGAGGGGGCGCATGGTGAATCCGGTGCTCATGACGGGGCTCCCAGCAGGGCCAGTCCGGCGTGGACGCGGGCGTGATAGTTCGCAAAGGCGATCAGTTCCGACAGCGCCACGATCTGCGCAGCCGTCAGGCCCGCGTCTTCAAGCGCGGTGATATGTGCGGCGGTGCTGTCGATGGGGCGGGTGGTGACGTGATCGGCGTGGCGCAGGATTGCGGCAAGGAAGGGATCGGTCCCGGCCTCGGCGCCCTCGGCGATCGCGGCAAAGGTGGTGTCCTGCATCTCGGCGCGGTAGCGGGCCGCAAGGTCGTCCTGCCCGGCCATCGCGCAGATGCGCGCGACCAGCGCCCGCCGCAGGTCGCTGTCCAGCCCGTGGGTCTGTACCGGAGAGATCACCGACTGGCGCGCGGCGTCCGTGCCATCCGCGAACTCGGGGCGCGGGCCGACGTGCGATGGCGGGGTGTCGGTCTGAGTATCGTCCATAAGCGCGGTCAATTGCCCTGTTTTCGTTGCAGATCCGGTCTTTCGCCGGACGGTGTGATCTGATGCGAAAATAGCATGTGATTCAAGTGCAAATGTCCTATAGGTATAAAGAGACGGCTTTGGCGCAGGCGTTGCGTTACAGGTTCAGGAGTTTTGACGCGCCGGACGACCGATTGTATGAAGGCTTTGATCAAGGCGGGATTTTCATGGACAGCGAACGACTTTTCGACCTTCGGCAACTCGAGGCATTTGCCGCCGTGATTTCCACGGGCTCGGTCACCGGGGCCGCCAAGGTCATTGGAAAAAGCCAGCCGGTGGTCAGCCGCCTGATCCAGGAATTGGAAAGCGACCTTGGGTTCGACCTGTTCACCCGCTACGGCCGCCGGATCACTCCGACCGAGAATGGCGTCAGTTTCTATCGCGAGGTCGAGCGGCTGCTTGACGACGCGCGCCGCACCCGGCTTCGGGCCGAGGACATGTCCGCCCGGCGCACCGAGTCCGTCGAGATCGTGTCGACCGCCGCGATGGCATCGACCATCGTGCCCTCGGCGCTGCGCATCCTGAAAGAGCGTGGCAACCTGCCGCCAAACGTCACCGTGCGCATCCAGACCTCCGAGGCGGTGATCCAATCCGTCGCCTCGGGCGCGGCGGACATCGGTATCGCGTCGATGCCGCTGAACCACCCCGGTCTGGAAGTGCAGTGGATCGCCGAGGTGTCCTGTGTCTGCGTCCTGCCCGAGGACGCGCCGCTGGCCCGCAAAGAGACGATCGACCTTACCGACCTTGCCGACTGGCAGTTGGTGACGCTTCTCAATCCCTACCGCGTGCTGGGACGGATCTCGGCGGCGATCGAGCGGGTGCATCTGGAAACGCCCTCGGTCATCCGCACCAACTCGTCCGCGGCGGCGCTTCAGATGGTCAAGGCGGGCCTCGGCGCCGCGTTGCTGGAACCCGTGTCGCCGATCATCCAGAACATCGAAGGGCTGGCGGTGCGCCCGCTGAGCGTTCACATCCCCTATCTCTGGGGCGTGGTGACACCGGTCGGCGTGCCGGGTTCGCCCGTGATGCCGCTGCTGATCCAGGCGATGGCCGACGCGTCGAAGGTGGGTCTTCCCGGCTACCGCGAGCGGGATGTGCGCGATCTCGAGGCGATCCTGAAGAACATCCACGACTTCGACGCCGACGGAGAAGACAAACCCGGTCAAGGCGCCGCCTAGGCGTGCAGCGCCCGGGCAGGGCGCTCTTCCGTCGGCGCGGCGGTGCCCATGCGCCGGGCACGGCCCCGCAGGATGCCGCGCGCGGTGAAGGTCGAGACCTCGGTGCCGATGATGCGCAACAACTGTCGCGTGGCCGAGGTGACGGGCTGCGATAGGGCGGTCCCCACCACCAGTTCTGCCGTCATCGGCACGCCGGCGAGGATCGGGCGGGCGGCAAGGCGTCCGGCCTCGACCTCGCGGTGGACCACGCCGAAGGGCAGGATGCCCACGAAACCCTCGGTCTCGATCAGTTCCTTGACCGCCGCGATCGAGTCGATCTCCATCGCGGCGTCCAGCGCGCGACCGGCATCGTCGAAGGCCGCTTCGATGCTGCGGCGCAGGCCCTGTCCGTCGGTGGTCAGGATCAGGCGCCCGGGGTCGATGTCGGCGATGCGCGCGGGACCGGCGGGCTGCGCCGGACCGGCGGCGGTGATCAGGAACAGCTCTTCCGAGAAGACCGGCTCGACCGAGATATGCGGTGCCTTGTGGGGTTCGTAAAAGATGGCAGCGTCGACCTCGCCGTCGGCCAGCCATTCGGCAAGCGTGCTGCTGTTCGCTTCGACCAGCTGAAGCCGGGCGGGGCTGCACTGGCGGTGGAAACTGGCCGCGACAGAGGCCGCGATCGAACGGCTGACCGATTGCGGGATGCCAAGCCGCACGGTCCCGGCGTCGGTGCCCGCGCGGGCCGAGATTTCGGTCCGCAGGCGTTCGAGATCCTGAATCAGCGGAACGACCTTTTCGCGGAACTGCCGCCCGGTGTCGGTCAGGCTTGCGCCCCGACCGTGGCGGTACAGCAGCGCGGCGCCGAGGTCCTGTTCAAGCCGGCTGATCTGGCGGCTGAGCGTCGGTTGGGGAACCCCAAGCCGCAGCGCCGCGCGAGAGATGCTGCCAAGGTCGGCAATGGCCAGAAAGCTCTTGATTTCACAAAGTTCCATAGCCGTCATCCATCCAGTGCGCGGGCGCGCATCGTGTCGGGGAAAGGAAATGCCGAAAAGGGGGCGGGGCGCGGTCGTCCCGCCGGGGTGGTCCTGCCCCCCGGGGTCGGGGGACAGGACGGTCACGATCAGTTCGGGGCGAAGTCCCAAGCGCGCTTCCAGTCGTCGCCGCGGGCTTCCCACGTCACGGCGTCGCTGAGCGCGTAGGTCACCGGCTGGGCGTACAGGAACACCGCCGGGGCGTCGTCGCACATCACCTCGGTCGCCTTGCGATAGGCTTCCATACGGACCTCGGGATCGGTGCTGGAACGGCCTTCGTTGAAGTACTCGCCGAACTCGGCGTTGTTCCAGTAGTCGTAGGCGGTGCCCGGCTCGGTCAGACCCAGGATGCCGTCGGCATCAAGCGTGGCCCAAGCGTAGGTCAGATAGGCCATCTGGCCGAGGTCCTTGGCGGGAACGTGCTTTTCCATGAACGCGCCGAAGGACATCTCGTTCAGGGTGGTCGGCACGCCGACGGCCTCGAACATCGCGGCGATGACCTGCGAGGCTTCCTCGCCCTGCACGTAGACACCGACCGGCACTTCGAAGGTCAGCGGCTCGCTCAGGTCCACACCCGATTCCGCGATCAGTTCCATCGCGCGTTCCGGGTCATAGGGGTAGGGCTCGAGGTCCGCGTTGAAGCCGAAGTAGTCGTCGGTCATCCACTGGCAGGCCGACACTTCGGCGGCGCCGCCGTACAGCGACTGCGCGATGGCTTCCTTGTCGACCGCGTAGTTCAGCGCCTGACGGAACAGCTTGTTGTCCATCGGCGGCTTGAAGGTGTTGATCTTCAGGAAGGCCGAGCGGGTCGAGCTGATGGCGTCCGCCTCGATGCCGTCCTCTGCACTCAGAAGCTCGACCTCGTTGACCGGGAAGCCCTCGATGAAGTCGACCTCGCCGGCGCGCAGGGCGGCGGATTGGGCGGCGGTTTCGGGGATGATCTGGAAGATCACGGTCTGGAACGGAGGCTCCTCGCCCCAGTAGTCCGGGTTCGCTTCCATCGTGATGCTGCTGCCGGGCACGCGCTCGGTCAGGATATAGCGGCCACCGGCGCTGACTTCGTTGGCCGGGTTGTTCTCCGCGGCCCATGCGGGCGGCACAAGGAAGAACATCGACAGCTGGTCGGCCAGAGCGGCCGAGGGGGTTTCTGTCTTCAGTTCGATGGTCGTCGCGTCGATCACGTTCACTTCCGAGATCACGCGGAACCACGACGAGATGCGCGACTGGCGCTCGGGGTCGGTCACGCGCTCGAGGTTCGCCTTCACGGCTTCGGCGTCGATCGGTTCACCGTTGGCGAAGACCGCGTCGGGGTTCAGGGTGAAGCGCCACGTCAGGTCGTCGACGGCTTCCCACGAGGTCGCGACCTCGCCCTGCAGTTTCATGTCGGGTCCACGGATGACCAGCGCCGGGTAGAAGTGGCTGGCGACGCTAAGGTCCGTGCCGACCGAAGCGGTCATGTGCGGGTCAAGCGTGTTCACGTCGCTGCCCAGCGCGATGATCAGCGTATCGTCATCGTTCTGCTGGGCCAGCGCGGGGCTGGACAGCGCGGCGCACAGCGCCAGCGAGGAAAGTGCCGTTCGGGCCAAGTAAGTCATGATGGGATCCTCTGTCGGGTTTCGGGTCGGGGTTTTCGGGGTTGTGGTCCCCGGTTCTGGTTGTCGGTCAGGTTTTCAGGAACGTGCGCAGCAGCGGCAGCACGACCTCGGACTTCTGCGCATGGACGGCGTGGTTCGCGTCCGGCACGACATGCAGTTCGGCGTGCGGGATACCGTCCTTGATGGCTTGCGACTGCGACGGGGGACAGATCCAGTCGTTTTCGCCAACCATGATGAACGTGGGGGCGGTGATCTTGTCCAGTTGCGGCCGGACGTCCCACTGCTCCCACTCTTCCTTCTTATAGAGATCGTTGTGCGGCCAGACGTGCACGTCCATGTCGCGGGTCCGTTCGAACGCGGCCTGCGCGTTGAAGTTCTCGGAATACAGCGGCTGCATCGCCAGCCAGATCAGCCGGAACTCAAGGTCGCTTTCCACCCGGTCCGAAAACAGCTTGTCGATCATCTCGGGCGTCAGGCTGGGCACGCGGTGGGCGCGTTCCTTCATGATCTCGATCGCTTCCACCTCGGTCTGGAAGCTGGGCGCGGTGCCGCGCAGGACAAGGTGGGAATAGCTGCCGGGATGGCGGACGGCATAGGTCAGCGCGATGAAGCCGCCGAACGAGCCGCCGATCACGATGCACTGGTCGTCGCCGCAGAAGTGCTTGCGCATCAATTCCACGTCGTCGGCCAGCTGATTGAAGGTGAAGGGGGGCGTTTCAGACGACTTGCCGTGGCCGCGCTGGTCGAAGCTGATCACGCGGTATTCGTCGGCCAGCTTGGAGTAGGTGGCAAAATCGCTCTTGTGATCGCCGGCGCCGCGTCCGCCGTGCAGGGTGAAGATCGTGCGCTTGTTCTCTTCTCCGGCGACCGCGTAGTTGAACGTGGCGCCATCGATGGTGACTGTCGGCATTCGGGTATCCTTGCGGTATCGGGCCTGCCTGATATTGGCGCCAATCTGGGTGTGTTTGAAAGTCGTTTTTTGCATAAAGAGCAAATCGAGCCGACGCAGGGGCAAAAAACGGTCATATATGTTGAAAACGGATGCGAAGAATATATGAATGCTGAAATCGCATGAGCGGCGAAGCTATGCTGAGACGAATCATCCGGGAGCGCGTGACATGACCAACGACCTTTTCTGCGGCGGCCTCGACGGGCTGGAGGCGCGCCTTCGCGAGGATCTCGACCGGCTGAATTTCGACGGCAAGGATTGGGTGCCGCAGCGCACCGTCGCGGGCCAGCAGGTGCGGGACGTGGTGATCATCGGCGCCGGGATGTGCGGGCTGGTCGCCTCTGTCGCGCTGCGCCGCCACGGCATCCGCAACCACGTCCTGTACGACATGGCCCCCGAGGGCCGCGAGGGGCCGTGGATCACCATCGCCCGGATGGAAACGCTGCGCTCGCCCAAGCAACTGACGGGGCCGGCCTATGGCCTGCCGTCGCTGACCTTCCGCGCGTGGTTCGAGGCGACCCGTGGCCGCAAGGCATGGGACGCGCTGGGCCGCATCGATCGCGCCGACTGGATGGACTATCTGACGTGGTATCGCCGCGTGATGGACGTGCCGGTGGTCAATGACGCGCGGATGACGGGGCTGGCCGAAGGGCCGGACGGGCTGATCGAGGTTACGCTGTCGGTCGCGGGCCGGACCGAAAGCGTGCTGACGCGCAAATTGGTGCTGGCCACCGGGCGCGACGGTCTGGGCGGCAACTACGTCCCACCTGCCGTGCGTGACATCGACCCGAAGTTCTGGGCCCACTCCGCCGACGAGATCGACTTCGAAGCCCTGCGCGGCAAGCCGGTGGTGGTCGTCGGGGCAGGGGCCTCGGCGATGGACAACGCCGCGACCGCGCTGGAAGCCGGGGCAGAGCGGGTCGACATCCTGATCCGTCGCGACCGGATGCCGACCATCAACAAGGGTATGGGCGTCGGCTCGCCCGGTATGACGCACGGCTTCCGCGGGCTGCCCGACGACTGGAAATGGAAGTTTCAGGATTACATCGGCCGCTGCCAGACCCCGCCGCCGCGCAACTCGACGCTGCGGGTGTCGCAGCACGAGAACGCGCGCTTCTGGTTCGGCGCCCGGCTGGACAGCTTCCGCGAGGACGGCGACCGGCTGGTGATCTCGACCCCGCGCGGCGAGTTCCGCACCGCCTACGCGATCTTCGCGACCGGCTTCGCGGTGGATTTCGAACAGCGGCCCGAACTGGCCCTGATCGCCCCCCATGTCCGCCTGTGGCGCGATGGCAAGGTGGACGGCGCGCGGGCGCAGGACGGTCTGGCGTTTTCGCCGGTGCTGGGCGATCACTTCGAACTGACCGAGAAAGAGCCGGGCGCGTGCCCGATGCTGTCCAGCATCTACGGCTTCAACTTCCCGGCGACGCTGAGCCACGGCAAGCTGACCGGGGACATTCCCGCCGTCAGCGAGGGGGCTGACCGGATGGTGCGCGGGATCACCGAAAGCCTGTTCGTCGAAGACGTGGCCGAGCATTACGCCCGGCTGGAAGCCTATGACGAGCCCGAACTGCTGGGCGACGAATGGGAGGATGCGGAACAGGCGCGGGCCAGCGCCTGACCGGGCGGCGGTCAGTCGCCAGCGTAGGCGATGTGATCCCAGACAAGCTTGCGCAGCGTTGCCGCGTCACGGGCCTTCAACGCCTCGATCATCTGGAAATGCTGGTCCGCCAGCACGCTCATACGTTCGGGCGTGTTGATCGAGCGTGACACCGCAATCGGCAGCCGTTGCCGCAGTTCGAACGCCAGTTCCGCCAGAACGGGGTTCGGCGCCGCGCTCATCAGCGTGCGGTGGAACGACATGTTCGCCTCGCCGATCTGTTCGGTGGTGCCGGTCTCGCAGGCCTCGCGGAACCGCTCGGCATGGCCGGTCAGTTGGTCGATCAGGTCCGCGTCGACGTGGGGCAGGGCGCCCACGACCGACTCGGCCTCGACCACGGCGCGGGCTTCGGTCAGGTTCTTCACTGTCGCCCGGTCGAAGGTCGCGACGCTGTAGCCGCGCATCGGCTCGTGTACCACCAACCCCTGACGGGTCATCGCGTCCAGCGCCTGCCGCAACGCGATCCGGGTGCAGCCGTAGCGGCGTTCCAGCACGATCTGCTTCAGTCGTGTGCCCGGCTCCAGCCGCCCATAGAAGATGTCACGCCGCAGACGCTCGACCACGGTTTCCGGCATCGCGTCGGCCGAGGGGGCTGGCGCATGGTCCGGCGTGTGGTCCGGCGAGGTCGCGGCGTCCGTCTTCATTCAGCTCTCCGACAGCCCATAGACGTCGCGGGCCGCCGTCTGAGAGATTTTGCCTTCGGCCAGATCGCGCCGCACCAGCGCCCGGTCGCGCGTTGTCGGGACGCCGACGCCGCTGCCGCCCGAGGTCACCAGCCGAGCGGTCTGCCCGTCGCGCAGCGTGCCGCGCCCGTTGACGAAGGGCTCGACGCCTTCGGAAAGCTCGCGGTAGCCCAGCGCGCCCGGTTGCCCGCCGTCCAGACCCCAGCCCGGATCGCGGAAGCAGTTGCCCGCCACGGCGGCCTTCGCCTCGTGTCCGACGACCTTGATGGTGCGTTGGTAGGACAGCCCGCTGCGCCAGCGGCCCGCGCCGGCGCTGTCGGCGACAAGGCCATAGCTTTCCACCTGCAGCGGATACTCGGCCTCGACCACCTCGACGGGGATGTTGTGCGAGTTCGATACGTGGATCTGTACCGCGTCCGCCCCGTCCATCGTCATGTGAGCCCCTTCGCCGCCGCCCATGCTTTCGTTGTAAACGTAGAAGCGTCCGGTGCGCGGGTCTATCCCCGACAGCGTCAAAAGCCCGCGGCCGGTGCAGGGCGCCAGCGCGCGTTCCGGGCAGGCCGGGGCCAACGCGCTGAAGATCAGGTCGCACAGCCGTTCCGAGGTGTCCGTCCGGCTATAGACCGCGGCGGGCGGGGCCGAGCAGACGATGGTGCCGCTGTCGGCCTTCACCTTGATCGGGCGGTGGAAGCCCGCGTTCGGCGGGACCTCGTGGTCGACCAGCACCATGATCGCGAAATAGGCCGACACCAGAAGACCCATGTAGGTCAGGTTGATCGGCGCGCGCACCTGTTCCGGGTTGCCGGAAAAATCCATCTCGATCTCGTCGCCCGCGATGGTGATCTCGACCTTCAGCGGCACCAGGGGGTCGTACCGGCCCGAGTCCAGCAGACCCTCGGCGCGGTAGACGCCGTCGGGCAGGCGGCGGATGCCGGCGCGGGTGCGCGCCTCGGTGTGGTCCAGCACGGCGCGGCTGGCGGCCTGCACGGTGGTCAGGCCGTATTTCTCGATCAGCTGAAGGAACCGCGTGCGGCCGAAGCGGTTCGAGGCGCTTTGCGCGCGGAAGTCGTTGATGCGCTCGTGCGGGACCTGACAATTCAGCAGGATCATGTTCAGCACGTCGTCCTGAATCTTGCCCTCGCGGTACAGGCGCACCGGCGGGATGCGCAGGCCTTCCTGGAAGATATGCTGGTGGCTGCGGTCCACGAAGTCCGCGTGGTGGGCGATGTTGGCGATCCACGCGACGATCCTGTCGCCAGAGAACACCGGCTCGATAAAGGTGATGTCGTTCAGGTGGGTGCCGCCGCCGGTATAGGCGTCGTTGCCCACGAAGATGTCGCCCGGCCGGATCGTCGCCGGATCGCACGAGGCCAGCACCTCCTGCGTGATCCCCAGAAGCGAACCAAGGTGCACCGGCTGGTGCGCGGCCTGCGCCAGCGCCAGCCCGTCCGCATCCATGATCGCGGTCGAGACGTCCTTGCGTTCCTTGATCGAGGTGGAATAGCCAGCGCGCACCAGCACGCGGGACATTTCTTCGACGATGGTCGACAGGGCGCTGCCGATGACCGACACGGTGATCGGATCCAGCGCGGCGGTCGTGCCGGTGGACGGATCGGCTTTGACGGCGGTGACGGTGTCGCTCATGGCTCAGCCCTCGATGATGATGTTCAGGAAGCGGTCGACGGTCGCGGTCTGGCCGGTCAGGACCAGTGCGGTCGAGTCGAACTGCTCGATGATGGCGGGTCCCTCGACAACGTGGCCCGGACCCATCCGGTCGCGGTCGTAGACCGGGCAGCGGACCATGCCGCCCACCTCGGTCAGCCACACGTCGCGATGGTCCTGCACCGCGTCTTCAAGCGGGGTGGTCGCTGGGGCGTGCTCGGCCAGTGGGACCTTGGGGACGCGGGCCGAGGCTTCCATCCGGAAGGTGGTGACGTGCATCGCTTCGCCGTCGACGATGTAGCCATACATCTGTTCATGCAGCGCCTCGAATGCGGTCCGGACCGAG
The DNA here is from genome assembly GCF_029168315.1 of Psychromarinibacter halotolerans. Lineage (NCBI taxonomy): Bacteria > Pseudomonadati > Pseudomonadota > Alphaproteobacteria > Rhodobacterales > Paracoccaceae > Psychromarinibacter > Psychromarinibacter halotolerans. The sequence continues at coordinate 293,905 of NZ_JARGYD010000004.1, forward strand.
GCGACAAACGCCTCTGCGTCCAAGGCGGGGTCGCAGGGCACGTTCAGCTGGTGCCCCTGACCGGCATAGCGGACGTCGACGGAACAGGTCGTCGCCCGGTCCTCGTCGGCGATGCCTTCGACATCGAACCAGTCGGCCGACTTCGCGGACAGGTCTTCGAACACCGCGCGCACGTCGTCCAGCGCGCTTGCCTCCAGCACCATCGGGCGGCTGGCGGCGAAGCTGGTCTGCAGGTCGGACAGCAGCAGCCCCAGAGAACACAACACGCCGGGCGTCTTTGGCAGCAGCACCCGGCCGATGCCCAGTTCGCGCGCAAGCCGCGTCGCGTGCAGCGGCCCGGCGCCGCCAAAGGCCATCAGGACGAAGTCGCGCGGATCGTGGCCGCGCTCGACCGAGATCACGCGGACCGCCTTGACCATGTTGGCGATCGCCATCTGCAGGATGCCGGTTGCGGCGTCCATCACGTCCACGCCCATGCGGTCGGCCAGCCCCGCGATGGCGTTGCGCGACGCCTCTTGCGAGATCGGCATCCGCCCGTTCAGCAGCGACACCGGGTTCAGCGCCTGCAACAAAACGTTGGCGTCGGTCACCGTGGGTTCGGTGTTGCCCTTTTCATAACAGGCCGGTCCCGGATTGGCGCCCGCGCTTGCGGGGCCGACTTCCAGCAGCCCGCCCGCGTCGACCCGTGCGATGGACCCGCCACCGGCGCCGACCGTTTCGATGTCCAGCATCGGGATCGACAGCGGATAGCCGTGCACCTCGACCTCGGCCGCCATGCGGGGCGAGGCGCCTTCGATCAGCGCCACGTCGGTCGAGGTGCCGCCCATGTCGAAGGTGATGATGTTGTCGAAGCCCGCCGCGCTGGCGATCTGCGTGGCGCCGATGACGCCTGCGGCCGGGCCGGACAGGATGGTGCGCACCGGCTCTCGCTGGGCCTGCGCGAACGAGATCACGCCGCCGGTGCTTTGGGTCAGGTTTGGCGAGGTGACGATGCCCTGATCTTCCAGCTTGCCGACGAGGTTCTGAAGGTAATCGCGGATGATCGGGCCGACGTATGAATTCACCACCGAGGTCGAGGTGCGCTCGAACTCGCGGTATTCCGGTGCGATCTCGGTCGAGACGGTCAGGAAGACCTCGGGGTATTCCTCGGCCATGATCTGGCGGATGCGGGCCTCGTGGGCGGGGTTGCGGTAGCTGTTGATCAGGCAGACGGCCACGGCGCCGATCCCGGCGGCCTTCAGCGCGCGGGCGGCCTCGCGGACCTCGGCTTCGTCCAGCGGGGCCTGCACCGCGCCCTCGTAGGTCATGCGCTCGGTCACTTCGAATCGCAGGTCGCGGGTCGACAGTGGCGTCGGGCGGCGGTGGGCAAGGTCGTACAGGCCCGGCCGGACCTGCCGCGCGATCTCTAGCACGTCGCGGAAGCCACGGGTGGTGATCAGCCCGGTCTGCGCGCCGCGCTTCTCGATCAGGGCGTTCGTGGCCACGGTGGTGCCATGCCCGAAATAGACGACCTCGGTCGGGGCGTCGTCGCGCCATGCGGTGATGGCCTGCTGCACCCCCTCGGAAATAGCGCGCGAGGGATCGTCGCGGGTGCTCGATACCTTCCAGATGAAGAACTCGCCCGTCGTCTCGCTGTACAGCGTCACGTCGGTGAACGTTCCCCCCGAATCCACGCCTACGCGCAGGCGTTCGACACCGGCTTGGGTGCCAGAATCTGTGGGTCGGGAATCAAGCATGACGGCCTCTCTTTCGGATTGGCGCCAATCAGACTACGATTTGAGCAAGGGATGGAAGAGGGCAGCCTGAATAGCTGCTATTCATTGTCTGGCAACGCCTCGACCGGCAGCGTTTCGGGATGCTGACCGCGCTTCGAAGGAAATAAAATGCACGTCGCCATCATCGGTTCCGGACCCATTGCACAAGGCGCCGCCGCGCTTCTGTCCGAGCGGGGCCACACGGCAATGTTGTGGTCGCCGCGCGGCTCGCTGGGGCAGGGAGGACCCATGACCATCACCACGGCGGGTCTGGCCCAGATCACCACCGATGTCGCGGTTGCCGCCGGTCCCGAGGCCGTGGCCGACGCCGATGTCGTCATGTTCGCACTGCGGGGCAACGGCCACCGCGCCGCGATGGATGCGGTGGCGCCGTACCTGCGCGCAGATCAGTCGGTGATCATCAGCTCGCAGGCGTCGCTCGGCGGGCTGTACCTTGCGCGGATGCTGGCGGCGCGCGGCATCCGGCCGCTGATCGCCTGCTGGGCGACGACCGTGACCGGCGGCCCGATGGCTGACGGCAAGGTGCGGATCGGGATGCTGCGGAACATGCTGGAGGTCGCGACGATCCCGGCGGACCGCGCGGACGAGGGAGTGGCCCTGTCCGCCGCGCTGTTCGGCGACCGCTTCGGGGTCTGTCCGAACCTGTTCGCGATCTCGCTCAGCAACCTCAACCCGCCGTTCCACATGGCGAACGCGCTGTTGAACTTCACCCGCATCGAAAATGCCGAGGACTGGAGCAATTACGGCGGCATCACCGCCGCGGTGGGCCAGCTGGTCGAGGAACTGGATGCCGAACGTCTGGCCCTTGCCGACCGGATGGGCGTCACCGTCCGCACCGCTCTGGAACACTATCGCAAGTCCCACGACGACCTGCCCGACACCGACAGCGTCCACGAACTGGCGCAGGCCATCGCGGCGCGCCGCAAGGGCACCTCGCCGGGGCCGCGCGACGTGTCCACGCGTTTCATCACCGAAGACGTGCCCTTCGGCATCGCTTTCATCGTGGCGCTGGGCAAGCTTGCGGGGGTGCCGACACCGGTGCATTCCGCTGGCCTGATCCTGTGCAATGCCATATATGGCCGCGATTTCGTGGCCGAGAACGATCTTCTGGCCGGTCTGGACCTTGAAAATGACAGCCTAAAAAGCCTGTCAGAGCAGGTCCTGAACGGCTTCGGAGCGGAGGACGCGACGTCTTCGCAAATTCTTGACGCGCATCTGTAACCCTTTAGTATGTGAAAATCACATACGAAGAGTGGGCGAGGACAGTCGGCTCGTGAGGCAGAGAAACAGATCAATCCGGGGTAGAGCGACAGCAGCGCGCCGTCGCCCCGCCCCAGCCGGGCAGGAGCCAGCATGACCCGTTACGTACTGACCAAGTTTCTCGAGGCGGTGATCTCGATCTGGGGCGTGATGACCATCGTGTTCTTCGTCACGCGCCTGCTGGGCGATCCGGTCACGCTGCTGGTGCCCGTCGGGACCTCGACCGCCGAGATGGACACCCTGCGCGCGCAGCTGGGGCTCGATCAGCCGCTGATCGTCCAGTATCTCTCGTTCCTCGGCGACGTGCTGCGCGGCGATTTCGGCGACAGCTTCGTTCACAACCGCCCCGCCGCCGAGGTCATCCTTGAACGGATGCCCGCGACGATCCAGCTGGCCTCGGCCGCGCTGGCGATCGGTATCGTTCTGGGCGGGGCCGCGGGCCTGATCGCGGCGCTCAAGCGTGGCACCTTCGCCGAATTCATCGTGATGAGCCTTGCCATGCTGGGGCAGGCGACGCCGGTGTTCTGGCTGGGGATCATGCTGATCCTGCTGTTTGCGGTGCAGCTTGGCTGGCTGCCCACCGGTGGCTATGGCAGCTGGTCGCACCTGCTGTTGCCGGCCTTTACCGTGGCGGTTTTCATCAGCGCGTCGATCGCGCGCCTGCTGCGGTCGTCGATGCTGGACACCATGAAAGAGGACTACGTCCGCACCGCCCGCGCCAAGGGCCTGCTGCCGCGCACGATCCTGATGTGGCACACCCTGCGCAACGCGCTGATCCCGGTGGTCACGATGATCGGTATCCTCGTGGGCGAGCTTCTGGGCGGCGCCGTGGTGACAGAGACCGTCTTCGCGTGGCCCGGCGTCGGACGCCTGATCTTCCAGGCGATCGATTCCAACGACTTCCCGCTGATTCAGGCGGGCGTCGCGATGGTGGCCACGATCTTCGTGCTCGCCAACTTCCTTGTGGATCTGATGTATGCCGTCCTCGATCCGCGCATCAAACAACGGCGGAGCTGACATGACCACGTTCTTCCCCGCACTGTTGAAAAGCCGCTCGGGCCTGATCGGGGCCGTGCTGCTGCTGGTGCTGATCCTCGGCGCGCTGTTCGCCCCCTATTTCGGACTGGCCAGCCCGGTCCGCCCCGACCTGCTGGCCCGCCTTGCGCCGCCGACGTGGGAGGGCCTGTTTTCGCCCGGGGCGCACCCGCTGGGCACCGACGAGCTTGGCCGCGACGTGCTGTCCCGCATCGTCTATGGCGCGCGGGTGACGCTGACCATCGGGATCTGCGCGGTGCTGGTGGGGGCGGTGATCGGCCTCGCCATCGGCATCGTGGCCGGCTATTTCGGCGGCTGGACCGACCGCGTGCTGATGCGGCTTGTCGACATCCAGCTGGCCTTTCCGCTTGTGCTGTTCGCGCTGCTGGTCGTGGCCGCGCTGGGGCCGAGCCTGATGAACCTGATCATCGTGCTGGGGCTCACCAGCTGGACCAACTATGCCCGGATCGTGCGCGGGCAGGTGCTGGGCCTGCGCGAGCGCGAGTTCATCCTGTCGGCCCGCGCCGCCGGTTCGGGGCCGATGCGCACCATGGTGCGGCACATCCTGCCCAACGTGGTCACACCCGCGCTGGTGGTCGGCACGCTTGAACTGGCCCGCGTGATCGTCATGGACGCCGCACTCAGCTTCCTTGGGCTGGGTGTGCAGCCGCCGTCGCCCAGCTGGGGGCGGATGCTGGCCGACGGGCGCACCTATATCAACACCGCGTGGTGGGTGGTGACCTTCCCGGGCATCGCCATCGCGCTGACGGTGCTGTCGGTGAACCTGATGGGCGACTGGCTGCGCGACTACTTTGACCCGAAACTGCGCCGATGACTGCCGGAGAGAGACGCGACATGGCCCCCATTCTGGAAGTCCGCAATCTGACCGTCGAATTCGACAGCGGCGGCGGCACCGTGCACGCGGTGAACGACGTGTCCTACACCCTCGAAGAGGGGCAGACGTTGGGGATCGTCGGCGAATCCGGGTCCGGTAAAAGCGTGCATGTTCTGGCGATGGCCGGTCTCGTGCCGCAGCCTCCGGGCCGCATCGTGTCGGGCGAGGTGCTGTATCGCGGCAGGGACCTGCTGAAGATGTCCGAGGCCGAGCGCCGGTCGATCCGGGGCCGCGAGATCGGCTTCGTGTTTCAGGACCCGATGACGTCGTTGAACCCGGTCCTGACCGTCGAGCGGCAATTGGTCGAGGCGCTCAATCGCCACATGGGCCTGACCGGCAAGGCCGCCACCCGGCGCGCGATCGAGCTTTTGGAAATGGTCCGTATTCCCGACGCCGCCCGGCGCATCCGTAACTATCCGCACCAGTTCTCGGGCGGGATGCGTCAGCGGGTCATGATCGCCATCGGCATCGCCTGCGACCCCAACCTGTTGATCGCGGACGAGGCGACGACCGCGCTGGACGTGACCGTGCAGGCCGAGATCCTTGAACTGATGCAGGACCTCAAGCGCGAGAACAACATGACCGTGATCTGGATCACCCACGACATGGGCGTGGTGGCCGGGCTCGCCGACACGATTCAGGTGATGTACGCGGGCCGCGTGGTCGAGCGCGGGCCGATCGACGACGTGTTCGCCTCGCCGCGCAACGCCTACACCTGGGGTCTGTTGCAGTCGCTGCCGACCGACGAACGCCGCCAGATGGGCCGCCTGTACCAGATCCCGGGCGCGCCGCCGGACCTGCGCGATCCGCCGCCGGGCGATCCCTTCGCGCCGCGCAACCGGTTCGCGACCGACCGTTGCCACACCGAGATGCCGCCGCTGCGTCCCGTCGAAGGCGGCGCACCCGGCCACATGGTCGCGGCATGGTACGACCTGCCGAAACTGTTGGCGGACCAGAACGGAGCAGGGGCATGAGCAAGACACCGCTGCTGTCCGTCGCAGGCCTGCAAAAGATCTACGGCCAATCGGGCTTTCTTGGCTCTGGCCACGAGGTGCGCGCCGTCGACGGCATCGACTTCGAGGTGGGGCAGAACGAGATCCTCGGCCTTGTCGGTGAATCCGGCTCGGGCAAAAGCACGACCGGCCGACTGGTCCTGCGTCTGGAAGACCCCACCGCGGGCGAGATCCATTTCGACGGCAACCCGATCCACGGCATCGACCAGCGCCAGATGAAAATGTATCGGCGCGAGATGCAGGTGGTGTTTCAGGACCCCTATGCCGCGCTGAACCCGCGCATGAAGGTCGGCGACTTCGTGGCCGAACCGCTGCAGATCCACGGCCTTACGAAGAACCGGACCGAGACCCGCGACCGGGTCGCCGACCTGTTCACGCAGGTCGGCATGCCGGTGGATTTCATGGAACGCTTCCCGCACGAGTTCTCGGGTGGCCAGCGACAGCGCATCAACATCGCGCGTGCCATCGGCGTGCGCCCCCGGCTGATTGTCGCGGACGAACCGATCACCGCGCTCGACGTTTCGATTCAGGCGCAGATCGTCAACCTTTTCAGTGACCTGCAGGCCGAGCTTGGCCTTGCCTACCTGTTCATCGCGCATGACCTCAGCATGGTGCGGTTCCTGTGCCACCGGGTGGCCGTGATGATGCGCGGCCGCATCGTCGAGATCGCCCCGACCGAGATGCTGTTCGAGAACCCGCAGCACGACTATACGCGGTCGCTTTTGTCGGCGATCCCGATCCCCAACCCCGCGCAGGAGCGCGCGCGCCAGCGGATCCGGTTCGACCCGTCGGATCATCCGCACAGGCCCGACGACGTGATGACCGAGGTCGAACCCGGCCACCACGTCCTTCGGCGCGCCTGAGCGGGCGACGCCGGAGCGTCCTTGGCGCGGCGCGCCCGTGAGGGGCAGGGGCGTTGCGTCCTTCGGGCCTAAGGAACGCTCTCGCTGGACTGGCGTTCAGCGGATGCGCGTCATGTCCTGAGCGACCGCTCGCAAATATATTGGTCGTTGCGACCGACGCCGCCTTGGTTCCCGCCGCGGCCCGCATTGCACGACCCTGCTAACAGCTTGGTGAATTGCGGCTTTTTGGGGGCGCGGCGCAGCTAAGCACGGTCGATTACCTCAGCCGATACACCCATTTCGACCCGAAAAACGAAGCAGAAAAGCAACAGGTTGCGGGCTTCGTTTCACGCGTAAAGACAATATTAACTTGACGTCAGGCATTGATGAAATGCATGGGCGGAAACGCATCTCCTTTTGGGCAGGTTTGTGGAATTTATGTGGCGCCTGCCCATATATCAGGTACCGAAAACGATGCCGAAAACAGTTGTTCAGTGGGTGGTGCGGTGAAACGCGCATTTCTTGTATTCGTGTTACTCCTATGGGGGCAGACCGCCGCGGCGGTCTCGCTGTCGACGTGGAGCGGTCCGGGGCCGAACGCCTGCCGCGGCAACTGTTCGTTGGACTGGGCCAAGGAACAGCTGACGGATGTCGAACTGGCAGAGCTGGAGGCCGCGATGACCGCGCATCCAGAGCCGGAGCCCGTTATCGTCGACGACGGAACCGTGTTTTCGATGATGTCCTATCAAAAGGACGGCGTCCCCTACGCCTATCGCACCTACACCGTCGCCCTGCTGTCCGACCCGGAAACGGCGCGTGGGTGGCACATGGCCGGCTGGTCCTTCGTGAAATTGGACGCCTGCGACAACTGGGCGATCATCAAGCAGGGCGAAACCGGCCCCACCCTGGCCACGGCGCCTGCCGATCCGGACCAGGATTCGATCTTCCAGCCGGGCCCCACGCCGACGGGCGACGGCATTATCCTGAGCCGTGGAATTCCGACCAGCAAGCCGCGGCTGTTCGCGGGCGACCCGGACGGGCCCTTGCCGAACCCGCCGCTGTCCCCCGGGCCCACGGACAAACCGGTGTCTCCGGACCCGGTGATCCCGGTGCCGGTGCCCTTGCCGGAAAGCGTTCTGCTCATGCTGGCGGGTCTTGGAAGCCTGAACCTGGCGCGCAGATGGCGCCGGGCGCCGGACCAACGCGCCTGATCGACCCCACCCGAGCGTTCCGCCTCGGGTGGTGGCTTAAGGTCGGACCGTGCGCCGATAGGGTGATGGGGGCCGACAGGTAACCTTTCAAAGCCAACTGGCGGCGCTGTGCACCTCGGGGTGCCCTCCAACGTCCGACCGGGCGTTGCGCTTCGAACAAGCTTAAGAATCTCGAAAGTGCCGAAGGCGATCGCGGCGGGGCAACGCTTCGCCGCAGCGTGCGCTTCCCGTCCTCTCCGCGCGTCCGGCTCCACCCAAGCCGTGCTGGGACCTCAGGGTGGCAATCAATGAGTCGACTGGATGACCGCCGCGCACGGAGGCCAGTGCAGGATTCGCATCCTGCGTCGCGAGATCTGAATTAGGGGAACTCGCTGGCTGGGCAGCCACTCCCGGGCTATCTGGTCTCGGCTTTGGAGGTCGGATTTACAGGGAAAATACAGGGTATTTCGACGGTTTGGGGTCGGTTCGGGCGCAGTGAGCCCCGGAAACGAACGCAATTTCAAAGGGTTCAGGCGGATTTCCCTGTGTAGTAAAACAGGGAATTTCTTGCCCTGGATTAGGGTTTTGGGCGTCGCGGAGCAGGGAACCTTTGCGGCAGGCAACAGGCGCTATCCGGCGGATCGTCGCGAGTGAATGCGATCGTGTCCTGCCCCAACTCGATGCCCTCTCCAAATGGGCCCTCATTTTGTTTTTTGGGAGCGCTGGACTTCACCGCGGTGTTCCTATTATGTTCACGTGATGGGAATCAGCTCAGGCTGACGACGATCGATCATCGCGTTTCCGAAAAGGCGCCGCTGAAGAAGCCGCCCCTGCACCCGGATACGCAGTGCGGGACACCCCGAACGGATACGGCCCCTCCGGAAAGGACAGGCCACCCCGATGGGACCCCAACCAGTCCGCCCCCGGTGTACGGGCAGCGGCATAGCCTTCAACTTCTTAGGCCCTCTATGGGCGTTTCCCGTATTTTCTCCGACCCTTTGCGGCCGCGAGTTCAATACAAGGAGTAGGATTATGGCGATGGCCATCGAAGAGATCGCGATCAGTGATCTCAAACCTTGGGCTAAAAACGCCCGCACCCATTCCAGAAAACAACTTCGCCAGCTCGGCGAGAGCATACGTACCTTCGGTTTCACCAACCCCGCGCTGATTGACACGTCCAACACCATCCTGGCGGGGCATGGGCGAGTAGAGGCCGCAAAGATGATCGGCATGACGGCGGTCCCCTGCGTTCGTCTGGAAAAGATGACGCAGGCGCAGAAACGAGCCTACGTGCTTGCTGACAACAAACTCGCGCTGAATGCGGGGTGGGATGAGGAGCTCCTGGCCGAGGAACTCCAGGCCCTCCTTGGTGTGGAAGACATTGGCTTCGACATCGGCGTCACCGGTTTCGATCTCGGCGAAATTGATGCCCTTGTGAGTGATGTTTCGGTTGTTGAACCGGGCGACCCTGAAGATGACGTTCTGCCAGTTATTGCTCCGCGTCGCGTTCATCCCGGTGATGTCTGGCAACTCGGCCGTCACCGGCTCGTGTGCGGGGATGCGCTCAACAGCTCAGTGGTCGATCAGCTGATGGCTGGGGAATTGGCACGGATGGTGTTTTCCGATCCGCCCTACAATGTGAAGATTGATGGACACGTCGGAGGGTCCGGCAAAACCAAGCACCGCGAGTTTGCCATGGCGTCCGGAGAGATGTCGGTTCCCGAGTTCACTGAGTTTCTGGCCAAAGCGTTCCGGAATATGGCGGACCACAGTCTGGATGGCTCAATCCATTTCCTCTGCATGGACTGGCGCCACATTGGGGAGATGCTTGAGGCGGGGCACAGCGTCTATGACGAACTCAAGAACCTGATCGTCTGGGCCAAGGACAACGGCGGAATGGGTAGTTTCTACCGCTCTCGCCATGAGCTGATCTTCGCTTTCAAGAAGGGTGAGGTGCCACACGTCAATACGTTCGAGCTTGGTCAACATGGTCGCTACCGAACCAACGTGTGGAACTACAGAGGCGTGAATACTATGCGCACCGGTCGCATGGACGAACTGGCGCTCCACCCGACTGTGAAGCCGGTACAGATGATCGCGGATGCCATCCGTGACGTATCCGGTCGCGGCGAGATCGTTCTGGATCTCTTTGGCGGCTCGGGGTCGACCTTGATTGCGGCCGACAAGACGGGCCGGCGCGGGTATGTTGTCGAGCTCGATGAACTCTATTGTGACCGCATTCTCAAGCGTTGGGAAGGTTGGGCGAAGGATGATGCCGAGTGCGTCATCTGCGGCTGGCCCCGAGTTGGCGAACATCTGGAGACATCCGAATGACTCGACATAAGGATGACGGGGCGGGCAGGGCGCTCCAAGTACGACCGAGCTATGACGTCGGTTATGGCAAGCCGCCGAAGGACACGAGGTTTAAGCCCGGCCAGTCGGGCAATCCGCGCGGACGGCCCAAGGGCGCGAAAAACAAGCACGCCTCGCTGAGTGAAGAGCGGTTGCAGAACATCATTCTGGAGGAGGCCTATCGGACCATTACAGTCCGGGACGGAGACCGCAGTGTCTCTGTCCCGATGGCGCAGGCGGTTATCCGGTCGCTTGCTGTCAACGCAGCAAAAGGGCAGCATCGGGCGCAACGGCTATTCTCGGAGTTGTTGTCTGCGGTGGAAAGCTCTCGCAGAGACCTCCAAGTGCGCTTTTTTGAAACAGCGGTTGAATACAAGGTTGAATGGGAACGTGAGCTCGCGCGAAGGCAGGCCCTTGGCGTCACGGACCTGCCACCGCCGCTCCCGCATCCCGATCACGTTGTTGTAGATGTTCGCAGCGGAAGCGTCCGGATCGTTGGACCTGCCACCCGGGAGGAAAAGGCAATTTGGGATGAGGTATTCCGTGAGAAAGAGATGTTGGAAGATTGCATTGCGCAACTCCGCTCTGCCAACGAAACAGCAACAGATCCGGCAGAGATCCAAGACAACTTGAAGTTCATCGAAATGGGGGAACGCAAACTAGCGGATCTCAATAGGGTCTGGCGAGGGTGAGCGCGGCACATGATCTTGGGTTGAATAGGCCCCGGATTTGTAGAGGCCTTCGGGTCTCAGCCCCCGCTTGAGTAATCTGAAGATGGATAGCAGGTTGCACTCACCCGGCGCCTAGCTCGGAGATGCGCTAACCAACGCCGACGCTAGTGAGATTTGAGCGGCGGGGTCGCGATGGCAATGGCGGCCCTAGTCAAACGTTAGCGAGCTTGGTCGTCGCTGCGGCGCAGTTTTTCCGAAATAGGCTTGCGCAATATAGCGTAGCAAAATCGTATGGAAGAAATTCAGATGTGCGGGACCTTCTTACAGTTCGTCGCACCTGTTCAAATTACTTTGCACTTCCGAAGAAACACCGGAAGAAAGGCGCACAGCGGACATTCGTTGCATGTTATATAAATATCCGAGACGGGTAGAAAGGCTGTTCTATAGAGACAGAGGCGAAGCGAAACGCAAGTTAAGTTGGGCTGCCGCTGATGTAGGACGCCCCAGCCTTGCAGCGGCTGTGTTCTGGCCGAGAGGGCACACTAAGCGGGGACGGCTCAGCGCTATCTGAGACGTCTCAGTTGATGCCGTTGGCGCGCTGCAGCTCGCGCACGTAGGTTGCGATCGCCCCGACATCGGCGGTGGTCAGGCCTTCCTGCGGTGGCATGTTGCCAAACGTCCAATGGTGGGCGCGCACGCCCTGCTGTACGGCAATCTGGAATGCCATGTCTGCGTGGTGCGAAGGCTCGTAGATCTTGTGCACCAGGGGCGGGCCAGATCCCTGAACCCCGGTTGCATCCACCCCATGGCAGGACATGCAAATCGCGTCGAAGGCACGCTTGCCGATTTCAGCTTCGGGTGAAAGGCTATCGGGCAAGGTGATGGCAACGATGGGATCACCTTCCGCGGGCACTGGCTGGGTCTTGGTTTCCGTCCCGTGGGTTGCGAAATAGGCCGCTGCTGCGATGACGCAAGTCGTGGCCCCGATGACGAGTGTTCTGTTCATTCTTCTATCCTGCATCGCGCGGAGCTTCCCGCGCACCGGTTCCGTCAGGCGGAAACGCTCCGCCAATATGCTGAAGTCGATCGCTTCAGCCGCGCGGCGGTGGCAGGTCGAAGCGAATGGAAATCGAAAAAATGGGCGTCCCGTCCGGCCGGACGCGTCCGAGATGAACGGGTTCCCCGTTTCCGGATACCAAGGGCGCCGCGGGCAAAAGTGCCAGCGTGCAGTTTTCCATACCTGCGCAGGCAGGCGCGGCCGGATCGTCAAGACTGCCTTGAACATTCACGTCCTCGGGGCAGGTCACGCAGTCATGCCCATGGGCCATACTGCCAGCCATGCCTGCCTCTGGCAGCGTGATCACTGCCACAAGCCCAACGAGGAAAAGGGAGACGATCAGGCGCACGGTGCCTCCGATTAGGTGCCGGACAAATCTGCCTCATCCGGCACGGCAAGGTCAATTGCCGCCTGCCGCGCGCAACCTGCGACGTGGGCGCGGTGGATGAAAGACGTCGTCACGGGCCAGGACTTCTGGCATATGGCCACGCACGGGATGCGCAGCGATCAACCGGAGCACGGCGCCGAACACTCGGTAACGCCGCTTTCCACGCGGCGCTACCGATTACGACATCAGGCCGTGGCCCTGACCTGCAATTCCGTCATCATGCCCGTAGCCAGATGCCCCATGTGATGGCAGTGCATCATCCAAGCCGCGGCCTCACCGGCGTCAAATGCGACGGTGACCGATCCCATTGCAGGCACGAGTACCGTGTCCCGCAGCGCTCCCGAAATGGACTGGCCGCCGATAGCGATCACTTGGAAAACATGGCCGTGCAAGTGCATCGGATGGGCCATCATTGACATGTTGTGGAACATCATCGCGACCCGCGCGCCTTGCGCGACTGATATGGGCGTGTGCTCGTTCCAGACAGAGCCATTGATGGTCCAGACATAGGGGCTCATGGATCCGCCCAGCATGACCATGTGGCGGTCGTCCGGCTGCTTTTGCGACAGGGGCGACATGGCGCGCATGGCCAGTTCCATGCGCATGTCGCCGGCGACTGGCGGGGTTTCCGTTTTGGCCCGTGACGACAGGCGGGATACCGGAGCGCCAGCCGGGGCAAGGACAAGCCCCGTCTGTTCGTGTGCGCCTTCGCGAAGGGCCAGAACCGGCCGCGCGATCCCGTCGCCGGGTAGATCGAGGTCGATCTCCAGTCGCTGCCCCGGAGCTATCGGAAAACGCGTGCCGGGCAATGATTGAACGTGATCGCCATCCACTGCGACGAGTCGGCCGGTGAGATCACCCGTATCAATCCAGAATGCCGTCATGGACGCGGCGTTGATGATCCGAAGGCGGATCCGGCCGTTGGATTCGACCGGTACGATCTCGGGGTCTTCCAGAGTCCGGTCATTCACCAGATAGGCGTCGAAGTCGAAATCGTTCAGATCCATCGGCATGGCGCCCGTGGCGTCCATCCCGTGCAGCGGCGGCATGTCCGGGGCTGCCGCTGCGTTGTCGCCATTATGGTGCATCGCGCCGTGGTCCACGGGCGTAGGAGCATGGGCCATGCCGTGATGGCCACCAGTACCCCTTGCGGTTTGGGAAATCACTTCTTCAGGCGACAGGAAGCTGAAATCGTGCAGGAACATCACCACTTCCTGGCGGTCCGAGGCGACGTCCTCGGGACTGCGGACGATAAGGGGTGCCGCAAGCATTGCGATCTCTTGCTGCGGGATATGGCTGTGCATCCAGTAGGTGCCGGGGCGGGCCGCAAAGTCGTAGGCACGACGCTCGCCCGGGGTCAGCATGCGGTTCGTATTGGGGGCGCCGTCCTGCGCATTGGGCGGGATTTGCCCGTGCCAATGGATGATCGTGTCCGTGTCGATGCCATTAAGCAGCTCGACCTGGAACCGTTGGCCTGGACTAAGAGTCAGGCCCTGCTGCCCGGAGGGACCGGTCAGGCCCATCACCGTGGCGGCGCGACCGTTGACATCTATCGTGCGGGTCTCCGCGACGAGGCTAAGGCTGTCCGATGCCGCGCGGGCGCGAGCGGGCACGACCAGCGAGGCGGACATGGCGGCAGAAGCGGCAAGAAAGCCGCGGCGGGAAAGTCGGGTCATCGTGATCTCCGGCAGGAATTGTGTTTCGCGGATGCGGGACAGTCTCCCGTGGAGATCACGCGCGTGGTGGTGGGGAAGAGGGCGCAATCTCGCGAGACGCGTGCGTGGCTTCTTCGCTCGGGGCGGTCACGCGCCAGACGCGACCTGTCACGCCGGCCGACAGGACTGGCATGCGCAGCGCATCCACCAGGATGCAGTAATTCTCGCATATCTGCGCATGCCCCGAGTCCGGTTTGCCGTGATGCGTCGAAGCTTCGTTATCAACCGAATTTAGCTGGACGTGATGGTCGCAGCACAGCGCGCTTAGGGCCATGGCACGTGCCGGTCCGGGCGGCAGCGCCGTCCAGATTACCAGTGTCGTCAATATCAACGCCCGAAGCGCATGCCAAATCATTGGCGCACGCTACGCCCATTAACGGGACGCGTCAGATCACGTTCACGGCATGAATCTCCAGCCTTGGGAAATGGCCAAGTCAGCTCGGAAATCGTCATCCGCTACAACTCCAGAACCCTCGGTAGATCGCCTCGGGACCGGGATTGAGGCGGAAGGTCAGCAGGCTGTCAGAGCGCATGGTGTCAACCGGTTCAACCGTCATGCTCAGGCCGTCCGATGCATAGGTACCCTCGGCAGATCCGCTTTCCAGCGTCAGGATGATTCCGTTCAACTTGGCGACGGCCGCACTTCCATCGCTGGAGGCGATCAGCACCGGAGCTTCGGACCGCGTCCGGCGGAACACACAGGTATCTCCTTCCGGCATCGCCTCGGTCGCTTCCTCGGCGGTCAGCGGGGCCGGGTCCAAAGTGGAAAGCAGAGTATTGTTCAGCGCGTCTTCCAGTGAACCGGGTCGCGCCGGCGGGTCGCGGTAAACTTCGGAAACCAAGTTGCCGCCCGCCACATCGGCAATCAGCGCTCGCATTTCGGAAATTTCCTTGTTCTGGGCGTCGATGATACCATCGGCCATCTTCCGAACGCGGGCGTCTTCGATGCCGGCCCTTTCCGAGGTCATTATCGCGATCGAATGGTGAGGGATCATCGCGCGCATGTAGCTGACGCCATTTACCGTTACCTGGCTGCGGACCAGCCAAAGAGAGATCGCGAAGACCATTACGCTGCCCGTGAAGATGGCAAGGTTCATAGCCCGGCTGGGATACATCGAAACCATGAAGGCCATCATGACAAAGGCCATTGTGGATCCCATCACAATCGCCATGTAGGCGCGCGTTTCGCTAAAGAATATGTGCTTGAAGGCGTAGGTGTTCAGGTACATCAAGCCGAACATGATGACCGTCGAAGCGAAGATCATCAGCGCAAATCGGGAATAGGTCATGTCGTCTCCTGTTTTCCTCTTTCAGGGACAACGGGGTTACAGCGCTGGAAGGTTCCGAGATTATTGCCGTGCCGTGGGGTGTTTCTATCTGCGCCGGCTGGATAGAGTCCGCCCACTTCAATTTCAGACGGCTCGGGCGGAGGGGCCCAATACCCCCGCCGTCACCGCGCGCCGGTTCAAAGCTTCGCACCCCTGAGGCGCAGCGCATTTCCGATGACGGAAACGGAGGACAGGCTCATGGCGGCCGCGGCCACGATGGGCGACAACAGGACGCCGAAGAACGGGTACAGGATGCCCGCCGCCAGCGGAACGCCGGCGGAGTTGTAGACGAAGGCAAAAAACAGGTTCTCCCGGATATTGCGCATGGTGGCCTGCGCCAACCGCCGCGCCCGGACGATGCCGCCCAGATCGCCCTTTACCAGCGTGATGCCCGCGCTTTCCATTGCAACATCCGCGCCGGTACCCATGGCGATCCCGACATCAGCTGCTGCAAGGGCAGGCGCGTCGTTTACACCGTCCCCGGCCATCGCGACCGAAAAGCCTTCTTTCTGCAGATTCTCGATCAAAGCGTGCTTGTCTTCGGGACTGACGCCGGCATGGACCTCGTCTATTCCCAATTGGCCTGCCACGGCATCCGCAGTCGCCTTTGCGTCGCCCGTGGCCATGACCAGCCGTAGACCTGCCTCGTGAAGGGAACGGATCGCGCCCGGTGTCGTTTCCTTAACACGGTCGGCCACAGCGATCAGGCCTGCCGCGGCGCCGTCCACGGCAACATACATAGCAGTCTTGCCGTTAGATTGCAGTTCCGCCACGCGGTCTGACAGCGCACCAGTGTCGACCCCCTCTTCCTGCATGAGCGCGGAATTTCCAAGCGCCACTCGCCTGCCGGAAACGGTACCCGTTACGCCCTTGCCTGTGACGGCATCGAAATCCGAAGCGTCAAGAACCTGGGCGCCGGCTTCACGCGCACCGTTTACGATCGCCTCGGCGAGGGGATGCTCGGACCCGCGTTCCAGTGCGGCTACCAGCGAGAGAAATTCCGCGCGGTCGCCTTCCAGCGGCTCAGCGTTGGTCAGGGTCGGCTTGCCTTCTGTCAGTGTCCCAGTCTTGTCGACAACCAGTACGTCGACCTTGGAAAAACGCTCCAGCGCCTCGGCATCCCGGATCAACACCCCGGCATGGGCGCCGCGCCCGGTGGCCACCATTATCGACATAGGAGTCGCCAACCCCAGTGCGCAGGGGCAGGCGATAATCAGAACGGAAACCGCCGCGACGAAGGCATAAGACAAGGCCGGAGCAGGGCCGAATGAAACCCATGCCAGGAAGGCCAGCACGGCAATTCCGACAACCGCCGGCACGAACCAGCCCGCGACGCGATCGGCCATAGCCTGGATTGGCGCGCGGGAACGCTGGGCTTTCGATACCATCTCGACGATCCGCGAAAGCGTGGTGTCTGCGCCGACATTCTGGGCCCGCATCAGGAAGCTGCCGGTCTTGTTCAGCGTGCCCCCGGTTACAGGTTCGCCGTCGGTTTTCTCGACGGGGACCGGCTCGCCCGTGATCATGCTTTCGTCCACAGAGGAACGCCCTTCTGTCACGATGCCGTCCACCGGCACACTTTCACCGGGACGCACCCTTAGCACGTCGCCGGTCTGAACCTCGTCCAGAGGAACGTCTGTCTCTGCGCCGTCCTTAACCCGCCGAGCGGTCTTCGGCGCAAGGTCCAGCAGCGCCCTGATCGCGTCGCCTGTCCTTTCGCGTGCCGCCAGTTCCATGACCTGGCCCACCAGCACGAGCACAAGGATCACGGCAGCAGCCTCGAAGTATACTGGTGTCATGCCCATGCCGTCGCGCATGGCCGCGGGGAACAGGCCCGGCGCCAGGAGCGACACCACGGAGAAAAGGTAGGCCGCGCCGGTTCCCAGCGCGATAAGCGTCCACATGTTCGGCGCTTGATTCACGATCGAAGCCCAGCCGCGCTTGAAGAAGGGCCAGCATAGAAGGACCACCGGAGTGGCCAGCGCAAACTGGACCCAGCCGAACAGAGTGTGTCCGATCCAGTCCGCGAACGGGATGCCGACATGGGCACCCATCTCCAGCAGGAATACCAGTGCGGCAAGGGGCGCCGTGATCCAGAGGCGCCGCTTGAAGTCCGCGAATTCCGGGTTCGGGCCGCTTTCGGCACTGGGCACTATCGGCTCCAGTGCCATGCCGCAGATCGGACAATCGCCCGGCGCGTCCCGCAAGATCTCGGGGTGCATCGGGCAGGTCCATTGCGTGCCCGGCTTTGCCTGCTGACCGGCGTCGTCGGTGTTGCCCGATACGTAGAACCACGGATCGGCCTTGAACTTCTCCTCGCAGCCGTCCGAGCAGAAATAATGGGTCTTGCCGCCGACATCCACACTTCGGGTGTCGTCCTTGACCTCGACGGTCATGCCGCAGACAGGGTCTTTCGCGGTTTCGGACCCGTCGGGGACAGGGGCGCCGTGATCGTGGTGGTGATGTTTCGCGTGTTCGGACATGACCGACTCCCTTTCAGGCCGCCTTGATGAGCTATCCAGCGACTGGAAGGTCAAGCGCCGTGTCGATGGTTGTGACGGGGCGGCGGGCGCAGTCGCAGGAAGACGTGTTCGAAGACGAAGACCACACCGATCCCGGCGACGGCGATCAGCACGATCGACGGGTCTGCCTGCCATTTCATCGCCGCGAAAGCAGCAAGCACCACGGCGTCAAGCCCGATGGCCGTCAACAGGATCCAGCCTCGGGCGCCGACTTCCTCGCGCAGGTTACGGAAAACGCCCCAGTGGATGAGGATATCCATGATCAGGTAGAAGAACGCCCCGAGCGAGGCGATGCGGCTGAGGTCAAAGAAGACCGTCAGCAGCGAGGCGATCACCACCGTGTAGACCAGCGTGTGGTCGCGGATGACGCCGGGCATCCCGAAATGGCTGTGCGGGATCATCTTCATGTCGGTGAGCATCGCCAGCATGCGCGACACGGCAAAGACGCTCGCGATCAGACCCGAGGCCGTGGCAACAAGCGCGAGCGCAACGGTGAGGTAGAAGCCGGTGCGCCCGAGCGCGGGCTCGGCGGCCTCGGCCAGCGCATAGTCCCTGGCTTCGACGATCTGGTCGAGCGGCAGACTGCTGCCGACGGCGAAGGCGACCAGCAGGTAGACCAGCGTGCAGACCGCGATGGAGATGACGATGGCGCGGCCGACGTTGCGGTGCGGCTTGGTTATCTCGGCGCCACTGTTGGTGATGGTGGTGAAGCCCTTGAAGGCGAGGATGGCCAGCGCCATCGAGGCGACGAAGCCGGCGGCCACGGTCGTTTCGCCGCCGCGGCCCGTGGCCTCGAAGCTGAACCCGCCGGCCCAGAGCGCCGCCGCGCCGAAGAGCGTGATGCCGCCGACCTTGAGGGCGGCCATCAGCACCGAGAGCCACCCGACCGAACGGTTCCCCGAGACGTTGATGAGCCAGGCGAAGACGATCACCCCGACGCCGATGGCGGGCACCATCCATGTGTCGCGCGGCATGTCGAGCCCGCGCAGCAGGTAGTTCGCAAAGGTGCGCGCCACGAGGCTTTCGTTGATCACCATCGACAGCGCCATGAGCAGGGCGGCGCCGGCAGCGATGGTTGTCGCCCCGTAGGCCTTCTGCAGGATCATCCCGATGCCGCCCGCCGACGGGTATGCGTTCGACATCTTGACGTAGGTATAGGCGCTGAAGGCGGTGACGACCGCGCCGGCGATGAAGGCGAAGGGAAAGAGCCGGCCGGCCAGGTCGGCGATCTGCCCTGTCAGCGCGAGGATGCCGGCGCCGATCATCACGCCGGTGCCCATGGCGATGGCGTCGAGAAGGGTGATGCTGTTTTCCCGGTAGTCGAAGCTCATCCGGTGTGTTCCTTGTCCTGTATCTGTTCGGTCTGCCGTCGGTTCGCGCCCGTTCCGCCGCGCAGGGCGAGCAGCACCAGCGGCACCGCGGTCAGCAGCCCGAGGGCGAGGACGATCCAGTCCGCCGTGCCGAAATCGCCCTCCATGGCAACGCTGCCGAAGTGCGCGAGCACGAAGCTCGCTGGAAGAATCCCGGCCATCGTGGCCAGGGCGAACCGCCAGAAATGCAGGCGGCTCAGCCCGGCGGCGTAGCTCATCGCGTCGAAGGACACGAAGGGCAGCAGGCGGCTGACGAAGACGGTCAGTGTCAGCGCGTTCTGCGAGCCGAGCAGGCCGTAGTCGCGCTTGTCGCCGAGCATGCGCTCGACCGCGCCGCGGCCGGCCCCGCGCGCGATGAGAAAGGCCGAGACCGCGCCGAGCTCGGAGCCGAGCGCGACATAGGCCGCACCCGCGTAATGCCCGTAGGCCGCCCCCGCAGCGAGCGCGATCGGCGCACTGGGCAGCGGACTTGCCACGACCGCCGCCGTCATCAACGCGATCACTGCAAGCGGCCCCCATGGTCCGGCGCCCGCGACCCAGCGGGTTATCGTCTCACGGTCGAGGTCATCGGGTTGCCAGCCGGTCAGCCAGGCCGCGACCAACGCGACCAGCAGCAGGACCCCGGCGCCCGGCGCGACGATCCTGAGTGTTCGCTTGCCCGTGGCTTCCGTCATTCGTTTTCGGCGCGTCGCCAGTTCCTCTGGTAAACGGTGAAGAGGTATGTGGCCGACCAGGTCAGGATCATGAAGCCGCCTAGGGATTGCAGCATGGTCACGAACCTGATGTCCCCGGCCAGCTTGATCTGCGTGAAGCCCAGCGTGGTGAAGTTCACCCCGGTCAGGTAGATGAGGTCGGCCCAGGACAGCGTAGCGGAGGCGGGTCCGCCCAGGCCGTCCCAGCCCAGCAGCCATCGGTTAGCCGCGGCGAGGCCCAGGATCTCGGCGATGTGCAGAAGCAGCAGACCGATGAAGGTCGACTGTATCGCCAGCGTCGAGCTGGAATCCGGCCGCGGCGCCGCCCGTCCGAGGGCTTAGAGGGCGTAGTGGTGGACAAGGCCCACGAGGGCGACGAGGCCCACTCCGATTGCAATCGCGGCAAGCGTCATGACCGGACGGGATCAGGCGGCATCGACGGCACCGACCAGCATGTCGCGGACCTGGCCGGCTACTGTGTGCAGGTCGTCGTTGTCGATGGCCGTCATCGAGGCGACGGGGTCGATTGCGCTGATCTCGGTCCCTCCATGGGTTTCGCGCAAGGTCACGTTGCACGGCAGCACAGCGCCTACGCGGGGCTCGACCCTGATCGCTTGGTGGGCCATCTTGGGGTTGCAGGCCCCGAGGACGCGGTAGCCGTCCATCTCGGCGCCGATCTTCTTTTTCATCGTCTCCTTGACGTCGATCTCGGTCAGGACGCCAAAGCCGGCATCTGAAAGCGCCGCGCGGACACGGGCGTCGGTATCGTCGATAGAGATGTCTTTCGGCAGGCGGTCGTGGGTGTAGCTCATGGAACTGTTCCTCTCCCAATAACCGGGCCCGGTCTGTTCTACCTGGTCCATACGTAACGCAATGTCCCCGATTCAGTTCTGGTCCGGCATGTCTCGCATCACCGGGCGGTCGTCTTCGTCGTTCGCGCGTATGCGGTTCATTCGGCCGGCGAGGGCTCTCATTTCCTCGGAAGTGACCGCGCCATCCCCGTCCGCGTCGATGTGCTGGAAGCGATCGACCATCGTTTCGCGGAGCATCGAAGCGTGCCAGGCGGCAAACTCTTCAAGGTTTAGCTCGCCGTCGCCGTTGGCGTCGTAGTCCTCCAGGCGCGACCGCATCATCCGGCCGGGCATACCGTCGGGCAAGCCCTGCATCATGGCTGGACCCATCATCATCTGCATCATGTCACGGTCCATCATGGACATCCCGCCCATTCCGGGCCCAGCCATGAAGCCCATTCCCGGGCTCACTACGCCCGAGCCGTGCATCTGCATCATTATCCGCATCATGCTTTGCATCATCTCGTGCCGCTCAGCGCCCATCGGTCGGGCGTCGCGGCTAACATCAGGCCCTGTGGTATCTTTGTCGTGATGTCCGGTGTCGGCCAAGGCTGCTCCGGCGGTCAGCACGGAGATGGCTAGAATGCTTGCTGTTCTTGCGACTTTTCGCATGGATCCCTCCTGTTAACTGGGTTGCCACCAATGACGTGGGGAGGATTGCGCGGAATTGAATGTCTCCGCATTATCCGAATTGTATCCGTCTGTCGCAAAGCGATTGCCTGATACAATCCGCTACAAATCCGTTGCTGAAATCGGATCCTCCGTTCCAGTAGGACGAAGTCATGGAACCGCTGCCACATATCCTTGTCGTGGACGACCACGCGCAGATACGCGAGAGCGTGACGCGCTACCTGGAAAGGAATGGGCTGCGCGCAACCTCGGCGAAGGACGCCGCCGACATGGACGCGAAGTTTGCAGCGGGACATTTCGACCTCGTCGTGCTGGACGTGATGATGCCCGGCGAAGACGGCCTCTCGGTCTGCCGAAGGCTTGCCGCGGAAGGGGCGGTGCCGGTCATAATGCTGACGGCCCTTGGCGAAGACGCGGATCGCATCGCCGGGCTCGAGATCGGGGCGGACGACTATCTTGCCAAGCCGTTCAACCCTCGCGAACTTCTGGCCCGGATCAGATCCGTCCTGCGACGGAGCAACCGGAAGGAGCCGCTGGTCACGCGGTTGGCGGGCCGGAAGGTCCGGTTTGAGCATCTGGTCCTCGACACCGACCGGCAAGTCCTCATCGATGACGATCAGGGAGAGATTTCTCTAACCGACTCTGAGTTTCGGCTGCTGATCGTTCTGCTAGAGCGCCCGCGGATGGTGCTGAGCCGCGATCAATTGCTCGACCTGACGGCGGGCCGCACGGCCGGCCCGCTCGACCGCACTATCGACAACCAGATCAGCCGCCTGCGCCGCAAGATCGAGCCCGATGTCTTGCGCCCGAGAATTATCAGGACGGTGCGCAACGGCGGGTATTGCCTAGGCACCGACGTGGAGGAGGAGGGGTGACCTCGCAGCATCTGAATTCACTGCGGGTCCAGTTGATCCTACTTGTCGTAACGGCACTTTTGGCGGCCCAACTAGTCAGCCTGTTTCTGTTTGCCGATGAGCGGAGCCTTGCAATCCGTGCCGCCCTGGGGTTCGAGGCGGCGGGCCGGGCGGCGAACGTGGCGCGGCTGATCGAGGAGGCGCCCGCCGAACTGCACCCCTCGATAGTCAGGGCCGCGAATTCGCCGCTGGTGCGCTTCGATTTGTCCGAGACCGCGTCGGTTCAGCATACGGATCATTCTGATGGCGGACTTGTCGAAGCGCGGATCCGGACCTTGCTCGACGACAGCTACAGCCGCGACATCCGTGTGGAACTGCACCAGGTCGAAGGCGAGCTGATGCCGCTGCCGAACCTGTCGCGCGAGATGACCGACATGCACATGGCGATGATGCGTGGCGAATTGACGGCGGTCGAGATGAACCTCTCCATCGCCATCCGGGGCGGCCAGTGGCTCAACGTGGGCACCCGGTTCGAGCGTCCGCCGATACAGTGGCCACTCTATTCGATGCTGACCTTCACCATATCGGCGGGGCTGCTGCTGGTCGCCGTGATCTGGTTCGTCATGACGCGCCTTACCGGGCCGTTGCGTCGGCTGGCCCGGGCGGCCGATAGCCTTGGTAGAGGTGAGAATGTGGCCCCGCTTCCCGTTGCTGGGCCGACCGAAGTGCGTGACCTGACCGGGGCCTTCAACCGCATGCAGGATCGCCTGACGCGATTTGTGGGCGACAGGACGCGGATGCTGGCCGCACTGGGGCATGACCTCCGCTCGCCGCTGACCGCCATGCGCGTGCAGGCCGAGATGGTCGACGACACCGAGACGCGCGACAGCCTCGTCGCCTCGGTCGAGGAAATGCAGGGTATGGTCGATGCGACGCTGACCTTCGCGCGCGGGCTGACCGGGTCGGAGCGGCCCGAGACCGTCGATCTGCACGACTTCCTCGAGGCGCTGCGCGCGGACATGCCCGGCGAGTTCGCCATCGACGCCGGCCCCCGGATCGAAGCGCGCCTGCGGCCGAACGCCATGCGACGGGCACTACGCAACCTGATCGAGAATGCCAGCCGCTACGGGGGCGGCGTCATGGTCGGTTGGCATCGCCAGGATGATGCCGTTGTGGTGACGGTCGAGGACGATGGTCCCGGAATTCCGCAGGACAAGCTCGATAAGGTCTTCGATCCGTTCTACCGGATCGAGGAGTCGCGCTCGCGCGAAACCGGGGGACATGGCCTGGGCCTGTCGATCGCGCGGACAATCGTCCAGGCGCATGGCGGCGACATCACGCTCGCAATCCGGGAAACCGGCGGGCTGCGCGCGGCGGTTTCGATCCCGCTCGCACCGAAACCACCTGAAGAAAGGAGAGAACGATGACCTTCAAACTCTGGAGCATGACCGCCCTTGCGAACCTTGCAGCCTCGACGGCCCTGGCCGGTCCCGACGGCTCATGGGACGGGCACATGACTTGGGGCGGCGGCTATGGCGTCTTCGGCGGCCTGATGATGTTGGTCTTCTGGGGCGTGATCATCGCCCTGATCGTGCTGGCGGTTCACTGGCTGCGTGACAACAGCGGTACCGGCGGCAAGCGGTCCCCAGACGCGCTCGACATCCTGCGAGAGCGGCTCGCCAAGGGCGAGATTGATGAAGAGGAATACCGCCGCCGCAAGGCCGCCCTCGACGAATGAGTCGCGACGCATATAAGCCAAGTAACGAAAGACAGAGGGGCGGCGTGCTGGTCACTATTGCCGCGACTTACCAGTTCTGATCGAAAAGGCCAGACGTGGTCGTCTGGTTGCCCGCGGCGGAGCGCAGCGCATCGATCACCGCATCGCTCGATAGGATTTCCGACAGCACGATTCCATCGGGCGCGCCGGGGCCGTAGACGGCGTTGAACGGGATGCCGTAGCGCCCGAATCTTTCGAGATAGCGTGAAATGCTCTTGTCCGGTCGTGTCCAGTCGGCCTGCATTGGGACTGTGCCCTCGGCGCGCAGCGCCGTCAGCACCGGATTGCGCTCGATCACGAGGGCCTTGTTGGCCTTGCAGGTGAGGCACCAGTCGGCCGTCACATCGACGAAGACGACCTCGCCGCGCGACACGCGCCGCGCTATTTCGGCCCGGTCAAAGGTTTCCCAGTGGAAGGACGAGGCCGCGAGCTCGGTCGCCTCCGGCTCGATTAGACGAGGGACGGTGATCAGTGCCAGCCCGGCGCAGGTTGCGACGATCGGCCATCGCGCGAGACGGGGGAGGCGCCGGACCGAGAGAGCGACCGCCAGAAACAACGACAGCCCGCCCGCGGCGGCTGCGGCGGCTGTCCCCGCCACCCCGTCCAGCACCCAGAGAAGCCAGGCCACGGTCGCCACGAGGAAGATTCCAAGGGCGATTTTCAACACCCCCATCCAGCGCCCGGGCTTCGGCAGGAGCGCCACGGCGCACGGCACGGCGGCGACCACGAGGTACGGCACGGCCAACCCGATCCCGAGGCTGGTGAAGACGATGAAGATGTCGATACCGTGCCCGGCCAGCGCAAATGCGATGGCCGTCCCGAGAAACGGGGCCGAACAGGGCGTTGCCATGACGGCGCCGAACATGCCGGTCAGGAAATCCGCGGCATGCCCTTGCCCGCGTCCTGCATTAGCCAGCCGCGTCTGCAGGCCGGAGGGCAGGCTGAGCTCGAAACCGCCCAACATATTGGCCGAGAAAACTGACAGCAGCAGCACCATCGCCGAGAGGAACAGGGGGTTCTGGAATTGCAGTCCCCAGCCGACCACGACACCGGCCCGCTGCAACAAGAAGAGGATTAGCGCCAGGCCCCACATGAATGTCAGGGCGCCCCCGGCTGCCGCGAGGAAACCCGCGCGCACCGTGCGCCTATCCTGCTCGCCGTACTTGATAACCGTGGAGAGTTTTATCGAAAGGACCGGTAGCACGCATGGCATAACGTTCAGGATCAGCCCTCCGAGGAAAGCGACCAAGGCGATCCAGATCAGGGTTTCGATGCCAGGGGACACGGCCGTGATGCTGAAAGGCGGGGCAGGGGCCTCGGCGGCACGGTTCGGTGTTATGGCGAAGGCCCGGTCCGGCCCGTCTGTTACGGTGAGGACCGGGTCGTGACGCGTCGTGTCGTCGGTTGAAAGGACCGGCAGCGTCGCCCAGAGGCTGCGCCCGCCGTCGCCAAGCCGGATTTCTGGTTTGCCGAGCGCGTTGCCTGCGCCGAGTTCCGTAAAGATGTCCGGGTCGTCGAACGGTGTCGCGCTGCGGAGCGATACGGTAAGTGCCCTGGTCTCATCGTCGAGATGCACGAGTGCTTGTTCTATGCCGATGCCGTCCCCCTCGGCTGGAACACGAGTGAGGAAACCGGCGATCCGTTCAGCGGCCGGCTGATCGATTCCGTTGCCGGCGGGCAGATCGAGGCTCAGGTCAAAATCCTGCGGCACGCAAATGTCGGAACAAACTAGCAGAGAGATCTCGGCTTGGAGCCTTGCTGCTTCTCCTTGCCGAGCGAGTTCGATCCGGAGTGGAAATACGACTTCGCCGTGGTAGCCAAAGTTCTCGATGCCGAAGGCCGTGAAGCGTTTGGGTGCGGGCCAGAGGAATTCCACCTCCGAGACGTTCTCCGATCCTGTCCAGTCCACCGATGGGGGGATGCCGACTTCGCCCGGCGACCGCCAGTAGGTCTTCCAGCCGTCGCCAAGCTGAAGGTCCAGACCCGCTGAAAGTGTGCGGCCACTTTGTGGCACACCGTCCTGGGCGGCGATCAGGCGCGCGGTGAGGGCGGGGGAGTCGAATTTTTCCGAAGATGCAGCCTGCGCGGCCGGAGCAAGTCCGACCGCCGTGACGGCAACACCAATGGCGGAACGGAGCATCTTCAGCATACCTGTGACCATCCGTCAGCGCGTTCCAGTTCGATAATCTTTTTCAGGGTCGCGGCACCAACCTGGCCTTGGATGACCGTCCTCCCGATCACCAGCGCCGGGGTGCCGACAAATCCGAAAATGTCAGCCAGTGCCGCGCTGACCCGGATGTCATGACCCACCTCGTCGCTGTTCATGTCGGCGGTCAACCGCAAGTAACTTATGCCGATTTCCTCGGATAGTGCTTTGAGATAGCCTGGGTTGGCGCGGAAGGGTGTCGAGATCAGGCGTTCCTGGAAGCGCACGTAGGCCCCTTGTCGTTTCGCGGCGAGCGCTGCCCTGGATGCGAGAAGCGATGCCTCGCTGAGGAGAGGCAACTCGTGCCACGCAACCCTAACTTTGTACCCCATCCGGTCTTCGAGCCGCGCCAGTTCTTTGGTCTGAACCCTGCAATAAGGGCAATAGAAATCCGAAAACGATGCTACAGGCACCGTTCCTGGCGCCAACGGCTCTTCGCCGTATAGCGCGGTGCAAATGCTGTCCCTCACTTCCGTCACCGGGAGGCCGGAAAATTCCTCCGACGTCCCGTCCAGTCCCGCAAAAGGGGCTGCCCCGAGGCT
Organism: Psychromarinibacter halotolerans; assembly: GCF_029168315.1. NCBI lineage: Bacteria > Pseudomonadati > Pseudomonadota > Alphaproteobacteria > Rhodobacterales > Paracoccaceae > Psychromarinibacter > Psychromarinibacter halotolerans. The sequence goes on from NZ_JARGYD010000004.1 coordinate 320,870, forward strand.
GCTCGACCCGCCCGAAACACGGCGAAATCCGGCCGGGTCCGAGATTGGCTCGAATTCCGGCGGTGGGGTGAAGTGACCGGCGAACTTTCGCGCGAACGGATAGCCCGCGCCGATCGCTACGATGCCACCGACGACAATAAAGCACCTTCTCGTGATACCTGTCATCCTCGCCTCGGTCGGCTCACGGCCAAATCAAAAAGCCCTGGCGGCCATCTTCGCATTGGAGCGTTCGCAGGTCTGTGCCGGTTCCGCCCGCCACGCGACACCCCGTAGAAAGTGCGATCCCCTCTTCCCGGGCCGACATCACGCCGGTATCGCGAAAACACTCGGCAATCGAGGTCGAGCATCCGCCGAGCACAAATAGCAACGCGCTAACTTTCAAGGCTTGTGGACCGGCCACCTTGGCTCCCCATCCGGTTTTCGAACTCTGGCAGATGGTCGACAACAGGAACGGGCGCAGGGAGGAGCTTGGGATCTTCTACACCGCCCCCGTGGCATGACTTGCCCATCATCCTGTGCATGACAACATGGCCCCCGGCGCACAGGATCAACGGGGCGAAAATCCCGGCTTTGGCCCAGAGACCTGAAACGTTATTTCCCGCAACGAAGAATACGCCGACGGGAATCAGCATAACCGCGCAGCAAGCCATCATTCCGTATCGAAAGAGCTTGTTGCCCTGGCGATTGCCTGGTCGATTTGCGTGTAACATGGTCGTCTTACCCCTCAGAAATCGCCATTTCATCTGCCGCCCTTCCGCAGTGGAAGGTCAAGGATACAAACCGATACATTTCTCGCAGGCTTGTCAGGTTGTCGCATGCACCTTCTCGGGTATTCATCTTCTTGGAAGACGCAAGGCAGAGGGACACAGGCCGATGAAGGCAGATCGTTCGATCAACTTGAACCGGCGCGGACTGATCGGCGGCACTCTCGCCCTGATAGCCACGCCGGGTATCGTTCACGCCGCCGGCGATAAGGCGCTGCGCAATATTTCGTCGTTCCGCACGCACAACTGGCGCGACCATTTCGACCGGATCGGCAAGGGCATCATCATAGCCGACACGACATCCAGGGCGCTTCAGCATTGGACGGAAGACGGCGAAATGCGCATCTATCCAACGTCCGTGCCGATGACCGAGGAACTCACCCGCCGCGGATACACTGAGGTTGTCGAAAAGCGCGAGAACCCGGGCTGGGGGCCCACGGCGTCGATGCGGGAGCGCGATCCGACCTTGCCCGCCTACGTCGAAGGCGGCGACCCGCGAAACCCCCTCGGCACCCGCGCGCTTTATCTCTCGTGGCAGTACTACCGGATCCACGGCACGCAGGACACGCGCAAGATCGGGCGCCGCTCCTCGAGCGGCTGCATCGGTCTCTACAACCGGCAGATCGAGGAGGTCTATGAAAGGGCGCCCGTGGGAACCCAGGTCAAGCTCCTCTGATTCACGGAAAGCCTAGAAAAGACGGGTGCATGGATAAGCTGACCTTGATGGTGGCCGTGGTACTGGCCGTGGGCCTGGGGGTTGCGGGCTGGCAGTTTCTGCCGCCCGCGACCGCACCGGCGGGGCATTCGATGATACCAACTGACACCGGCGAGGTTGCAGAAGGTGCCCCGATTGTGGAGGTCAGCCTGCCGGAAGAGCTTTCCGGTAACGCCCGACTGGGTAAATCGATCTTCGAGGTCAAGTGTTCCAGTTGCCACGGCCGAAACGCAGCAGGACAGAAAGGAGTCGCGCCGCCATTGGTGCATAAGATCTACGAGCCAAACCACCGTTCCGACATGGCATTCGTCGCGGCGGCTCAGAACGGGGTGCGGTCCCATCACTGGGGTTTCGGTAACATGCCCCCGCTCGAAGGCATAACGGCCCGCGAAGTCAAGATGGTCGTGGCGTACGTCCGCGAGCTGCAAAGGGCAAACGGGATAGAGTCATGAACTTGCGGCGCGCGAACCAATTACTGAATGCATTGGTTTTGTTTGCTGTTATGTTTTTTGCGAGCGCGCCCGATGCAACGTTGGCCCACGAGGACGATCACACGCCAGCCGACGCGGCAGTCCTGCATGATTTACACAACGCTTCGAGCCGCTCCGCGGGCAAGGAACCTGCGGGGCATTGCCATCCCGGACTAGATTGCTTCACGGCGGCCGTCTTCGTTCTGTCGGTGGACATCACAACGTCTGTTGTCGTTACCACTGCAAAATACCACACGCCCTTTCAAATCGTTGAAGACGTTTGCCTCGAAGCGGTTCTCCCGCCGCCGCGTCTGCTCTTCTGAATTGTCAAAAAGCCAACATTAAGGAGGATCAAGACGATGAAGAGAACGACCATTCTGGCGGCAATTGCCGTGACCGGAACGGCGGCGGCGGCCCTTGCTCACAGCGGCGCGACCGGCGTCGTCATGGATCGCATGGAAGCGATGAAAGCCATGGGCGACGCCGTGAAGACGGTAACGCCGATGATGCGGGGCGAGGCCGAGTATGATGCCGACGTCATGCGCGAGGCTGCGCGAATCTTTCAGGAGCATTCAGGGGAGGCCATGATCGAGCTTTTCCCAGAAGGTTCCAACGAAGCGCCTTCCGAAGCCAAGGACCTGATCTGGTCTGACTGGGAGCGGTTCGAGGATTTGGCCCGGCAGCTCGACGTCTACGCCGAGGGCCTGGAAGGCGCCGCCGGGAACGGCATGGCCGGCGGCGGCAACATGGGCGCAGGATCCATGATGGGCGGCAGCTCCGGCATGGGGTCAGGCTCCATGATGGGAGGCAGTTCCATGATGGGCTCCGGTTCCGGCATGATGGGCGATGCCGCGACCGGCATGATGAGCGCAGAGGATATCGCCCAGATGCCGGCGGATGCGGCGTTCAACATGACGACGCAGCTCTGCTCGGCCTGCCATTCGCGGTTCCGGGCGGAAGACGACTGACCATGCGTCGGATAATCTATTGGTCGGTTGGGGTGGCGGCGCTTGGCGGCGCCGCCCTGGCCGCGGTGATCGCGTGGCCGGTCGGCAGCGCACCGGCGCCGATCGAGCTGGAGGGTAACGTCGACAGGGGTGCCTACCTGGCGCGCGCCAGCGGCTGCATCGCCTGCCATTCGAATTTCGAGGCCGGAGGCGCCCCCCTTGCCGGCGGCGCTCCACTCGAGACCGGGTTCGGCACCTTCTACCCGTCGAACCTGACCCCGGACCCTGAGCACGGGATCGGAGACTGGACGGCAGAGAGCTTTGCCAAGGCCGTCCGTCAGGGCATAAGCCCGGACGGCGAGCCCTATTTCCCGGCCTTCCCCTATCCGTTTTTTGCGGAGTTCTCGGACCAGGACATCGCCGATCTCTGGGCCGCGTTCCAGACCGTCGCGACGGTCTCCGAACCCGCGCCCGAACACGACGTGAGCTTTCCCTTCGATCAGCGGTGGGGACTGAAGCTCTGGCGCGCCGCCTTTTTCTACGAGCCCAATACGCAGCCTGTGCCGGACCGCAGCGACGCCTGGAACCGGGGCCGTGAACTGGTGCGTGGTGCCGCGCATTGCGGGGCCTGCCACACGCCACGGAACCTGGCGGGTGGCCGTGACCTTGGCGCCGTCTTCGCCGGCAATGCCGAGCTTCCGGGCGGCAGCAAGGCGCCGTCCATCCGGGCCGAAGACCTCGAAGAGAACGGATGGACGGTCTCGTCGCTGGCCTATGCGCTGCAATCGGGCCTCACGCCCTCGGGCGACGCCTTTGGCGGCAGCATGGCCGAGGTTGTCCGCGAAAGCACGCGGTTCCTGTCTCTACAGGATCGCGAGGCGATGGCGATCTACCTGTTCGACGCGGAGGTAGGCGGGGCCGACGACATCGTGAAGGAAGAAGGGGAGTCCGCAGAGCGGAAGACCCGGATCGACTGAGAGAACGGCGGGGCCTTCGGCCCCGCTCTAAAAGGAATGAACCGATGATAGCCACAAGGCGTGATGCCCTGAAACTGGCCGGACTTGCTGGGCTTGGCGCGGGCCTTCCGCGGGGGCTCTTCGCCGCCGAGGAGATCCCCGAACTCGCGGCGCAGGTCGCTCGGCTTCAATTGCTGCCCGACAGTTACCCGCAGACCGAGGTCTGGGGCTATGGCGGCACCATCCCGGGACGCGAGATCCGGCTGGGGCAGGGCCAGCGACTGCGCCGGCGCTTTGTCAACGACCTGCCGCAGGCCAGTTCGATCCACTGGCACGGGATACGCATCGACAATGCGATGGACGGGGTGTCAGGCCTGACGCAGGACGCCGTCGCGCCAGGCGGCACCTTCGACTACGATTTCGTAACGCCGGATGCCGGGACCTACTGGTATCACGCGCACAACAGGTCCTGGGAACAGGTGGCACGCGGACTGCATGGCCCGCTCATCGTCGACGAAGCCGAGGCGCCGGATGTCGATCGCGAAGAGGTGCTCATTCTCGACGACTGGTTGCTGAATCCCGAGACCGGCCAGATCGATGACAGTTTCGACCATCCCATGATGATGAGCCACGGCGGACGCACCGGGAATTACGTCACCACTAACGGGCGTTACAACCTGTCGCTGCCCGTGCGACGGCACGAGCGGCTGCGCCTGCGATTGATCAACGCATCGAACGCCCGGATTTTCCCGCTGAGGCTGTCGAGGCTGGAGGGCTGGATCGTGGCCCTGGACGGAATGCCGCTCGCCACGCCAGCCCCGGTAGAGGATGTCCTAGTCCTTGGCCCGGCACAGCGGACGGACCTGATCGTCGACGTTTTGGCAGATGAAGGGGAAACGGCAGACCTGGTCCATGTCGGCGATGCCGAGAATTTTTCGCAGGTCGTTTTTACTGTGTCGGGCACGGCAAGCCAGACGCGGCGCGCGGCGCCCGTGGCCCTGCCGCCGAACCCGAAGATGGATCGGCCGGACTTGGCCGGGGCGACTCCGCTGCGGCTCGTCATGTCGGGTGGCGCGATGGGGGGCATGGACTCCGCCATCCTGAACGGCGAACGCATGGGTTTCCGCGAATTGGCGGCCGCGGGTCGGTTCTGGGCATTCAACGGCGTGGCAGAGATGACAGATACGCCGCTGGCCGACTTGGGGCTGGGCGAGCCCGTGCGGCTGGAGATCGTCAACGATACCGTTTTCCCGCACGCCATGCACCTGCACGGCATGCATTTCCGAGAGGTGTCCAAGGACGGCGCGTTGGGACCGCTTCGGGACACGATCCTTGTTGGCGGCAGGGAGACGCGCGAGATCGCCTTCATCGTCGACAATCCCGGCGACTGGCTGTTCCATTGCCACATGCTTGGTCACGCGGCCTCGGGCATGACGACATGGGTGCGGGTCACATGAGGGGCGTTGCCATCGGGACAGTCCTCGCGGTTCTTGCGGCTGCGGGCTTCTGGTTCGTCCTCGGGCAGGGTACGACCGAGAATGGCTCTGCGGCGCCGGTGAACATCGCCGAAGGCAAGGCGCTCTACGCCGAGAACTGCGCCTCCTGCCACGGGGACGACCTTGAGGGCCAGCCCGACTGGCGCTCACCCGGCCCTGATGGGCGTCTGCCGGCGCCTCCGCATGACGAGACGGGTCATACTTGGCACCACCCGGACAGCGTACTGTTCGACTACACCAAGCTGGGCGGAGGGGCCCTGATGGCGCAACGCGGCATGGAATTCGACAGTGGCATGCCGGGTTTCGGTGACAGCCTGACGGATCAACAGATCCGGAACATTCTGAGTTACATCAGGTCGACCTGGCCCGAAGACGTGAAACAAGCCCAGGCAGAACGAACGAAAGCGGACAATGGAGCGAACTGAAATGACGCTGAAGAAACCCATCCTTGTGCTGGCGATGGCAGCCCTTCTGCCGATGCCTGCGCTCTCGCAGGAGCTTGACGAGGCGCGGGTCAAGGAGCTGGTCCTTGAGGCGATACGCGAGAACCCCGAGATCATCATGGAGGCGGTCGCGCTGCTCGAACAGCGGCAGGCGGATGCCCAGGCCCAGAACCAGTCAGACGTGCTGCGCAACCAGCGTGACCTGATCGAGCATGATCCGAACGCGCCCGTGCTCGGCAACCCGGACGGCGATGTGACCGTGGTGGAGTTCTTCGACTATAATTGCCCCTATTGCCGCCGCGCAAAACCGGAGATTCGGGCCCTTATCGAGGAAGACCCGAGCATTCGGCTTGTCTACCGCGAATGGCCCATCCTCGGCGACGGATCCGTCTTTGCCGCCAAGGCTGCGCTCGCGGCGCGTGAACAAGGCAAATACGAAGCATTTCACTGGGCGATGATGGCTATTAACGGCCGCGCAAACGAGGATTCTGTTATGCGTGTCGCAGAGGAGGTTGGGCTGAACCTAGATCAGCTTAGAAGGGACATGGAGGCTCCGAATGTTATCGAACACATAGAAACATCAATGCAACTGACACAGGCGCTTGGGTTCAATGGGACACCGTCTTTCGTCATAGGCGACGCACTTGTGCCCGGCTTCGTCGAAAAAGAGCGTCTTTCCGACTTGGTGGGCGAGGCGCGGGATGCCTTGGAGTAACGGTATGTACCGCGCCGATGCTGACCGGCGCGGGCGATGTTTCAGGCTGCGATAGGCTGTGCGTCATAGCCGGCGTTCTTGATCGCGGCGCTGAGCTGTTCGGGAGTAAGTGTGCTTTCGACCTTCACCCTGCGTACACCCAAGTCACAGTTGACCGAGGCAGCGGGGTCGGCCGCCTTGACGGATTTCTCGATCGCAGAAGCGCAGTGGCCACAGCTCATGGCGGGAACTTTGAATTCCATGTCGGACCCTTTCCGGTTTGGTTTCGAAGCGCAGATGGGGCTTCCAGCAGGGGGAAGGTCAAGGTCCCTGCATGTAGCGAAAAAATTTTTTTGTGAACCGGCGTGCAAAATTGACCCCGTAGTGAGGTAACCGGTGAGGTGCCACTAGTTTCTTAGACACCTACCTGGTTCAGTTCTTGCTGTCTGATTTCGAAGTCAACGGGCGACAGCAAAGACTGAGACACGAAGGCGTTTAAGAAACGCGGGGCTATACACAATGCCCGCACTCCCTTTTTCCTTAATCTCAGAATTCTATGAACCGGCTTGTCTCTGTTCACGCAAAATGGTGATGACACCGCTCGCAATAATGATCGCCGCGCCTAGAAAGGTCATCGCGTCCGGGCTCTCGCGCCAGATGAGCCAGCCAAAGAGTGTGGCCCAGACGAGGGCTGTGTAATCGAGCGGCGCCACCACGACCGCAGGGGCAAGGCGGAAGGCCTGTGTCATCATCGTCATCCCAGCGGTGCCGAATAAGGCGATCCCGGCAAACAGCCACAGGTCGCGCAGTCTGACAGGAACCCAGACGAACGGCACGATCAGCGCACTCAGCAACGCCCCCGCCCCGGTCAGGTAGACAAGCAGGGTCCACACGCTTTCGCGGGCTTCTACCCAACGAGCGCTCAGCATCAACAGGGCATAAACGAGCGCCGTCGCGACAGGGAGCAGAGAGATCAACTGAAACGTTGTCCCGCCGGGGCGGATGATCACGAGAACGCCCAAGAACCCCGCCAGTACGGCCAGCCAGCGTCTCCAACCGACCTCCTCCCCCAGGAAAAGGGCCGAGATCAGGGTGATGAAAAACGGCGCGACGAAGATCAACGCGGTGGCCTCGGCCAACCCGAGATAGATGAAACTCGTGAAGAACATCATTGTCGCAACGACCCAGAGCGCGCCGCGCATCAGATGCGCAACGGGCCGGTGCGAACGCAGGGCCGACCGGCCGCCCATGACCAACGCGATGACTATGGTGATCGGCAGGGCGATCGCGTTGCGCAGAAACAGGATCTGCAGTGGCGAATAGCCGGAGGTTAACGTCTTCGCAATCGCGTCATTGGCGCTCAGACAGGCCACCCCCACACACATCAGCAGGATGCCTTGCGTGTAGGCCCCCTGCGCGCTGAACGTCATCTTGGCCATTGTCATCCTCCCTGACAGTGCCTGTCCTCGCGAAACCCGCCCTTCGTGGGTTTTGTACTGGCTATCAGCACCGCCCCTGACTGTCTCCGACGGAAACTCTATGCAAGAAATCGGAAATTCTTTTTGTTTTCTTGCTAAGAATCGCCGGAGTTCCTGCATAAGGCAGCCACGGGGCGGCAGTAAAAGGAATGCGATATGCACCAGATTGACGAGGTTGACCGGCGTATCTTGCGAGTCATGCAGGCTGACGGAACGCTTTCGGTCACGGAGATCGCTGACCGGATTGGCCTTTCTCAATCGCCGTGTTCGCGACGTGTTTCCCGGCTCACCGAAAGTGGCATCATTCTTGGCAAGACGGTTGTACTGGACCGGAAGAAGCTTGGCTTCAACGCGATCATCCTGGTGCGGATCAAGCTGACGTCGCACGGTCGCAAGTCGTTTGAGAAATTTCAGCAGGCCGTGTTGCGAATTCCCGAGGTCCAGGTCGTTCAACTCATGCTCGGGGACTACGATTTTAACGTCCGCGTTGTGGTGCGCGATATGGATCATTTCCACGCCCTTCTGCGCGACCAGCTGGTCCTGCTTCCGGGGGTCGAAGAACTCCAGAGCTCAGTGTTGCTGGACGAGCTGAAATACACGACACAGCTGCCGCTATAGAGCAAAGTCGAGCATAGTTTCCTCGAAAAGCTAAATATCGTAGTGAACGCTACAGCGGCTTCGTACTGCTACATTTCAACGTCAGCGATGATTAATTAGGTCGAGACCGCGCCCTTGAAGGGAGCTTCCGCCTTCCATCCCGCAGCAGCCGTGGTCGCTCCCGGCCCATAGCCGACATTCCAAGCCGGCCAAACGATTGACCGCTTCTTGCTCGCCTGGCCCACTTCCATTTAACGCAGATCGCGCAGCGTTTTCAGCAGCTCCCGGTGGCGGGGCAAATCCAGGCCCGGCAAGGCCCAGGCGCTGATCGCCTCGGGGGCCCTGACGCCTGCCCCGAGCGGGGCGACAAGGGTCCCGGCCTCGAGGTGCCTGGCCACCAGCGCCCGCCGCGCAATCAGGACACCCGCGCCGTTCAGCGCCTCCTCGACAGCGACCGCGTAGAGAGAAAAGACCGGTCCGCGAGGGGCGAAGGCCTGCCCGGACAGCGCCGAGGCCGCCCACGTTGTCCAGTCGTCGGCCCATATGGCGTCTGTCAGGCAGGTCATCGTCCGCAGATCATCGGGCGTCCGGATCATCGGGGCCAGGTCGGGGGCGCATACCGGAAGGATCTCGTCGTCGGTGATGCGTCCGCCCATGTCACGACGATCATCGACGTAGAACAGGGAAATGTCGAAGGGGACGCGCTTCAGGTTCGGTGGCGTTTCGACGGCGGTGACGGAGAGCTCGACACCCGGCATCGCCGTCCGCAGGGCAGGGAGGCGTGGCGCCAGCCACAGCTGCGCGAGCGCCGGCAGGGTGGCAATGTGAATGCGCTTCGGCGCCGCGTCCTGTCGCAGCGCCTGGACGGCCTCCCCCAGTCGGTCGAACGCCTCGACGAACCCCGGCAGCGCGCGTGCCCCGATCTCGGTCAGCGTCACGCCCTGGGCGTTCCGCTTGAAGAGCGGAGCCCCGACCTCGCTCTCGAGTTTCTTGATCTGCGCCGCCACGGCGCCGGGTGTGACCCGCAGCTCCTCGGCGGCGAGGGCGAAGCCGCCGAGCCGGGCGGAAGCCTCGAACGCCCTCAGGGCATTGAGCGAAGGCAGGCGGGGAAACGGCGGCGCGACGGACATATCAGCCTCATTTTTTCTAAGCCTATTATTCCTGAAATCTGCGTTGCCGGAAAGCCGGGATCTGCCGAGGATGCCGTCACCCGGATTGGAGACCTCAGATGACCATTCAAGACCTTCGCCCCTGGCTGCCCGACACCGTTACCACCCGCATTGCCGAGATCACTGCCGAGACCGGGCGCGCGCCGTCGGATCGGCTCGAAGCGCGTGTCGCTGAGCTCGCCGAACGCAACCGCGCCATCCACGAGCGCGAGTGCTTCAACCTCAATCCTGCGACCAACGTCATGAACCCCCGGGCCGAGGCGATCCTCGCCAGCGGGCTCGGATCGCGTCCGTCGCTCGGCTACCCCGGCGACAAGTACGAGATGGGGCTGGAGGCGATCGAGGAAATCGAGGTGATCGCCGCACAACTCGCGGCCGAGATCTTCCATGCCAAGCACGCCGAGATCCGCGTGGCCTCCGGCGCGCTCGCGAACCTCTACGCCTTCATGGCCACCTGCGCGCCGGGCGATGCGATCATCGCGCCGCCGGCCAGCATCGGCGGGCACGTGACGCATCATGGCGCCGGATGCGCCGGCCTCTATCACCTCAAGACGCATGCCGCGCCGGTGAATGCCGACGGTTACACCGTCGACCTCGACCGGCTGCGCGACCTTGCCCTCGAGGTGCGTCCGAAGCTCATCACCATCGGGATGAGTCTGAACCTCTTCCCGCATCCGATCCGCGAGATCCGCGCCATCGCGGACGAGGTCGGCGCAAAGGTCCTGTTTGACGCCGCCCACCAATGCGGCATGATCGCGGGCGGCATCTTCGCAAACCCGCTGGCCGAAGGCGCCCACCTGATGACCATGAGCACCTACAAGAGCCTCGGCGGTCCGGCAGGCGGCCTCATCGTGACCAACGACGATGACCTGGCGCAGCGGCTCGAGCAGATCGCCTTCCCCGGGCTGACCGCGAACTTCGACGTCGCGAAATCGGCGGCGCTCGCGATCGGGCTCCTGGACTGGCGGGAACATGGTGTCGCCTACGCCGAGGCGATGGTCTCGACCTCCAGTGCATTGGCCGAGGCCCTCGCGGCCGAGGGCATGCCGGTCTTCGCAACCTCGCAAGGCTACACCGGCTCGCACCAGTTTGCCCTGGAGGCCGCGGCCTTCGGGGGCGGGCAAGCCGCGTCGAAACACCTGCGCAAGGCCAACCTTCTCGCCTGTGGCATCGGCCTGCCGATCGCGAACGTGGACGAAGACCTCAACGGCCTGCGCCTCGGCACGCCGGAGCTCTGTCGCTGGGGCATGACGGACCAGGACATGGCGCAGCTGGCAAACTTCATCGCCCGGGCCCTGCGATCATCGCAGTCCGAAACGCTGGCACCGGATGTCGCCGCGTGGCGCGGGGGGTTTGACCGGCTCCACTTCATCCGAGGGTAAGGAGCTGATCCGGGGGAAACCCCGGACGGAAGGCGTAGGCGAGGACTTTGTCGGGGTGACCTCGCCTGCTGATGCCCCGCCGAGGAGGCGCAGACCGGACTTTCGTTGTGCAAGCGGCGAAGGTCCGGTGTCCGCCCTTTTACGAATGGCGATTAAGCGTTGCCTAGAGTTTGAGCCTCAGAACTGAAGACGTCGCTGGACTTCGTTGCCCACCAGAGCGGTACTGTCGGTGAAGTTAGCGACACACGTATTTCACCGCTCTCCGCCCGGCCTTCCGGGCTCTGCTCGGTAGCAGGGGCAAGCGTGCTCCTGCTCCGAGCACAGGAGAGCCAGATGACCGAGACAATACAAGCGACCAAGCCCAAATCCCGCGGGACCAAGAAGGCGCAGCTGATCCGCCTGCTGAAGGCGAAGGCGGGGGCAGATATTGCGAGCATCAGCAAGCGGCTGGGCTGGCAGCCGCATACGACCCGGGCGGCCCTCTCTGGCCTGCGCAAGGCTGGCTATGTCCTGAGTATGGATCGCTCCGAAGGAAAGCCGCCGCGCTACCGTATTACCGCCGAGCCGGAGGCGGCCAATGGGTAAGCCGGACCCGGAACGCCAACGGGCCGTCAGAGGATGGAAGGAGGCCTTTGGGTATCCTCCGCCAGCCTATCTGTCGGTGGATTTCATGCATCGCGCTATGGCGCACGAGGAACAGTGCCGGCGACACGGTAGGTTGCCGAACAAGCTTCGGCGCGAGTTGCGCAGCATAGCGGCGGGCCAGAGCGTCTCAAGAGCTGTTGGCAGACAGGTCCGTACAGGTGCTCATCTCGTTCGGGAGTGGAACGGGAGAACCTACCAGGTGGAGGTGGTCGAGGACGGCTACCGGTTGGACGGCAAAACCTGGCCCTCACTTTCGGCGGTGGCAAGGCATATCACCGGGACCGCATGGTCAGGACCGCGGTTCTTTGGGTTGAAGGGCAGGGGAGGCGCAAAGCAGTGAATAGAACCCGCTGCGCCATCTACACCCGCAAAAGCTCCGAGGACGGGCTGGAGCAGGAGTTCAATTCGCTCCACGCCCAGAGGGAGGCCTGTGCTGCCTACATCGTCAGCCAGAAGCACGAGGGCTGGGTGGCGCTTCCGGAGCACTATGACGACGGCGGCTTGTCCGGCGGGAGCCTCGAACGCCCTGCGCTGCAGCAGCTTCTGGAGGACACGCGACAGGGCCGGGTCGACCAGATCGTCGTCTACAAGATCGACCGGCTGACCCGCTCACTCGCCGACTTCGCGAAGATCGTCGACATCCTCGACGCGGCCGGCGCTTCCTTCGTCTCGGTCACCCAGTCGTTCAATACAGCCACCAGCATGGGGCGGTTGACACTGAACATGCTGCTCAGCTTCGCTCAGTTCGAGCGCGAGGTCACGGCCGAACGTATTCGAGACAAGATCGCAGCGTCCAAGCGCAAGGGTCTGTGGATGGGGGGGCTGGTGCCCCTCGGTTACCAGGCGGACGGCCGGACACTGGCGATCGACGAAGGTGAGGCCGAGACCATCCAGCAAATCTATGATCTCTACGAGAAACATGGCACCGTCGTTGCGGTCCGCGATGCAGCCTCGGATCTTGGGCTCAGGAGTCGCCTCAGAAGCAAGGCGGGCGGAAAGAACACCGGCGGGCGCCCTTTAGACCGCGGCCATATACATCACATCCTAACCAACCCGCTCTACGCAGGCCGGATCCGGCATCGGACACAGGTCTACGACGGCGCGCATCCGGCAATCATTGATCCGGCGCGCTGGGATCATATCCAGACCTTGCTGCAACAGGCCTCAGCTCGGCCACGAGGGCAGGGAAAGGCGGCACGCACCAGCCTGCTCTGCGGCAAGGTATTCGATGAAACCGGCGACCGTCTGACCCCGTCGCACAGCAAGACGCGGGCGGGAACCCGTCTGCGCTACTACATCTCTAACCGGCTGGTTGTGGGGCGAGCAGAACAGCACCCCGATGCCTGGCGCCTGCCCGCGGAGGAGCTCGAACGCCACGTGGCCGAGTTGGTTGGGAGGATGCTTGCAGAACCCAGCCTGCCTGCAAGGATACTGGTTCAGCCGACGGCGGATGCGATCTGCATGCTCGCAGCAGGGCTTGACGCATTGAAGGCCGAAAGAAACGCAGCCGCGCTGCTGGAACTTGTAAGTCGGGTCGAGATTGCACCCGCCACTCTGCAGCTCGCACTGGAAACTGCTGCCATCGCAAGCCGCCTTGGGAACGATGTGGAGGCGATGTGTCCCGATCTGCTCAAGCGCAGCTTCCCGTTCCAGCTCCGTAAGCGTGGCGTCGAGACGCGGATCATCCTGGCCGATGCTCCGCTCGAAACCGACGACAGGCTCATTTGCAACATCGCGCGGGCACAGTCATGGTTCGATAGGGTGCGCGCCGGCGAGACCTTCGACGAAATTGCAAAGAACAGCGACACCTCGAAGCGCCGTATCCAGCAGATGATCGGCCTGGCCTTCCTCGCGCCAGACATCATTCGAATGGTCATGGATGGAAACCAACCCGCGGGCTTCACCTCCGACTGGTTCAAGCGGAACAACCTGCCGCCCGATTGGCACGAGCAGCGCGCCATCGTCGCCGCGCTCTGACGACCCTAAAACTCAACCTGCTACCATGGAATTACCGATCTGAGACCGGGGCCGGAAATGGGCTCTATTCAGCCCCATACTGCGGTCTCAGCAAGAGCCGCACACGCGCAAGCCACTGAATTGACGCCACATAGTGGAGCCAAACGCGTACCGCCCGATTTCAGGAAAGTGCTTGGCTGGGGTGGTAGGATTCGAACCTACGGTACACGGTACCAAAAACCGCTGCCTTACCACTTGGCTACACCCCAGCAGCGAGGCGTGTCTTACGGATTCGTGACACGCTCCGCAAGCCCTGAAAGGGTAAATTTTCGACACGTCATTCTGTGCGGGCGCCGTCGTCCAACAGGTCGGCGTGCGCGGTCTCGGCGCGCTCGGCATCGACGATGCGTTCCAGCTCGTGCTCTGTCTCGGCCGCGACGTTCTCTGTGCTGGCATCGGGGGCCTTGGGGGGCTCTTGGCGCGGGGGCGTGCCGGGGGCGGACGGCGCGGTCGCGGGCCGCTCGGCAGGCGCTGCTCCGTCCAGCAGAACGCGATAGGTGGTGTCGGCGATGGATACGCCGGCAGCCTCGATCGCCAGCTTGACCTGCCGCAGGGCCTCGCCGCGGGCCAGCACCAGGGACGTTTCGTTCTGATCGATCCAGCCGGTGACGGTCAGGACCACGCCCGAGTCGCCCAACTCCTCGATCCACACCGATGCGGCGGGGGTGGACAGGACGAAGGGCAGGGCCTGCACCGTCTCTTCGGCCAGCTTTCGCATCGCGGCATAGTCGCAGCTGGAGTCCAGCCCCAGCTGGAACAGGATCCGCCGCTCCTTGTTGCGCGAATAGTTGACGATACGGCTTTTGAACACGGTCGCGTTGGGGATCCGGATGTGGTTGCCGTCCCAGCTCAGCAGGATCGTCGCGCGCGAGGTCAGGCGGATCACCTTGCCCTCGTCGCCGTTGATCTCGATCGCGTCGTTGGGGCGGAACGGCTGGCGGATCGACAGCAGCACCGAGGCGATGAAATTCTCGACCGTGTCGCGCACGGCGAAACCGATGGCAAGGCCGATGATCCCCGCCGCGCCCAGGATGGTGCCCAACAGAGCGGTGGCGTTCAGGATGTCCAAGGCGATGACGACGGCGCCGACCAGAAAAGCCAGCCGGACGATCTGGCGGTAGATGTCGGCAATGAACGCGTTCGGCGCCAGCCGGTCCCACGGCCAGCGGCCCCGCGCCAGCAGAAAGCCGATGAAGGCGACCACAAGGAACACCATCGCCGCGACGACCAGCAGCGGCAGAAAGGCCACCATCTGTTCCATCCGCTTGCGGAACCGGTCCACGGCGGGGTTCAGCCGCTCGACAAGATCGGTGGATTCGACAACCTCGTTCTCGATCGCGACGACGCCCGCCACGCGCGCGACAAGCCCGTCCAGCCGCGTGATCGCGTCTCCGTCAAGCGTCCGGCCCCGCAGGGTCACGATGCCTGAGTTCACCTGAACCGTGACATCGGCATACCCGTCAAGCTGGCCGAGAATCTCGCGGATCCGCACCGCGATGGCCGCGTCGGTCGACGCGTTGTTCTCTGTCTCGATGGTGCCAGAGGGCTGTGTCTCTTGGGCGGACAGCGAGTGCGGGGCGACGGCGAGGAAAAGGCAGACGAGAAAGATGATGCGGCGCATGGAAACCTTGAACGTAAAAAGGATCTGTGCCGCCAGATTAGCCGGGGGGAAGGGGCGCGCAATCCGGAATTGACCGCGCCCGCGCGGACGGTGGTCAAGCCGCCGGTGGCGGCTGCCTCCGGCGGGACATTTGCGGACCAAAGACGCGGCTGCGCGGTTACAGCGGCTCTGCCTTCGCCAGCGCGTCGAAGCGCATCAGCGACGCGATCAGCGCGGGCATTTGGTCGAGCGGGATCATGTTCGGCCCGTCTGACGGGGCAGAGTCCGGGTCTTCGTGCGTTTCGATGAACACCGCCGCAACGCCAAGCGCCACGGCCGCACGCGCCATGACCGGCGCGAATTCGCGCTGGCCGCCCGACGCGCCGCCAAGGCCACCGGGCTGCTGCACCGAGTGGGTGGCGTCCATCACCACCGGATAGCCCGTGGCCGCCATCTGCGGCAGCGCACGCATGTCGGTGACGAGCGTGTTATAGCCGAACGAGGTGCCGCGCTCGGTCAGAAGGATCCGGCGGTTCCCAGTGCTTTCGATTTTCGAGACGACGTTCGGCATGTCCCACGGGGCAAGGAACTGACCTTTTTTCACGTTGACCACCGCGCCAGTTTCGCCCGCCGCGACCAGCAGATCGGTCTGGCGGCACAGGAAGGCGGGGATCTGCAGCACGTCCACCGCTTGGGCGGCGGCGGCGCACTGGTCGGGCAGGTGTACATCCGTCAGCACCGGGCATCCGATGGCCTTGCGTACGCCTTCCAAAAGCTTCAGCCCCTCGTCCAGCCCCGGCCCGCGCCGTCCCGACACCGAGGTGCGGTTCGCCTTGTCGAAGCTTGCCTTGAACACATAGCCCGCGCCCGCTTCGGCGCAGGCCTCTGCCATGCGGCCCGCGATCATCTGGGCGTGGTCCGCGCTTTCCAACTGGCACGGGCCGGCGATCACGGTAAGCGGGCGGGTGGTTCCGACCGTCACGTCGCGGATGCTAACCTCGTGGTGTTCTGCCATCTCCAGATCCTTCTTCTGTCCGGAAATATCCCGGGGGGCGCGCGGCACGCGCGGCGGGGGGCAGAGCCCCCCGATCGCCGCAGGCGATGCCGGGACAGACCTAGCTGCAGGCGCGTGCCGCGTCTAGCTCGAGACCTGTTCGCGCAGGATCGACGCCGTCAGCGAGATCATCAGGTAGACGCCGCTGAAGATCAGGAAGGCGAGGATCGTGTTTTCGAAGCTGCGGGGATAGCTCGCCTCGTCCGGGGCGATCGGGGCCACCGCCATCGACAGATAGCGTGTCTGGCGGTTCGCCTCGATCCGGGCCGTTTCCAGCTGTTGCAGCGCCTGCGTCACCATCAGCTCGCGCGTCTGCAACTCGCGCTCGGCCAGCCGCAACTCGCCGGTGATCCGGGCCAGCGACTGGCCGTCCGAGGTGGTCACCGTCAGCTGCGACCGAAGTTCCGAGATCAGCCCTTCCAGCCGCCGGATGTCGCCCCGGGCGCCGTCCACGCGGGCCTGGTTCGGGTTGGGGTTGTCCATCAGCTGCTGCAGTTGAAGCCGCTTCTCCGACAGCTGGGTTTCCAGCGCGGTGATCTGCGTCATCAGCGAGTTCGACTCGGTCATCGGGTCCAGCACGCCAAGCTTTTCCTGAAGCCCCAGCACCTTCTGCTGTGCCGCCAGCATCGCCGCTTCGGCGTTCTCGTAGCTTTGCTCGGCGCCCGCCATCTGGTCGGACCGAAGCCGCAGCGACAGCGCGTCGACCTGTTCCTCGGCGTAGCGGATCAGCCGTTCCGAGAACATCTGGCTCATCTCCGGCTCTGCGGCGACGACGTCCATCTTGATCACGCCCTCGGTCGGGTCGTAGCTGATCTTCACGTTCTTCTTGTAGACGCCGTAGGCTTCTTCCTTGGTGGCATCCAGTTCAAGGCGTTGCAGCGGGTCGACGTCGTCGTCGCTGAAATGCGCCCGGAAGCCCAGATCGTTGTCCAGTCGCAGCATCGCGTCGATCGACTGAAGATAGCCCTGTACGACGATTGAATCGTGGCTGGTCGCGAAGGTGGTCCCCGAGAACATCCCGGCCAGCCCCGAGGCGGCGGCCGCCGGGTTCTGCGCCTGCTGAATCACGAATTCCGAGTGGGTCGCGTACATCGGGGTCGCGATCTTGTAATAATAGTAGCCCGCGATGATCGTCGGCAGCAGCACGAAAAAGGCCAGTCGGGCGCCCAGCTGCGCCAGCTTGCGACGGCGGCGGCGAACGATGTCGCGCTGCATCCGCACGATTTCGCGCGCGCGCTCGTCCTCGGCGGCCACTTCGGTGGACGGAAGCTGCGGGCGGGGCTGCGTTTTCGGCACCGTCAGTTCGCGCGAGGGTTCGGGGCGCGGGTGGTCGGTCACCAGTTCCAGCATGTTGGACCGCTGGAACGGGTCGACGCCCTGTTTGCGCAACAGGCGGACGGCGTCGAAGTCGCTGGTCGGGGCCAGCCCGTGTTTCTGAGCCACGCGGCGCGCCATGCGCAGTTGGCGGCCGGTCAGCCCCTCGCGCCGGATCGCGGCAAGCTCACCTTCGACCGTCAGGGCAGGGTCGGTGCCCGGCGCTTTCGTCGGGGGCATGTTGCGTCCGGGGGTGCCGGGCGCGGTGCGGGGCATACCCTTCGGTGCGCTGGCCGTCGGGAACCGTTCTTCGCCGAAGCCGTCGTCTGAATCGTCGCCCGCGAAGGGCATCGGATCGCCGGCGTCCGGCGACAGCCGGCGCGGCGGGTGCGACGGATCGGCGCCCGGCCCACCCGGCGTGACCGGGCTGCGGCGTATGCGGTATTTTCTAGCCTTGGGTTTGGTAGTCATAAAGGGCCTGTGCTTCTTCCAAGGTGTCGAACATATAAAGTTTGCCGTCGCGCAGCACGGCGGCGGAGCGGCAGAATTTCTCAAGCGTCTGAGGCTTGTGGCTGACCACGACGATGGTCGAATCCTTCAGGCGTTCGCGCAGGATCTGGCCGGCGCGCTTGTTGAAGGCCACATCGGTGGTCGACGGCATGCCTTCGTCGATCAGGTAGATGTCGAAGTCCAATGCCAGCAGCAAAGCGAAGTTCAGGCGCGCCCGCATCCCTTGGCTGTACGTCCCGACGGGCATGTCGAAATATTCTTCAAGGTTGCAGATCCAGCGGCAGAACGCCTCGACATAGTCGGGGTCCAGTCCGTAGAGCCGCGCGATGTAGCGGGTGTTTTCCCGCGCCGTGTGGCGCGAGACGACCCCGCCCATGAAGCCCAGCGGGAACGACACCCGGCAGTTGCGGCGAATGATCCCTTCGTCCGGCTTCTCCAGCCCGGCCATCATGTTGATGATGGTGGTCTTGCCGGTGCCATTCGGCGCAAGGATGCCAAGCGACTGCCCAAGCTCGACCCGGAATGTCGCCTGGTCAAGGATCACCTTGCGCTGCCTTCCGGTCCAGAAGGATTTGCTGACGTTCTCGAATTCGAGCATCCGTGTTCCGGTTCCGCTGTCCTGCCCCGTCCCGCTTAACGCGCGCATCGTTAACGATGAGCTATAGGCAGCTATTTAGGCCCAATTATGTCTGGTAGGCCCGATTGATTTCAACGCTTCGGAAGGACGCGCCGGGGATTGTGGTAACAAGATGGCGTGTATCGGCCACGTTGGGTGGTCAATCTACGGGAATCCATCGGATTGTCACGCGATCTGTCGTCGCAGGAGAAACAGTCCCAAGGAGCGGATAAGACTGCGGGGCCAGTCCGACCAATACAAACGCCCCGGCACGCTGGGGCGTGGCGGGGCGGTCCGTGTGTGATCGCGCGGTGTGTTGGGTCAGGCAAGCATCCCGGCGGCAAGACCCCAAGCAAGCCCGGCGATCACCGCGCCCACCAATGCGATGCCAAGGTAGGCGGCGAAGACGCGCGGCTTCACCAGCGCCCAGACCGCGATGGCGGCGGGGATGCAGCTGACGCCACCGGCCAGGACGAAGGACATCGCCGCCCCCTGCGCCATACCCTGATCCAGCAGGCCGCTGAGAAGCCCCACGGCGGCATAGCCGTTGAGATAGGCCGGCATGCCCACCAGCGCAGCCAGCAGCACCGTGCCGACACCCTCGCCGCCCAGCACGCGGGCGATCGTCTCGGACGGCACGTAGTGCAACATCAGCGCCTCGAACAGGTAGGCCAGCAGCAGCCATTTGAACAGGAACAGCGCGTTGTCGATCCATGTGCGGCGGAAGGTGTCGCGGCGGTCGGCCTCGTGCCAGAACCGCCAGACCGGCTTGCCCTGAAACGGCTTTTTCACGCCGCAGCAACCGCCGACCTGCGGCTTTTCACGCAGCGGGTCCGCGAAGACCGCGCTTTTCGCGAAGGTCATCGTGACGAAGCCGCCCAGCAGGCCCAGCGACACGGCGGCCACGGCCTTGGCGATCGCGAAGTCCAGCCCCAGCGTGCCCCATGTGATGGTGAACATCGCCGGGTCCATCAGCGGAGAGGCCAGCCACAGCGCCATCACCGCAGACAACGGCGCGCCGACGGCAAGCAGGGCGGCGATGAAGGGGATCACCTCGCACGAACAGAAGGGCGATAGGCCGCCCAGCAGCGCGGCAAGCACGATCATCCTTGGCTGGCTGCCCTCGAACGCCTTCGCCAGCAGCGTCTCGGCACCGGTCGCCTTGACGTAGGCCACCAGCGAGATCGCCACGACGATAAAGATACCGGTATGGCCGATGGCCCCCGCCGCGAAGGTCAGCGTCGGCACGACCTGCGACGGGTCGAAGATCGCCAGCAGCAGCGGGATCGCGGCGATGACCAGCCACGCCTTGTCGATGCGCTTCCACAGGGCCGGGAAGGACGGCGGGCGTTGGGTAAGGTCAGCCATGATCGTGGTCCTTGTGGCAGGTGTCCGCATCGGCGCAGCATTCCGACAGCAGGTAACGCGACAGCGCCTCGACCACCTCGAACCGCGGCGCGGCGCAGATGATCGACCGGCCCTTGCGTTCCTGCGTGACAAGGTCGGCCTGCGTCAGGATCTTCAGGTGATGGGTCAGGGTGGACCCGGTGATGCCGGTCCGCTCGCCCAACTCGCCGATGGTCAGCCCGTCGGCGCCGGCACGGACCAGCGTGTTCAGCACCAGAAGGCGCTGTTCGGACCCCAGCGCCGCGAAGGTCGAGGCGGCGATGACCGGAGAAAGGGCGGTGTCGCGATGTGCTTTCATGATTTCGACATTTCTAGAATTGTCGAAATGAGTCAAGCGGAGATTTCGGTCCCGTCCCGGTGCGGCCCGCAATCCACGCCGAACCGGTCGCGCACCGTGGTCAGGGTGGCCTTGCACTGCGCGACATAGGCCGTCTTGTGCCGCATCACATGAAGCGCCGACGCCAGCCTGCGGGGCAGGGGGAACCAGCGGTCGGGGTCCAGCCCGCACTGGTTCAGCGCCTTGATCGGCAGCGCGTCGGCCAGAAGCATCGTGTTCAGAAAGCCGTGGTTCAGCAAGGCAAGGTACCATGCCTTGCGACCGTGCTTGATCAGCTCGGGCATATCCAGCGTCCACAACGGCGTCTCGGCCAGTTTGCCCAGGAAAAACAGGTGGCTGGAGAAATAGCTCGACAGGCTCGACAGGAAGTGAACGGGCGCCTGCGGCGTCACCGTCAGGATCGCGCCGTTGCCGGACAGCAGGGGCCGGGCCTCGCCTGCGGTTTTCAGCAGGTGGCCGGTGCAGTTCACGAACACCGTGCCGGGCGCCACGGGATGGGCGTTGCCGTCGCGCATCCGCATCACCGGCCCCTCGGGCGTGTCGGCCACGTCGTCGAGATAGCCGGGGATCGTTTCGGTGATCGCGTCCGACAAGGCCGCGCATTCCTCTTCCGACAGGATGCCCAGCAGGAACTGCTCGCCGCCGCCGGTGGGCGAGACCGTGTAGGTCCGGCGGAAATAGTCGAACGCCGCGTCTTCGTTCGTGCCGTCGAACCGCAGCGCGCAGTCGCGGATCGCCGTCATCTGCAAGGGCGCCCGGAACCAGCGGGCGGCCCCGCGCGGAAACAGCTTCGTGCGGTTCAGAAACAGCGTGCCGCGCCCGTTGACCAGCCAGATGGTCCGCCCCGGATTGACCGCCGCCAGCCGCTGCACCGTGTCCATCCCGGTCTTGCCACCGCCGACCACCACCACCGGGTGCGACGGGTCATCCTCGTCCGCCAGCCGCTCGGGCGTGGTCGAGGTGACGGCAGCACTGGAAAACGCCAGCGGCGCGACCGGCTGAACGTCGAAGCCCGGCGCGTGGATCGCACGGGTGGCGGTCAACAC
Source organism: Psychromarinibacter halotolerans (assembly GCF_029168315.1). Classification (NCBI taxonomy): domain Bacteria; kingdom Pseudomonadati; phylum Pseudomonadota; class Alphaproteobacteria; order Rhodobacterales; family Paracoccaceae; genus Psychromarinibacter; species Psychromarinibacter halotolerans. The sequence goes on from NZ_JARGYD010000004.1 coordinate 342,526, forward strand.
CTCGCCGCCGTCCAGCACCAGCCGCGCGCCGTCGCCGTCTTCGTCCAGCCGGTCGACGCTGCGGCCGAAATACTCGGTCAGCTCGAAATGCCCGCGCAGCCGCGTCAGGCAGTCCGCCATATGCGCCTGCACCTCGTCCCCGCGCGCAAGATAGCCGGGGGCGTGCGGCGGGCGCCACTTCAGGTCGCCCGCGGTGAAGATCGCATAAGGCTGGTGCAGGCGGACATAGGCGTAGGCCTCGGTCCACATGCCGCCCGGCCGGTCGTGCCGGTCGATCAGCGCGACGCGCGCCCCCTTTCGCAGGTACTGCGCCGCGACGAACAGCGCGTTCAGCCCGGCAATGCCGGCGCCGGTGATGGCTAGGTCGAAATGGGGCACGACGATCTCCGGTTGTTCTGACCCACGTAATGCAGCAGCGCGCGTGCAGGGGGCAAGCGCGGGCTGCTCTTTCGCTGCGTCCCCGCCGCGCCTATGTGGGGCGAATGGCGCATCCTCTCGACCGTCTCAGGCAGGACATCACCGGCTGCACGCTGTGCGCCGGGCGCTTTGCCACGACCGCCACCCGTCACGCGCCGCGCCCCGTCGCGTGGTTCCGCCCCGGCGCGCAGGTGCTGGTGGCCGGACAGGCGCCGGGCCTGCGCGTGCACCAGTCGGGCATTCCCTTCGACGACCGCTCGGGCGACCGGCTGCGCGACTGGATGGGGATCGGGCGCGATACGTTCTACGACCAGTCCCGCGTCGCGGTGATCCCGATGGCGTTCTGCTTCCCCGGCTACGACGCCAAGGGCAGCGACCTGCCGCCGCCCCCGATCTGCGCCGAAACATGGCACCCCCGGCTGATGCAGGCGCTGGGCGAGGTGCGGCTGATCCTTCTGGTGGGCGGCTACGCGCACCGCTGGCACATGGGCACCCGTGCAAACGTCACCGAAACCGTCGCGGGCTGGCGCGACCACGCGCCCCGGGTCTTCCCCTTGCCGCACCCGTCGTGGCGGAATACGGGGTGGCTGAAGAAGAACCCGTGGTTCGAGGCGGATCTGCTGCCCGATCTGAAGGCACGGGTATCGGAGGTACTGGATGACTGAACACACGCCGATCGACCGCGCCCACGCCGCGATGGACGCCGCTCCGGGCGACGACGCCGTGCGCCTGCGGTTCTACGAACGGCTGGCCGATGCCGAGCTGGTTCTGCTGCTGGCCAAGGACGCCGACGGCGACAACGTGGAACCCGAACTGTTCGAGGTGCAGGGCGGCCGCTTCGTGCTGGCGTTCGACAGCGAACAGCGGCTGGCGGATTTCGTCGGCCGCACGGCGCCCTATGCGGCGCTGTCGGGCCGGGCGCTGGCCGGCATGCTGGCGGGGCAGGGGATCGGGCTGGGCCTGAACCTCGAGGTCGCGCCGTCGTCGATCCTGATCCCCGACGCGGCGGTGGACTGGCTGGCCGAGACGCTGGGCCGCCGTCCCGCCGAGGTCGCCGAACACCCCGAGGACATCGCCCGCCCCGAGGGTGTGCCCGACCTGCTGCTGCAGGCGCTCGACCAGAAGCTGGTCAGCGCCGCCGGGCTGGCGCCCTTCGCCTACCTCGCCTCGGTGACCTATCGCGGCGGCGCGCGCGGCCACCTGCTGGCCTTCGTCGATGCCGCCGAAGGCTCCGAAGGCGCGCTGGCGCAGGCGGTGGGCGAGGCGCTCACCTTCTCGGGGCTCGAGGCCGGTGCGCTCGACGTCGGCTTCTTTGCCGCCTCCGATCCGGTTTCGGCGACCCTTGCGCGCCACGGCCTTCGCATCGACCTGCCCGAACCCGAAGTGGTCCAGACCCTCGCGCCTGGCGCCCCCGGAATGGACCCGGCGAAACCGCCAAAGCTGCGCTGATCGCGCGGCGCCTGCTTCTTCTCTTTCAAAATACCTCGGGGGAGGGCGCCGAAGGCGACCGGGGGCGGAGCCCCCTTCACCCTTCACCCATCTCCGCGTCGTGCTACGTCACCACCCGGAGGACATCATGCACACCACACCCGACCCCATCACTCGATATTTCGAAGACGACGGCCAGATCCCGAACAACCCGGCGCTGCCGGTGGTGATCCTGAAGGCGGCGCTCGACCCGACGTTGTCGCCGGACGAGATCCACGCGATCCAGCGCGGCAATGGCTGGGGCGGCAACTGGGTGTGGTCGGTGTTCGACTATCACCACTGGCACCCCGACGCGCACGAGGCCCTGTGCGTCGCCTCGGGCGAGGCCGAGTTGATGCTGGGCGGCGCCGGGGGCGAGGTGTTCCGCGTCGTGGCCGGCGATACGCTCGTGCTGCCCGCAGGCACCGGCCATTGTCGGCTGTCGTCCAGCGCGGATTTCGCCGTGTGCGGCGCCTATCCCAAGGGGCAAGAAAGCTATTCGACCTGCCGCGCGGGCGAGGGGCGGGCGCGGGTGGCCGGGATCGCGACCGTGCCGCTGCCGGACACCGATCCGGTGTTCGGTGCGGACGGGCCGTTGATGCGGGCTTGGCGGGGCTGACGCCGCGCGGGCCTCAGCCGAAGACCGAGGACAGCGCCAGAAACACCACGGCCGACATCGTGGCGGCGGCGGGGACGGTGATCACCCACGCGGCGACGATGGTTAGGAAATGCGACCGGCGCACCAGCTTCCGGCGGCGGCGTTCCTCGCGTGCGACGCGAACCTCGTCCGGGTTGGTGCGCCCGGGGCGGCGGCGTTCCATGTACCATTCGCGGTAGAAGCCGACGCCGAACACCGCGCCCACCGCGATGTGGGTCGACGACACCGGCAGGCCCAGCCAGCTGGCAAGGATGACCGTTACCGCCGCCGACAGGGCGACGCAATAGGCGCGCATCGGGTTCAGCTTGGTGATCTGGCTGCCGACCACCTTGATCAGGCGCGGTCCGAACAGGATCAGCCCGAACGAGATCCCGAAGGCGCCGATCACCATGACCCAGTGCGGGATCGCGACGACGGTGCCAGAATCGCCAACCGATCCTGCGTGCACGATCGCGGCCAGCGGACCCACCGCGTTCGCCACGTCGTTGGCGCCGTGCGCGAAGGATAGCAGCGCCGCCGAGAACACCAGCGGCACCGAGAACAGCGCCTTCAGCGACTTGTTGCGGTTCTCCATCCCGCGCGATTGGCGGCGGACCAGCGGGATGCTGGCCAGCCAGCTCAGCAGGCCCAGCCCGGCCCCGATCAGCAGCGACACCTCAAGGCTGACGGACACGACGCGTCGCAGGCCCTTCATCGCAAGGTAGGTCGCGAAGGTGCCGACCATCAGCCCGATCAGCACCGGCACCCAGACCTGCGCGGCGGCGATCTTGTCGTCCCGGTAGATCACCTTCGCCTTGATGAAGGCGAGGATGGCGGCGGCGATGACGCCACCGAGGAACGGGGAAATCACCCAGCTGGCGGCGATGGCGCTCATCGTGGCCCAGTTCACCGCGCCGAACCCGGCGGCGGCGATCCCGGCGCCCAGCACGCCCCCCACCACAGCGTGGGTGGTCGATACCGGCGCGCCCAGCCATGTGGCAAGGTTCACCCAAAGCGCCGACGACAGCAGCGCGGCCATCATCGCCCAGATGAAGACCTGCGTGTCCGCGATGCTTTCCGGCGACACGATGTCTTTCGAGATCGTGGACACAACGTCGCCGCCCGCCAGCAGCGCGCCGGCGCTTTCGCAGACGGCGGCGATGATGATGGCGCCGGTCATCGACAGCGCCCGTGCGCCCACCGCGGGGCCCATGTTGTTGGCAACGTCGTTGGCGCCGATGTTCAGCGCCATGTAGGCCCCCAGCACCGCCGCGGCGACGACGGTCAGCTGTGCAGGGCCGGTGCCGATCACCAGCGCGGCGACGAATCCGGTCACCAGAACGAAGGCAAGCGCGACCCCGACCCCGACAAGGGGCCGCGACACGCGCTGCGCCGCGTATTCAAGCTGGCCGATACGCCCGAGATCCTTGTCAAGCGTGTGCCAGTCACTGGACGGTTTGTTCTGACTCATCCGGAAAGCTGCCTATGACGGGGCGCCGGATTACGGTGGAAGGACGAGAATGACAAGCCCGGGTGGTCAGGCGAACCGTTCGCGGAAGGTTGTCAGAACCTCGGCGATACCGGGATCGTCCGCGCGCGCGATGGCATCGTCCAGCGAGGTCCACAAAACCTCGCGCCGGTCGGATTCCGGGAAGTCTTCGGACAGCCGCGTCACTTCCGCCGGATAGATGTGGATCACGCAGGGCACTTCCAGCCCATTGTCGAACCGCTTCGTCGTCTCATAACTGCCGACGGGTTCGCGTTCGACCTGCGCTTCGCGCACGCCCGCCTCTTCCCAGGCCTCCTGCATCGCGGTCTCGGCGCCGTCCATGCCGTCGATCGGCCAGCCCTTCGGAAGCAGCCAGCGTCCGCGCGAACTTTGCACAAGAAGCACGCTGATCCCGTCCGGGACGCGCCGGTAGCACAGCGCGCCGAACTGGACGTCCACCGGACGTCGGATTGTGGGCGCAATCACGTTGCGCCACGTTTTGCGTGCGAATTCCATCATGCTCTTACCTGCCGGTCTTTCTTTTTTGTATATATGTCCGAGATACAATTTTCAATGAAGGCTGGCAAGGGACGCTACGGAAAGCCTGTCCGGCGGGCTGCAACCTATTGATCCCGACGCATTATGCCGTGCATTTGATTAACTATGCGTTAAATTGGCACTGTTCCAAGTTGCTTCACTTATTATATCTCCACCCGTCGACCGGGGCGATCAACCGCCCCTCGCATTCGCCATAATTCCGGTGCGAAGCCCAGGGAAAGAAAATAGATGCCGAACGAAAGGGAACTTCCAGTGACCGTCCGTCTGTCCGCGCCCGTTCTCGCGGCGCTGACGCAATACACGCGGGATCATCCAGAGCCGGGACTCAGCCGCCCGCAGGCCGTCCGTGCCGCGCTGATCGAACTGCTGCGCGAAAAGGGTTATCTGGGCGACTGACCGTCTTTCATGGTGGCGTCGCTCGCCAAGATCGCGCCGTCGCAAGACAGCCCCTGCACCCGATCGAGCGCCGAAAAGACCGTGCTCCAGCCGTCGCCACGCAGGCCCGTTTCTATCGCCTCAGTCGCCCAGCTTCTTGTGAACCTCGTCCAGATCGATCTCGCCCACGGGCATCTTGTTCGACGGATCTTCGAAATCGTATTTGAAGACCTCGAAATCGCGTTTGTACATCTCATAAACGAGGTGCATCGACAGGTCGTCGAAGTAATCCGCGACCGGATGCGCGCGTTTTGGGCCGTGTCCTTCGGATTCGTTGAACCGGGGGATGGACGCCAGATCGACAGGATGCGCCACCTCGACCGCGTCCAGCACCGATTGCATCCCTTCGTTGAATGTCTCGGTAAAGAAGATGTTGTCGTAGGTGCCGCCGTTCACGATGAAGGTCGAGACATGGCCTGACATCGCGGACCAGTGGATGTCGGGGTCCATCGGACGGCGCCAGCGGATGGTGTCGCGCGCGAACAGAAGAAACCGCCGGAAGCTTCGGATCTGATCGAATTCCTGCTTGCCGTCGTCGCCTCCGACGTCGATCCCGTATTTCTGGATCAGCAGCGGCACAAGGTTGCCCCGATACCGGCGGCCATTTCGCTGGATGCCGCAGATCTTGTCGAAGAACGACGACAGAATGCGCGTGTACGGGTTGCGCACGCAGGTGAAGGAATAGCTTGCGTGCTTCAGCACGTTCGCCTCGATCTTCGGCTGACTGGCGTCCTGCGCCCATTTGTGCAGGCCTTCGGTCGAGTCATGAATGTCGCCGTCGAAGAACCGCCCGTGGTCCGAATAGTACATGATCTGCCCGATGGTCGAGCAGGCGCACTTGGGAACGACCCGATAGACCATGCTTTCGCTTTCGGTCATCCAGGTCCCTGGAAACCCCATATTTTCCGCCTCCTGCTGCCGGGTGGATCGTCCGCTGCCCACCCTGGCCGTGTCGCGTTAGAAAAGAGCAAACCCGGGCTGTCTTTTCAATGGGTGTTCACGATATGAAGGCTGCCAACAGCCGGGCAGCAGGCAGACCGTTTCCGAAATGGCAAAAATCGCGTTCATCCTCCTGTGTCACAAGGACCCCGCGTCGGTGATCGCGCAGGCGGAACGGCTGACCGCGCGCGGCGACTATATTTCGATCCATTTCGACGGCCGCGCTTCGAAAGAGCATTACGACACGATCCGCGCCGCGCTGAAGGACAACCCTTCGGTCGCCTTCGCGGCGCGCCGGATGAAATGCGGCTGGGGCGAGTGGAGCCTTGTCGAGGCGACGTTGCAAGCGGTGATGGCGGCGGTCGAGAAGTTCCCGCGGGCCACGCATTTCTACATGCTGTCGGGCGACTGCATGTCGATCAAGTCCGCCGCCTATGCCCACGCTTTTCTGGACGCCGAAGACGTCGACTATATCGAAAGTTTCGATTTCTTCGAAAGCGACTGGATCAAGACCGGGATGAAAGGGGACCGGCTGCACTATCGGCACTGGTTCAACGAACGGAAGAACAAGTTCCTGTTCTACGCCAGCCACAAGGTGCAGAAGAAGCTGCGCCTGTCGCGGCAGGTTCCGTCCGACGTGCAGGTGATGATCGGCTCGCAATGGTGGTGCCTGCGGCGGCGCACGATCGAATGGATTCTCGACTTCATTCAGGCGCGGCCGGACGTGATACGGTTCTTCCGCACGACATGGATCCCGGACGAGACGTTCTTCCAGACGCTGGTGCCGCACCTTGTGCCGCAGTCCGAAATCCGCACCCGCACGCTGACCTTCCTGATGTTCACCGACTACGGGATGCCGGTCACCTTCTATAATGATCACTACGACCTGCTGCTGTCGCAGGACTATCTGTTCGCCCGCAAGATCAGCCCCGGCGCGCTGGAACTGAAGGAACGCCTTGGCCAGCTGTATGCCAGCGACGAGGCGACGTTCCAGATCTCGAACGAGGGGCGCAGCCTGTTCAGCTTCGTGGTCGGCCGGGGCAGGGTGGGGCGCCGGTACAGCCCGAGGTTCTGGGAAACGGAATCGACGCTGGGCCGCGAGCGCGAGCTGATGATCGTCGTGTGCAAGAAATGGCACGTCGCCAAGCGCATCCTCGACCGCATCCGCACGGTCACCGGCATTCCCTGTGTCGAATACTTGTTCAACGAAGACAGTTGCCCGCTGCCGGACCTTGGCGGCATCCAGTCGACGGTCGAGAAACGGACGCGGCACCGGCGCTCGCTGATGCGGATGCTGTTCGATTACCACGACAGCGACCGGCTGGTGATGTGCCTCGACCCAAGCGCCATCGACCTGATGCGCGATTTCTACTCGGACCGCTCGGGCACCAAGATGCTGGAAATCCTGTGCGATTTCTCGGACGAGTACCTTGTCGGCCATGCCAAGCGCGTGGGCCTTGCCGGTGATCGAACGCCGCCCGACACGCTGGAGGAACTGCTGCCGACGATCCGGGCGGATTTCGTCTATGAAAGCGACCAGATCCGCGACGCCGGGTTCGAGCATGTCTATCGCCTGCGCGAAAGCGGCTCGCCCGACGACAACCTGCTGGCCCTTGCGCGGTTTCTTGATATCCCCGAGAACAGGGCGCGCGAGATCGCGGAAACCGGCTATCTCTTCGTAGATTGAGGGACCTATGGGCTACCAGTACGACGACCAGAACATCTTTGCGAAGATCCTTCGGGGCGAGATCCCGAACAACACCGTGATGGAAACCGAGCACTGTCTCGCCTTCCACGACATCGCGCCGCAGGCGCCGACGCATGTGCTGGTGATCCCGAAGGGGCCCTACGTGACCTTCGACCACTTCGCGCAAGAGGCGTCGGATGCCGAGATCGTCGATTACGTCCGTACCGTGGGCAAGATCTGCGCCGACCTCGGGCTGGAGGCGGACGGCTGGCGCCTGATCTCGAACGCCGGTGCGGATGCGGTGCAGGAAGTGCCGCACCTGCATGTCCATATCCTTGCAGGGCGTGGGCTGGGGCGGATGCTGGAAAAGGCGTAGCCTCGCCTTGTCGCGTTAGATGGGGTGAAACCCCATCCTACGCGCCGTGCGAGTGTGCCAAGTGGCTGATCGGCTTGACGGAGTCGTGCCTGCCGTTCCTAATTGGGGACGGGCGCGTGGGGCGCCGGATGGGGGCTGGTCGTGGACTATGTCGAGGCGCGCGAGGAGATCGTTGACAACTTTTACCGGGTAAGGCGGGCGCTGGGCGTCTTGGGTCTGCTGTTGCCCGTCATACTGTTGATCCTCGGGATCGCCTTTGACGAGGCAGAGCCGTCGATCAGCGATTATTACCACACGCTCAGCCGGGATGTGTTCGTCGGCATCCTGACGGCGATCGGGGTTTTCCTGATCTGCTACACGGGGTTCCGACGCGACGATACCGAGCGTTTCTCGGACGATCTGGTCACCACGCTGGCGGGGGTCGCGGCGCTGGCGGCGGCGTTCATTCCGAACCGGGGAACGCTGAATACCTCGCTGGAGCCACAGGCGCTGACCCAGCATCTGTTCGGTGTCGTCCTATGCGACGCGGCCCACCATCTTGCGGCCTTGGTATTCCTGCTAAGCATGGCCTACCTGTGCTATTTCAAGTTCGCCCGCACCGCCAATCCGGGCAGGCGCGCCGTCTACGTCGCCTGCGCGTGGCTGATCCTTGCGGCCACGGTGGCGACCATCGTCGCTGCCGGTCTTCGCAAGATCGGCACGCCCGAGCAGTCCGCCTTCGTGATCGAACACCAGCTGGTGTTCTGGTTCGAGGCCGTGGGCGTCTGGGCCTTCTCGCTCAGCTGGCTGGTGAAGGGACGCGCGGACCGCGCGATCATCCGCACCGCGCGCGAGGCTGTCGCCAAAGAGGGGTGACGCCAGCGCGCACAGGCGCATGACACCGGGGTAAGTGGCGCGTCTCCTGCGTCAGATCAGCCGATCCCGTGTGAAGACGCTTGCCCAAGCGCCCGCGATCGCTAGTATCTTGTCGGCGAAACCGCCAGATGAACGAGCACCTGCCATGACCATCGAAGCGCCCGAAACGGAAACCGTCCACACCACCCGCGTTGCCTGTGATGGCGGCGAAGGCGCGCTGGGCCATCCCCGCGTGTGGTTGTCGATCTCGCCGGAAAAGGGCTGGGTCGAATGCGGCTATTGCGACAAGCGGTACGTCCTTGCCGAGGACGCGAAGGACGCGCACTAGCGGTCTGTTGCGGCGGCGGTGTCTTCCGCAAGCTCCTGTTATAAAAATCCTTTCCTAAAAATGCGGTAGAATGCCCCGCGCGCGGCGGGACATTCGGTTTTCATCCGCGTCCGGTCATCCGGTGCGGTTGTCGGGCTGGGCGCGCACCGAACGGCGGCCCCGGTCCGAGATCCGGTAGGGCCCGGAGTTGCGCGACTCGATCAGCCGCTTTCGCTTCAGTTTCCTGACGATCTCCAGATTGCAGTCCGAAAGAACCGAGCCGTCATGCGTAAAGCAGTCGACATCGGTCAGGCGACCGTTGGAGGCGCGTTCGAAGCGGATCAATCCGCCCTGAGCCAGCACGTGCAGCACGCGCTGTTCGATTTTAGAGATATTCATAGGTTGGCCTGTGCGTGAACCATGCAGATACGGGGCGCCGACGACCTGCGGCCGCGCCCCCGTGTGCGTGATCCCCTTGCCGTGTGCGGCAGGGATCAGTGGTTCGTGACAAGCTCCAACATCTACAATTCCTCGTAAGGATGTGACCGGCACCTAGGGGGGCGGTGTCCCCTGCGTCAAGGGTGTGCGGCATTTCGTGACGCCGCGGCGCGAACACTGTGTCTGCGGGATCGTTACTTCGCATATGTCCGCCCAAGGTTTAGGGTTGGATCATGACACGAGTCCCGGACATAGCGGGTCGTCCCATGGCCGACGACTGCCCGGTCTATTCGCGTCCCGAGTTGATCAGCGATGCGGTGGTGCATATCGCGGCGCTGGTGCTGGCGATGGGCGCGGTGCCGGTGCTGATCACGCTGACCGCCGTGTGGCACGGCGCGGCGCCTAGTGTGCTGGGCGTTTCGCTGTACGGCGCGACGCTGATCGTGATGTTGGGCGCTTCGCTGGCCTATAACCATATCCCGAGGCCGGACTGGAAACGCTTGCTGCTCAAGCTGGACCAGTCGGCGATCTACATGAAGATCGCGGGCACCTATACGCCGTTTTCGCTGATGAGCGGCGCGGGCCGGGGTCTGCTTGCGGCGATCTGGGCGGTGGCGGTCATCGCCTCGGTCTGCAATTTCGTGCTGCCGCGCCGCCCGGCGCTGCTGGGCATCGGCATCTGCCTTGCGATGGGCTGGGCGGTGGTCGTGGGCGGGCAGGACCTGATCGCGGAACTGCCGACCTCGGTCATCGTGCTGATGGTGGTCGGCGGGGCGCTGTATTCACTGGGCACCTTCTTCCTGATGTGGGACCGGCTGCGGTTTCATAACACGATCTGGCACGTCTTCGTCGTCGCCGCGTCGGTTGTGTTCTTCGTCGCGATCTTCATGCACTCGGCGCATAGCGCCATCTGACCGGCGCCCGATTGACGCCGACTGGGGCGCGCCGCAATGTGCGCCGCATGGACGAGAGATTCACGGGCAGCTTCACCCAGCAGGAACCGATCCCCGACGACGGCATCGCGGCGGCGGTCGAGGTCATGCGTCACGGGCGGTTGCACCGCTATAACCTTGCCGGCGACGAAAAGGGCGAGGCCGCCCTGCTGGAACAGGACTTTGCCGCCTTCACAGGCGCGAAGTACTGCCTTGCCGTCACCTCGGGCGGTTACGCGATGGCCTGCGCCTTGCGGGCGGTTGGCGTCGCGCCGGGCGACAAGGTGCTGTCGAACGCCTTCACGCTGGCCCCGGTGCCGGGGGCGATCGCCAATGTGGGTGCGGTGCCGGTCTTCGTCGAGGTGACCGAGGGGCTGGTTCTGGACCTTGATGACCTGCGGGCGAAGATCGCCGAAAGCGGCGCGCGTTACCTGCTGCTCAGCCACATGCGGGGCCATATCTGCGACATGGACGCGCTGATGGCGATCTGCGACGGCGCTGGGGTCACCGTGATCGAGGATTGTGCCCACACGATGGGCGCGGCGTGGGACGGGGTGCCGTCGGGGCGCCACGGCAAGGCCGCGTGTTATTCGACGCAGACCTACAAGCACATGAATTCCGGCGAGGGTGGGTTTCTGATCACCGACGACGCCGACGTCATGGCGCGGGCGGTGATGCTGTCGGGGTCCTACATGCTGTTCGGCCGCCACCTGGCCGCACCCGGACCCGAGGCGTTCGCCGATGCGCGGTACGAGACGCCGAACATGTCGGGGCGGATGGACAACCTAAGGGCGGCAATCCTGCGGTCGCAGCTGCCTCGGCTGGCTGAACAATGCGCCCGGTGGAACGAGCGTTATTTCGAAATCGAGAACGGACTGAGGGACACGCCGGGCCTGACGGTCATCGAACGTCCGGACCGTGAAACCCCGGTCGGATCATCCATCCAGTTCCTGCTTCGGGACTGGTCCGCCGACGACGTTCTGGCGGTGGTTTCGCGGTGCGCCGAACGGGGGGTGGAACTGAAGTGGTTCGGCGCCGCCGAGCCGGTGGCCTTCACGTCGCGATATGACAGCTGGCGTTATGCGAAACCGCAACATCTGCCCGCGACGGACAGGGTTCTGGCAGGGCTCATGGATATGCGGATTCCGCTGACCTTTTCGCGGGAAGACTGCGCGCTGATTGCCAGCATCATCCGGCAGGAAGTGACCCGTCAGTTCCAGTCGGTTTCGGCCGCCGTCTGACACGCGCTCCGGCGGAAAACCGCCAACTTTCAGCCTGTTGTCGAATCTTTTCCGAAACCTTTTCCGCGGTCGCCGGGTTGTTGGGGCAGCCGGGCGGATGAGGTGTCCGCCCCCCGCTTCCCGATCAACGGCCATCGAGCCGAAGGGCGGCAGGGTAGTGAAAAACGAAGGAGAAGACTGATGTTCAACAAGGCCATTCTCGGCGTTTCCGCCACCGCGATGATGATCGCCACCGGTGCCTCTGCGCAAACGATGGCGACCGCCGCCACGGACCTGAACCTGCGTGCGGGTCCCGGCCCGAACTACGCGATCAACAACGTGATCGACGCCGAAGCCGACGTCACCGTTCTGGGCTGCCTTGAAGCGAGCAACTGGTGCGAGGTGTCCTACAACGGCGAGCAGGGCTGGGCCTATGGCGACTACCTTGCCACGCAACTGGACGGCGAGTACGTGGCCGTTTACCCGAACATGCAGGCCACCGAAACGACCGTCGTCACCTATGACGAGACCGCCCGCGAAGAAGGTGCGCTGGCGCTGGGCTCGATCGGCGCCGGTGTGGGTGCCCTGGCCATCGGCGGCCCGGCTGCCATCGTTGGCGGTCTGATCGTCGGTGCGGCGACCGGCGCGACCCTGTCGCCGGAAGAAAAGACCGTGACCTACATCCAGCAGAACCCGGTGGAGCCGGTGTTCGTGAACGGCGAGGTCGTGATGGGCGCCACGGTGCCCGGCGAAGTCACCGCCTATCAGGTGCCGGACGCGGACTATGAGTACATCAACCTGAACGGCCGTTACGTGCTGGTGCAGCCGGACAGCCGCGAGATCGTGTATATCGCCGATTTCTGATCGACGCGACACGCGCGACGGAAGGGCCCGGGCAGCTTTGCCCGGGCTTTTTCGGTTTGAGGGGGACGGTGTGGGGGCTCTGCCCCCGTCGCTTCGCGACTCCCCCGAGGTATTTGGAAAGAGAAGAAGCAGGCCCGGTGTCGACGCCGGGAAGGGAAGGGCGGCGGCAGGCAAGTCACGGCGGTGGACAGGCGCGCCGCCGCGTGGTGCAGTGCCGGACAGGCAGGCTTTTGGGAGGAATGGCCATGTTCGACGGGTCCATGCGCTTTGACCTTGGCGAGGACGTGAATGCGCTGCGCGAGGTGGTGCATCGCTGGGCGCAGGAGCGGGTAAAGCCGATGGCCGCGCAGATCGACGCGGACAATGACTTTCCCGCCGCGCTATGGCGCGAGATGGGCGAGTTGGGCCTTCTGGGCATCACGGTGGACGAAGAGTTTGGCGGGGCCGGGATGGGTTATCTTGCCCACGTGGTCGCGGTGGAAGAAATCGCGCGGGCCTCGGCCTCGGTCGCTTTGTCCTACGGGGCGCATTCCAACCTGTGCGTGAACCAGATCCGGCTGAACGGCACGCAGGCGCAGAAGGAGGCCTATCTGCCGGGGCTGGTGTCGGGCGCGAAAGTCGGCGCGCTGGCGATGTCCGAGGCCGGGGCCGGGTCGGATGTCGTGTCGATGGCGCTGCGCGCAGACAAGCACAACGATCATTTCCGCCTGAACGGGACGAAGTACTGGATCACCAACGGCCCGGATGCGGACGTGCTGGTGGTGTATGCCAAAAGCGATCCGGACGCGGGCGCGAAGGGCATCACCGCTTTCCTTGTCGAGAAGGACATGGCCGGGTTTTCCACCAGCGCGCATTTCGACAAGCTGGGGATGCGCGGGTCGAACACGGCCGAACTGGTGTTCGAGGATTGCGAGGTGCCGTTCGGGAACGTGCTGGGGCAGGAGGGCGAAGGGGTCAAGGTGCTGATGTCGGGGCTGGATTACGAGCGCGTCGTGTTGTCGGGCATCGGCACCGGCATCATGGCCGCATGCCTTGACGAGGTCATGCCCTACATGCGCGAGCGCAAGCAGTTCGGTCGGCCCGTCGGAAGCTTTCAGCTGATGCAGGGGAAGATCGCCGACATGTACACCGCGATGAATTCGGCGCGGGCCTATGTCTATGAAGTGGCGCGGGCCTGCGACCGTGGCGAGGCGACGCGGCAGGACGCGGCGGCCTGCGTGCTTTATGCTTCGGAAGAGGCGATGAAACAGGCGCATCAGGCGGTGCAGGCGATGGGCGGCGCGGGGTTCCTGAACGACAGCCCGGTGTCGCGGATCTTCCGGGATGCCAAGCTGATGGAGATCGGCGCGGGAACCAGCGAGATCCGCCGCATGTTGATCGGGCGCGAGCTGATGGCCATCTAAAGGGCAGACGCATGGAGGTGCGGCCATGATCGGTGAACAGAGGGCGGCAGCATGACGGACCAGCGGAAACCGCCGGCGGGGCCGGGCGGCATCCCCGAGGCGGTGCGGCAGGCGATCGACGCGCAGCGCGAGTTTGAAAAGCGCCGGGCCACCCGGCTGGGGCGCGGGGCCGAGCGGTTGACGGCGCCGGTCAGCGGCGTGATTGGCCGGATGATCCCGGCGGGAGTCGTGCGGCATGCGCTGCGGCAGGCGGATCGGGCGGCGGGCCTGACGATCCCGGGCGAGTTGAAACGGCACGACACCGACGACATCCTTGCCTGCGACCGCGCCGCGTTGCGGGTGCAGTCGTGGTCGCAGGGCGGCAGCGCTGCCACCGGCGGCGCCGCCGGGTGGTTCGGCGCGGCTGGCCTTGCGGTCGACGTGCCCGCCACCGTGGCGCTGTCAGCGCGCTGCGTGCGCGCGACCGGCGCCGCCTATGGGTTTTATGGCGACGACGAGGGAGAGCGGGCCTTCCGGCTGATGGTGCTGGAGGTCGCGACCTCTATGGCGAGCGAGAACCGCGAGCAGGCGGTGGACGGGTTGAACGCCTTGGCGCGCGAACTGTCCTCGCCCGAGGCGAAGATCCTGCTGGAGAAGGGTGGCAAGTGGGTGACCGACAAGCTGATCGAGCGGGTCGCCCGGCAGCTTGGCCTGTCTTTGGCCGCCCGCAAGGCCGGGCAGATCGTTCCCATCGTCGGCGGCCTTGTCGCGGCGACGGTCAATGCCTCGTTCCAGGCCGATGTGGCGCGGGCCGCGCGGTATGCCTATCGGCAACGCTGGCTGATGGCGCGGCGGATGCTGCCGCCGCCCGAGTCGGCCTCGGCCTGACACGGGTTGCCGTGGTGCGGATCGCGACGGCGGATCCCGCCTTGCACTCGATCGTCCTAAGGTAGAGGCTGGGGCCGAATGGGCCCCGGGAGGACGGAATGAGCGGCGGCAAGGGACCTTCGGGTCCGGCAGGCAAGACGTGGGAACACAGCCGATACAAGGACTGGCGCCCCGACTACCGTACCGCGCCGTCGCAGGCGTCTGGCGGTGGTGGCGGGCGCGGGTCGCGGCCGCCGCGGCGGCGTTCGGTCGTGGGCCGGTTGCTGCGGTTTGTCATCGCTGTGGCCGTGATCCTTGGGCTGGCTGGGCCGGGCGCGGATTTTGCCAACGGTCTTGCCAAGGCGCCCGAGGGCGGTTGCGCCGTGCGCGTGGTGCTTGATGCCGGTCGGCTGGTCACCGCCTGCCCGGATGGCGCGGCCTTGCCGGAAACGGTGGCGGGTTACGATGCGCCGTCGATGCTGGCGCCGGGCTGCTGGGCCGAGTTCAGCTCTGCTTTCGTTGCCAGTCTCGAGTTACGCAAGCTGTTGTTCGCGGCGGACGTGGTGGAGTTGCGGGGGCCGGGATCGGTGGTGCCGGTTGCCGATGCGCCGCCGGAGGACGACGCCGCCGAAACCGATGAAGACTTGCCCGCAGATGTTGCCGATACGTCCGGCGAGGAGGCGCCCGAAGCCGCTGAGGCGGCGCCAGCACCCGAGCCCGTGCCTGCGGGACGCCTGCGCGTAGTGGCGGACGGCAACGACGTGGCATCCGCGATGCTGAGCGCTGGAATCGTGCAGCCCGTCGGCGAAGGAGCATGGTGCGAGTGATCGAGACGCGACTGACCCGGCGGTTCGGCCTTGAAACGCCAATTGTGTTGGCCCCGATGGCGAAGGTCGCCGGGGGCAGGCTGGCCGCGGCGGTGGCTGGTGCCGGTGGCATGGGGCTGATCGGCGGGTCTTATTGCGACGCCGCGTGGATAGACGACCAGTTTGCCAAGGCGGGAAACGCCACGGTTGGCTGCGGCTTCATCACGTGGGCCTTGTCGGATGCGCTGAAGACCGCGCCGGACCTGCTGGACCGGGTGCTGGACCGAAGCCCGACGGCGGTTTTCCTCAGCTTCGGGGATCCGATGCCCTTCGCGGACAAGATCCATGCGGCGGGTGTGCCGATGATCGTGCAGGTTCAGACGCTGCGCGATGCCCGGCGCGCCGCCGAGGCCGGGGCCGAGGTGATCGTGGCGCAGGGCGCCGAGGCGGGCGGTCACGGCGAGAAACGCGCGACCATGACGCTGGTTCCCGAGATTGCCGACTGGCTGGCGAAGAACGCGCCGGACACCC
This sequence comes from Psychromarinibacter halotolerans, assembly GCF_029168315.1. NCBI lineage: Bacteria > Pseudomonadati > Pseudomonadota > Alphaproteobacteria > Rhodobacterales > Paracoccaceae > Psychromarinibacter > Psychromarinibacter halotolerans. The sequence goes on from NZ_JARGYD010000004.1 coordinate 358,733, forward strand.
TGCTGTTGGCGGCGGGTGGTATTGCGGATGGACGCGGGCTTGCCGCCGCGCTGATGCTGGGCGCCGACGGTGTGGTTGTGGGCTCGCGCCTGTGGGCCACGCGCGAGGCGCTGGTGCATCCGTCGATGCTGGCGGCGGCGGTGGAGGCCACGGGCGACGACACGATCCGCACGTCCGTGATGGACGTCGCGCGGCGGCTGCCGTGGCCGGGACGCTATTCCTGCCGGGTGCTGAAGAACCCGTTCACCGACCGCTGGCACGATGACCTGGACGGTCTTGTCGCCGCCGCGGACACGGTCGCGCCGCAGTGGGTCGCGGCGTGGGAGGCTGGCGACGTCTCTGTCGCCAATACCTTCGTGGGCGAGGCGACGGGGATGATCGGTTCAGTCCAGCCTGCCGCCGACATCGTCGCGGCGATGACCCGCGAGGCTGAAACGCTGCTGGGCGGCGGTTGGCGGCGCGATTGACCCTTGCCTTGCGCCGCGTGCGCCACAATCTACCGAAGGGGTCGGCCCATCAGGGTGCGGCCGCCCGGCCTTGATAGATCCCGACTGATCCCGAAGGAGAGCACGGATGATCCGGTTGCACCATTGTCACCAGACACGCTCGATGCGCAGCTTGTGGCTGCTGAATGAACTTGGCGTGGACTTCGAACTGGTGGTCTACCCGTTCGACCGCACCCTGCGGTCGCCCGAGTACCGCACCCTGAACCCCGCCGGCCGTGTTCCCGCGCTGGAGATCGACGGCGACGTCATGTTCGAAAGCGGTGCGATTGCCGAATATCTGTGCGAACGGTTCCCCGAGGCCGGGCTTGGCCGTCCGGTCGGCGCGCTGGACCGGGCCGAGTATCTGACATGGCTGCACTTTGCTGAAACGGTCAGCCAGCATACCGCCGCGCTGACCCAGCAGCATGTCGCGCTGTACGACGACTCGATGCGGTCGCCTGTCGTCATGAAGCTGGAGAAGATGCGGCTTGAGAAATGCTATGCCGCCATCGAAGGCCGGTTGTCGACGCCGGTGGAAAACCGCGATCACCTGCTGACCGGAGGCTTCTCTGCTGCGGATATCGGGGTGGGGCAGGCGGTTTACATGGGGCGGCATTTCGCCCGGACGGACGATTTCCCCGAACTGACCCGCTGGTACGAACGCCTTGCCGAACGCCCCGCGTTTCAGGCGGCACTGCCTCCCGTCGGGGTGGACCTGCTGTACGAGAGGGACTTCTACGAACCGTGGGAGGCCTAGCGCCGGAACCCGCACCGCCGCCGATTGCGCGCCGGGGATGTGGCCCGACGGGCCGCGAAAGACGGCATGGGCGTCGCGGCAAGCACGTCGGGTGCGGCGCTTAAGCCCTTGGAAACCCCCGGCGGCGCAGGCTAGGGAGGGGATGACAGAATCCCCGCTTCTCACAAACGGGTCATCCGGCTGTCGGTTGACCCTTCGGGGGGGCGGGTTTATGGCTGTGCTGCAAGTGCACTTGCCCGCCATGTGAAGGAGCCAGTACGTGCAATCTCTCGCTACAGAGTACCTTCCGATCCTCCTTTTCATCGCCGTGGCCGTCGGGCTGGGGCTGGTCCTGATCCTGTCCGCGGCCCTGCTGGCCGTCAGGAACCCGGATCCTGAAAAGGTGTCGGCCTATGAATGTGGTTTCAACGCCTTCGACGACGCCCGCATGAAATTCGACGTGCGGTTCTACCTCGTCTCGATCCTGTTCATCATCTTCGACCTCGAAGTCGCGTTCCTGTTCCCATGGGCCGTGTCGTTCAACGGGATGTCGGACACGGCGTTCTGGTCGATGATGGTCTTTCTTGGCGTGCTGACGGTGGGCTTCGCCTACGAGTGGAAGAAGGGAGCCCTGGAATGGGAGTAAGCACCGCGCTGAACGACGCCGGGGGCGACCGCGAGGTTGCGACTCAGGCGCTGAACCGCGAGCTGCAGGATAAGGGCTTTCTGCTGACCTCGACCGAGGACATCATCAACTGGGCGCGCACCGGCTCGCTGCACTGGATGACCTTCGGGCTTGCCTGCTGCGCCGTCGAGATGATGCAGACCTCGATGCCGCGCTATGACATCGAACGCTTCGGCACCGCGCCGCGCGCCAGTCCGCGCCAGTCGGACCTGATGATCGTCGCGGGCACGCTGACCAACAAGATGGCCCCCGCGCTGCGCAAGGTCTACGACCAGATGCCGGAACCGCGTTATGTGATCTCGATGGGATCCTGCGCCAATGGCGGCGGCTACTATCACTACAGCTATTCGGTGGTGCGCGGCTGCGACCGGATCGTGCCGGTGGATGTCTACGTGCCCGGCTGCCCGCCGACGGCCGAGGCGCTGCTGTACGGGATCCTCGCGTTGCAGCGCAAGATCCGCCGCACCGGAACGATCGCGAGGTAAGCCATGTCGGATGCGTTGAAGGAACTGGGCCAGCATATCGAGCTGAAGCGCCCCGATTGCGTACTGGGATGGAACGTCGCCTTCGGTGAACTGAACGTCGAGGTCTCGCTGTCCTCGATCGTCAGCTTCGTCGAATTCCTGAAGAACGACCAAACCTGCCGGTTCTCGACCTTGGTGGACATCACCGCCATCGACTACCCCGAGCGCGAGGCGCGGTTCGACCTCGTCTATCACTTCCTGTCGATGTACCAGAACCAGCGCATCCGCATCCGCGCGGCCGTGCGCGAGGACGAGAAAGCCGCCTCGATCGTCGAAGTCTACCCCGCCGCGAACTGGTTCGAGCGCGAGGTGTTCGACATGTACGGCATCCTGTTCACCGGGCACCCGGACCTGCGGCGCCTGCTGACCGACTACGGCTTTCGCGGTCACCCGCTGCGCAAGGATTTCCCGACCACCGGCTATGTCGAGGTCCGCTACGACGAGGCCGAGAAGCGCGTGGTCTACGAGCCGGTGAAGCTGGTGCAGGAATACCGGCAGTTCGATTTCATGTCCCCGTGGGAAGGCGCGAACTATATCCTTCCGGGTGACGAGAAGGAGGCCGCGAAATGATGGACGGCACCGTTCCCCACAAGTACGACGACGGGTCTGTCGACACCCAGACGGGCGAACAGAAGATCCGCAACTTCAACATCAACTTCGGCCCGCAACACCCTGCGGCACACGGCGTTCTTCGTCTGGTGCTGGAACTTGACGGCGAGATCGTCGAGCGTGTGGACCCGCATATCGGCCTGCTGCACCGTGGCACCGAGAAGCTGATGGAAAGCCGCACTTACCTGCAGAACCTGCCGTACCTGGATCGTCTCGACTATGTCGCGCCGATGAACCAGGAACACGCTTGGTGCATGGCGATCGAAAAGCTGACCGGCACCGTCGTGCCGCGCCGCGCCAGCCTGATCCGGGTGCTGTTCTCGGAAATCGGGCGCATCCTGAACCACCTTCTGAACGTGACCACGCAGGCGATGGACGTCGGTGCGCTGACGCCGCCGCTGTGGGGCTTTACCGCCCGCGAAGAGCTGATGGTGTTCTACGAACGTGCCTGCGGCGCCCGCCTGCACGCGGCCTATTTCCGCCCCGGCGGCGTCCACCAGGACCTGCCGCCCGAATTGCTGGCGGATATCGACGCGTGGTGTGATCCGTTCGAGAAGCTGCTGGACGACATCGACGGCCTGCTGACCGAGAACCGGATCTTCAAGCAGCGCAACGCGGACATCGGCATCATCACCGAACAGGATGTTCTTGATTGGGGCTATTCCGGCGTCATGGTGCGCGGGTCGGGTCTTGCATGGGACCTGCGCCGTAGCCAGCCCTACGAATGCTACGACGAATTCGAATTCGGCATTCCCGTCGGCAAGAACGGCGATTGCTATGACCGCTATCTGGTCCGGATGCAGGAGATGCGCGAAAGCGTGAAGATCATCCGGCAAGCGATCGAGAAGTTGTCGGCGCCGGAAGGGCAGGGCGACGTGCTGGCGCGCGGCAAGCTGACCCCGCCTAAACGGGGCGACATGAAACAGTCGATGGAAGCCCTGATCCACCACTTCAAGCTGTACACCGAAGGGTTCCACGTCCCGGCTGGCGAAGCCTACGCCGCGGTCGAGGCGCCGAAGGGCGAGTTCGGCGTGTACATCGTGTCGGACGGCACCAACAAGCCGTACAAGGCCAAGCTGCGCGCGCCGGGCTACCTGCACCTGCAGTCGATGGACTACGTGGCCAGCGGCCACCAGCTTGCGGACGTCGCGGCGATCATCGGTACGATGGATATCGTGTTCGGCGAGGTCGACCGCTGATGACGGTGACGGTTCTGGTGTTGCTGCTGGCGCTATTGCCGAACAGCTTCCACGCGCCCGCGTCTGGCGCCGCTGTGATGGCCAGCCCGGTGCCGTTTCCCGGCGCCGCACCAATGGGGCTGATCGGCCTACTGGGCGGAGGCCGGGCATGAGACGGGCGGGCGCGGGGATCGCGCTGATCTGCCTGCTGTCGGCCCACGCGGCGGCTGCGGCCGATGACGCGCGGATCGAAACGCTGCGGTCCGAAATCGCGGAGATGCCCGAAACCCGGATCGAGGCGCTGTTTACCGACCTGTTTCGGGCCAGCGGTTGCGAACTGAGCATGGTCGACGAAGAGGCGACGGATCGCCGGATCATGTCGCATTTCGGCGCCGCGCTGGGCCTGTCGGTGGACGAGGCCGAGGTGCTGCATGACGATCTTCAGGATCGTATCCAGCCCGTCTCGCTTGCGATGGTCAAAGGCGGCCTGATCGACCCGGACATTCAGGCCGGCGTCGTGCGCCTGAAGGACTGCACCCCCGACATCGCCGGACATACCGTGCCCGGTGTTGGCGTGGTGACCGATGCCCAACTGGCAGACCTGGTGCGGACGCACTTCACAGAGTCGGGCTGCACCGTGGATTTCTCGGACCAGATGGCCGCGCAGGGCGACATCGTCGTTTCGGTTCTCGACGGGCTGGGCGTTGCCGATCAAGCCGCCGCTCGCGCGCCGGTCGACGTGGCGCTGGCCGGGGTGTTCGAGACGCTGGTGACGTCCGGCGAACTCACTGTTGACGAGGCGGACATGACGGTCAGCCTCTCGGACTGCAACGGATAAGGACAGACCATGCTCCGCCGTCTCTATCACGACCAACCCGAAAGCTTCGCCTTCACGCCGGCCAACCAGGCTTGGGCCGAGGGCCAGATCAGCAAGTATCCCGAAGGCCGTCAGGCGTCGGCGATCATTCCGCTGCTGTGGCGCGCGCAGGAACAGGAAGGCTGGCTGAGCCGCCCCGCGATCGAGGCGGTCGCCGAGATGCTGGACATGGCCTATATCCGCGCGCTCGAAGTGGCGACCTTCTACTTCATGTTCCAGCTGCAACCGGTTGGCAGCGTTGCGCATATTCAGGTCTGCGGCACCACGTCCTGCATGATCTGCGGCGCAGAAGACCTGATGGCCGTCTGCCGCGACAAGATTGCCGCCCAGCCGCACGCCGTGTCCGAGGACGGCAAGTTCTCGTGGGAAGAGGTCGAGTGCCTTGGCGCCTGTTCGAACGCGCCGATGGCCCAGATCGGCAAGGACTATTACGAGGATCTGACGGCCGAGAGCTTCGGCAAGATCCTTGACGAGTTCGCCGCAGGCCGCGTTCCGACGCCGGGCCCGCAGAACGGCCGCTTCTCGTCCGAGGCGAAGGGCGGGCCGAACGTGCTGACCGAGTATGCCGAGAACCGCGAGGCGCACAACGCCTCGGTCGCGCTGGCGCTTGAGATCGGCGATACCGTCAAGCGGATCGATGGGACCGAGGTGCCGCTGACCACGCCGTGGCGCCGCAACGACACCACCGACGCCGAGATCGAGGCGCAGAAGGAAGCCACCACGCATCCGCGCCCGTCCGAGGACGTCCCCGCCGACGAAACCGGCGTCGACGCGCGCGAGATTTCCAGCGACGATAGCGCGGCCAAGCCCGAATCCGACGTGTCCGGCAACGTGCCGAACACCAAGGCTCCGGGCGCGGCGACCCCGTCGGAGTCTCCTGCTGACACCGATGCAGAGGCCGATGCCGTGACCGAGGCCGCCAAGAAGGTCAAGCCCGAGGACGCGAAGCGCCCGGCAGCACTGGACGGCGCCCGCGAGGGCAAGGCGGACGATCTGAAGAAAATCAAAGGCGTAGGCCCCAAGCTCGAGTCGCTTCTGCACTCGCTGGGCTTCTACCACTACGATCAGGTCGCCAGCTGGACCGCCGAGGAAATCGCGTGGGTGGACGACAACCTCGAAGGGTTCAAAGGCCGCGTGACCCGCGACCAGTGGGTCAAGCAGGCCAAGGTGCTTGCCGCCGGGGGAGAGACAGAATTCTCGAAACGCGCTAAATACTGATCCCATGCACGCGTAACGCGACATGGGAGAGGGACGATATGGCTGACGGACGTAAAGGACTTTCTACCGAAGCGATGCTGGTGATTTCCGGCGTTGTTGGGCTGCTCGTGTTGCTGGGCCTCTGGCTGCTGGTGACCCACGCCTTCATCGGCGCGCTGCTGATGGGGCTGGTCGTCGGGGGCATGGTGTTCCTGATCCTGTACTACGGGTACGGCGGCACGACGGCGCACAGCGCCACGGCCGCCCCGGCGTCGTCCGGCACGTCCGGTCCGCAGACCGACAGCACGGGCGCCGGCACCGGCCTGAACGCGATGGCGGAAGATCCCGCGCCGTTCCGCGCCGCCCAGCCGGAGAAGACGCCAGAGCCTGCGCCAACGCCCGAAGCCGCGCCCGCGCCCGCGCCGGAGCCCGACCCCGAGCCTGCGCCGGAACCGATTTCGGCCGCGCCGGAACAGACCGTCGCCACGGCCCCGGCCGAGGCGCCACTGGACAAAAGCCCGAAGACGTCGGCGGACCCGGCGGACGAGGGAGAGGGCGAACAGCCCGAGATGATGCCGGCCCCGCGCGATGGCGGTGCGGACAACCTGAAGGAAATCAAGGGTGTAGGCCCCAAGCTGGAAGAGCTGTTGCACTCGCTTGGTGTCTATCACTTCGACCAGATCGCGGGCTGGGGACCTTCCCAGGTCGCATGGATGGACCAGAACCTGAAAGGGTTTCGTGGCCGCGTCAGCCGCGATGACTGGGTGGAACAGGCAAAGATCCTCGCCGCGGGCGGAGACACAGAGTTCTCTAGCCGCGTCGACAAGGGCGAGGTCTACTAGGAGTGACGATGACAGAGCCCACGGGCAGGCAGAAGGCGCAGGCAAGACAGTCTCGGACGGTGGCGGTGGTGATCATCGCGACGCTCGTGCTGTGGATGGGCGCCCAGTTCGCAGGGGCGCGGTTCGGGCTGACGGCCCGCACCGTCCTGCTGTTCGACCTGCTGGCGCTTGCCGCCTTTTTGTGGGCATTCATCGTGACGTATCAGATCTGGCGGAAACGCCGGGACAACGAAGGGTAACCGGACATGCTTGCCGACAAGGACCGCATCTTTACCAACCTTTACGGGATGCACGACCGCACGTTGGACGGCGCGAAGAAGCGCGGTCACTGGGACGGCACTGCGGGAATCATCCAGAAGGGCAGGGACTGGATCATCGACCAGGTGAAGGCCTCTGGCCTGCGCGGTCGGGGCGGGGCGGGTTTCCCGACCGGCCTGAAATGGTCCTTCATGCCGAAGGAAAGCGACGGTCGCCCGGCTTACCTTGTCATCAACGCGGACGAATCCGAGCCGGCGACCTGCAAGGACCGCGAGATCATGCGCCATGATCCGCACACGCTGGTCGAGGGGGCGCTGATCGCGTCCTTCGCGATGGGGGCGAACGCGGCCTATATCTACATTCGCGGCGAATACATCCGCGAGCGCGAGGCGCTGCAGGCTGCCATCGACGAGGCGTACGAAGCCGGCCTTCTGGGCGGCAACGCAGCCGGCTCGGGTTGGGATTTCGACCTGTACCTGCACCACGGCGCGGGCGCCTATATCTGCGGCGAGGAAACGGCGCTGCTGGAAAGCCTTGAAGGCCGCAAGGGGATGCCGCGCATGAAGCCGCCGTTCCCGGCGGGCGCGGGCCTGTATGGCTGCCCGACCACGGTGAACAACGTGGAATCCATCGCCGTCGTGCCGACCATCCTGCGGCGCGGGCCGGACTGGTTTTCCAGCTTTGGCCGTCCGAACAACGCGGGCACCAAGCTGATGGGCCTGACCGGGCATGTGAACACGCCCTGCGTGTTCGAGGAATCGATGTCGATGTCCGTGCGCGAGATCATCGAAACCCACGGCGGCGGCATCCGCGGCGGCTGGGACAACCTAAAGGCCATCATCCCCGGCGGCGCGTCCTGCCCGGTCCTGCCGAAAGAGGCGCTGGACGACGCGATCTTCGATTTCGACTGGATGCGCGAGAATAAGTCCAGCTTCGGCACCGGCTGCATGATCGTGATGGACCAGTCGACCGACGTGGTGAAGGCCGTGTGGCGGCTGTCGAAGTTCTTCAAGCACGAAAGCTGCGGCCAGTGCACGCCCTGCCGGGAAGGCACCGGCTGGATGATGCGCGTGATGGACCGTCTGGTGACAGGCGACGCCGAGATCGAAGAAATCGACATGCTGTTCGACGTGACCAAGCAGGTCGAGGGCCACACGATCTGCGCGCTTGGCGATGCGGCGGCCTGGCCGATCCAGGGGTTGATCCGTCACTTCCGCGAAGAGATCGAGGATCGCATCAAGGCCAAGAAAACCGGACGCGTCAGCGCGGTCGCGGCGGAGTAAGCATGACCTTCAAGACGATCAGTTCGCCCGCCGCCGGTCGCCTTGTGCGCGGCCTTGTCATCGGCTCGCTTCTTGTCGCGGTGGCTGGCTGCGGTGTTGCCCGCAATGTCGGCGGCGCGGTCGGGATCGGCAGCGCCAGCGCGCGCGGGTCCAACCGGCTAGAGGTGAACGGCGTGACCTATCGGTCGCGGCTGGACATCGACGGCGAGGCGCGGCGCGATCTGACGATCACGGTGCGGCCGTTCCGGGCCGACCCCGAAATGGCACTGGAAGCCGGGCGCTACCGCGCGACGGTCTATTGCCTGCGCCGGTTCGGCAGCTCCGAGACCGCGTGGGCCATCGGCCCCGACACACCGCTGGACCAACTTCCGATCACCGACGACTCGGTGACCTTGCGCGGATCGTGTACGGCACGCTGATTGCGTAACTTTTCGTGATCGATTGTGGGCCGGAAGGGCTGGAAAACGGCGACGTGCCGCCCAACCTTATCGTTCAAGCCCTCGTGTCTGGACCGGATGGGGGAAGTCGGGCCTAGTGATCCGACCGCCCCGTCCGAACCGGAGTGCAGGCAACGTCCTGCGGGGCGTGTGGTACGTACAGGCCCGGAGTAGACCGATGCAGAAGATCCTGAAGACAACCCTTGCCGCCGTCCTTGTCACGGCCAGCGCGGGCGCCGCGATGGCCCTGCCGCCGCTAGAGGACGATCCCCGCGTCGTGCGCGAGTTCTTCGCCGCCGCCGTGGGCGACGAGATCCGGAACAACTGCCCTTCGATCAGCGCGCGGATGTTTCGCGTTGTGGTGCGGGTGAAAGAGCTGGAAAGCTATGCCCTGAAACTGGGCTATTCGCAGGACGACATCACCGCGATGCGCAAAAGCCCGGAAGCCAAGGAAAAGCTGAAGCAAATGCGCGATGCCTACCTTGCGAAGAACGGCGTCACAGAGGGCGACGCGCAAAGCTATTGCCGGCTGGGACTGGCAGAGATCGAGAAGAACACCCTGACGGGATACCTGCTGCGCGCGAACTGACCCGCACCGCGTCCCGGGGCCGCCGCCCTTCATCACATTTTCTTAAGCGACCGGCCGCCCGCATGACGCGAGGCGGCCGAGTCGCGTTCGGGTGCCCGGCATCTTGAACCCCGTTGCGACGTCGCGTCGACCGCCGCGATTTGGTGCCCTGACCGCGGGGCGGCGCCTTTGCTGCGGTCAACGGAGCTTGGAAGCGGCATTCCTTCATGAAACGGCAAGTTTCTTTGGATAGCCCGAAAGCGCGGCTTCCGCGACGGAGTTGGTGCTTTTGGGCGCTGCGCTGCGGCGATCACGGGCGCTAAGGTCTTGCAATACCGGGCTGGAGGAAATAGCCAAAGGCAGAATGGCGGGGCCGTGCGTCTCGCACCAACCGATAAGCTAGTCGCTGCAGCGGCAGGCCGATCCGAAGGGAACCAACCCATGACCGATCTTCGGAAAATCATCATTGACGACAACGAGATAGAAGTCGATCCGGCGATGACGCTGATCCAGGCCTGCGAACAGGCCGGGATCGAGATCCCCCGGTTCTGCTATCACGAGCGGCTGTCGATCGCAGGCAACTGCCGGATGTGCCTTGTCGAAGTGGTGGGCGGACCCCCGAAACCGGCCGCATCCTGTGCGATGCAGGTGCGTGACCTGCGCCCCGGCAAGGATGGCGAGCCGCCTGTCATCAAGACCAATTCGCCGATGGTGAAGAAGGCCCGCGAAGGGGTGATGGAGTTTTTGCTCATCAACCACCCGCTGGACTGTCCGATCTGCGACCAAGGCGGCGAATGCGACCTGCAGGATCAGGCGATGGCCTACGGCGTCGACTTCAGCCGCTTCCGCGAGCCGAAGCGCGCGGTGGACGATCTGGACCTCGGCCCGCTGGTCGAAACGCATATGACGCGCTGCATCTCGTGCACCCGCTGCGTCCGCTTCACCACCGAGGTGGCGGGCATCAGCCAGATGGGCCAGACCGGCCGGGGCGAGGATGCCGAGATCACGAGCTATCTGAACCAGACGCTCGATTCCAACATGCAGGGCAACATCATCGACCTGTGCCCGGTGGGCGCGCTGGTGTCGAAGCCCTATGCCTTTACCGCCCGCCCGTGGGAACTGACCAAGACCGAAAGCGTCGACGTGATGGACGCGCTGGGGTCGAACATCCGGGTCGACACCAAGGGCCGCGAAGTGATGCGGTTCCTGCCGCGCAACCACGACGGCATCAACGAAGAGTGGATCAGCGACAAGACCCGCTTCGTCTGGGACGGCCTGCGCCGCCAGCGGCTGGACAAGCCCTATGTGCGCGAGAACGGCAAGCTGCGCCCCGCCACGTGGGGAGAGGCGCTGTCGAAAGCCGCCGCCGCGATGAAGGGCAAGAAGGTCGCGGGCCTTGTGGGCGATCTTGCCCCGGCCGAGGCCGCCTTTGCGCTGAAAGGTCTGGTCGAGGGGCTGGGCGGCAACGTCGAGTGCCGCACCGACGGCGCGAAGCTTCCGGCGGGCAACCGGTCCGGCTATGTGGGCACCGCCTCGATCGAGGATGTGGACACGGCCGCCGTCATCCTGCTGATCGGCACCAACCCGCGCGAGGAAGCGCCGGTGCTGAACGCCCGCATCCGCAAGGCGTGGCTGAACGGCGCACGCGTTGCGATGGTGGGCGAGGCGGCCGACCTGACCTATGACTACACCCATTACGGCAATCAGCGGTCCGACCTGCAGGCGCTGGTCGAAAAGGACCACAAGAACGCCAAGGGCAAGGACACCGTGGTCATCATCGGCCAGGGCGCGCTTTCCGAGGCTGACGGCTCTGCCGTGCTGGGCGCCACGATGAAGGTCGCCGAACTGACCGAGTCGAAGTTCATGGTGCTGCACACCGCCGCTGGCCGTGTCGGCGCGATGGACGTGGGTGCCGTGACCGAAGGCGGCATGGACGCCGCGCTGGACGGGGCCGAGGTGGTCTATAACCTTGGTGCGGACGAGGTCGAGATCGCCGACGGTCCCTTCGTGATCTACCAGGGCAGCCACGGCGACCGGGGCGCGCACCGCGCCGACATCATCCTGCCGGGCGCCGCCTATACCGAAGAGAACGGCCTGTTCGTCAACACCGAGGGTCGGCCGCAGCTTGCGATGCGCGCCAGCTTCCCGCCGGGCGAGGCGAAAGAGAACTGGGCCATCCTGCGGGCGCTGTCGGCAGAACTGGACGCGACGCTGCCCTACGACAGTCTGGCGCAACTGCGCCGCGCACTGATCGAGGCGGCGCCGGTGCTGAAAACCGTGGGTGCAGTCCCTGCCAACGAATGGCAGGCGGTCGAGCAGGGCAAGCTGGGCGATGCCAGCTTCCGCCCGGCGATCCGCGACTTCTGGCTGACCAACCCGATCGCGCGGGCCTCGGCGCTGATGGCCGAGCTAAGCGCGCGGGCCAAGGCGCGTGCCACCACGGCGGTGGCGGCGGAATAGGGCCGGGACGGTGGTCGGCGCAAGGGTCATAGCAGGGGTCATCGGGCTGGGCGGGCTTGCCGCCTGTGCCGGTGCCTCGACCGGGGACGGGCCGCGCCCCGAGACCGTCGACCGCGCTCCGTTCAACCCCGAATACCGCGGCATCGAGACCCGGCTTCTGGAGGATGACCTTGTCGAGTTCCAAGTCGCCATGCGCGGCGCGCGGACCGGCGAGGACGTGACGGCCTACGCCGACTGTGCCGCGGCACAATACGCATTGATCCGTGGCTTCGGCTTTGCGCGGCATGTCCGCACAAATGTCGCCGAAGAGGGTGGCGTTTGGAAGGGAGATGCGGTTTACACCGTCTCACCCGGACTACCGCGCGGACTCAGTACCATAGACGCAGAGGTCACGGTGGCGAACTGCGCGGAAACCGGCATACCGACGGTGTGAGTGGACATATGGCAGACTTCTTTTCGACCGGGCTTGGCATAACGATCATCATCCTGGCGCAGTGCCTGCTGATGGCGGTCTTCCTGCTTCTGTCGGCCTATTTCATCCTCTACGCGGACCGCAAGATCTGGGCCGCCGTCCAGATGCGCCGCGGTCCCAACGTGGTGGGGGCTTGGGGGCTGCTGCAGTCGGCCGCCGACATGCTCAAGCTGGTCCTGAAGGAAATTGTCGTGCCCGCGGGCGCCGACCGGGCGGTGTTCTTCATCGCCCCGATCCTGTCTTTCGCGTTGCCGATGGCCGCGTGGGCCGTGATCCCGTTCAACACCAGCTGGGTGCTGTCGGACATCAACGTCGCCATCCTGTACGTCTTCGCGATCTCGTCGCTGGAAGTGTACGGCGTGATCATGGGCGGCTGGGCGTCGAACTCGAAATACCCATTCCTCGGCTCGCTGCGGTCCGCCGCGCAGATGAACAGCTATGAGGTGTCGCTGGGCCTGATCATCATCGGCATCGTCATCTCGGCCGGGTCGCTGAACTTTGGCGAGATCGTCGCGGCGCAGGATGGCAGCTTTGGCTTGTTCAGCTGGTTCTGGCTGCCGCACCTGCCGATGGTCTTCCTGTTCTTCATCTCTGGCCTTGCCGAAACCAACCGTCCGCCGTTCGACCTGCCGGAAGCGGAATCGGAACTGGTCGCCGGCTATCAGGTGGAATACTCGTCGACGCCGTTCCTGCTGTTCATGGCCGGTGAATACTTTGCGATCTTCCTGATCTGCGCGCTGACCTCGCTGCTGTTCTTCGGCGGCTGGCTGTCGCCGATCCCCGGCCTGCCGGACGGCGCGCTGTGGATGGTCGCGAAGATGCTGTTCTTCTTCTTCCTCTTCGCGATGGTGAAGGCGATCACCCCCCGTTACCGCTATGACCAGCTGATGCGGATCGGCTGGAAGGTGTTCCTGCCGCTGTCGCTGGGCTGGGTGGTGTTCGTGTCCTTCGCCGCGCACTTCGGCTGGTTTGGCGGCGCCTATGCCCGCTGGGCGATCGGGGGCTGAGGATGCGGATGCTTGCTAAATTCCGGGCGGTCGCTGCCGCCCAAACGACCGGAGGGTTGCAATGACCCAGATCGACTGGAACCGCGCCACCAAGTACTTCCTGCTGTCGGATTTCATCGCCGGCTTCCGGCTGGGGTTTAAGTACTTCTTCGCGCCGAAAGAGACGATCAACTACCCGCACGAAAAGGGCCCGCTGTCGCCGCGCTTCCGCGGCGAGCACGCGCTGCGCCGGTATCCGAATGGCGAGGAACGCTGCATCGCCTGCAAGCTGTGCGAGGCGATCTGCCCGGCGCAGGCGATCACGATCGACGCCGAACCGCGCGAGGACGGCAGCCGCCGGACGACGCGCTATGACATCGACATGACGAAATGCATCTACTGCGGTTTCTGTCAGGAAGCCTGCCCGGTGGACGCCATCGTCGAGGGACCGAACTTCGAGTTCGCCGCCGAAACCCGCGAAGAGCTTTACTACAACAAGGAAAAGCTGCTGGAGAACGGCGAACGCTGGGAAGCCGAGATCGCCCGCAACCTGGAACTGGACGCACCTTACCGATGACCCGCCGGGGCCTGACATATCCCGGCGCCAGCCGGCGGATTTGCACAGAGCATTCGGGCGCCGTCGCAGGCGTCACGGAGGGTTTCGCATGACCGACGGACCGAAGAACCCGTTCGAGGACCTCATGAAGATGGGGCAGGACTGGTCCAAGGCGATGGGTCCGATCATGGAATCCTTCACCCCCGCCGCGATCGAGAAGATGTGGCCGGTGATGCCCAAGGACGTGATGGAAGCGTTCTGGGGCAAGACATGGAATCCCGAAGGCCTGAGCGCGAAGAACAAGCTGCTTCTGACGCTTCAGGGCCTGACCATCCTCGGCGCGCAGGCCGAGGCTCAGATCCGGCTGACCGTCCGCCATGCCCTTGAGGCCGGCGCGACAGAGCAGGAAATCACCGAGACCATCTCGCTGGCCGGCATGTTCGGCGGCGTTCCCGCGATGACCAAGGCGATGAACCTCGCCCGCGAGGTCATGAGCGCGGGGCAGGAGGGACAAGCATGACCGTCGCCGACTTCGCATTCTACGTGTTCGCCATCGCGGTGCTGGCCTCGGGCCTGATGACCGTGGTCAGCCGCAACCCGGTGCACTCGGTTCTATGGCTGATCCTCGCGTTCCTGTCGGCCGCCGGGCTGTTCGTCCTGCTGGGGGCCGAGTTCGTGGCGATGCTTCTGATCATCGTCTACGTCGGCGCCGTGGCGGTGCTGTTCCTGTTCGTGGTCATGATGCTGGACGTCGACTTTGCCGAGCTCAAGGCCGAGATGGCGCGCTATATGCCGCTGGCGTTGCTGATCGGCGTCGTCCTGTTGATGGAACTGGGGCTGGTCTACGGCAGCTGGACCTTCGCCGATGGCGCGATGGGCCTGCGGGCCGCCGTGGCGCCCGACGTGGCCGAACTGCACAACACCGCGGCCTTGGGCGCGCTGGTTTACGACAAATACATCCTGATGTTCCAGCTTGCGGGCCTGATCCTGCTGGTCGCGATGGTCGGGGCGATCGTCCTGACACTGCGCCACCGCACATGGGTCAAGCGCCAGAACGTGCTGGCGCAGATGTACCGCGACCCGGCCAAGGCGATGGAAGTGCGCGACGTGAAACCGGGGCAGGGCCTTTGAGGCTTCTGGCCTCCATATCCCTGATGGCCCTTGCGGCCACCGCCGCGGACGCGCTGGCGCCGCCGCCGCCCTGTTATTGGGACGGCGCGGCCGGTCGGTTCGTGCCGCTTGGCCAAGAAACGGCGACGATGGACCCGGCTTTCCTGAGCGAGGCTGGCGATGGTTTCGCCGTGCTCGAGGTGTTCCACTCGGACACTGGCAAGCCGGATCGCTACGTGCTGCAGCACTGCCGCTCTGGCAGCGAACTTTTGGTGGTCCTGCCGCGGGGCGACCAGCAACCGGCGCGGTCCCGGTTCGAGGATATGGTATTCGGCGCGGGTCGGTACACGATGCGCCAGATCGGCGACGAGATGGCCCTGCAAGGCGCCGGCGTCCGCATGTCGCGCAACGAGTTCGGTGATTGTGCCTGCGATCTGATGGCGGGGTGGGCGGAATGACCGCTGCGGCCCTCAATGTCACCCTTCCGGTCTTTGCGGCTGCTGCGGCTCTGGTCGCCGGCGCTGCCGGGGCGTGCGAGATGGTGTACATGGAAGGCCGCGAGAATATGCGGTTCGGCACCTGCGGGATCACCTATTTCGACGACGGGATCGAGGACGAAGGTGTCTCTGCCGCCGTGGATCTGGGCAAAGGCTACGTCCAGAAAGTGTATTGGGACGGCCACGCTTGCGCGGCGCGTCAGACCACCATCGTGGTCGACTGCAACGCGGATCAGGCCGCGATCTTCGGGCCGTCCGGCCTGATCGAATTTCCCGCCCCGATCCCGCCGGGCCAGTGGACAGACCTGCAGAACGCCGTCGAAGCGGCCTCTGCCGCCGGGGCACCGCTGCCACTGACCGAGATCGTGGAGCGCGCAAGCGGACTGAAAAATGCGGCGATCGTACCGGTCTCGGGCCGGGCGATCGGCATCTCGAACCACGGGGCGCCGTCCGATCGACGGTTCGACCTTGGGTGCGGGTGCAAGGCGTATTACCCCGGTTCGGCGGGGGCGAAATGATCCGGCCGGTTCCGGCGGCGTCCGTGCGGCGCGACGGGACGGCGACGGCCGGCAGGACACGAAGGGGGGCGGGGTGATGAACCAGTTCGCTCCGCTTCTGCCTCTGCTGGGACTGGTGGCACT
The DNA here is from genome assembly GCF_029168315.1 of Psychromarinibacter halotolerans. Classification (NCBI taxonomy): domain Bacteria; kingdom Pseudomonadati; phylum Pseudomonadota; class Alphaproteobacteria; order Rhodobacterales; family Paracoccaceae; genus Psychromarinibacter; species Psychromarinibacter halotolerans. Next base: position 375,134 of record NZ_JARGYD010000004.1, read on the forward strand.
GTGCGTCACCGCCATCCGGCGGCGGCGTGAAAAGAAAAAGAGACTTGAGGGACGCAATGGTCGGACTTGAACACTACCTGGCGGTCGCCGCGGCACTGTTCGTCATCGGCATCTTCGGCATCTTCCTGAACCGGAAGAACGTGATCATCCTGCTGATGTCGCTGGAACTGATCCTGCTGTCGGTCAACATCAACTTCGTCGCCTTCTCGTCCTACCTGGGCGACCTGGTCGGGCAGGTGTTCACCCTGTTCGTGCTGACGGTCGCCGCGGCCGAGGCGGCGATCGGGCTGGCGATCCTGGTCTGCTTCTTCCGCAACCGGGGCACCATCGACGTCGAAGACGTCAACGTGATGAAAGGCTGATCCGCGATGGAACCCATCATCCTGTTCGCCCCCCTGCTGGGCGCCATCATCTGCGGGTTCGGCTGGCGGCTGATCGGCGAGTACGCCGCGCAGTGGACCGCGACCTTCCTGCTGTTTCTGGCCTGTATCCTGTCGTGGGCGGTGTTCCTGTCCTTCGACGGAGAGGCGCAGCAGATCCCGATCTTCCGCTTCATCGAAAGCGGCACGCTGGCGACCGAATGGGCGATCCGGCTGGACCGCCTGACCGCGATCATGCTGATCGTCGTAACCACCGTGTCGGCGCTCGTGCACCTGTATTCCTTCGGCTACATGTCGCATGACGAGAACTTCAAGGAAGGCGAAAGCTACCGTCCCCGGTTCTTCGCCTATCTGTCGTTCTTCACCTTCGCGATGCTGTCGCTGGTGACAGCCGACAACCTGATCCAGATGTTCTTCGGCTGGGAAGGCGTGGGCGTCGCGTCCTACCTGCTGATCGGTTTCTACTTCCGCAAACCCAGCGCGGGCGCGGCAGCGATGAAGGCTTTCATCGTCAACCGCGTCGGTGACTTCGGGTTCCTGCTGGGCATCTTCGCGCTGTTCTTCCTGACCGACAGCGTCGACATGGACATCATCTTCGGCATGGCGCCGGAACTGGCGCAGACCAACCTGACCTTCCTGTGGACAGAATGGAACGCGGCCAACCTGATCGGCGTGCTGCTGTTCATCGGCGCGATGGGCAAGTCGGCACAGCTGCTGCTGCACACGTGGCTGCCGGACGCGATGGAAGGCCCGACCCCGGTGTCGGCGCTGATCCACGCCGCGACGATGGTGACCGCGGGCGTGTTCCTGGTCTGCCGGATGTCGCCGCTGTACGAATTCGCCCCCGCGGCGACCGCCTTCATCGTCGTGCTGGGCGCGACCACCGCGTTCTTCGCGGCGACCGTCGGGCTGGTCCAGAACGACATCAAGCGCGTGATCGCCTATTCGACCTGTTCGCAGCTGGGCTACATGTTCGTGGCGGCGGGCGTCGGCGTCTATTCGGCGGCGATGTTCCACCTATTCACGCACGCCTTCTTCAAGGCGATGCTGTTCCTTGGCGCCGGTTCGGTCATCCACGCGATGCACCACGAGCAGGACATGCGAAACTATGGCGGGCTTCGAAAGAAGATCCCCTACACCTATTACGCGATGCTGATCGGCACGCTGGCGATCACCGGCGTCGGTATCCCGCTGACCCACATCGGCTTTGCAGGCTTCCTGTCGAAGGACGCGATCATCGAAAGCGCGTTCGGCGCGCATACCGGCGTCGGCACCTATGCCTTCTGGATGCTGGTCATCGCGGCGATGTTCACCAGCTTCTATTCGTGGCGGCTGATGTTCCTGACCTTCTTCGGTACGCCGCGCGGCGACAAGCACACGCACGAACACGCGCACGAAAGCCCGAAGGTCATGCTGATCCCGCTCGGCGTTCTGGCGGTGGGTGCGGTGCTCGCCGGCATGGTCTGGTACGGGCCGTTCTTCGGCGACCATGACCGTGTGAACCGCTTCTTCGGCATCCCGGCGCACCACGAAGACACCGTGGCAGGCGACGACCATGCAGAGGCCGAAACCGAGACCACCGGCGAAGAGGCCGTCGCGGCCGAAAGTGCCGAGGATCACGGCGAGGTCGCGGAAGGCGAGGGCGGCCACGAGGTTGCGGGCGGCTGGACGGCTGGCGCGATCTACATGGCGCCGGACAATCACGTCATGGACGACGCGCACCACTCGCCCGCTTGGGTGAAGGTGTCGCCCTTTATCGCGATGCTGATCGGTCTGTTCGGGGCGTGGCTGTTCTACATCCGCGACACTTCGCTGCCCAAGCGGCTGGCCGAGAACCAGCGCCCGCTGTACCTGTTCTTGCTGAACAAGTGGTACTTCGACGAGATCTACGATTTCGTCTTCGTGCGCCCGGCGAAGGCCCTTGGCGGGCTGCTGTGGCGGCGCGGCGATCAGGGCACCATCGACGGCGCGCTGAACGGGCTGGCGATGGGCGTGGTGCCGTTCTTTACCCGCCTCGCGGGCCGGGCGCAGTCCGGGTACATCTTTACATACGCTTTCACGATGGTGCTGGGGATTGTCATCTTCATCACCTGGATGGTGCTGAGCTGAGCGGGGCCTGAGGTATGGACAACCTTCTTTCCATGATCACCTTCATCCCGCTCCTTGGGGCGGCGATCCTTGCGCTGTTCCTGCGCGGGGAAGATGAAGCGGCGCAGAAGAACGCCAAGTGGCTTGCGCTGATCGCGACGTCGATCACCTTCCTGATCTCGATCTTCCTGATCGCCCAGTTCGATCCGTCGGACACCGGCTTTCAGTTCGTCGAGGAACACGCGTGGCTGGTGGGCCTGACCTACAAGGTCGGCGTCGACGGCATCTCTGTGCTGTTCGTGATGCTCACGACCTTCCTGATGCCGCTGACGATCCTTGCCTGCTGGGGCGTCACGCACCGGGTGAAGGAATACATGATCGCGTTCCTCGTGCTGGAAACGCTGATGCTGGGCGTGTTCGTCGCGCTGGACCTGATCCTGTTCTACCTGTTCTTCGAAGGCGGCCTGATCCCGATGTTCCTGATCATCGGCATCTGGGGCGGCAAGGACCGGATCTACGCGTCGTTCAAGTTCTTCCTGTATACCTTCTTCGGGTCGGTCCTGATGCTGGTGGCCATGATCGCGATGTATGTCGACGCGGGCACCACCGACATTCCGACGCTTCTGGCGCATAACTTCGGGTCGGACACGTTCAGCCTGCTGGGCGTTCAGATCGTGGGCGGGCTGCAGACACTGCTTTGGGTCGCCTTCTTCGCAAGCTTCGCGGTGAAGATGCCGATGTGGCCGGTACACACCTGGCTGCCGGACGCGCACGTTCAGGCGCCGACCGCCGGGTCGGTCGTGCTGGCGGCGATTTTGCTGAAGATGGGCGGCTACGGTTTCCTGCGGTTCAGCCTGCCGATGTTCCCGGTGGCCTCCGACCTGCTCGCGCCGCTGGTGCTTTGGATGTCGGCCATCGCCATCGTCTACACGTCGCTGGTGGCGCTGGCGCAGCAGGACATGAAGAAGCTGATCGCTTATTCGTCCGTGGCCCACATGGGCTATGTCACGGCGGGGATCTTCGCGGCGAACCAGCAGGGCATCGACGGCGCCATCTTCCAGATGATCAGCCACGGCTTCGTGTCGGGCGCGTTGTTCCTGTGCGTCGGCGTGATCTATGACCGGATGCACACCCGCGACATCGACGCCTATGGCGGTCTGGTGAACCGGATGCCGGCCTATGCGCTGATCTTCATGCTGTTCACGATGGCGAACGTCGGCCTGCCGGGGACCTCTGGCTTCGTGGGCGAGTTTCTGACCCTGATGGGCATGTTCCAGGCCAACACCTGGGTCGCGGTCATCGCCTGTACCGGCGTGATCCTGTCGGCTGGCTATGCCCTGTGGCTGTACCGCCGGGTCGTGATGGGCGACCTGATCAAGGAAAGTCTGCGCTCGATCACCGACATGACCCGCCGCGAGAAGGCGATCTTTGCCCCGCTCGTGGTGATGACCCTGCTGCTGGGCGTCTATCCCAGCCTTGTCACCGATATCATCGGCCCCTCGGTCGAGGCGCTGATTTCCGACAACCAGGCCGCCGTCGCGGCTTGGGACGGCGGCACCACGGCCGTCGCCGATAGCACAGCCAACGTAGAAGCGGGGCACTAAGCCATGACCTCTGCCGATTTCTCGATCCTCCTGCCGGAGATCATCCTGGCGATCTTCGCGATGGCGGCCCTGCTGTTCGCCGTCTACACCGGCAAGGACAAGACCGCGCCGATGATGGTCTGGGGCACCGCGGGTATCTTCCTGATCCTCGCCCTGTACATCGGCCTGAACGGCGAGGGCGCGAACCTTGCGTTCGACGGGCTGTTCCGCGACGACGCCTTTGCGCGGTTCTCGAAGATCGTGATCCTTGTCTCCGCCGCAGCCGTTCTGGTCATGAGCCAGGACTACATGCAGAAACGCGACCTGCTGCGGTTCGAGTATCCGCTGCTGGTGGCGCTGGCCGCCGTGGGCATGTGCGTCATGGTCTCGGCCGGGGACCTGATCGTGCTGTACATGGGGCTGGAGCTGCAGTCGCTGGCGCTGTACGTCGTCGCCTCGCTGCGCCGCGACAGCGTCAAGTCGACCGAGGCGGGCCTGAAGTACTTCGTGCTGGGCGCGCTGTCGTCCGGTCTTCTGCTGTACGGCGCGTCGCTGACCTATGGTTTCTCGGGCACCACGGAATTCGCGGGCATCATCCAGGCCGCTGGCGAGGGTGAGATGCCGCTGGGCCTGCTGTTCGGCCTTGTGTTCCTTCTGGCTGGTCTGGCGTTCAAGGTCTCGGCCGTGCCGTTCCACATGTGGACGCCCGACGTCTACGAAGGCGCGCCGACCCCGATCACCGCTTTCTTCGCCACAGCGCCCAAGATGGCCGCGATGGCCCTGTTCGCGCGGCTGGTGCATGACGCCTTCGGCTCTGCCACCGGCGACTGGGGGCAGATCGTGGCGTTCCTTGCGGTGGCGTCGATGTTCCTTGGTTCGGTCGCGGCGATCGGCCAGCGCGACATCAAGCGGCTGATGGCCTATTCGTCGATCACCCACATGGGCTTTGCCCTGATCGGCCTTGCGTCCGGCACCGAGTTCGGCGTGCAGGCGATGCTGGTCTACATGGCGATCTACATCACCATGAACGTCGGCACCTTCGCCTTCATCCTGTCGATGCAACGCGATGGCCGCATCGTCACCGACATCCGCGCGCTGAACATGTATTCCAAACGCGAGCCGCTGAAGGCGCTGGCGGTGCTGATCCTGATGTTCTCGATGGCGGGTGTGCCGCCGCTGGTGGGCTTCTTCGGGAAGTTCTATGTGCTGCGCGCGGCGGTCGACGCCAACATGGCGTGGCTGGCGGTCGCGGGCGTGATCGCTTCGGTGATCGGCGCGTTCTACTACCTGCGCATCGTGTACTACATGTACTTCGGCGAAGAGGGCGAGGCGCTGGACGGCGCGATGCCGGCCCCGCAATGGGCACTGCTGATGATCGCGGCCGCGGTGATGCTGCTGGGGGTCGTGAACCTCTTCGGCATCGAGGGCCCGGCAGCGGCAGCGGCAGCGGCCCTTGTCCACTGATCCCGCCACCGTCGGGGCGGGCAGCGCCTGGCCCGACGGATACGACCGCGTGCTGCTGGAGGAAACCGACAGCACGATGGCCGAGGCCCGGCGGCGCGCCCCCGACCTGGCCGGACCCGCCTGGATCCTGGCGCGCCACCAGACGGCGGGCCACGGTCGGCGCGGCCGCGCTTGGCAGCACCCCCCCGGTAATTTCGCGGCCACCCTTGTACTTCCCCACGCGGGCGACCCCGCGCAAGCCGCGCTGAGGTCCTTCACCACGGCGCTGGCCCTGCACGACGCTTTCGTCGCGCGGTGCGGCACGCGGGGACAGTTCGCCCTGAAATGGCCCAACGACGTGCTGCTGAACGGCGGCAAGGTTGCGGGCATCTTGCTGGAATCGCTTCCGGGCGGCGCCCTGTCGATCGGCATCGGCGTGAACCTGTCGCAGGCACCGACGGCTGAACTGGTCGAGCCCGGCGCGACGCCGCCCGTCTGCCTTGCGCAAGAGTGCGACACGCTGGTGCCGCCGCAGGCCTTCCTCGGCACGCTGGCCCCGGCCTTCGCCCGCTGGGAGGATCAGTTCACCACCTACGGCTTCGGCCCGATCCGCACCGCGTGGCTGCAGCGCGCGGCGCGGATGGGCGAGACGGTGACCGCGCGTCTTCCGAACACGGAACTGACGGGGCGGTTTCTTGGTATCGACGACGCGGGCCATATGATCCTGCAAACCTCCGCCGGACCGCGCGACATCGCGGCGGCCGACGTGTTCTTCTAGGGAGGCGGCCATGCTTCTTTGCATCGACTGCGGCAACACCAACACCGTGTTCTCGGTCTGGAACGGCAGCGAGTTCGTCGCCACCTTCCGCACCGCGACGGAACACCAGCGCACCGCGGACCAGTACTGGGTCTGGTTCAGCCAGCTGATGGAACATCGCGGCGTTCCGATCGAAATCGGCGACGTCATCGTGTCGTCCACCGTCCCGCGCGTGGTCTTCAACCTGCGCGTCCTGTGCGATCGCTATTTCGACACGCGGCCCTATGTGGTGGGCAAGCCCGACTGCTTGCTGCCGGTTCAGCCGCGCGTCGATGCGGGCACGCAGGTGGGGCCGGACCGGCTGGTGAACACGGCCGGCGCCTTCGACAGGCATGGCGGCGACATCATCGTGGTCGACTTCGGCACCGCCACGACTTTCGACGTGGTGGCCCATGACGGCGCCTATGTCGGCGGCGTGATCGCCCCCGGTGTGAACCTGTCGCTTGAGGCGTTGCACATGGCTGCGGCGGCCCTGCCGCACGTCGACGTGACGCGGCCGCAGAAGGTGATTGGCACGAATACGGTTGCGTGCATGCAGACAGGTGTGTTCTGGGGATACATCGGTCTGGTCCGAGAGGTTACGGCCCGGATCAAGGGCGAATACGACCGCGAGATGCGGATCGTCGGCACCGGGGGGCTTGCGCCCCTGTTCGCGAGCGGCGAGGTGCTGTTCGACGATATTGAAGATGATTTGACGATGCACGGCCTGACCGTGATCCATCGCTACAACAAGGAAAACGCATGAGCCAGAGCCGGCTGATCTATCTTCCCCTCGGCGGCGCCGGCGAGATCGGGATGAACACCTATGTCTACGGCGTCGGTCCCGAGGACGAGGAACGGCTGATCGTCGTCGACCTTGGCGTGACGTTCCCCGACATGGACAGCACCCCGGGTGTCGACCTGATCATGGCCGATGTCGAATGGCTGCAAGAGCGCGCCGACCGCGTCGAGGCCGTGTTCATCACCCACGCGCACGAAGATCACATCGGCGCGCTGGCGATGCTGCTGCCGATGATCAAGGCGCCGGTCTATGCCCGTGCCTTCACCGCGCACCTTGGCCGTATGAAGATGGAAGAGGCCGGGCTTGACCCGGAAGACGTGATCACCGTGTCGCCGTGGCCGGAAACCGTGACCGCTGGGCCGTTCACGGTGGGCTTCGCGCCGATCTCGCACTCGATCCCCGAAAGCTCGGGGCTGGTGATCGACACGCCGCATGGCCGCGTTGTGCACACCGGCGACTTCAAGCTGGACCGCGCGCCCGGCGTGGGCGAGCCGTTCGACGACGACATGTGGGCCGACATCGCGAAGGACGGGGTGCAGGCGCTGGTCTGCGATTCCACCAACGTGTTCAGCCCTAAACCGGGCCGGTCGGAATCCGATCTGCCCGACGCCATCCGTGACCTTGTCGCGGCGGCGCCCGGCATGGTCGCGGCGACCACCTTCGCCAGCAACATCGCTCGCCTCAAAACGCTGGCCGAGGCGGGGCAGGCGGCGGGGCGGTCCATCGTCCTGCTGGGCCGCGCCATGCGGCGCATGGTGACAGCCGGGATCGAGACCGGCGTGCTGACCAATTTCCCCACGGTCGTCAGCCCAGAAGATGCCGCGTCGATCCCGCGTGAGAACCTGATGCTTCTGACCTCGGGCAGCCAGGGCGAGCATCGCGCCGCCTCGGCGCAGCTGTCGCGCGGCAAGTACCTTGGTCTAGAACTGAAAGAGGGCGACACCTTCCTGTTTTCGTCCAAGGTCATTCCGGGCAACGAACGCGGTGTGGCCAAGATCGTGAACGCCTTCAGCGAGATGGGCGTCGACGTGGTCGATGACAGCGGCGGTCTGTATCACGTTTCCGGCCACGCGAACCGGCCGGATCTGGCCTTCGTCCACGGTCTGATCAAGCCCAAGATGCTGGTCCCGATGCACGGCGAACACCGCCACCTGAGGGCCCATGTCGCGCTGGGGCAAGAGTCCGGCCTGCCGGGGGTGATCGCCCCGAACGGCACGATGGTGGATCTGACCGGCGACGCGCCCCAGATCGCGGGCTATGTCGAGGCCGGACGCACCTATAAGGACGGGATCGTCCTGATCGGTGCGCTGGACGGCATCATCCGCGACCGTATCCGGATGGCCCTGTACGGCCACGTTACGGTGACTGCCATCCTCGAGGATGACGAGCCGGTCGGCGACCCGTGGTGCGAGGTTACGGGCCTGCCGGAAACCGGTATCAGCCGGTCGCCGCTGGTTGATGTCATGGAAGAGGACCTAAGCCAGTTCCTGAACCGTGCCGATGCCAAGACCCTGCGCAACGACGACAAGCTGGACGAGGCGATGCGCCGGATCGTGCGCAAGACGGCGCAGGACGAGATCGGCAAGAAGCCCGAGGTCACCATCGTCCTCAGCCGGATCTCCTGACGGAAAATTCCCGGCGGCGGGGGTGACGAACGCCCCCGCCAGCCTACCTGTTTGGCGACATGACAGGAGGATGGACATGATCCACAAAACCGGTTCCGCGAAATGGTCCGGCGGTCTGAAAGACGGCAAGGGCTTTATCTCGACAGAGACGGGCGTCCTCAGCGACCAGCCCTATGGGTTCAACACTCGGTTCGAGGACGGCAAGGGCACCAACCCCGAAGAACTGCTGGGCGCGGCACACGCGGCGTGCTTCTCGATGGCGCTGTCGAACATCCTTGGCGATTACGACATGGTTGCCGACAGCATCGAGACGACCGCCAAGGTCACGCTTGATCCCGGCAGCCTGACGATCACCAAGGTTCATCTGGATCTGACGGCCTCGATCCCCGGTGGGGATGACGCCAAGTTTCAGGAAGCCGCCGGCAAAGCCAAGGAAGGCTGCCCGGTGTCGAAGCTGTTCGACGCGGAAATCACGCTCGACGCAAAGCTCGCCTAAGCGATGCCGCCGGTCCGGAAGTGATCCGGAGCGGCGGATCTGGCGTATAGATTGCAGGCTTTGAACAAGAACACGTCCGCTTTTGCGGTGAGAAGATAACAAATTACGTGTTTTGTCCAAGGCTGGCGCGCCGTGTGTGCGCAAATCAGAGTACGAGTTTTTGGCCGACGCCATCAGGGCGTCGGCCTTTTTCGTGGTGTAATCGGGATTGGTCGGTCCGCGCGTTGGGAAGATCCGAACAAGGCGGCGCGCCGCAGTCTGGTCCGTCCGATAGGGGATGACGAACAGGACCCTGCGGCGCGCCAGCCGGATTGGGCGGGCAAGGTGTCCGGACGGGGCCCGCCTGGGTGGTCGGGAATCCCCGGCCAGTCAACGCCGGTTGCATGTCGGATGCGGCCTTCTGCCCGCGCGCCCGCCCTGGGGCGTCATTCACCGTGGAGCGTCAGTCCCCCGCGCCAAGGCTGATCCCGCGGCTGGCGAAGAACGCTTCCAGCCGGGGGCGTGCATCGTGTTCGCGGACGAAGGACACGCCGATGCGGCGGTCTTTGCGCCAGCGGAACAGGACATCGAATGTCCCAAGATCGTCGATGGTCAGAAAGAGGGTGCCTTTTGGCAGAGCCTCGGGTGTGTCCGGCGCCTCAAGACAGGCGCCGCCATAGGACAGGTCGGTGACCGTCGCATCATAGCCGCCTTCGCCGGTTTCAAGGCGGGCGGAAAGCGCGAGCGGTACGCGCCGGTCATCCATGAAGTCGCTAAGTTTCATGCCCTGACTGAATCCTGACACCCAATTCGGGGGCGGTTCTAGCGGGGCAGGGGTGAAGGGCGCGTTAAAACCGGCCGCATTTCAATATGAACGCGGCCGGGGTCTCGCGGCGGCGCGTTAGCTGGCGCGCCGCTCTTCGAAGCTCATCGCAATGAACTGCGGCATGTGATCGCCCATGCCGACCACGGCATCGTCCCGCTGGCGCGAAGACTGACCGCCCGAGGCGTTGCCCGAGTTTCCACCGGACTTGCCACCACGGCTGCGCCGCGAGGACGAGCTGCGGCTGCTGCGCGCGGGCTTTTCTTCGGCGGCCTGCTGGGCGGGTGCGTCCTCGACCGGCGCGTCGACCTTGGCCTCTGCCTTCGGTTCGGCTTTCGCCTTGGCTTTCGGCTCGGGCTTCGGGTCCGCTGCGCGGGATTTCACCGGGTTCTCGATCCGCGGGATCTCTCGGTTGATCAGCTTCTCGATCGCGTCGAAGTTCTTTTCGTCCGACGGCGCGCAGATCATGACGGCCTTGCCATCGCGACCGGCCCGGCCAGTGCGGCCGATGCGGTGCACGTAGTCCTCGGAATGCGAGGGGACGTCGTAGTTGAAGACGTGGCTTACCGACGGCACATCAAGGCCGCGCGCGGCAACGTCCGACGCCACCAGCAGCTTCAGCGAGCCGGCGCGGAAGGCGTCCAGCGTGCGGGTCCGCTGCGACTGATCCAGATCGCCGTGGATCGGTTCTGCATCAAGACCGTACTTCTTCAGCGACTTGGCGACGATGTCGACGTCGACCTTGCGGTTGCAGAAGATGATCGCGTTGGTGCACTTGTCGCCCTCGGCCTCGATCAGCGCGCGCAGAACGGCGCGTTTCTCGCTGGCGGCACGGTCGCGACGCGAGCCTTTGAACATCACCACGCCCTGCTCGATCGTTTCCGAGGCGGTGGCTTGGCGGGCAACCTCGATCCGCTCGGGGGCGGAGAGGAAGGTGTTGGTGATCCGCTCGATCTCGGGCGCCATCGTGGCCGAGAAGAACAGCGTCTGGCGCGTGAACGGCGTCAGCGAGAAGATGCGTTCGATGTCGGGGATGAACCCCATGTCCAGCATCCGGTCGGCTTCGTCGACGACCATGATCTCGATGCCGGTCAGCAGCAGCTTGCCCCGCTCGAAATGGTCCAGAAGGCGGCCGGGCGTGGCGATCAGAACGTCGACGCCCTTGTCGATCAGCACGTCCTGTTCCTTGAAGGAAACGCCACCGATCAGCAGCGCTTTCGTCAGTTTGACGTGCTTGGAATAGGTATCGAAGTTCTCTGCGACCTGCGCCGCCAGTTCCCGGGTCGGGCACAGGACCAGCGACCGGGGCATACGTGCGCGCGCACGGCCACGGGCCAGTTTGCAGATCATCGGCAGCGTGAAGCTGGCGGTCTTGCCGGTGCCGGTCTGGGCGATACCGAGAACGTCCTTGCCGTTCAGCGCGGGCGGAATAGCGCCAGCCTGGATCGGAGTCGGTTTTTCGTAGCCCGCTTCGGTGACGGCGCGAAGAACTTTCGGGGAAAGCCCCAGTTCGGAGAAGTCGGTCATGTAGCCCTTTCGAGTTTGGTGCGGCTGTGACAACGGCCGCGTAACTCGAGCGGCCCGACAGGCCGGATTGCCTGTCTTCGACGAGGCCGTGACATAAGGGAAACGGGCAACATGGTCAAGTTTTCCCCAAAGGCATTAACGGTTTCGACGTTCCGTCTTTGAAGGGCAATGCAGTTGCTGCGTGGCGGGCGGGCGTTCTGGCGGATGCTTGCGCTGTTCATGAACTGGCAAGTCATCGCGCAAGTTACGCGATCTTCGCGATGATTCTCGCACGGTGCCAAGTCTTGCTTCCAGCCGCCTCTAGGGGGTGGTTGTTACGCGGGTCACCCCTTCTCGGGCAGAGAATCGACACATAATAGCCGTGAATACCCGCAATGATTGCATCGTGAGACTGTAATCGGAGGATGTCATGGAATTTTCCCCTTATCTTGTGCCGGGCGCCGCGACGATGGCCGTGCTTGCGATCGTCTACCTTGTCTTCGTGTTCTGGACCCGACGTCCGGGCCGCGCCGAACAGCTGTCCGCCCGCGAACAGGCAGAGGGCGCCGAACTCTGACATCGCTCCGGCGGCGCCTTGGTCAGGTACCGCAGAAGCCTGCGCGATTCTCGCCAGAGACACGGCGCCATGCTATGCTGCCGCTCATGCAACGCTTCGTGTCAGTCCTGCCGCTGATGTTGGCCGCTTGCTCCGGCGGGGGTGAGGGGCTGCTGTCCGGGCTTGCGCCGGGCGCGCGGGGGGATGGCCCGGCCATTGCCGTCACGATGCCAGATGCCGAAGGCCGCCCGGCGCCCATGCGCGGCTGCAGCACGGCAGACGGGCCCGCGCGGATCGGCGTCAGCCTGTACGATGCCGACGGGCTGGACAGCGCCCGACTGACGTGGTCCGGCGCTTTGGCGGACGGCACGCAGATGACCCCGGCGGGCAGCGATATTACCCTGATGGAAGGCGGTGGGCCGGGGGACGAACAGATCCGCGTTCTGTTCCGACCCGAGGTGCCGGGCGCAATCCGCAACAGCGTGGTGCTAAGCTTGGCGACAGAAGCGCCCTTCACCGGCATTCTGAAGGTCGAGGCGGTGGATCAGACCGGCGCAGTCTCGCAGGCTGGCCCGTTCGAGATCGCCACAGGCTGCTGACCCGGTCGCACGGTTTGGGCACTAACTTCCCGACCGGTGGCAGGGCCTACTCTTCCGCGTCGGACGGGTGCATCTTTGTCCCTGCGGCGAGAACCTCGATCTCGACTTCGACGTCCTCGACGGTGTCGAGGAAGATGCGGGCCTCGATGCGATCCCCTTCGGATACGTCAGAGGCGTCGGTCATCCCAAGGTACATCGCGCCCGGTTCCAGTTCGATGGACACGCCAGGGGCGATCGGGAATTCCTCCATCGCCACGGCTGTCGTCGCGTTCATCTCGGTGCCTTGCAGCGTCAGCTTGGCGCCGTCGGCGGTTTCGCCGCCCGACAGCAACAGCCCGACGCTGCCGGTATTTTCGATCCGCATGTAGACCTGCAGCCCGCCATCCTCGAGAACCGCCCACGGCTGCAGGATGCGTGCGCCGTCGACTTCGGAAACGCTGGGGGCGGTATCCTGTGCCAGCGCCGAGAACGGCAGGGCAAGGAAGGGCAGGGCAAGAAGCGGGAAGGCGGTTTTGCGCATCGTTAACGTCCGTGTCTCGTGTCGGCGCGGGCCGGTCTGGCGCCGCGCGGTCCGTTCAGGGACGCGGGCGCATGGGTGAATGGACGCCCGCAGATGTCAGTACACGCACGGGCCTTGGCCCAAGCAGGTATGACGCGGGGCCTTGCAAGCAAGCCCCGGTCCGGCGCATCGGACGATACCGGCGGTCTTTCGCCGCCGGGCACCGTCTTAGACCATCATTTCCTTGGTCGCGGACAGCGTCAGTTCGGGATAGTCGCGTTCCACCCGGTCGATGTCCCACTGCAGCCGGGTCATGAAAACGATGTCGCCGTCGTTGTCGTGGCTGATGTGCTGCTTGTTGGCGTTGACGAATTTGTCGACCGCCGCCTTCGGGCCGGACACCCAGCGGGCTGAGGTGAACTGCGACGGCTCGAACCGCACCGGCAGGCCGTATTCCATCTCGATCCGGCTGGCCAGCACCTCGAACTGAAGCGCGCCGACGACGCCGACGATGAAACCCGACCCGATGTTCGGCTTGAACACCTTGGCCGCGCCTTCCTCGGCGAATTGCATCAGCGCCTTCTCAAGGTGCTTGGCCTTCATCGGATCGCCCGCGCGGCAGTTCTGCAAAAGCTCTGGCGCGAAGGACGGGATACCGGTGACGCGGATCGCCTCGCCCTCGGTCAGGGTGTCGCCGATGCGCAGCTGCCCGTGGTTCGGGATGCCGATGATGTCGCCCGCCCACGCCTCTTCCGCAAGCTCGCGGTCCGAGGCGAGGAACAGCACCGGGTTCGAGATCGCCATCGGCTTCTTGGTTCGCACATGGGTCAGTTTCTGCCCGCGCGTGAAGTGACCCGAGGCAAGACGGACAAAGGCTACGCGGTCGCGGTGCTTGGGGTCCATGTTGGCCTGCACCTTGAACACGAAGCCCATCACCTTGTTTTCATCCGGGCCGATGTGGCGCGGCTCGGCCGATTGGGGCTGCGGCACGGGGCCGTACCGGCCGATGCCGTCCATCAGTTCCTTGACGCCGAACGAGTTGATGGCGCTGCCGAACCAAATCGGCGTGAGCGTCCCGTCAAGGAAGGCTTGCGCGTCGAACTTGGGCAGCAGTTCCTTCGCCATCTCAAGCTCTTCGCGCAACTGGTCCAGCAGGTGGGCGGGAACGTGATCGGCCAGCTTGGGGTCATCCAGACCGGCGATCTTGATCGATTCCGCCACCTTGTTGCGGTCGGCGCGGTCCATGATTTCCAGCCGGTCGTTCAGCACGTCATAACACCCGACGAACTCGCGCCCCACGCCGATCGGCCAGCTGGCCGGGGTGACGTCGATCGCAAGGTTTTCCTGGATCTCGTCTATGATCTCGAACGTGTCGCGGCTTTCGCGGTCCATCTTGTTACAGAAGGTCAGGATCGGCAGGTCGCGCAGGCGGCAAACCTCGAACAGCTTCTGCGTCTGGCTTTCCACGCCCTTTGCCCCGTCGATCACCATGATCGCCGCGTCCACTGCCGTCAGCGTGCGGTAGGTGTCCTCGGAAAAGTCCGAGTGGCCGGGCGTGTCGACAAGGTTGAAGCGATAATTGGCGTCGCCACTGGCGAAATCGAACGACATGGCCGAGGCAGAGACCGAGATGCCCCGGTCCTTTTCCATCTGCATGAAGTCCGACCGCGTGCGCCGCGCTTCGCCCTTGGCGCGCACCTGTCCGGCCATCTGGATCGCGCCGCCGTACAGCAGGAATTTCTCGGTCAGCGTCGTCTTACCCGCATCCGGGTGCGAGATGATGGCGAAGGTGCGCCGCCGGGCAATCTCGGCGGGCAGGTCGGGGGCGTTATGAGCACGGTCCAGCATGGCGCGGGATATAGGCGAGCGCGGGGCCAAGGGCAATCGTGCGCGCGTTGCGAGAAGGGCACGCCGCGCTGGCGCGATCCTGAATGGGAAGACAGGGAAAGCATCATTTGTTAACTATCGCGCGCAGGGACGGTGTCCCCAAATCGTTCGATTGGTCTTGTCGTCCCCTTCTCAATTACGGAAAACCTAATGGCCATCATCATTACCGAAATCGCCTTCACAGCCGAAGGCTACGCCGCCTTTGAGATTATGAATGCCGGAAGCATCGCAGTCGACATTGGCGATAACCCCATATTCATGGGGGAAGACGCGTCTGCCACCGGGCAGCCTTTATCCAGTGCCGGGGTCGGGACGATCGCGGCGGGCGAAGTGATCACGGTCGGCCATAGCGATATCCCGGGGCTGGACTACAACTTCCCGTCTGGCTTTTCGAGCGCGTACGAATTGGCCCCCACAGATAACAACGTGTTTATTCTGGACTACGAGCCATTTGGAGCCGTCGACAACGTGGGTGGCGACGGCGGACCGGCATTCGTGGCGGACTCCTCCTATCAGGGCGACCCGACCCGGGATGCCGCGACCGGCAATTTTTCGGACGGCGGTGAGCCGCTCTCTGAATTCACCCTTACGCAACCCTTCTCGACCAACACGCTGGGCACCGCCGTGTGCTTCTGCGCGGGAACGGCCATTTCTGTACCGGGCGGAGCGGTTGCGGTCGAAACGCTTGCCATCGGCGATGAGGTCCTGACGGCCGACGGCCGGGCGGTCGCGGTGAAATGGATCGGCCGCCAGACCCTGCGTGGCGGCATCGGTGGCATGGGCGAGGGACGCCGCCCGGTGCGGATCGCGGCCGGCGCCCTGGGCGGCGGGCTGCCGCTGGCCGAACTGCGGGTGACGGCGGATCACGGCATGGTGCTGGACGGCTGCGTGGTGAACGCGGGCGCGCTGGTGGGCCTGCCGGGGATCGACCTTGTTCCGCTGGCCGACCTGCCGCGTGCCTTCACCGTCTACCACGTCGAAACCGATGCCCACGAGGTGATCCTTGCCAACGGCGCGCCGACCGAGACCTTCGTTGACGCGGCAGAGCGGGTGGCATTCGATAATCACGCGGAATACCTTGAGCTCTTCGGCGTCGAAAGGATCGTACCCGAGATGCGGATGCCGCGCATCGCATCGGCGCGGTTGCTGCCAGCGGCCCTGCGGCACCGGCTGGGCTTGGACGACGTTTCGGCGCTGGAGGCGACCGGTTAAGTCGGCACCGTGCAAATGCGGCAACGGGGGCTGCGCGACCGGCCCCCGCTTCGGCACAACCCTGGCGGTCCCGCCAAGCCTCTGATGCACCTTAAGAAGGTTGTTTTCCAAGGTTCCCTTACGTCGCCTTGACCCCGGGCGTCTTTAACATCGTTAGGACGAATTTTAGGTTTCCGCCCTAGAAACGCGTTTCAACGAGTACCGGGCAGGTTTTCCCCATGTCTCTCACCATTGTCGACCCGGCCGCCACCGGGCTCGAATACCTTGCGTCCGTCGACGTCAAGTTCTCCGGCATCCACATCGGCGGCGGCATCTACTTTTCCGCCAACCACATCCCGAACGCGGGTGGCGCCTATACGGCCGTGCCGCAGCGCAGTCTGAACGGCGAAGCCGAGGCCCACGCGACGTCAGAGATCGACGTGACTCTGCCCGCCGATCCGGCGGACTGGGATCCATATGTTGACGAGTCCGGCTACATCGCCACCGGCTTCGACATCGGGATGCATGTGGGCGCGCCGCTGACCAGCACCGGGACCTTCTACGACGGTCCGGCCATCTCGCTTCTGATCGCCAACGATCCTTCGGATCTGGACGGCGCAGTAACGATCACCGGCTATCCCAACGCCGAGGACTCGCTGGATAACACCTCTGGCACGCTTCACGAGACGTCGGGCTCGCTGCTGGGGTATTCGTCGCAGACGATCTCGGGGGACGAGGGCGGGTACTTCATGATCCGAGGCGCTGACGTGGTTGGCGGGATGAGCGGCGGCGGCAACTTCATCGACTACGACGCGGACGGCGACGGAGAGACGGAGACCTATGCCATCGGCGCGACCTCGCGCGTGTTCGAGGCGGGCGGCGGCAGCCTGATCCCCGGCGTGTCGCAGGTACAGTCGGCGGCGTTCTCGCCGCATTATGCGGACATCGCCGCCGCCATCGAAGGTCTGAGCGGGGACGATGTGCGGACGGCAGACGACTTCGCCCGTATGACGCTTTTGTCGGCGCAGACCGCCGGGTCGGACAACACCACCGTGCAAGGGCAGTTCTTTCACGAGAACATCTATGGCGGTGTGAATGACGACAACCTGTCGGGTGGCGACGGCGACGACCTCCTGTCCGGCGGAGACGGCGATGACACGCTGGACGGTGGGGCGGGCGACGACACCCTGACCGGCGGGGCGGGGGCGGACTGGTTCGCGTCCGCCGGGTTCGGCGGTGGCGCGACCGACCTGATCACCGATTTCGACGCGGCTCTGGACGTGGTGGATCTGTCCACGCATTTCAGTGCGTTCGACGATCTGCTGGCCGCCGCCGGGATGGACGGCGACACGCTGGAAATCGACCTGTCGCAAGGCGGCGATGCAGGTGTGCTTCGGTTGGCGGGGGTGACGGCAGACGATCTGTCGGCGGCAAACACCAACGTGAATTGCTTCGCCGCCGGAACCGCCATCGCCTGTCCGGACGGCGCGGTCCCGGTCGAGACGCTGATGCCCGGCGACCGGGTGCTGACGGCGGACGGCCGCGGCGTCTCGTTGCGCTGGGTCGGGCGGCAATCGGTGCGGTCCAGCCCGGAAACGATGCCGGTGCGGGTCGCAGCCGGTGCTTTGGGGCAGGACGTGCCATCGCGCGACCTTGTCGTGACCGGGGACCACGGCCTGATCTTGGACGACGTCATCGTGGTCGCGTCCGCGCTGGTGGGGATGCCGGGCATCGACTGGGTGCCACTGTCCGACCTGCCGCCCGCGTTCGACGTGTTCCACATTGAAACCGACGCGCACGAGGTGCTGCTGGCCAATGGCGCGCCCGCCGAAAGCTATGCCGGCCCGTCCACCCGTCCCGGCGACGCCCGCACGATCCCCGAGATGGATCTGCCCCGGCTTGGCTCTGCCCGCCTTCTACCGCTTGCGCCCGGGGCGATGCGGTTGCGTCGCGGGTAGGGGCGGCGCCCCGCCGGACCCGTGCCACGGAACCCCCGGCGCGACCGGGCGTTCGGTTTCCGAAAGGAGACCACTCATGGCTGGATCCAGCATCAAGAACGAAAAGCTTTACGACGACCTGCGCGACGAGGGGATGCGCAAAGAGAAAGCCGCCCGCATCTCGAACGCGAAGGCGAACCCGGACATGCATCCGTCGAAGAAAGGTGGCAAGCAGCCGCCGTATGAACAGTGGTCGAAAGACGATTTGTATTCCCGGGCGCAAGAGCTGGAGATCGAGAACCGCTCGCAGATGACGAAGGACGAGTTGATCGAGGCGCTGCGCGAGGATTAGGCAGCCCCAGACGGGTGCGCGTGGTATTTTTGGCGCATTCCGGGCTACTGCAAGAAAGGCTATGGCACTGTGTCGTCGTGGCCCTGCGGCCATCCTTTGAACGTTCCATAAGGATCAAAGGCCGTGTGGTCGCAGGACGAGTTTCCCGCTTCCGGTCGGAAGCGGATATTTCCCGAAGGCTTCTCCAGAAATTTCCTTTTTGATTGCTTTCTTAACTATTTGACGGCTGTGCCGCTCGACCCTAGCGATTTGATATCCGAAATCAAAAAAGGTTCGAGCAGGTCATGGCACTCTTGATTACAGAGATCGTTTTTGACGAGTTTGGGCGGTTCGCCTTCGAAGTTACCAACACCAGCACAACCGATACAATCGACGTTTCCGATGTGTGGATCTACACGCCCGGATCACCGTCGGGCGTCGGGAATACGTTCGACTACATGGGCGTACCCGATACGATGTTGCCGGGGCAATCCTTTGTCATAGGGCATTCGGCTATTTCGGGCGTCCAGTACGCGGCCTCGGTTATTGACAGTATTTACTACAACGGAAGTTATACCTTTACTGGCGTCGCCATCAGTGACGGCGGTTACACGACCATCATTGACCACGTCGGAAGCGAAGGTGGTCCTGCGTTCACGGAAAATACAAGCTATGTGGGCCTGACCACGCGTGATCCGGCGCCGGTCAACGGGACGGCGAACATGAACGGTGGCGGCCTTTCCGAGTTCACCGTCGTGTCGCCCGCCGACTTCTCGACCCTCGGCAGCGCGGACTGCTTCTTGGCCGGGACTGCCATTGCGGCACCCGACGGTGCCTGTGCCGTCGAAGACCTTTCGCCGGGTGACATCGTGCTAACCCACGATGGTCGAGCGATCAGCGTCCTTTGGGTCGGCCGGCAGACGCTGCGCCGCCGGATCGGAATGGTGCCGCAAGAGATGGCGCCGGTTCGGATCGCGGCAGGTGCGCTGGGGCAGGGGCTTCCCGTCCGCGCGCTGGACGTCACGGCGGATCACGGCTTGCTGTTGGATGGTTGCGTCGTGAACGCGGCGGCGCTGGTCGGTGTGAAGGGTATCGACTGGGTCACGATGCAGGACCTGCCAGCCGAGTTCACCGTGTACCACGTCGAGACCGAGGCGCATGATTTCATCTTGGCGAACGGCGTTGCGTCGGAAACCTACGTCGACGCCCGTGGCCGGTCGCGGTTCGACAACTACGCCGATTACATTGCGACTGTCGGCGCCGACCGGATCGTACGCGAGTGCGATCTGCCGCGTGTCGCGTCCCAGCGGCTGCTTCCCGTGCGCCTGCGGTCCGCGCTTGGACTGGATGCGGACCTTGATCTGCAGATGGCTGGCTAGGTGCCGACGATAAAGGTCGTGTATGGGCGTTTCGGCGACCATACCGACGGCGTCAGTGCGCAGAAGCCTTGCGCAGCACGTCCGCTGCGATGGCGCTGTCCAACATTCCTTCGGGAAGATCCACGGGACGCGGCCGCGCCAAGGGGGCGCGGCGCGGTCGGCCCGCTTCGGCAGCGGTCAGCTTCGCGCGGATCTCGCGCGGAAGGGCGGGGCCGGTCCGGGTGTCCAAGGCAAGGCTTTCGGTCGCGATGCCTTCGGCGAAGATGAACTCGTGCGCGTCGAACAGGATCTGGAAATATTCGACGAAGCCGCCGTTGCCGCGCGTCACCGTCTCGCCGTTCACAAGATACTCTGCCTTGATCGCGACCTCGGACCGTCCGGCGCCAAGGGTGTCTTCGCGCTGATAGACGAACAGCCTTTGGTTCGGGGACAGCTTCAGTGGCCCTTCGTTGTTCAGCGCGCCAGGGGCGATGGTGATCGGGGCGAAGGCGCCGCTTGCGCGCACCGTCTGCTGCCCGACCCAACGCACCGTCTGGGCACCGCTGTCGCGGGTCAGCACGCTGTCGCCGGGACGGATGTCCTCGATCGGGCGCTGGGCGCCATCGGCCATCGTGATGCGGGTGCCGCGCGTGAAGGACACGCAGGCCAGCGCGGCGAATTTCTGGCGCGCGGTTTCTGTGTCGACGGCGACAAGGGCATATTCGGTGCGGGGCCGCAGGTCGGCCAGCGGCATGACATAGGTGCCCGCGATCATGTCGTCGCGGTCCAGCTCGACAAGGATCAGCGCCTCGACGATAGAGCCATCTGGCGCCATGAAGGTCGCGCAGCAGTCAAGGTGCAGCGCCGCGCCGGGGCGCCCGACCTGGGTGCCGGCGGCGATGGTGAAATTCGAACTTTGGTCGGCGATCTCAAGCGTCAGGCGCAGGCGGCGTGCATCGGGGTCCAGCGTATAAAGATCGTCGAGGATCAATTCAGAAGCGTGCGCCACCGGATCGCCAAGGTTGGCCCCGTTCGAGACCACGAACTCGGTCGCCCTTAGGACGGGCAGCCCCTGCGCACCCCCGCGCTGGGAAATACCATCGACATTCATATTGCAGCAGCCTGTGCTCAGGTTCATATTCCACGGCTTCGCGTTCGGATATGGCCCCCACCATTCCTCCGACTGCGAAACCCGTCGCCGTGGTCATTAATGCTATAGGATGCGGCGCACATTAACGTCAACTTCGGGTAAATATTGCGGCAGTTCACCCGGCATAAGCCACTGTTGACGCAACGATCCTTTGCTTTTCTCCATTATTGTTTCGCGGTTTTTGCCACATTTTGCTGCACCGCAGTATTTGCCGCGGACGGCTTCATCCGCCATCCGTCACTTCCGTTCGCCGGGGCAGGATGCTACGCCCGGGACGACACTGAAATCGTACGGGAGGAACCGACAGGATGGATCTGGGTATCAAGGGCAAGCGGGCGCTGGTCTGCGCGTCGTCGAAGGGGCTGGGACTGGGCTGTGCCCGCGCGCTGGCCGAGGCTGGCGTGGACATCGTGATGAACGCACGCGGCGCCGAGGCTCTGGAAGAGGCGGCGCAGGCGATCCGCGACGACTTCGGCGTCGAGGTCACCGCCGTGGCCGCCGACATCGTGTCGGAAGAGGGCCGCGCGAAGGTGCTTGAGGCTGCTGGCCAGCTGGACATCCTTGTCACCAACGCGGGCGGCCCGCCGCCGGGCATGTGGGCCGACTGGACGCGCGACGATTTCATCAAGGCGCTGGACGCCAACATGCTGACCCCCATCGCGCTGATGCAGGCCGCGCTGCCGGGCATGATGGAGCGTGGCTGGGGCCGCGTGGTCAACATCACCTCGCAGTCGGTCAAGGCGCCGATGGCGATCCTTGGCCTGTCGAACTCGGCCCGGACCGGCCTGACCGGCTTCGTCGCTGGCACTGCGCGGCAGGTCGCGCCCTCGGGCGTGTGCATCAACAACCTGCTGCCGGGTTCGCACACCACGAACCGCACCGACACGATGGACGGCAAGCGCGCCGCCGACGCGGGTGTGACGATCGACGACATCCGTGCCGAGAAGTTCAAGGACATCCCGGCCCGCCGCTATGGCACGACCGAGGAATTCGGTGCCACTTGCGCCTTCATGTGCTCGCAGTTCGCCGGGTTCATGGTCGGCCAGAACATCCTGCTGGATGGCGGCTACAACAACTTCACGCTCTGAACAGACCGTGACGATCCGCCCCCGCGCCGCGCTTGCGGCAGGGGGGCGGGCTTGCTAGGTCCGAGTGATCGACAGATTTGATCGGACTTCGCCCCACCGCATGAACGCGCCAGAGCCCTTGCCGAAGACGGAACAGACCGCGGCCCCCGTGCCCCGGCTGGAGATCCGCGACCTGTCCCGGCATTTCGCGGGCCGGACGGTGGTGGACCATGTCTCGCTGCGCGTGATGCCGGGGCAGGTGACCTGTCTGCTGGGGCCGTCCGGCTGCGGCAAGTCGACGACCCTGCGGTGCATCGCCGGGGTCGACATGCAGGACTCGGGCGAGATCCATCTGGACGGCAAGCTGGTGTGCGACACGGTGTTCCGCGTCCCGCCCGAGCGCCGGTCGATCGGCCTGATGTTCCAGGACTTCGCGCTGTTTCCGCATATGTCGGTGGCCGACAACGTCGCCTTCGGCCTGACGGGCGGCAAGGCCGAACGGCGCGCGCGGGTCGAGGCGCTGTTGGATCGCGTCGATCTGATGCGCCACATCGACGCCTTCCCGCACGAACTGTCGGGCGGCGAACAACAGCGCGTGGCGCTGGCCCGTGCCCTTGCTCCGGGGCCCAGCGTCATGTTGATGGACGAGCCGTTCAGCGGGCTGGACAACCGCCTGCGCGACGGCATCCGGGACGAGACGCTGGAAATCCTGAAAGAGGCGGGCGCTGCGGTGCTGCTGGTCACGCACGAGCCGGAAGAGGCGATGCGCATGGCCGACGAGATCGCGCTGATGCGCGACGGCCGGATCGTGCAGCAGGGCGCGCCTTACAACGTCTACAACGCTCCGGCGGACAAGGCGGCGGCGGCGTTCTTCTCGGACATCAACGTAATCCGCGGGGTCGTGCGCGGCGCGCTGACCGACACGCCCTTCGGCCAGTTTCTTGCGCCCGGCGTTCCCGACGGGACCGAGGTCGACATCGTCTTCCGCCCGCAGCACGTGAAGATCGACTTCGACCGCAACGGCACCGGGCCGTTGCCGACGTCGCGCGACGGGGTGCCCGCCCGCGGCGTGGTGCAGCGCGCGCGGTTCATGGGGTCGGAAAGCTTGGTCGAGTTCCGGATGGACCACGACCTGTCGATCCTGAAGGCGACGGTGCCGAACGTCTTCCTGCCGAAGCCGGGACGCCCGCTGTGGCTGACGGTGCGGCGCGACAGGTGTTTCGTGTTCCCGGTAACCTCGTAGGGCGGCCTGCCGGACGCCGCGCGGCTTAGCCCTGCGCGTGGTTGAAATCCACCAGGGTCTTGCCCTGTTCCTCGACGAACAGCGCGGGCAGGATGTCCAGCTGTGCGATCCGGTCGACCCGCAGCGTGGCGAAGCCGCCCGTGGTTTCGCACCAGCAGGCCACCGTCCAGACCCGACCCCAATAGTCCAGCTTCAGCGGCCGGATCACCCGGCGCTGCAGGCTGGCGTCGTCCTCTTGATGATGCGCGGCCAGCTTCTGGCGGCTGCGGATCGCGGCCCGGATGCGCGGCATGTGGGCGAACCCCGCCGCCGCGTCCGCCAGCGGGTGCACCGCAAAGGTCCAGCCACCCCGCGCGCCGGTGCGGTCCTCGGGCAGCAGCGTGTCGATCCGGCCCGACAGTTTTCGCGCCGCCGCCGACAGCTCTGCGTCGCCGCCATGCGCCACGGCGGCCAGCCCGACGTGCAGCGCCTCTAGCTCGGTCATCGACAGGTTCAGCGGCGGCAACGTCACCGGCGCGGTCATCCGGTATCCCAGCCCGCGTTCGCCCCGAACCGGCACGCCGGACGCCATCAGCGTGTCCATGTCGCGCCAGATCGTGCGTTCGCTGACGCCGTGCGTCTTGGCCAGCTCGGACGCGCGGTGCAGCCGGCCGTCGCGCAGCGACTGGATCAGGGCGTAAAGGCGGTCAGAGCGAGACATCGATTCGGATGGGCCATGCGCGATTGAGCGGAGATTTTCACCGCATAACTGACAAAAACCTGTCAGGAGGGCAAGCCGTCCCCGCGCGGTGCCGAAATCTTCAACGGAAATCCCGGGCGGCGTCGCTTTGCCACTTTTCGAGGCGCTCGCCAGTCCATAGAAACGGTCCGTGATCTTTCACCGTTCCAGCCAGGGGCCGCAGATGCCGGCCCGATCATGGAGAGACCCATGCTGAACAACATCGGCCTTCCCGGCCTTCTTCTGATCGCCGTCGTCGTGCTTGTCCTGTTCGGGCGCGGCAAGATCTCGTCCCTGATGGGAGAGGTCGGCAAGGGCATCACCGCCTTCAAGCGGGGCGTCAAGGACAGCAACGACGAGCTTGAGGACGGCGCGTCCTCTGCCCGCGACGTGACCCCCGAGGATGAAAAGGAAAAGGACAAGGTCTGAACCCTTCGTCCTTTTCTCCAATGACGGACCGTCGCCATGTTTGACCTCGGCTGGACCGAACTTCTTCTGATCGGCATCGTCGCGCTGATCGTGGTGGGCCCCAAGGACCTGCCCGGCATGTTCCGCACGCTTGGCCGGTTCACCGGCAAGATGAAGAACATGGCCCGAGAGTTTCAGCGCGCCATGAACGATGCCGCCGACGAGGCGGGCATGAAGGACGTGGCGAAAGACCTGAAGTCCGCCACTTCCGCCAAGTCGATGGGCCTCGACAAGCTGAACGAGGCCGCCGACAAGTTCGAAAAGTGGGACCCGTCCAAGGCCGTGAAGCGCGAACCCGGTCCGGCTACCGCCGCGATGACCGAAGAACGCGCCGAGCAGGCCAAGAAGATCCGCGAAAACGCCGCCAAGACCGCCGAAGCCCGCAAGGCTGCCGAAGCGGCAGCGGCTGCGCCGGACGCCGCGACGGCGGACGGCGCGCCCAAGACGGCCCCGGTTCCCGACCCGGCGGCGCCGAAGCCCGGCCCCGCTGCTGGAGACGACAGTAAATGAGCGCAACCGACGAAGACGAGATCGACGCCTCCTCGGCGCCGCTGATCGAACATCTGGCCGAGCTGCGGACGCGGCTGATCCGGTCGGTTCTTGCGTTCATCGTGGGCATGGTGATCTGCTTCACCGTCGCCACGCCGATCTTCAACTTCCTGACGGCCCCCCTGTGTCAGGTGCTGGGCGAGCGGGGGCAGGACTGTGACCTGATCTTCATCAGCCCGCAGGAAGGTTTCTTCGTCGCGATCAAGGTGTCGCTGTTGGGCGGCTTCATGCTGTCCTTCCCGATGATCGCCTACCAGATGTGGCGCTTCGTGGCGCCGGGCCTTTACAAGTCCGAGAAAGGCGCGTTCCTGCCCTTCCTCGTGGCGTCGCCCTTCATGTTCCTGCTGGGGTCGGCCTTTGCGTTCTACGTCGTCACGCCGCTGGCCTATGACTTCTTCCTTGGCTTCCAGCAGTTCGGCGCCGAGGGCGAGGCTGTGCCCACCGAAGAGGTCCAACAGGGCCTTTCGGTCGTGTTCCAGGGGTCCGCGCAGGAATACCTGAACCTGACGATCAAGTTCATCGTCGCCTTCGGTCTGTGTTTCCAGCTGCCGGTTCTGCTGACCCTGATGGGCAAGGCCGGGCTGGTGTCGTCGCGCGGCCTTGGCGAGGTGCGCAAATACGCCGTGGTCGCCATCCTCGTGCTGGCCGCGCTGGTCACCCCGCCGGACGTCATCACTCAGGTGATCCTGTTCGTGGTGGTCTACGGGCTGTACGAAATCTCGATCTTCCTGGTCCGCCGGGTCGAGCGCAAGCGCGTCGAGAAGCTGCGCGAAGAGGGTGTCCTTGACGAGGACGAGGACCTCGACGACCTGTACGGGCTGGACGACGACGAGCCCGAGCAGCCGGAGGCCAAGGAATGAGCGACGCGGTGCTGACCCGCATCGCCGAGGCTTTGGAACGGATGAGCCCGGCGCCGATGGCGGCGCCGGACTTCGCGGCCGCCGACGCTTTTGTCTGGCATGTCGAACCCGACCGGCTGGTGCCGGTGCCCAAGGTGAACCGCGTCGACCTGCCGCTTCTGGTGGGGATCGACCGCGCACGGGACACGTTGCTGGCCAACACGCTGCAATTCGCCCGTGGCTTGCCGGCCAACAACGCGCTTTTGTGGGGCAGCCGGGGCATGGGGAAATCCAGCCTCGTCAAGGCGATCCATGCGGAAGCTCTGGCGCAGGGCCATGCCCTGAAGATCGTCGAGCTTCAACGCGAGGACCTGCCCAGCGTCGGACGCCTTCTGACCCTTCTGCGGGACAGCGGCGACCGCTTCGTCCTGTTCTGCGACGACCTGTCCTTCAGCCACGACGACCAGCACTACAAGTCGCTCAAGGCCGTGCTGGATGGCGGCATCGAGGGGCGGCCCGACAACGTGGTCTTCTACGCCACGTCCAACCGCCGCCACCTGATGCCGCGCGACATGATCGAGAATGAGCGGTCCAGCGCGATCAGCCCGTCGGAAGCGACCGAGGAAAAGGTATCGCTGTCGGACCGCTTCGGCCTGTGGCTGGGCTTCCATCCCTGTTCGCAAGACGAGTACCTTGCGATGATCCGGGGCTACTGCGACGCGCACGGGGTCGAGATCGACGACGAGACCTTGCGTGCCGAAGCCATCGAATGGCAGGCGACCCGTGGCGCCCGGTCGGGCCGGGTGGCGTGGCAGTACTTCACCGACCTTGCGGGGCGACGCGGCGCGGCGATCTGACCGCTCCGGTTGACCGGCAGGCTTTGAAAGTTGCCGTAGCGTGAGTTTGCCGCTACCTTCGTCCTATTGACAACGGGCCCTTTGACGGGTCCGGCGTGGCATAGGGCTTTGAAGATGTTCAAGACAGTCGCTTTTGCAACCGCAGTGCTTATGGGCGGAACGGGATTTGCATCGGCCGTCACGATCTCGGACGGCGAGGCGGTGATTACCGAGCGATTCGAGGGCACGATCCTGTACTTCGGGTTCGAGAAGATCCCCGAAAGCGCGCGCAAGTTCCGCCTGTTCGTGGTCGGACCGAACGGCTATCGCGCCGAGGTCGAGACCGGCAAGCGCATCCCGAAAATCGACCTGCGGGCCTTTCTTGAGACCAAGGACGAGCCGCTGGAAAACCGCGATTATCCGAACGGCGAAAAGCTGTACGACGGCACCTATAGCTACGAGATCAGCTTTTCCACGGACGAGTTCGTCCGGGATCGCGAAGTGATGGACAACGGGCGCGGCAAGAAGTCCGAGGGCACGTTCCAAGTCTACACGCTGCAAGGCAGCTTCCTGCTAGACGGCGGTCAGATCATCGTCTTCCCGCAGGACGACGAAAAGCCCGGCGAGCCGGGGAAGGGCGACGATGCCCCATCGCGCGACGAGGATGAGGGCTACGAGGCGCCCACGACCAACCCACGCCCGGATTTCCGCAGGGACCTCGACAAGAACTAGCGCCCTGCGCGTAGGGCAAGGCCGTCAGGCCATCCGGTAGCGCAGCGACAGAAGCCGCAGGTCCAGCCGTTCCAGCGCCTCGCGCCGACGCAGCATGGGGCGTGCGGTGGGGCCATAAACCTCGGCCGTGGGCGCAAGACCCAGCTGCGGGATCAGACAGGTCAGCTGCAACTGCGCGATGGGCGGAAACATCTTCAGCGCCTCTTCCCCCGGATAGAAGCTTTCAGCCGCACAGCCGTTGGCCAGCAACAGCTCGTGCCGGGCGCACAGCAGGTGGTGATACACCACGTCCCGCCGCCCATGTGCCACCCGCACCGGGCCGGGCGCCTCGGCCAAGAACTTGGCGCGGACCAGCACCGGCTCGTCGAAGCCGTGCCGTTCGTCCAGCGCCATCGCATGTTGCGGCGACACGATCAGCGGCGCGTAGTTGCCCAGCAGGCCCTCGGGGATGCGAACGGGGCGGTTGTGCGGTTCCGCCGCCAGCCGCGCCGCGTCCACCCGACGTGCGCCGCGCCACAGGATGCGCTGCGCCCCGTGGTGCAGTGTCGTTACCTTGTCGCCCACCTTCAGGTTCTGCACCGGCACGTCGCCGCGCGGGGTGCGGATCAGCGTTCCCTCGGCAAAGCAGGGCACCCCAGCCGACGCCAGCGCCTGCGCACCCGACATCTGTGCGGGATCGACGCCCATCAGCGTCAGGCTTTCCCCGCCGGGGAAATTGAGAACCGCGTTCCCCTTGCCGTCGTCGGTGACCGTCACGTCCCACGCGTTGACCGGGTTGCCGTCGGCGTCGGTCAGGTTGCCAAGGTCGATCTGGTCATTGAAAATGCCGTCGCCGTCATCGTCGCCGGTATCGAAGTCGGTGATCACGTCCGCGCCGCTGCCAGAGTGCAGCACATACACGTCCGAGCCGTCGCCGCCGGTCAGCGTATCCGACCCCTCGCCCCCGATCAGCGTGTCGTTCCCGGCGCCGCCGTCGATGATGTCGTCGCCTTCGCCGCCATCAATGCTATCGTTGCCGGTCATCGTTCCCGCGTCGGGATCGGGAACGGTGGTGAAATGCACATCCGACACGTAGATCGCCTGCGTGCCGTTCAGCCCGTTGGAATAGTGGATCTCGATCCGCGACACCGGGCCTGCGATCTCGACAAGCACCGACCCCTGCGCATCGTCCGGATCTTCCAGCGCGTTGCCAGCCCGGATCGTCCCGGCGGTGTCGTCGGTCGTGTCGTTCCCTTCGGCTGTCAGGTTGACCGACACCGGGTTGCCGTCCGCGTCATAGGCCCGGATCGTCACCTCGTCGCGGTGGTTGTTCTGGGCATAGTCGATATCGTTCAGGCGGAAGGACACGTCCCGGACCTCGTCCAGAACGCCAGCGTCCGGCGCCGCCGAGAAGTCCAGCGTCGTCTGCGACGTCTCGCCGTCGCCATCGCCGTGCAGGTACAGGTTCGATCTTGGATCGAAGGGCTCGCCGCCGTCGGTATAGGCGGTGTCCGAGGTCTCGACCCGATACTGCGCCGAGTTGTTGCCGGTGTCGCTGAAGGACACCGAGACCGTCATGTCGCCGGTGGTCTGGCTGAAGCCACCGGACAGGTTCGTCCCGTCGCCGCCTTGCGCGCTCCAGTCCAGGTATTCGGCATCGCCGGATGCAAGCGCCTGCACCCCGCCGTTGCCATCACCGTACAGGGTATCGTTGCCCGTTCCGCCCTCGATCGTGTCGTCGCCCGCACCGCCGGTGATCTCGTCCGCGCCGGTGCCGCCGTCGAGACTGTCGTTACCCGCGCCGCCGTCGATGCTGTCGTTGCCCGACCCGCCGTCGACGGTGTCGTCGCCAAGACCGGCGTCCACCACGTCGTCGCCACCCTGTGCGTCGATCGTGTTGTCGTTGCCGTCCGCGCCCCCGCCGAAACCGTCGTCCACGGAATCCTGCTGCGCATCGCCAAGATAGCTGCCGTCGATGGTGTCATCGCCCGACGTGCCGGTGATCTCGTGCTCGGGGGCGACATAATCCGTCGCGCTGAACGCGATGTCGCCCGCGGTGACGTCCGGATTGCTGTCGTACTCCAGCACCGTGTATTCCCGACCGGCGACCAGCGGGATCTCGGTGATGGTATAGTACCCGGCGGCGGCCCCGTCCTCGACCTCGAAGGTGGCCACCTGAAATTCTTCGCCGGTCACGGAATCCCGGACCGTCCAAACCTCTTCCGCGTCGACGTCCGACCCGTCCGAGGTGACGCCGCCGATGCTGATGTCGGCCGTCGCGCGTTCGCTGCCCGCGTTGTCGTCATCCAGCGTGGTGCCGCCGATGCCCGAGTCCGGGTCGGTGACGATGGCCTTGCCGACCGCGTCCACCGGCCCCGACCACGTAAAGGTCTGGCCTGCGTCTTGCGGCAGGATGCCGAAGGGATCGGCATTGTAGAAACGGATGTTGTAGGTCGCCATGTCCGTCCTCCCGAGGGGGATGGCGATGCTTCGGCGGGCGCTGACCTGACTGGCCGGCCCCCGCCGCTGCTTCGTAAACCACCCCTGGTTCGGTAACCACGATTGATGGTTAACGGGGACCGCGTCGGGGCGAGATTCGGACGGTTTTTAGGTTAATGGGGCGCGAAATGCGGAAAGCCCCGCGTGAACGGGGCTTTCCGTGACGTAAATGCGGCGAGGCCCGCGTCGCGGACCACCGGCGCCGCGTCAGTTGACGAACGGCACCGGATCGACGCTTTCGAACCCCTCGCGCACCTCGAAGTGCAGGAAAGAGGCCCCGGACCCGCGCACTTCGGCGATGGTCTGGCCACGGCTGACCTTGGCGCCTTTCTCGACGGGGATGTTCTGAATGTTGGCGTAGACCGTCAGCAGACCGTCGGCGTGCCGGATCACAAGGATCGGCACTTCCTCGGTATCGCGGGTGATCGCGGCGACCGTCCCGGCCTCGGCGGCCTTCACCGGCGTTCCGGCGGGGGCCGAGATGTCGATCCCGTCGTTCTTGCCCTTCTGATAGGGCCGCACGATCGAGCCGGATACCGGCAACAGCAGGCGCGATGCGCTGTCGGTTGTGCGTTCGGACGACAGGTTCGGCGACGGCGGCGGCGCGACCGAGGCGACGTCGACCTCTTCCGGCAGCGGCTGCGAGGCGCTGGGCGGCTCGGGCGTAAGGCTGCCCACGCCCGGGGCCTCTACCGCGACGGGAACCGCAGACGGCTGGCTGTCCGACGCGACGGGGATCAGCAGAACCTGACCTTCGCGCACGTTCATCTCGGGGCCCAGCCCGTTCCATTCCGACAGGGCGCGCACCGACACCTTGTAAAGGCGTGCAATGGAATAGGCGGTCTCGCCACGGGTGACCTTGTGGCGCACCGGCTCGGCGACAGGCGTCGAGGGCGCCGACGGCGCGGCGTCCAGCGTCGTGGTGGTGACGGTCGAGTTCCGGTTGCGGTTGCCCCCGTCCACCCGGTCCAGCGCGCCCGTGGCCAGCGACGCGATGTCGTCCGTGCCACCGGTGACGACGGTCCCGTCGATGCGGCGGGGCAGGGCGATCACCTCGCCCTCGCGAAGCGGAACACCGGCGGCGATGCCGTTGTAGCGGGCAAGCTCGGCGGCGTTCAGGCCCAGCCGGTTCGCCATGCCGCTGATGGTGTCGCCACGCTCGGCCAGCGCCACTTGGAAATTCGGATAGGTGATGACCCCGCGGCTGTCCGGCTGGGGCCGGGGCTCTGTCGCAAGGCGCGTGGCCTCGGTGGTGTCCAGACCACCGCTCAGGTCGCGCATGTCAACGTCGAAGCCGTCGGCACAGGCCGCAAGCGCCAGAAGGCTTGCAGAAGCAAGGCAGACACGGGTTTTGGATCGGCGGATTCTTGCCATAGCTCGTTCCCTCGCGACCCCGTTGTTGCCCGGGGCCTTTCGCTCAGTCCTGTCCCAGCCCCTCGACGAGGGGCACAAATCGTACCGGCGCAAGCTCTTCATACTCCAGCCCGGACTCGGTTTTGGTAACCTTTATAAGGCTTTGAACCGTATCCGACTGACCCACCGGCACCACCATGATACCGCCTGTACGAAGTTGCGCCAAGAGGGGGCCGGGCGGGTCCTCTGCTGCGGCGGTCACCACGATGCGGTCGAATGGCGCTTGGTCCGGCAGTCCGAAGCTGCCGTCGCCGACGATGGTGGTCACGTTGGTCAGATCCAGCGCGTCGAAGACCTCGCGCGCTTCCATCACAAGGCGGCGGTGACGGTCGACGGTATAGACCCGGCGCGCCAGCTGGCTGAGGATCGCGGCCTGGTAACCGGACCCGGTGCCGACCTCCAGAACCTTGTCGCGCGGCTGAACCTCCAGCGCCTGCGTCATCAGCCCGACGATGCCGGGCTGGCTGATCGTCTGGCCGCAGGCGATCGGCAGCGGCAGGTCCTCATAGGCGCGCCCGGCAAAGTGGCCGCGCACGAAAAGCCCGCGGTCGACCTTCTCCATCGCTTCCAGCACGCGCTTGTCCGTGACCCCCTTGGACCGGAGGGCGAACAGGAACTGCATGGTACGTTCTGCGTCCATCATCGGCGGCGCCATCATGTTCATTCGACTGTCCCCCGCAGCTTATCCAGCAAATCATGCGCCGTCAGGTCGCATCGCATCGGGGTGACCGACACATAGCCCTCGCGGTTGACCTGGTTGTCGGTGCCGGGTGCGCTGTCGACATGCTGGTTGCCGCCCTTCAGCCACAGAAAGCGGCGGCCGGACGGGGAGATATGCGCCTCGGCGCTGAAATTGGTGCCTTTGCGCAGGCCTTGCGCCGCGACACGGGTGCCCTTGACCGCCGACGCGGGGCAGGGCGGGAAGTTGACGTTGTAGAAGGTGGAATAGCCGTCGCCGCCCCATTCGCCGGCATCCAGCAGCTTGCGCACGATACCCGCGCCGGTGGCGGCTGCGGCCTCGAACGGGTCGTCCAGCCCGGCATTGTCCGGGCCCCAGAACTGGCTAAGCGCGATCGCGGGCAGCCCCTGCAGCGCCGCTTCCATCGCGCCGCCGATGGTGCCGGAATACAGCGCGTTCTCGGCGGCATTGTTGCCCCGGTTCACGCCGGACAGCACAAGGTCGGGGCGGCCATCGGGCAGCACGTCGTACAGGCCCGCCAATACGCAGTCGGCGGGCGATCCTTCGGCGGCAAAGCGGCGCGGACCCAGCTCGGCGATCATCATCGGATGGACGTAGTTGATGCAGTGGGCGACGCCCGACTGCTCGAACGCCGGCGCGACGGTCCAGACCTCGCCGCCCGGCCCGGCGACGTCCTCGGCAATCCGCGTCAGAACCTCAAGTCCCGGCGCATTGATCCCGTCGTCGTTCGTGATGAGAATTCGCATGCCCGCCTCGTCTTTTATTTATTGGGCACACCATAGAACAGCCGCGCGCGAATTTGAATCGCGTTTCAACCCCTCACGGTTCGCGAAGGGGACCGCGTTGCTTTTTGGCGTCGTCGCCGCTCAATCCGCGGCCGCGCCCCTTCTTCTCTTCTCAAATACCTCGGGGAGCGCGAGGGGCAGGCCCCTCGCTTCCACGCGTCCAGCCGGTCAGAGACGCCCGAGATAGGTCCGGTATTCCGCCGGCGTGATCTCGGAGGTCAGCTTGGCGATCTCGTCGTATTTCAGCGTCGCGTAGATCTCGACGAACCGCTCGCCGAAGATGTCTGCGATGAACTCTGACCCCGCGAAGGCATCCACCGCCTTGCGCCAGTCATGCGCCAGCGGC
Source organism: Psychromarinibacter halotolerans (assembly GCF_029168315.1). Taxonomy (NCBI): domain Bacteria; kingdom Pseudomonadati; phylum Pseudomonadota; class Alphaproteobacteria; order Rhodobacterales; family Paracoccaceae; genus Psychromarinibacter; species Psychromarinibacter halotolerans. Next base: position 408,337 of record NZ_JARGYD010000004.1, read on the forward strand.
GCGGGCTGCGGGGCGGTGGGATCGTCGATCGGCAAAGGCAGTTCCGGCTTGTTGTCCAGCCCCCACAACACGCCGCCGAGGATCGCTGTGATCGCAAGGTACGGGTTGCAGTCGGCGCCGCCGATCCGGTGTTCAAGCCGTGCGCCCGGCCCCTCGGTGTCGGGCAGGCGCACCGCAGCGCCGCGATGGTCAAGCCCCCAGTCCGGCCGGTTGGGCGAGAAGCTGCCCGGCGCGAACCGGCGGAACGAGTTCATGTGCGGCGCCAGCACCGCCTGCACCTCGGGCATCGTCTTCAGCACCCCGGCCACCGCGTGGCCAAGCACCTCGGACGGATCGTCCCCGGTGCCGGGGAAGATGTTGCCGTCCTCGCCCGACACGCTGACGTGGACGTGCATCCCGTTGCCCGGATAGTCGGCATAGGGCTTGGCCATGAACGTGGCCTCCATCCCATGCCGCTGCACCACGCCGCGCACCAGCCGGCGGAACAGCACCGCCGTGTCCGCCGCTTCCAGCGCGTTGTCGCTGTGGTGGAAGTTGATCTCGTACTGGCCCGGTCCGTACTCGGCGATCAGGGAATCCGTCGCCAGCCCCTGAATCGCCGAGGCCTGCTGGATCTCGGTCAGGATCTCGTGCGTGCGGTCCAGCACGTTCATTTCGTAGTTCTGCGTCTCGGGCGCGTGCGGCGGCGGGCAGGGCGCATCCTCGGGCGCCTCGCGCGGGAGCAGCAGGTAGAACTCCAGCTCGGTCGCGATCACCGGCTTCAACCCGCGGTCCGCAAAGCGTTGCAGCATCGCCGCCAGCTTGTCGCGGCTCGACAGCGGCGAGGTCACGTCGCCGTCGCCGGTCATCTCGCACTGGACCTGCGCGACGTGCCCCTCGGCCCACGGCACCGGCTTCAGCGTGCCCTCGACCGGCACCATGATGCCGTCCGGGTCGCCGATGGCGATGCCAAGGCCCGTTTCGGGGATGTCCTCGCCCATGATGTTGGGCGCATAGGTCGACAGCGGCAGGCGAACGCCGCCGTCCTGCAGCTTCTTCGCGTCTGTGCCGGGCAGCCATTTGCCGCGAAGGATCGCGTTGATGTCGGGCAGCAGCAGTTCGATGCGGTCGGGCGTGCCGTGCGCGGCGGTGTAGGCCGCGTACTCGTCAAGAAAGCTCGTCATGTGGCAGCCGCAGCCTGTTCGTCGCGCTGGCGCGCCGAGATGGCGCGTTTCGATACGATGGACGCAGTGACGACGCCCGCGGTGACGATTCCGATCAGGATCGTCGAGAGCGCGTTGATTTCCGGGCTGACACCGAGCCGGACGGAGGACCAGATTTTCATAGGCAATGTCGTGGCCGATGGGCCTGTAACGAAGGACGCGATGACGAGATCGTCAAGCGACAGGGTGAAGGCAAGCAGCCAGCCGGATATCACGGCAGGCGCGATGATGGGAAGCGTTACCAGCCGGAACGCTTCGAAAGGGGTGCAGCCAAGGTCAAGCGCGGCCTCTTCCAGCGATTTGTCGAAGGTCGCCAGCCGGGACGAGACCACGACCGACACGTAGCACATCGAAAAGGTGGTGTGCGCCAGCACGATCGTCAGGATGCCCCGGTCAAGGCCGATGGCGATGAACAGCAGCAGCAGCGACAGGCCGGTGATCACCTCGGGCATCACCAGCGGCGCGTAGATCATGCCCGAGAACGCGGTGCGTCCGGGGAAGCGTCCGGCGCGCACCAGCACCAGTGCGGCAAGCGTGCCCAGCACGGTCGCCAGCGTTGACGAGAACACCGCGACCTTCAGCGTGACCCATGCCGCGTTCAGGAATGCTTCGTTGCTCAGAAGTTCCCCGTACCAGCGGGTCGAGAACCCGGCCCAGACCGTCACCAGCTTCGAGGCGTTGAAGCTGTAGATCACAAGGATCACCATCGGCAGGTAGAGGAACGCGAAGCCAAGCGTCAGAGACGTGGCGTTGAACCATGAAAACCGTCTCATGCGGGCACCTCCGGCCGCGGCGGGGCGTCACGTTCTTCTAGAAGATCGTGTCCCAAGGGGCCTTCCGATAGGCCCCGACATGCAGAATTTTCCAGAAAATTCTGATCCCTCATCCCTCGGCCTCCCGCTGTTTCTGCTCGTTGCGCTGGAACAGCACAATGGGGATCACCAGGATCAGCAGAAGGATGACGGCAACGGCAGAGGCCAGCGGCCAGTCGCGGTTCGAGAAGAACTCGTCCCACAGCACCTTGCCGATCATCAGCGTCTCGGAGCCGCCCAGAAGCGACGGGATCACGAATTCGCCGATGGTCGGGATGAACACCAGAAAACAGCCGGCCACGATGCCGGGGATCGACAGCGGGATCGTCACCAGCCAGAAGGCCGATGTGCGCGAGCAGCCAAGATCCTCGGCCGCTTCCAGCAGCGAACTGTCCAGCTTTTCCAGCGTGGCATAGATCGGCAGCACCATGAACGGCAGATACGTGTACACGATCCCGATATAGACCGCGGCGTTGGTGTTGAGGATGCGCAGCGGTTCCGAGATCAGCCCAAGCCCCAGCAGAAGCTGGTTCAGATACCCGTCCTGACTGAGGATCCCCATCCACGAATAGACGCGGATCAGGAAAGAGGTCCAGAACGGCAGGATCACCAGCATCAGCAGCATCGGGCGCCAGCTTTCCTCGGCCTTCGCCATGCCATAGGCGATGGGGAAGCCCACCAGCAGCGTCAGGATGGTCGCGATCACCGCGATCTTCAGCGACGACAGGTAGGCCTTCCAGTACAGGTCGTCCGTCGTCAGGAACAGGAAGTTGTCGAAGTCCAGCTGCGAGAAGAACCGCTTCACGCCCTCCCAGCCCGCCGACAGATCAAGCAGCGGCGTATAGGGCGGGATCGAGACCGCGTAGTCCGACAGCGAGATCTTCAGGACGATGATGAACGGCACCAGGAACAGCGCCAGAAGCCAGGCGTAGGGCAGGGCGATCAGGGCGAAACGGCGCATCTCAGGACTCCAGCAGGACGCCGCAGGCGGTGGTGAAGTTCACCCAGACTTCGTCTTCCCAAGTGAAGGTCTGGCGGGTCGACCGCTCGGTGTTGAAGTTCTGGGCGCGGATGATCTGACCGTTGGCCAGTTCGACGTGATAGGTCGACAGGTTTCCAAGATACCCGATGTCGATGATCTTGCCGCGCAGCACGTTGTCGTCCTCGGGCTTCTGCATATGGATCTCGACCTTCTCGGGGCGCACGGCGACATAGCCGCGGCTGCCGTCGGTCAGGTCCAGCGCGGACCGGATGCGGATCGGCGGCTGTCCCTCGGCCCAGTCCATCGCGTAGACCTCGCCGTCCTTGCGGACCGTGCCTTCGATGATGGTGACCTCGCCGATGAAGTCCGCCACGTAGACCGAGTTCGGGTTCTCGTAGATCTGCGGCGGGGTGGCGACCTGTTTCAACTGGCCCGCATCCATCACGGCGACACGGCTGGCGACGGTCATCGCCTCTTCCTGATCGTGGGTCACGATCACGAAGGTGGTGCCGGTCTTTTCCTGAATGTCCATCAGTTCGAACTGCGTTTCCTCGCGCAGTTTCTTGTCGAGCGCGCCCAGCGGTTCGTCCAGCAGCAGAAGCTTCGGCGCCTTCGCCAGCGACCGGGCCAGCGCCACGCGCTGTCTTTGGCCGCCGGAAATCTGGTGCGGCTTGCGGGCCGCGAATTTCTGAAGCTGCACAAGGCGCAGCATCTCTTCCACGCGGGCGTGGATCTCGTCCTTGGGCTTGCCTTCGCGCTTCAGCCCGAAGGCGATGTTGTCACGCACGGACAGGTGCGGGAACAGCGCGTAGGACTGGAACATCATGTTGGTCGACCGCTTGTTCGGCGGCACCGGCGCCATGTCCTGACCGTCCAGAAGGATGGTGCCTTCGGTCGGCGTCTCGAACCCGGCGAGCATCCGCATCAGCGTGGTCTTGCCGCAGCCCGACGGGCCGAGAAGGGCAAAGAATTCACGGGTGTAGATGTCGAGGTCGATGTTGTCGACGGCCGTGAAGTCTCCGAACCGCTTGGTCACGCCCTGAAAGCGGATCAGCGGTTTCTGGGTCGGGTCTGTCCAAGGGGCGAAGACGGTCTGAGAGCTCATGCGCGGGTTTCCAGCAGCAACGGGGGCGTGGTGGGAAACGAAGCGGGTGCGCGCATTGTCCCGAGAGGGCTCGCGCCCTCTGATGGGAAGACGCGTCCCGTCTCGCAGGGTGCGGCGGTCCGTGTCCGGGCCGCCGCGTTCTGTGTCAGCTCGGGCAAGCTCAGGTGCCCGATTTCACCTTGGTCCACAGCCGGGTCACGGTGCGCTGCACTTGCGGCGGATAGGGCGTGAAGGTGTACAGGTTGTCCAGCGTCGCCTCGTCCGGGTAGATCGCCGAGTCGCCGATCACGTCCTCGATCAGGAACTCCTGCGACGCCTCGTTACCGTTGGCGTAGTAGACGTAGTTCGAGGCCGCAGCCATGTTCTGAGCATCCATGATGAAGTTCAGGAACGTGTGCGCGCCCTCGGGGTTCGGAGCGTCGACCGGGATCGCCATCTGGTCGAACCACATCAGCGCGCCTTCCTTCGGCGCGTTGTAGACGATCTCGACGCCGTTGTCGGCCTCGGCCGCGCGGTCGCGCGCCTGCAGAACGTCACCGGACCAGCCGAACGCAACGCAGATCTCGCCGTTGGCCAGTGCGTTGATGTATTCGGACGAGTGGAACTTCTGGATGTACGGCCGGACGCCCAGCAGCACTTCTTCCGCCTTCGCGATGACCTCGGGGTCCTTGCTGTCCGGGTCTTCGCCCAGGTATTTCAGCGCGGCCGGGATCACCTCGGTCGGGGCATCAAGGAAATGCACGCCGCATTCGGCCAGCTTTTCCATGTTCGCCGGGTCGAAGATCAGCGCGAGGCTGTCGACCGGGGCGTCCTCGCCCAGAACTTCGGTGACGGCGGTCATGTCGGCGCCGATACCGGTGGTGCCCCACATGTAGTTGATCGAGTATTCGTTGCCCGGATCGTACTTGTCGGTCCGTTCCTTGATCGTGTCCCACAGGTTCTCGGCGTTCGGCAGCTGTTCGTAGTCCAGCGGCTGGAACGCACCGGCTTGGATCTGGCGCTGCAGGAACGAACCGGTCGGAACCACGATGTCATAGCCCGAGCCACCGGCCAGCATCTTGGTTTCCAGAACCTCGTTCGAGTCGAACACGTCGTAGATCAGGTCGATCCCGGTTTCTTCCTCGAATTTCGTCAGCAGTTCTTCGTCGATGTAGTCGGACCAGTTATAGACCCGGACCTCGTCGGCGGTGGCGGCCGTGGCTGCCAGAGTGGCGGCGACCAGGGCGGCGATTTCCGTTTTCATAAGTGTACTCCCCAATTGTGGGAAAGAGTCGCAACTCCTTCGATTGGGCATTTGAACGGATAACCCGTTCCCCCGCAATGGGGATTGTCCGAGCGCGGGGGCGGCGAAGTCAGGATCGCGTGAGGGCGTTCGCAATCAGGTCAAAAACCAAGCGAACCCTGCGACTTGTGTTCAGTTCTCTGTGCGCTGTCAGCCAAAGAGGCACATCCAGCGGCGGCAGATCGACCGGAATGCGGCAAACGCCCGGATCGGTTGCGCCCAGCGTTTCGGGGAACATGCCGATGCCGGTTCCGGCGCGGACAAGGTACCACTGAACCATTTGGCTGGCGCAAGTCACGGTGATGTTCGCAGGCGAAAGATCAAGGCCAAGCGCGTTCAGCGCCCGCAGAAGCGCGGGGCCGGTGTCGAAGCCGACGAACTCGGCCCTCGACAGGTGTTCGGGGCGCGTGGGATTGCCGATCCGCTCCAGATACTCTGGCGTGGCGTACAGCCACGCGTGGTCGTCGCGCAGTCTGCGGGCGACAAGATCCGGCTGCTCGGGGCGGAAGTTGCGCAGCGCGATATCGGCCTCGCGCCGGCGCAGGTCCGCCGCCGCGTTGGACGCGACGATCTCGACCTCGATGCCGGGGGCCTGCTGCCGCAGTTGGGCGACGATCGGCGGAAGCAGGTGCGCGGCGTACAGTTCAGAGGCCGAGATGCAGATCGTGCCCTCGATCTCTTGCGAACGGCCCCCTGCGGCCAGCGACATGCGTCCTGCCGCCTCTCCCATCGCGCGGACGTGGTCCAGCAGTTCCAGACCTGAAGGGGTCAGCACCAGCCCGTGCGCCGCCCGCTCGAACAGGGCAAGGCCCAGCTCTGCCTCCAGCGCGCTGACCTGTCGGCCAAGGGTCGGCTGCGCCATCCCCAGCGCCCGCGCGGCGGCGGACAAAGAGCCTTCTTCGGCGGTGACCAAGAAGGCCCGCGCGCGGTTCCAGTCGAATTTCACAGACCGCCAATCCATGCAGATACGCATATCAGAGAGGCGATATTGGTCAATTACGCATACGGCATCGCATGGGTATCTGTTGTGGCAGACATAAAGGAGACACACCATGCAAGTTGCAACTCACCGCCGCTACGGCCCCGCCGACGTTCTTTCTATCGAAACGCTGCCCCGCCCGGACGCTGGGCCCGGCCAGATCCTTGTTCAGGTCGCCGCCGCTGGCGTCACATCGGCCGACTGGCGCATCCGCGCGGCGGATTTCCCGGCCTTCAAGCTGCCCGCCCGCCTGCTGTTCGGGCTGTTCCGCCCACGCCAGCCCGTCGGCGGGCACGACTTCGCCGGGCGGGTCGTCGGCCTTGGCGCCGGGGTCACCCGGTTCCGGCTGGGCGCCGCCGTGTTCGGAACCGCCAAGGGCGGCGCCCATGCCGAATACCTTTTGGTAGACGCCGACGGTGCCGTCGCCGCGATGCCCGAGGGGCTTGGCTTTGACGAGGCCGCCGCCGTGCCGTTCGGCGCCTTGGCCGCGCTGGGCTACCTGCGGGACATCGCGCACGTACAGCGCGGCGACCGCGTGCTGATCGCCGGGGCGACCGGCGGGGTCGGTGCCTATGCCGTGCAGATCGCCACCGCGATGGGGGCCGAGGTGACTGCGCTAGCCCGGTCGGACCTGCACGCGCTTGTCCGCGATCTAGGCGCCGCCCGCGCCATAGACTACCGCGACACCGACGTGACCCGGGGCAGCGACCGGTTCGACGTGGTGCTGGACACGGCTGGCGTTCTGACATGGCGCGGGGTGCGGCGCATCCTGTCGCCGAACGGCCGGTTCGCCCCGCTGGAGTTCGGTCTGCGGGACGTGCTGCGTGGCCTGTTCACCAAGCGCGTCCGCGTCGGCGTCACGTCCGAGACGCGCGAGTCCATGGCGCAGCTTGCCGACATGCTGGCCGATGGCTCGGTGCGGGCCGTCATCGACAGCCGGTTCGCGTTGGAACAGATCGCCGATGCGCACCGTCGGGTCGAAACGCGGCACAAGACCGGCGCCGTGGTCCTGACGCTGGACGACCGGATGACGCGTCCGGCCGCTGCGTAACGGGCGGACCGGTCCAATGCCCAGCGTTTCGGAGATTGACCGCGCCGCGCAGGATAATATCGTGCGCGGCGTACTCTATCCCGAGGTTCCCGACATGACCACGATCCAGAATCACCTGCCGACGGCAGAACTGCAGGCGCTTGACGCCGCGCACCACATGCACCCTTTCACGCACGGCGACGCGCTGGCGAAGAAGGGGGCCCGTGTCATCACCAGCGCGAAAGGCGTCTTCCTGAAGGACAGCGACGGCGTCGAGATCCTTGATGGCATGTCCGGCCTGTGGTGCGTGAACCTCGGCTATGGCCGTTCGGAACTGGCCGAAGTGGCCGCGCGCCAGATGCGCGAACTGCCGTACTACAACACCTTCTTCCAGACCACGACCGTGCCCGCGCTGTCGTTGGCCGCCCGCATCGCCGAGCTTGCGCCGGAAGGGCTGGACCACGTCTTCTTCTCGTCCTCCGGGTCCGAGGCGAACGACACTAACATCCGCCTTGTCCGCCACTACTGGCACGCGATGGGTAAGCCGTCGAAGAAGATCATCATCTCGCGCAAGAACGGCTATCACGGGTCCACGATGGGCGGCGCCAGCCTTGGCGGGATGTCGGCAATGCACGCGCAGGGTGGCTTGCCGATCCCGGATATCACCCACATCGACCAGCCGCACTGGTGGGCCGAAGGCGGCGACACCAGCCCCGAGGAATTCGGCCTCGCCCGTGCACGCCAGCTGGAAGAGAAGATCGCCGAACTGGGCGAAGACAACGTCGCGGCCTTCATCGCGGAACCGATCCAAGGGGCAGGGGGCGTGATCATCCCGCCGGAAACCTACTGGCCCGAGATCCAGCGCATCTGCGACGCGCATGACATCCTGCTGATCGCGGACGAGGTGATCTGCGGCTTCGGGCGCACCGGCGAATGGTTCGGCAGCCAAGCGATGAACATCCGGCCGGACATCATGACCTTCGCCAAGGGAGTCACCTCGGGCTACCAGCCCGTCGGCGGCTCGATCGTCCACAAGGATGTGGCGGCTGTTGTAAACGCGGCGGGCGACTTTAACCACGGCTATACCTACTCGGGCCACCCCGTCGCCTGTGCCGTCGCGCTTGAGAACGTGCGCCTGCTGGACGAGGAAGGCGTGCTGCAGCATGTCCGTGACATCGCCGCCCCCGCGCTGGCCGAGAAGTTCGCCACGCTGGGCGAGCACCCGATGGTCGCCGATCCGCGCACCTTCGGGATGTTGGGTGGTCTGCAGCTGTCGCCCGACAAAGACGCCCGCGCCAAGTTCGAGGCCCCGGTCGGCACCATCGGTCTGCGCGTGCGCGAACGCTGTTTCGCCAACGGCGTCATCATGCGCCACGTCGGCGACCGGATGATCGTCTGCCCGCCGCTGGTGATTACCCCCGAAGAGATCGACACGATGGTCGAACGGGCGTTGAAATCCATCGACGAAGCCTACGAAGGCGCGAAGGCCGACGGCCTGTTCAAATCGGCCTGATCCGGCACGGTACCGGCCCGAGCTTGCCACGCTTTAACCAAAATTGCGCGGTTATGTTCGGGCCGGGGAAACCGTCCTGGAGGGCACTATGCGCTACCTGCTGCTTTTCGGAATACTTATTGCTGCCTCGGTGACGCTGCCGTTCGTCACCCTGTCCGAAGAACCTGCGACCGCGCAGCCGGTCGAACCCGTCGATGTGGTGACATTGCCGCCGATGGACGACACCGTGACGCTTGCGTCGGCCGAGGTGCCGTCAGGATCGGCCGCCGCGTCGACACCCGAGGCGCTGCTGCCGGTCGACACCAAAGCCGAGATCGTCGCCGACGCCGGGATCACCCCGCGCGGGGCGATGCCGGGCATGGTGACGGGCAATATGGCGCTTGGCATGGTCAGTGCCGTGCCCTTCGGTCTGTTGCCGCACCTGTTCGACGACCGAGAGGTCGGCGTCCGGATGACCGGCGATGCTGCAAAGCCCGCCGAAGACGACGGCCTTGGTCGTTTCGCCGCGCTGGGCATCTTCCCGGCGATGCCCGATGCGTCTGTCGAAGGCCCGGACGCACAGCCTCAGGCCGCGGAAATGCCGGAAGGTCAGGGCGACAGCCCCGAGACGGTGGTTTCCGAGGCGCCTGCCGATCCCGCCCCCGAAGTTGAAGCGCCCGGCGAAAGCCTTGCCAGCGTCGAAGCGCCCGACGACGATCGCTCGATCCCGCTGGCACCGGCGACCGAGGAGGTCGGCAGTCTTGTGATGAACGCCAACAGCGACCCGATCGTGATCGCGACCATTTCCGGCTATGCCGCTCCCGACGCCGAGCCCCAGCCCCAGCCCGAGCCCGAGGCCGCGCCCGAAGTGACAGAGGTTGCAGAGCCCGCTGACCCTGCCGTCGACGCCGAGCTGTTCAAGGTCACCGCCAACGCGCTGAACATGCGGGCAGGCCCGTCCAGCAGTCACGCGGTCGTAACCGGTCTTGCCAAGGGCGCCCTTGCCGAACGGATTGGCGACACGCGCAACGGCTGGGTTCCGGTCCGCGTCAAGGATGGCGAGACGACCGGCTGGGTCTTCGCGCGCTATCTGGCACGCGCCGAAGGGGCCTGAGCCCACACGCAACCAGCCCCCACAGCTTCACTGCAAGGACCGCCCCGCCATCGGGGCGGTTTTCATTTGTAGGGATCCCCATCCCCCAAAGCCCTGTCGGTCCGTTTAGCGGTCCAGTCGGGAAAGTTCGTTCAGAAGGTCCAGCAGCGTGCTGACCTTTTCATAGCCCATTTCACGCTCTAGCGCGTCATAGACCTTGTTGGCCTCTTCGACATGTGCGTCGATCAAGGCCCGCCCGGCATCGGTGATCGATACCAGCTGCTTGCGCCCGTCGCTGGGGTGGGGCTGGCGCGAGGTCAGCCCTTTTTCTTCCAGACCCTGTAGAATGCGGGTCAGGCTTGGCATGAGAAGGCAGGCTTCGCCCGCGATCTCTGTTGCGTCCGTCGGTCCGATCTCGTTCAGCACGCGAAGAACGCGCCACTGCGCCTCCGTCACTTCGGCCTTGGCAAGAATGGAGCGGATGGGCTGCATGACACGTTCTCGCGCCCTGAGCAGCGCGATCGGCAAGGATCGTGTCGTAGCGCGCATGGGTGGAACATCTTTTCTGGCTGAAGCTAGACTCATAACACTCGTTTACGTTAGGTCACTCGATGCTTCACAGTGAAAATTACCCATTGGATTCTGTCAAGGAAATCTGCTTTTATAGTCACATGCCATTAATTAACACGTTAATGGAAATGGGAGGGAGAGATGCCGCATATCATCGTGGAATACTCCGCGAATTTGGAAGAGGACGTCGATCTGGCGGACCTCTGCGACGTGCTGCGCGCCAGCGCGGCAGCACAGGAGATCTTCCCCGAAACCGGTGTCCGCGTTCGCGCAATCCGTTGTGAAATCTACTCGATTGCCGATGGGGACCCCCGGAATGGGTTCATCGACATCTCTGTCCGGCTGCGCGAAGGCCGTCCGTTGGACAAGCGGAAGGCGGCGACGGCCGCGATCTTCGACGCTGCGAAGAATCACCTTGGCGATCTGGTCGATCGCCGCCCCGTCATGCTGTCGCTTGAGATGCGCGACATCGACGCAGAGCTCGCGCCGAAGCTGAACACAGTGCGCGATTTCATCGAAAGGAAGAAGAATGGCTGAGTTGCAGAACAACCTCGCGCGGCTGCAGGACTATCTTGCGCCGTACCGCGACGGGATGGTGACCAACCTGATCGACGGCAAGGCGGTCCCGGCGCAGTCCGGCGCCACGTTCCAAACCACGTCCCCCGTCGATGACAGCGTCATCGCCACCGTCGCCCGCAGCGGGGCAGAGGACGTGGACGCCGCCGCGAAGGCCGCGAAGGCCGCCTTTGCCGAATGGCGCGACGTGCCGCTGACCGAGCGCAAGAAAATCCTGCACCGCATCGCGGACGGCATCGTCGCGCGGGCCGAGGAAATCGCGTTCTGCGAATGCTGGGACACCGGGCAGGCGCTGCGCTTCATGTCGAAGGCGGCGCTGCGCGGGGCCGAGAACTTCCGCTTTTTCGCGGATCGTGCCCCCTCGGCGCGGGACGGGCAAAGCCTGCCGTCGCCGACGCTGATGAACGTCACCACACGCGTGCCGATCGGCCCGGTGGGCGTGATCACCCCGTGGAACACCCCGTTCATGCTGTCGACGTGGAAGATCGCCCCGGCGCTCGCGGCGGGCTGCACCGTGGTTCACAAACCGGCCGAGTTCTCTCCGGTCACGGCGCGCATCCTAGCCGAGATTGCGCATGACGCCGGTTTGCCGCCGGGCGTCTGGAACGTGGTCAACGGGTTCGGCGAAGACGCGGGCCGTGCGCTGACCGAGCACCCGGACATCAAGGCCATCGCCTTCGTCGGGGAATCGAAAACCGGCAGCATGATCATGAAACAGGGCGCCGACACGCTGAAGCGGGTGCATTTCGAACTGGGCGGCAAGAACCCCGTGGTGGTGTTCGACGACGCCGACCTCGACCGCGCGCTGGATGCGGCGATCTTCATGATCTACTCGCTGAACGGCGAACGCTGCACGTCGTCCTCGCGGTTGCTGGTGCAATCCTCGGTCGCGGCCGAGTTCAAGGAAAAGCTGATCGCGCGGGTGAACAACATCAAGGTCGGCCACCCGCTGGACCCGGCGACCGAGGTCGGGCCGCTGATCCACAAGGTGCATCTGGACAAGGTGACCTCTTATTTCGACATCGCGAAACAGGACGGCGCCACCATCGCCGCAGGGGGCGAAACGACGGGGGACGCGGGCTGTTACGTGAAGCCCACGCTGTTCACCGACGCCACGCCCACCATGCGGATCGCGCAAGAGGAAATCTTCGGCCCGGTCCTGACGATGATCGAATTCGATACCGAAGAGCAGGCGCTGGAGATCGCGAACGGCGTCGAATACGGCCTGACGGGTTATGTCTGGACCAACGATCTGACCCGCGCGCTGCGGTTCACCGACAAGCTTGAAGCCGGGATGATCTGGGTGAATTCAGAGAACGTGCGGCACCTGCCGACGCCCTTCGGCGGCGTCAAGGCCAGCGGCATCGGCCGCGACGGCGGGGACTGGTCGTTCGAATTCTACATGGAACAGAAGCACATCGGCTTTGCGCTGGGGGATCACAAGATCCAGCGGCTTGGCGCCTGAGCAGCCATTCGAAACAGGACCGGACGACCGGGAAACGCGCGAACGTTCCCTTTCAAGGAGGAGACCGATGGGGGAAATCGTACTTGCGGCCAAGATGACTCATGTTCCGACGATGATCATGTCGGAACAAGAGGGGCCGGTGCAGGGCAAGCGGCAGGCGGCGATCGACGGGCATGCCGAGATCGCGCGCCGGGCGAAAGCCCTTGGCGCGGACACCGTGGTGATCTGCGACACCCACTGGGTGGTGAACGCTGGCTATCACATCAACGCTAACGACCGCTTCGAGGGGCTGTTCACATCGAACGAGTTCCCGCAGTTCATCCAGAACCTGCCGTATCGCTATGAAGGCAACCCGGCTTTGGGCGACGCCATTGCGGCGAAGGCGCAGGAGAAAGACGTCTACACGCTGTCGCATCAGCTCGACTCGTTGGAGTTGGAGTATGGAACGCTGGTGCCGATGCGCTTCATGAGCCGCGAACACGAGATGAAAGTCGTCTCGGTCGCGGCGTGGTGCACGGTACATAGCTACGAAAGCTCTCGAAAGCTGGGCGAGGCGATCCGCGAGGCGGTAGAGGAAAGCGATTCAAAGGTGCTTCTGGTCGCCTCCGGCTCGTTGTCGCACCGGATCTGGCCGAACGACGAATACGCCGCCAACAACGGCACCTTCACCATCTCGAAAGAGTTCAACCGACAGGTAGACCTGCACGTGCTGGAGCTTTGGAAGCGCGGCGAATGGGACACCTTCATCAAGATGCTGCCCGAATACGCCGACTTCTGCTGCGGCGAAGGCTCGATGCACGACACCGTCATGATGCTGGGGGCGCTCGGTTGGGACGCCTACACCGGCAAGGGCGAGGTGGTGACCGAGTATTTCCCGTCGTCCGGCACCGGCCAGACCAACGTAATCCTGCCTGTTCAATGAATTGCCCCGTCTCTGGGGCGAAGGAGGCCTGACATGCCCATTCCCGCACCGAACCTTTACCCGCCCTTCAACATCGTGCGCCTCAGCCACGTCGAACTGGTGGTCACGGACCTTGCCAAGTCGCGCGCGTTCTATGTCGATACGCTGGGCTTGCAGGTGACCGACGAAACCGCCGACACGATCTGGCTGCGCGCGATGGAAGAGCGCGGCCACCACTGCATCGTGCTGAAGAAGGGCGACACCGCCAGCGCGCGCGATCTGTCCTTCAAGGTGTTCGACGACGACTGCCTTGATCGGGCCGAAAAGTTCTTTTCGGACAAGGGGCTGCCGGTGGACTGGGTCGAGCGCCCGTACCAGTCACGCACCTTCCGCACCCGTGATCCGCACGGCATCCCGCTGGAATTCTACGCCCGCATGGACCGGCTGCCGCCGATCCATCAGAAGTACGAATTGTACAGGGGCGTTAAGCCTTTGCGGATCGACCATTTCAACTGCTTCTCGCCCAACGTCGACGAAAGCGTCGCCTTCTACAACGAGCTGGGCTTTCGCGTGACCGAGTACACCGAGGACGAGGACAGCGGTCACCTGTGGGCGGCTTGGTGCCACCGCAAGGGCGGCGTGCACGACATGGCCTTCACCAACGGCACTGGCCCGCGCTTGCATCACACTGCGTTCTGGGTGCCGACGCCGCTGAACATCATCGACCTTCTCGACCTGATGGCGACCACCGGCTGGGTTTCGAATATCGAACGCGGACCGGGCCGCCACGGCATCTCGAACGCGTTCTTCCTGTACATCCGCGACCCCGACGGACACCGGATCGAGATCTATTGTTCCGACTACCAGACGGTTGATCCCGATCTTGAGCCGATCAAATGGGATCTGAAGGACCCTCAGCGCCAGACCCTATGGGGGGCGCCGGCGCCGAAGTCGTGGTTCGAAGAGGGCAGCGTGTTCGAAGGGGCCGAGGTGCGCCCGTCGCTTTTGAAGGCGCAGCCGATCGTTGCGCCGTGAGGGCGGGACATTGACTTTCTTGCCTCCGGCGGAGGTATTTTCGAAGAGAAGAAGGAGGGGGCGGTAATGAAGTTCTCGACGGTACGCGCGGGCGGGGCGGTCCTGTACGGCGCGGTGACGGAAACCGGATTTTCGGCGGTGAACGATCTGTTCCCGGACTGGCCGACATTGCGCGAGGTCGTAGAGGTGGGCGGGTTCGACGCGCTGGCCGCCGAAGCCGACGCGCGCGGCGACACCCACGCATTGTCAGAGGTGACGTTCCTGCCGCCGGTGCCGGCGCCAGAGAAGATCATCTGTGTCGGGGTGAACTTCCCGGACCGGAATGCCGAGTACAAGGACGGGCAAGAGGCGCCGCCCAACATGTCGTTGTTCCCGCGCTTTCCGCGGTCGTTCACCGGCCACGGGCAGCCGCTGGTCCGGCCTCCGGAGTCGCCGCAACTGGATTACGAGGGCGAGATCGCCATCGTGATCGGCAAGGGCGGACGGCGCATTCCCGAGGCTGAGGCTTATGACCACATCGCGGCGGTGACGCTGTGCAACGAGGGGACGATCCGCGACTGGGTGCGGCATGCGAAGTTCAACGTCACGCAGGGCAAGAACTGGGACGGGTCGGGCGCGATGGGGCCGTGGCTGGTGCCGTTTACCGATCGGGCGCAGCTTGCGGACGTCGAGATCGTGACGAAGGTGAACGGCGAGGTCCGCCAACAGGATCGCACCGGCCGGATGCTGTTCCCGATCCCGCGGCAGATCGCCTATATCTCGACCTTCACGACGCTGGTGCCGGGCGACATCATCGTCACCGGCACGCCGACGGGGGCGGGGGCGCGGTTCGACCCGCCACGTTTTCTGGTGCCCGGAGACGAAATCGAGGTGTCGGTCGAAGGGATCGGTACGCTGGTGAACGGGGTGGTGGACGAATGACACCGGATGAGATCGAAGCCGCCGGCGCGGCGCTGTTCGAGGCAGAGCAAACGGGTCGCCAGATCGGGCTGTTGACCGTGGCCCATCCCGACATCGACATGGATGACGCCTATGCCGTTCAGGCGGCGTTCTGCGAACGAAAGCGCGCGGCTGGGGCGATCGTGACGGGCTGGAAGATCGGCCTGACGTCGAAGGCGATGCAGCAGGCGTTGCAGATCGACACGCCCGACAGCGGCATCCTGTTCGACGACATGCATTTCGACACCGGCGCGACCGTTCCCGCCGGACGGTTCATCCAGCCCCGGATCGAAGCCGAGATCGCTTTCGTGATGAAATCCGATCTGTCGGGCGACATCTCGCGCGACGATGTGCTGGCGGCGACCGAGTACGTGGCGCCGAGCCTTGAGATCCTCGATACACGTATCCTGCGAAAAGACCCGGATTCGGGGGCGCCAAGGCAGATTTGCGATACCATATCCGACAATGCGGCCAATGCGGGTCTTGTGCTGGGCCGGGAACGCCACCCGGTCGATGCGTTCGATTTGCGCTGGACCGGGGCCATCGTCGCCCGCGATGGCGAGGTCGAGGAAACCGGGCTGGGCGCTGGGGTGCTGAACGATCCGGCGATGGGCATCGTCTGGCTGGTGCGGCGGCTTGCGCAGTACGGGCAGGGGATCTCGGCAGGGCAGGTCGTGCTGTCGGGCAGTTTCATCCGGCCGATCGAGGCGCCGTCGGGCTGCCATGTCTTCGCGGATTTCGGGACCTTCGGGTCGGTGGACATCTCGTTCGGCTGATCGGGTCAGCCGGTCTGACCGGATCGCGCGGGCCGTGGACAGGCCCGCGCGCAGGCCATAGAATTTCCTGACGCCACGCGAAGGGAAGGGCCATGCCGAAGCTGCTGATCTATTATGCCCACCCCGGTCAGCGGTTTTCGCGTGCGAATGCCGCGATGTGGGCGCGGGCGAAGACGGTGGACGGCGCGACCTGCGTCGATCTTTATGCCGAATATCCACGCTTTGACATCGACGTCGACCGCGAGCAGCGGCGCCTGCTGGAGCACGACGTCATCGTGTTCCAGTTCCCGGTGTTCTGGTATTCCACCCCGTCGCTTCTGAAAGAATGGCAGGACCTCGTGCTGGAGCATGGCTTTGCCTATGGCCACGAGGGTACGCGACTGGCGGGCAAGGCGGTGCAGCTGGCGGTGACCACCGCCGGTCCGGAAAGCGCCTATGCGGCCACAGGGCACAACCGCTATCCGATCCGCGTTTATCTGCGCCCGCTAGAGCAGACGACGCGGCTGTGCAATATGACTTTTCTTGCACCGCTGGTACTTTTTGGTGCGCTCAAGGCCGAGAATTCTGCACAGATCGAACAAAATGCCGAAAGCTACGGGCAGCTTCTGGCGGGGCTTTCCACGGGGCGCGTGCCGGTGGAAGAGGCCGCATCAGATGCGGTGCTGACCTTCGAGACCGTTGGGGAAAAGGCCTGACATGGATTTCCTGACGCTTGCCTTCCTGTTCCTTGTCGCCGGGATGATCGCGGTGCCGCTGGCGTCGAAGTTCGGCCTTGGGTCGGTGCTGGGCTACTTGATCGCGGGGATCGCGTTAAGCCCGATCCTGTCGGCGTTCCGGGTCGACGTCGTGTCGCTTCAGCATTTCGCCGAGTTCGGGGTGGTGATGATGCTGTTCCTCGTCGGGCTGGAGCTGAAGCCGTCGATGCTGTGGGAGATGAAGGGGCGGCTTCTGGGTCTGGGCGGGCTGCAGGTCGGCGTCACGACGGCGGCGGTGACGGGGCTTGCGATGGCGGTGGGGCTGGAATGGTCGATTGCGCTGGGCCTTGGGCTGATCTTCGCGCTGAGTTCGACGGCCATCGTGTTGCAGACGCTGGGCGAGAAGGGGCTGATGCGGTCGGACGGGGGGCAGGCAAGCTTCTCGGTGCTGTTGTTCCAGGACATCGCCGTCATCCCGATGCTGGCCCTGATCCCGCTGCTGGCCGCGCCCGCGCTGATGGACAGCTACGCGGCGCCGGTCGAACCGGTGGAAACGCATGTGGAGGCCCCCGAGGTCCCGATCGAGGACGGAGCCCACGCCGATGCCGCAGAAGGTGTCGATGACCATGCGGGCGAAGAGCACGGGCCCGCCGCGCCCGGCTGGATCGACACGATCCCGGGCTGGAAACGGGCGCTTCTGACGGTGGGGGCGATGGCGCTGGTGGTGGTCGGGGGCTCTTGGCTGACGCCGCGCCTGTTTCGATACATCGCGCTGGCGCGATTGCGCGAACTGTTCGTCGCGACGGCGCTGTGCATGGTGGTCGGCATCGCGCTTTTGATGAACCTCGTGGGGCTGTCGCCAGCGCTCGGGACCTTTCTGGCCGGGGTGGTTCTGGCCAACAGCGAATACAGGCACGAACTGGAATCCGACATCGACCCGTTCCGGGGCATGTTGCTGGGCCTGTTCTTCATGACGGTCGGGGCGGGCATCGACTTTGGCCTGTTGTGGGACCGGCTGTTCACCATCGTCGGCCTGACGGCGGGGTTGATCGCACTGAAGGCGGCGGTCCTGCTGGCGCTGTCCTATCCGTTCCGCGTGGACGGCGCGAACCGCTGGCTGTTCGCGCTGGGGCTGGCGCAGGCGGGCGAGTTCGGCTTCGTTCTGCTGAGTTTCACCACGGCGGTGCAGGTCGTGCCGCAGTCCATCGCGGACGTGGCGCTGTTGGTTGTGGCGCTGTCGATGCTGCTGACGCCCGGCCTGTTCATCCTGTACGACCGGGTGATCGCGCCGCGGTTCTCGGTCGCGGGCGAGACCACGCCCGACGAGATCGACGAAGAAGCGCCGGTGATCATCGCTGGTCACGGGCGCTGGGGCGGCATCGTGAACCGGCTGCTGCTGGGCGCGGGCTATCGGACGGTGGTGCTGGACCACAGCTCGGCCCAGTTGGAGATGCTGCGCGCTTTCGGGATCAAGGTGTTCTTCGGCGACGCCTCGCGGCCCGACCTGCTGGTCGCGGCCGGTATCGAGAATGCGAAGATGCTGGTGGTCGCCATCGACGACCGGGCGCAGGCGACCGAGATCGTGCGGCATGTCCGCAAGCACCATCCGCATGTCTACATCATCGCCCGCGCGCGTGACCGCAATCACGTCTACGAGCTGTGGGGCGCGGGATGCCGCGACATCGTCCGCGAGACCTTCGACAGCGGTGTGCGGGCCGGACGGTCGGCGCTGGAGGCGCTGGGCGTCCACCCGTTCGACGCCGAGCGGATGGCGCGCGGCTTTGTCGACATCGACCGGCGCACGATGCGGGAACTGGCGGACCTGTACGACCCCGAGATCCCGATCCACCAGAACGGCCCTTACATCGAACGCTCGCGGGCGCTGCGGGCCGAGACCGAGGCGGCGATGACCGGTGGCGGGACGGCCTATGATGCGCGGCTGGAACGCGGCTGGGCGCCGCCTGTGGGGCGCGACGATCTGGAGGACGATCCCGCCCGTGGGATCGAATAGTCTGCGGGCCGGGGACGGGGGCGCTGCCCCCGCCGCGCGGGACGCGCGGCTCCCCCGAGGTACTTGGCAAGAGAAGAAGATATCTGCGTTTGCCGGGCCGGGCGGCTTTGACTAGAAGGACCGTCATGCCGCAGCCTTTTCCCACGCTCGCCGATTTCTACGCTCATGGGTACGACACCGTGATCGACGTCCGCTCGCCCGCCGAGTTCGCCGAGGACCATGTCCCCGGCGCCATGTCGCTTCCGGCCATGTCGAACGATGAGCGGGCCGTCGTGGGCACCATGTACGTGCAGGAAAGCCCGTTCCGCGCGCGCAAGATCGGGGCGGCGATCGTGGCGCGTAACGTGGCGTCGCATCTTGAAGGACCGCTGGCCGACAAGGACGGGGGCTGGCGGCCGCTGGTCTATTGCTGGCGCGGGGGGCAGCGGTCGGGCTCGGTCGCGTCGATCCTCAGCCAGATCGGCTGGCGCGCGCAGACGGTCGAGGGCGGCTATCGCAGCTATCGCAGGCTGGTGGCGGGGATGCTGCACGACACGCCGCTGCCGCATCGGCTGATCCTGCTGGACGGCAACACGGGGACGGCGAAGACCGCGCTTTTGCACCGGCTGTCCGCGCGCGGGGTTCAGGTGGTGGACCTAGAGGGGTTGGCGGCGCATCGCGGATCGCTGTTCGGCGCGGTCGAGCGGCCGCAGCCGGCGCAGAAGGCGTTCGAGTCGCTGCTGGCGAAGGATTTCACACAGCTGGACCCGGCGCGGCCGGTGGTGGTGGAGGCGGAATCGTCGAAGATCGGCGACCTGCTGGTGCCGCCCTCGGTCTGGACGGCGATGCGGACGGCACAGAGGATCCGGGTCGCGGCGCCGTTGGACGCGCGGGCACGGTATCTGGCCCGGGCCTATGCCGACCTGACCGCCGCGCCCGAGGCGCTGGCCGACACCATTCGCCAGTTGGTGCCCTATCAGGGCCGCGAGCAGGTGGATGCATGGTTGAAACTGGCGGCCGGCGGGGCATTCGCGCCGCTGGCCGGTGACCTGATGCGCCAGCACTATGACCCGCGCTATGCCAAGTGGCGAAGTCGACATGACCATGACGAAATGGCGGTGATCGAGGCGGAGGATCTCAAGGACGACGACCTTGATCGCGCGGCCGACCGGATCGCCGCAGTCGTCGAGCGGGGCTGACGCGTCACGTCACGGTGACGAAGGGCGCGCCGGGGACCATGCGCCCGATCCGCGCTGCGGAATGGCCAGCGTCGCGCAGGCGCTGCAGCACCTCGCCAGTCGTGTCGGCGGGGATGGCGGCCAGCAGCCCGCCCGCTGTCTGCGGGTCGAACAGCAATTCCCCCTTGGCCCCCCACGGCACCGAAATGCGGTCCGCCAGCGCCCGGTTGCCGGGGTAAAGGGTCGAATGGATGCCAGCCTCGGCCAGTTCCACCGCGCCGGGCAGCAGCGGGATCGCATCGAGGTCGAGCTCGGCCGCGAGGTTCGAGGCGTCGCAGATCGCCAGCAGGTGTCCGGCCAGCCCGAACCCGGTCACGTCGGTCATCGCGTGGGCGCCGGCCAGCGCCGCCGCCGCGTCGGCCTGCGGTCTGGCCATCTGGTCCAGCGTCGCCATAACCCAGCGGCCCTGCGCCTTCATCTGCATCTCGCCCGCCAGAACGGTGCCCGAGCCGATGGGTTTGGTCAGCACCAGCGCGTCGCCCGCCCGCGCCCCGGCCAGCGTGATCGGTGCGCGGTCGCTCAGGCCGGTGACGGTGAAGCCCACGGTCAGCTCGGTCCCCAGCGAGGTGTGGCCGCCCACAATCTCGGCCCCGGCTTCGGCAAAGACCGACCCGGCGGCGGCCATGATCTCGGCCAGCCAGTGGTCCTGAAGCGCCGGGGCCATGCGGGGCAGGATGATCTGCGCCAGCGCCGCCTGTGGTTTCGCACCCATCGCCCACGCGTCGCCCAAAGCGTGGACGGCGGCGATCCGGGTTTGCAGGTACGGGTCCTCGGTGAAGGCGCGCAGGTGGTCGGTGGTGATCACCTGCCGGGTGCCGCCGATCGCCAGAACCGCCGCGTCGTCGCCCGGCTGCGTTTCGACATCTAGGCGTCCGGTGGTGGGAAGCTGCGCCAAAACCCGCGCCAGCGTGGTGCCGCTGACCTTGGCGCCGCAGCCGCCGCAGGCGGGCTTGTCGCCAAGCGCCTCTGCCATGCCTGCCGCGTGCTCTGCCGGAAGCGGTGGCGGCGGCATCGCGGGCAGGTCGTGGAACTTGCGCATGAACCGGCGGTCGATGCGGTCTTTCCAGCGCCAGAGCCAGCGGCCGGACAGCGACAGGCCGTGCTTGTCGAGCAGCGCCGCGCGGTCGCCCAGCGAGATCAGTTTCATATAGTCGCGCTGGGGGCGGTAGGTCTTGGGCGGGGGATGTCCGGCCAGCACCGCGCGAAGGTTGCGGTACAGGATCGGCGCCTCGCGCACCGCGAAGACCCCGGCCTTGGGGCGCGGCGCATGGGACAGGTGGGCGCAGTCGCCCGTGGCGAAGACGGCCGGGGTGTTCACCGATTGCAGGTCGGGCCCGACGGTGACGTAGCCGTCGGTCAGGTCAAGCCCGGTGTCGGCCAGCCACGCCTGCGGGCGGGCGCCTGCCGCACCGACGGTCAGGGCCGAGGGCAGGGCGGAGCCGTCCGACAGGGTCACCGTGTCGGCGGTGACGTTGCCGACGCTGGCGCCTTCGCGGCAGTCGACGCCAAGCTTGGACAGGCGCGCGCGAAGCGTGGCCCGCGCCCGGTCGCCGATGCCGGGCAGGATGTGGTCGCGTTCCAGCAGCGTAACGCGGGGTGGGTGGCCCGCCTGCGTCAGGGCATGGGCCATCGCCATCGCAAGTTCCACACCGCCGACGCCGCCGCCGATCACCGTGACCGGGCCACCGCCGTCGGCAAGGAACGCGCGCCAGCGGTCGGCGTAGGGCCCCAGAGGCTTGGCGGGAACGCCGTGCTCGGCGAAGCCGTCCAGCGTCAGCGGCGCCGAAGAGATGCCGATGTCGATCCCAAGCGCGTCATAGGGGACCGGCGGGCGCCCGGGGACGTGAACCAGACGGGCGTCGCGGTCGAGTGCGCTGGCCCGGCCAAGGATCAGACGTGCGCCGGCAAACCGGGCGAGCTTCACAAGGTCGATTTCCAGCGCGTCCAGCGCATAGTGACCCGCGATGTGCCCCGGCAGCATGCCGGTGTAGGGGGCCGAGGGGTTCGGATCGATCACCGTCACGCGGACCCCCGGCAGCGGGTTCATGCCCCACATCCGCAGCACCAGCGCGTGGGCATGGCCGCCGCCGATCAGGACAAGCTCTTGGGTCAGGGGCAGGGGGGCAGGCTGCATCGCGGTCTCCTTCGGACCGTCAAGCTAGCGCAGGCTGCCGCGATTGGCGATGCGGCGGTTCAGTCCACCGGCAGGCCGCTGGGCACCGCGTCGGGCCGGCCCAGCGGGCGGTCTGCGGCCGTCCGCCCCGTGAGGCATTCAAGGAAGGCGACGAGTTCGGCGATTTCCGTGTCGGTCAGCGTCGGCACGTCGACATCGACCCGCGCGAGCATCCGAGCGTCCTCCAGCCTGTCCTCGCGCATCACGAAATCCGCGTTCGACAGCCACGGCACATCCGGCAGGCCCGCCAGTTCGGGCGTCCACGCGGCAAGGCTGGCGGCGGGGTCGACGTGGTGCCGGATCATCGCTTCCAGTGTTGGCATCGACCCGTTGTGCCCATACGGCGCGGTCAGCGCCACGTTGCGCAGGGACGGGGTGCGGAAGCGGTAGGCGTCGGCAAGGTCGTCAGTCTTCAGCATCCGCCCGATATCGCGCGGTACCGGGTCCCACGGACGGGTCTTGCCGGGGCCGAAATGCGGCAGGGCAAGCGCATGGAACTGCTGATCGGTGAACAGCGGGCCCGAGTGGCAAGAGGAACACTGCGCTTCGCCGAAGAACAGGTTCATCCCGCGCAGTTCGGGCGCTTCCAGCGCGTCGGGTTCTCCGGCGAGGTAGGCGTCGAAATCGCTGTCGTGGCTGCGCCATTCCTGCGCCTCGAAGGCGGCGATGGCATTTGCGATCTCGACGATCGTGATGTCCTCGGCGCTGGCGACATGATCGTAGGCGGCGGTGAACATGCGGACATAGGCGGGGATTTCCCGGATCCGGGCAGCGATCACCGGCCAGCCGCCGTCCAGCCGGGGCACCACGGCATCGGCGATGTCGTTCTCGCCCGGGTTGCCTGCCATCTCGTCCTGGCTGGTGATCGGGAACAGCGCCTGCACCGCGAGGATCGAGGTCAGGCCCTCGGGCAGCCAGTCTTCCGCCGGTGAATCGAACCCGTTGCCCCAGCGGTCGCCCAGTTGCAGCCGCCCATCGTGGAACACCGAAGAGATGCCCTTGTGCCCAAGGTTCCAGATCGGCGGGGCGCTGCGCGGGATACGGGCGTGGATGCGCATGGTCTCATAGCCCGGAGACCTGTCGCGGCCGATGCCTTCGCCGCCTTCGCCGATGCCCAGCGACAGGCCGTCGGCACCGCTCAGGTCGTGATGGTGGCAGGTGCCGCAGCTGATGTTGCGGTTGCCGGACAGCACCTTGTCGTAGAACAGCAGGCGGCCGATGGCGGCAAGTTCGGGGTCGGTCTGGATAAAATCCGCGTCGTCGATTGGATCGGGCAGGTCGAAGGCAAGGGCGGGGGTGACGGCTGCGGTCAGGTACAGAATGGTGGGAATAAGCTTGCGAAACATGGTTTGCCCTTTCGGCGGACTTACAACAGGGGCGAAGTTGGGGGCACTGCGACGGGCACGACGTCCCGCTGGCCGGGGGCGTGCGGTGTCATTGGCTGCGGGCGGCTGAGATGTCGCATGCCGGGGCCTGATAAAATGGTTCTGCGGTTCGGATCGCTCCGGACCGGCAATCAACAATGGTTCTTCAATCGAAAGGCAGTTTGGCGGGCGCTGTTACGCTAAGTCAAGCGCGGGTCCGGGCGATGCTTGCACAGACGGAACATGGCAGCGAAAAAATTTGGGCTGCGGGCCGGGGTAAGCAGGTTCGGGGCGAATGGGGCGGGGCCGCGACTGGGCCTGAAAACGAAAACGGCGGACCCGAAGGCCCGCCGTCTGGTATCTTGATGCCACCGCCGATCAGCGGTTTTCGACATCCACGTAGTCGCGGAACGTCGCGCCGGTGTACAGCTGACGCGGGCGGCCGATCTTGTGCGCCGGATCCGACAGCTGTTCCTTCCACTGCGAAATCCAGCCCACGGTCCGCGCCAGCGCGAAGATCGGGGTGAACATCGAGGTCGGGAAGCCCATCGCGTCAAGGATGATGCCCGAGTAGAAGTCGACGTTCGGGTACAGCTTCTTGTCCTTGAAGTACGGATCTTCCAGCGCGATGCGCTCCAGTTCCTTGGCGGTCTGCAGGGTCGGGTTGTTCTCGACACCCAGCAGGTCCAGCACTTCGTCGGCGGATTGCTTCATCACCTTCGCGCGCGGGTCGAAGTTCTTGTAGACCCGGTGGCCGAAGCCCATCAGGCGGAACGGATCGTTCTTGTCCTTCGCCTTTTCGATGTACTCGGGGATGCGGTCCGGCGTGCCGATTTCGCGCAGCATTTCCAGGCAGGCCTGGTTGGCGCCGCCGTGGGCAGGACCCCACAGACAGGCGATACCGGCGGCGATGCAGGCGAACGGGTTGGCGCCCGAGGACGAGGCAAGACGCACCGTCGAGGTCGAAGCGTTCTGCTCGTGGTCGGCGTGCAGGGTGAAGATCCGGTCCATCGCGCGGCTCAGGATCGGGTTCACCTCGTATTCCTCGGCCGGGACCGAGAAGCACATGCGCAGGAAGTTCGACGCATAGTCGAGATCGTTGCGCGGATACACGAAGGGCTGGCCGATGTGGTACTTGTAGGCCCACGCCGCGATGGTCGGCATCTTGGCGATCAGGCGGATCGAGGCGACCTCGCGCTGCCACGGATCGCTGATGTCGGTCGAGTCGTGGTAGAAGGCCGACATCGCGCCCACAACGCCGACCATGATGGCCATCGGGTGCGCGTCGCGGCGGAAACCGCGATAGAAGTAGGTCATCTGCTCGTGCAGCATCGTGTGGTTGGTCACACGGCTTTCGAAGTCTTCCAGCTGGTCGGCGGTCGGCAGTTCGCCGTACAGCAGCAGATAGCAGACTTCGAGGAAGTGCGATTTTTCGGCCAGCTGGTCGATCGGATAGCCGCGGTGCAGCAGCTCGCCCTTCTCGCCGTCGATGAAGGTGATGGTCGACGCGCACGAGGCGGTCGAGGTGAAACCGGGGTCGAACGTGAACACGTCGCCCTGTGCGTAGAGCTTGCCGATGTCGATGACATCCGGACCGGCGGTGGGCGAGTGCATCGGCAACTCGAGTTCCTTGCCGTCGATTTTCAGCGTCGCCGTCTTGTTGCTGTCTGCCATCTCATCCCTCTCTGAAAGGTACACCCCGGACGGGGCTACTCTGTGCAGGCACGGCGATCACCGTGCCCGGATCAAGCGGTTACATCGCCCAGGCGCGCGAGCGTTTCGTCACGGCCAAGGACCAGCATCATATCAAAAACGCTGGGAGACACCGAACGCCCGGCCAAGGCTGCCCTTAATGGCTGCGCCACCTTGCCAAGCTTGGTGTCATTCGCCTCGGCCACGTGCGTCACGACCTCTTCCAGCGCGTCGCGGTTCCAGCTAGCATTTTGCAACTGCGGCGTCAATTGAGCCAGTATACCACGGGATACATCGTCCAGCGCCTTGGCCGATTTCTCGTCCATTTCAAGCGGCCGGTCAGCCAGGACGAAATACGCCTTTTCAATAAGTTGCGGGAATGTCTTCGCGCGATCTTTCAGGCAGAACATCGCGCCGCGCAACGCCTGTGCATCTGCATCCGACAGGGTCGGCTCTTTTGCAGCCGCAAGGTAAGCCTGGATCTCTGGAACCAGCGCGTCATCGTCCGTCGCAGCGATGTGCTGACCGGAAAGGTGTTCGAGTTTCTTCATGTCGAAGCGGGCCGCCGACTTGCCGATTCCATCAAGGTCGAACCACTCTATTGCCTGCTCATCCGTGAAGAATTCGTCATCGCCGTGCGACCAGCCAAGCCGGGCCAGATAGTTGCGCATGGCGGCGGCGGGGAAGCCCATCGCCTGATACTCCTCGACCCCCAGCGCGCCGTGGCGCTTTGACAGCTTCTTGCCGTCGGGGCCGTGGATCAGCGGGATGTGCGCCCAGACCGGAACGTCCCATCCCATCGCGTCGTAAACCAGCATCTGTCGGGCGGCGTTGTTCAGGTGGTCATCGCCCCGGATCGCGTGGGTCACGCCCATGTCGTGATCGTCGACGACGACGGCCAGCATATAGGTCGGCGTGCCGTCCGACCGCAGCAAGATCATGTCGTCCAGCTGATCGTTCTTCACTTTGACGTCGCCCTGCACCTGATCGCGGATCACGGTGACGCCGTCCAGCGGCGCCTTGACCCGGATCACGAAGGGCAGGTCGGGGTGGGTCGACGGATCGGCATCGCGCCAGGGCGAGCGGAACAGGGTCGACTTGCCCTCGGCCTTCGCGGCCTCGCGGAAGGCGGCGATTTCCTCTTGCGTCGAAAAGCACTTGTAGGCCGTGCCCTCGGCCAGCATCTGGTTCGCTACCTCGGCATGGCGGTCGGCGCGTTCGAACTGGCTGACGGCATCGCCATCCCAGTCGAGCCCAAGCCATTTCATGCCGCGAAAGATCGCTTCGGTCGCCTCGGGGGTTGACCGGGCACGGTCGGTGTCCTCGATCCGCAGCAGGAACTTGCCGCCCCGGCCCCGTGCATAGAGCCAGTTGAACAGCGCCGTCCGGGCGGTGCCGATGTGCATGTAGCCGGTGGGAGACGGCGCGATCCGGGTGACGACGGGGGCGTCGGTCATGGGCAACATTTACCTTTTGGAAAGGGTGCGGAACTAGGCTTGCCAGCGGTCTAGTCAATCGGGGTCAGGAGGACAAGAGTGGCACCCCTTCGCTGGATCGTCGACGTGGTAGAGGCTCAGCGCGGGCACCTGTTTCCGTGGGCGCCGGTGGCGTTGGGCCTTGGGATCGCGGTGTATTTTGCGCTGACGGCGGAACCGGGGCGCGTCTTGCTGGCGGGCTGTGGCGCGGCGTGTCCGTCGGCCTGCGTCGCCGCGTGGTGGCTGGGCCCGCGCTGGTCGCCGTTCCTGCTGGTTCCGGCGTTGGTGCTGGCGGGCCTGTGTCTTGGCGCGCTGCGGGCGCATGTCGTGGCGGGACCGGTGCTGGGCTTTCGCTACTACGGCGCGGTCGAGGGGCGGATCGTCAACATCGACCGGTCGGCATCCGACGCCGTGCGACTGACGTTGGACCGGGTGGTTCTGGAACGCACCGCGCCGAACCGGACGCCGCATCGGGTGCGGGTATCGCTGCACGGCACCCAAGGCTGGATCGACCCGGTCCCGGGTCTGCGCGTGATGATGACGGCGCACCTGTCGCCCCCCTCGGGCCCGACCGAACCCGGCGGTTTCGATTTTCGCCGCATGGCATGGTTCGACCGGCTGGGCGCGGTGGGCTACACCCGGACGCCGGTGCTGGCCGTCGCCCCGGCGCGCGAAGGCGCCGCCGGGCTGCGGGTGCACCGTCTGCGCATGGCGATGTCGGCCGCGGTGCAGGCCGCCTTGCCCGGTGAGGCGGGCGCCTTCGCCGCCGCGCTGACCACGGGCGACCGATCCGGCATGAGCCGCGACACGCTGGAGGCATTGCGCGCGTCCAACCTTGCGCATCTGCTGGCGATTTCCGGGCTGCACATGGGGCTGCTGACGGGCTTTGTCTTCGCCGCCCTACGGCTGGCGATGGCACTGGCGCCCTATGCCGCGCTGCGCTGGCCGGTGAAGAAGCTGGCGGCGGCGGGCGCGCTGGCGGCGGGCGTGTTCTACTACCTTCTGTCCGGCGGCAACGTGGCGACAGAAAGGGCGCTGATCATGATCTCGGTCATGCTGGCGGCGGTGATGCTGGACCGGCGGGCGATCACCCTGCGTTCGGTTGCCATAGCGGCGCTGATCGTGTTGTGTCTGCGCCCCGAAACGCTGCTGGAACCGGGGTTCCAGATGTCCTTTGCGGCGACGACGGCGCTGGTCGCGGTGTTCGGCGCACTGCGCGAGATGCGCCGCTGGACGCCGCCCCGGTGGGCGAGACCAGCACTGGCGGTTTTCGTCTCGTCCGCCGTGGCGGGGCTGGCGACGGCGCCGGTGGCGGCGGCCCATTTCAACCGGCTGTCGGATTACGGTCTGATCGCGAACCTGCTGGCGGTGCCGGTGATGGGTACGCTGGTGATGCCCGTGGCGGTGCTGGCGGCGGTTTGCTGGCCGCTGGGACTGGCGCCGTTGGCGCTGCGGTTGATGCAGCCCGGGCTGGACTGGATACTTGGCGTGGCGCATCGGGTGTCGGACTGGCCGGGGGCGACGACCCCGGTGGTGTCGCCCGGGCCGTGGGTGCTGCCGGTGCTGGCGCTTGGGGCGCTGTGGCTGATCCTGTGGCAGGGGCGGGCGCGGCTGGCGGGGCTGGTGCCGATGGCGGTGGCCTTCATCCTGTGGTCGCAGGCGGACCGGCCGCCGCTGCTGATTTCGGACACCGGCGGGCTGGTCGGGGTGATGACGGACACCGGCCGCGCCTTGTCCAAGCCAAGGGGCGAAGGTTTCGTCGCCCTCAGTTGGCTGGAAAACGACGGCGACGCGGCGGCGCAGGAGGACGCCTTTGCCCGCCCCGCGATGGAGGCCGGATTGTTCGATCTGGACGGCCGCACCGTGTTGCATGTCACCGGGCGCGATGCCGCCGCGCGCGCGGACGCTGGATGCCGGACAGCCTCGCTTGTGATCCTGTCGACCGAGGACGAGGTGGCGGGCCCCTGCATCCTGATCAACGAAAAAAGGCTCCGGGAAACCGGAGCCTTGGCCGTCTATCCCGACGGCGGCGTTCTAAGGCTGGTCGGCGCGCAGGACGGTGCGCGCCGCCTGTGGTCTCAGTAGGTGCGGATCAGCCCGACAAGGCGACCCTGCACCTTCACCTGATCCTCGCGGAACACGCGGGTCTCATAGGCCGGGTTCGCGGCTTCCAGCGCGACGGCAGAGCCCTTGCGGCGGAACCGCTTCAGCGTAGCCTCGTGCCCTTCGACCAGCGCGACGACGATGTCGCCGTTGTCGGCGGCGTTGGTTTCGCGGATCACCACGATGTCGCCGTCGTTGATGCCGACGTCGATCATCGAATCCCCTTTGACCTCAAGCGCATAGTGGTGCGCCGGCCCGGTGACCATGCCGCCGGGGACGGACACGTTGTGTTCGACGTGGGAAATCGCCTCGATCGGGACACCGGCGGCGATGCGGCCCATCAGGGGCACATCCAGCGCGCCGCCGCTTTCGACCGGCATGGACGAGGCAGGTGGTTCCGACCGGCTGCCTTCGATGACGCGGGGGGTGAACCCGTTCTTTTCCAGCGCCTCGGGCAGCTTCACGATCTCGATCGCGCGGGCCCGGTGGGCAAGGCGGCGGATGAAGCCGCGTTCTTCCAGCGCGGTGATCAGGCGGTGGATGCCGGATTTCGAGCGCAGGTCCAGCGCATCCTTCATCTCGTCGAAGGACGGCGGCACGCCATCGCGCTGCATCCGGCGGTTAATGAACTCCAGTAGTTCCAGCTGCTTCTTGGTCAGCATTGTCTCACCCCATTCGAAATGCACGCGCCGAAGCGGTCTGCTGCGGGCCATGCGTTCATTAAATGTTCTATGCGCGTTCCCGCTATGTGTCAACGGTCATGCGAATCACTTGCACGGCGGGATCAGAGAGGGATGTAGTCGACCATTTCGCCCGCGCGGCGCGGGCCGTCATGCGGCGGGCGTACCAAAAGTGCGTCGGCAGCGGCCAGCACGGTCAGCAGCGAACTGTCCTGACGGTCATACGGCGCGATGCCCCCGGCGCTGAGTTTCGCGCGCATGTAGTGTTCGCGCGGCCCGTTCTGGCCGATGTCCGCATCCAGCGGCCGTTGCAGGCGCGGGGCGGGGCCGGTGCCAAGGCCCAGCATCGCGCGCAGGACTGGCAGCAGGAAGACCTGTCCGCAGACCATGGAAGACACCGGGTTGCCCGGCAACCCGATCAGGGTGGACCCACCCATGTGCCCGGCCATCAGCGGTTTGCCCGGCCGCATCGCGACTTTGTAGAAGCTGCGGTCCAGCCCCATCTCTTCGGCCGCCGGGGCGACAAGGTCGTGGTCGCCGACCGACGCACCACCGATGGTGACGATCAGGTCCGCGTCCGCCGCCAGCGTGAAGGCGGTGCGCAGCGACGGCAGGTTGTCGCGGGCGATGGGCAGCAGGCGAGCCTCTGCGCCCGCGGCGTCCAGCATGGCCTTCAGCCCGAACGAGTTGGACGCGATAATCTGGTCGCGCGACGGGGTTTCACCGGGCATCACCAGCTCGTCCCCGGTGGCGATCAACGCGACGACGGGGCGGCGGCGGACGGGGACGTCGGCGATGTTCATCGCCGCAAGCAACGCCACATCCTGCGGGCCAAGGCGGCGGGGCGCCTGAACGACCGAACCGGCGCGAAAGTCGCCGCCTGCGGGGCGCACGTAGACCTGCGGATCAAGATCGTCCTGCAACACGATGGTATCGCCGTCGCGCGCGGTATCTTCCTGAATCACCACGCGGTCGGCGCCCTCGGGCACCGGTGCGCCGGTAAAGATGCGGACAGCCTCGCCGGCCCCGACATTGCCGTCATAGCCATGCCCGGCAGCGGATTCTCCGACCACGCGGAACGTCGCGCCGGGGCGCACCTCGTCGGCCTTTACCGCATAGCCGTCCATCGCCGAGGCGGGAAACGGCGGCTGGTCGCGCAGGGCGGTGACGTCGGCCGCCAGCACGCGACCGGCGGCGCGGTCAAGCGGAACCGTCTCGGTCTCTGCGACAGTGACCAGCGCGAAGAGTTCGGCCAAAGCCTCGTCGACGGTGATCATGGGGCCTCGTAACGTCCCGATTTGCCGCCTTCTTTCAGCAGCAGGTGGATGTCCGAGATCACCATGTCCTTCTGCGCCGCCTTCACCATGTCGTACACGGTCAGGCAGGCGGTGCTGACGGCGGTCAGCGCCTCCATCTCGACGCCGGTCTGGCCGGTCGTCTTGACGGTGGCCTGCACGCGCAGTCCGGGCAGGCTGTCATCCGGGGTGACGTCGACCGACACCTTGGTGACGGGCAGGGGATGGCACAGCGGGATCAGGTCAGAGGTGCGCTTTGCCCCCATGATCCCGGCCAGCCGTGCGACGCCAGCGACGTCGCCCTTCTTGGCGCGCCCCTCGGTGATCAGGGCCAGGGTCTCGGGCGACATGATCACGCAGCCTTCGGCCACGGCCGTGCGCGAGGTGACGGCCTTGTCGGACACGTCCACCATGTGGGCGTCGCCCTTGGCGTCGAAATGGGTCAGTTCGGCCATCAGGCGGGCACCGGGTCGGCCAGCAACGCGCCGGTGGCGGCGGCCACGTCGTCCTGCCGCATCAGGCTTTCGCCGATCAGGAACGCCCGCGCGCCGTACTGCGCCATGTCGGCAAGGTCGGCGGGGGTGAAAAGGCCCGATTCCGAGATCAGGAACCGGTCGTCCGGCACCCGTTTCGACAGCTCGCGCGTGGTGTCCAGCGTCGTCTCGAAGGTCTTGAGGTTGCGGTTGTTGATGCCCAGCAGCGGCGACTTCAGCGCCAGCGCGCGGTCCAGTTCCTCGCCGTCGTGCACCTCGATCAGCACGTCCATGCCCCAGCCGAAGGCGGCATCCTCAAGCTCGGCGGCTTGTGCGTCGGACACGCTGGCAAGGATGATCAGGATGCAGTCGGCGTGCAGCGCGCGGGCCTCGGCCACCTGGTAGGTGTCGTACATGAAGTCCTTGCGCAGCGCCGGCAGCGACACCGCCGACCGCGCGGCGGTCAGAAACTCGTCGGCGCCCTGAAAGCTGGGGCCGTCGGTCAGCACCGACAGGCAGGTCGCGCCGCCCGCCTCGTAGGCGCGGGCCAGTGCGGGCGGGTCGAAATCGGGGCGGATCAAGCCCTTGGAGGGGCTCGCCTTCTTGATTTCGGCGATCAGGCCATAGCCCGTCGTCGCCGCGTCGCGCAGGCGGTCGGCAAAGCCGCGCACCGGCGGCGCGGCGCGGGCCGTGTCCTCGACATCCGCCAGCGGGCGGGCGGCTTTGCAGGCCGCGATATGGTCAAGCTTGTAGGCCTTGATCCGGTCCAGAACGTTGCCGCTCATGCTGCCTCCGTCGTGGCTTTCGCCAGTGCTTCCACTTTCGCGCGGGCGGCGCCGCTGTCGATGCTTTCCGCCGCCATGTCCGCGCCTTCCTTCAGGTCGCCCGCCTTCTCGGCCATCAGCAGGGCCGCGGCAGAGTTCAGCAACACCGCATCGCGATAGGCCGACGTCGTGCCGTTCAGCAAATCGCGGAAGGCGGCGGCGTTCTCGGCGGGCGTGCCGCCGATGATGTCCTCGAAGGGATGTACGGGCAGGCCGGCATCCTCGGGCGAGACTTCGAATTCGGTCACGTCGCCGTCTTTCAGCGCGGCGACCCATGACACGCCCGCAATCGACAGCTCGTCAGTGCCGTCGGACCCGTGAACCAGCCACGCGGCATCGGAGCCAAGCGTCTTCAGCGTCTCGGCCATCGGGCGAATGATCTCGCGCGAGAACGCGCCGGTCAGCTGGCGCTTTACCCCGGCGGGGTTGGTCAGCGGCCCAAGGATGTTGAAGATCGTGCGCGTCCCCAGCTCGGCGCGGGTGGGGCCGACATGGGCCATCGCCGGGTGGTGCATCGGGGCCATCATGAAACCGATACCGGTTTCGGCCATCGCCTTTTCCACCGCCTCGGCGGGCAGCATCACCTGCACGCCCATCTGGCTTAGCGCGTCGGCAGAGCCGGACTTGGACGACAGGTTGCGGTTACCGTGCTTGGCGACGGGAACCCCCGCGCCGGCCACTACGAAGGCGGTCGCGGTCGAGATGTTCAGCGTGCCCTTGCCGTCGCCGCCGGTGCCGACGATGTCGATGGCGCCTTCGGGCGCGGTCACCTTGTGGCATTTTGCGCGCATCACGGCGGCGGCGGCGGCGAATTCCTCGACCGTCTCGCCGCGCGTCCGCAGCGCCATAAGCAGGCCGCCGATCTGGCTGGGCGTCGCCTCGCCCGCGAACAGGATCTGGAAGGCTTTCTCGGCCTCTTCGCGGGTCAGCGGACGCTCGGCGGCGGCGCCGATCAGCGGTTTCAGGGCGTCGCTCATGCCGCCTCCGGCACGCGGTTCAGGAAGTTTTGCATCAGCTTGTGGCCATGCTCCGTAGCAATCGATTCCGGGTGGAACTGGACGCCCTCGATGGGCAGCTCGCGGTGGCGCAGACCCATGATCACGCCGTCCTCCAGCCACGCCGTGATTTCCAGTTCAGGGGGCAGGCTGTCGCGTTCCACCACCAGCGAGTGATAGCGCGTCGCCTTGAAGGGCGAGGGGAGGCCTTCGAAAACGCCGGTGTTGTTGTGCAGCACCGTGCCCATCTTGCCGTGCACGATCTCGTGGCAGCGTACCACCTTGCCGCCAAAGGCCTGACCGATGGTCTGGTGGCCAAGGCAGACGCCCATCAGCGGTGTCTTCGTCTCGGCCGCGGCGGCGGTCAGCGCAAGGCAGATGCCCGCGTCGTCGGGTGTGGCGGGGCCGGGGGACAGTAGTATCCCGTCGGGCTTCATCGCCATTGCGTCCTGCACGTTCAGAGCGTCGTTGCGGCGCACGACCACGTCGGCGCCAAGTTCGCCCAGATAGTGCGCGAGATTGTAGGTGAAACTGTCGTAGTTATCGATCAGCAGGATCATGTGCGGCCCGGCCTGTTACGGCTTCCGTTAGGGGGTGCCCCCGGTTTTTCATCGCGCTATACATGCTCAGAGGCCGGGCCGAGGGTCAAGGTGCCCGGCGCAATAACAATGAGGCGCGAGGGGGCGTGGGCACGTGCGTAGATTTCTGACGGGCGCTGTCGTTGGGGCCGTGGTCTCGGGGGCGGGGCTTGCACCGGTATCCTATTTCGGAGGCGTGGTGACGCTGGACGATCCGGCGCCGTCGACCGGCGCGGTCGAAGGTCCGGGCGACACCGTGTCCGGTCCTGCGGTGCCCGATGCCGAGCCACTGCCGCCGGAACCCTCCGACACGCCCGATGTCAGCGCGCCCGAGGTGAGCGAGGCCCCGGAACCAGACGCTTCGCCGGAAATTGCGTCAGAATCCGAGCCTGAGCCCGAGCCAGAAGCCGCCGAGACCGCGCCGCCCGAGGTCGATCCTGCGCCGGTCCCCGAGATCGCTGCGCCTGAAGAGCCTGCAACAACGGTCGAGACGCCGGAGGTTCCTGACACCCCGGGCAACGAGGAAACGGTGATGCCCGCGCCCGAGGCCGAGATGCCCGCAGCGCCCGATATGGACGCGCCGGCCGCGCCTGACATGCCTGCCGCGCCGGTTGCGGATACTCCGCCCGCGCCCGACTTGCCGGCAGAGGAGGTCACCGCCGCGCCCGAGGCCGTGGTGGATACG
This sequence comes from Psychromarinibacter halotolerans, assembly GCF_029168315.1. Classification (NCBI taxonomy): domain Bacteria; kingdom Pseudomonadati; phylum Pseudomonadota; class Alphaproteobacteria; order Rhodobacterales; family Paracoccaceae; genus Psychromarinibacter; species Psychromarinibacter halotolerans. Next base: position 442,836 of record NZ_JARGYD010000004.1, read on the forward strand.
CTGCCCGAGGTGGAAGACATGCCCGAAGTCGCGACAGAGCGTCCCGCACCCGTGGAACCGGAACCGGCCGACGTCGTGGCGGACGCCCCCGAGGAACCCGTCGCGCCGTCCGAGGATGCGCCCGCCGAGGTGCCCGAGGTGGCCGGGGACTTGCCGGCCGATGACGCCGAGACGCCGATGATCGCAGCCCCGGAAAGCGCGCCGGACACGCCAGAGGCCAGTGCGCCGCCGGTGATCGCGGAGGTTCCGACCCCGCCCGCCGCACCGGAAGAGGACGCAGCGGGCGAGGCTCCGGTCGTCGCCGAAGCGGCACCGCCCGCGACCGACGCGCCCGCCATCGCAGAGCCGGACGCCACGCCGGATGTCCCGGCCAGTGTCGAGCCGCCAGAGGTTACCGACGCGCCCGCTGCGCCCATGCCGCCGGAGGACGAGACGTCTGATGGTGGCGTCGAGATCGCCTCTGCCGAACAGGCCCCCGCGACCGAGCCGGTTCCGCCCGCGATAGTGCAGCCAGACGCCGCGCCGGACGCGCCCGAGGTGTCCGACACGCCCGCCGAGCCGCCCGCGCCGGCGGTCGAGGCCGAGGACGATTCCCCCGGCTTCGGCAATCTTGCCCCCGGGATCACCACCGACCGCCTGCCGCGCATCGGCGCCGGCGCGCCCGAGCCGGAACCGGAACAGCCCGAGGCAGGACCGCAGCCGGCGCTGGACGCCTTTGCCGTTCCGTTCGAAGCAGTGCCGGGCAACCCGCTGATGTCGCTTGTGCTTCTTGATCCCGGCCCGTCGCGGCCCGATCCTGCCGCCCTCGCCGGGCTGCCGGTGCCGTTGACCGTGGTGGTCGACCCGATGCAACCGGGCGCGGCCGATGCGATGCGTGCCTACCGCGCCGCCGGTGTAGAGGTGGCCGTGCTGGCCCCGCTACCGGAAGGCGCCACGCCCGCCGATGTCGAGGTGGCGTTTCAGGAATACCTCGACACCGTGCCGCAGTCGGTTGCGGTGATGGACACGCCCGACGCCCGGATGCAGGCGAACCGCCCGCGTGCTGCGCAGGTGGCCGAGATCGCCGCCGCGACGGGGCGGGGGATCATCACCTACGAACGGGGCCTGAACTCGGCGCTTCAGGTCGCCGACACGATGGACGTGCCCGCGCTGGCGGTGTTCCGGTCCTTCGATGACGGCAGCGAAAGCGTTGCGGCGATGAAGCGGGTGCTGGATGTGGGGGCGTTCCGCGCCGGGCAGCAGGGCAGTGTCCTGCTGGTGGGCCACATGCGGCCCGACACGATCGCGGCGATCACCGAATGGGCGCTGGGGCAGCGGGCGACCAGCGTGACGCTGGCCCCGGCCTCTGCGCTGTTGAAGGCGCAGTAGGACCTAGCGGTTGCCCTTGCCCACGAAGCGCCCGGCGTCCTGCGCCGCGGCGCGGATCGCTTTGGATTTGTTGACGGTTTCCTGAAACTCGGCCTCGGGATCGCTGTCATAGACGACACCGCCGCCAGCCTGGATATACAGGTCGGTGCCCTTCAGAACGGCGGTGCGCAGCGCGATACACATATCCATGTCGCCGCCTGCGCTGAAATAGCCGACGCCGCCGCCGTAAACGCCGCGTTTCTCGGGCTCCAGTTCGTCGATGATCTCCATCGCGCGGACCTTGGGCGCGCCGGACACGGTGCCAGCAGGCAGACCGGCCAGAAGCGCGGACAGCGCGTCGTGTTCGTCCGACAGTTCGCCCACCACGTTCGACACGATGTGCATGACGTGGCTGTAGCGTTCGACGATGAACTTCTCGGTCGGGCGGACGGTGCCGATCTTTGCGACCCGGCCCACGTCGTTGCGGCCAAGGTCCAACAGCATCAGGTGCTCGGCGCATTCCTTCTCGTCGCCCATCAGGTCGGCCTCGTAGGCGCGGTCCTCTTCCGGCGTGGCGCCGCGGGGGCGGGTGCCGGCGATGGGGCGGATCGTGACCTCGTTGTCGAACACGCGGACAAGGATCTCGGGGCTGGCGCCGATGACCTGAAAGCCGCCGAAGTTGAAGAAGAACATGAACGGCGACGGGTTGGTGCGGCGCAAGCTGCGGTACAGCGCGAAGGGGGGCAGGGTGAATTCCTGCCGCCACCGCTGCGACGGCACCACCTGAAAGATGTCGCCCGCGCGGATGTATTCCTTGGCCTTCTCGACAGCCTCGAGATAGGCATCATGGCTGAAGTTCGACGTCATCTCGCCGATCTGCGCCGCCTCGCCAAGGTCGCGGCTGGTGTCGGACGGCACACGCTCAAGATCGCGCACCGCGTCCATCACCCGTTCGGCGGCCTGCGCATAGGCAGCCTTGGCCGACAGGCCAGAGGTCGTCCACGCGGGGGACACGACCGTCACCTCGCCCTTCACGCCATCCAGAACCGCGATCACCGACGGGCGCATCATCACGGCGTCGGGCAGGCCCAGCGGGTCGGGGTTCACGTCCGGCAGCGTTTCGACCAGCCGGATCATGTCATAGCCAAGATAGCCGAACAGCCCCGCGCTGGCGCCGGGCAGGTCGTCGGGCAGGTCGATCCGGCTTTCGGCGATCACCGCCCGCAGGGTGTCCAGCGGATGCCCGTCCAGCGGTTCGAACGCCTCGGCATCGAACCGGGCGGACCGGTTTAGCGCAGAGGTCTCGCCGTTGCAGCGCCAGACAAGGTCCGGCTTCATCCCGATGATCGAGTAGCGCCCGCGCACCTCGCCGCCGGTCACCGATTCCAGCATGAAGCTGTCCTTGCGGGCCTCGGTGAGCTTGAGCATCAGCGAGACGGGCGTGTCGAGGTCGGCCGCAAGGCGGGCATAAACGACTTGGTTCTCGCCCTTGTCGTACCCTTCGGCAAAGGCTTCGAAGGCGGGAGTAAGCTGGGCCATGTGGTGTTACGGGAACTGCGCGTGGACGGCGTTGATCGCCGTCTGGTTAAGGGAAATGCCCGCCTCGGACTGGACGGTCGCGGCATAGGCGCCCAGGATGTCCTGCCCCAGCGACGACGCGAGTTGATCGCGCAGTTGCGCGGCCGCGTCGGCATAGGCGGGGTCGGACAGGTCGGGTTCGTTGATCGCGTCCAGCCGGACGAGGTAGGCGGCATTGGTGCCTTCGATCGCCTGCGTGTCGCCGGGCTCCATCTCGAAGATGGCGGCAACGAAATCGGTCGGCGTGTCGGGGATAAAGCCGTCGCGGCCGATGCCGGTTTCGGTCACGTACTGGATGCCGGCCGGTTCCTCGACGATCGGGAAGTCCAACTCGGTGACCGCTTCGTCGGTCTCTGCCTCGGCGTCCGGCGTGTCGGTGGCGGTCGCGTCGCCCTCGGTCTCCGTCGCGGTATCTTCTTCCGTCGCGGGCTCCTCTTCAGAAGCATCCGTCACCGGCTCTTCCGCGGGGGTGTCATCCAAGGCGGTCTCCATGCCGGCCTCGGCCAGCGCGCGCGCCTGTTCGGCCAGTGCGGCCACGGTGTTCACCCGCCGCCATTCCGCTTCGACGTCATCGCGGGCCTCGTCGAAGGGTTCCACGCGGGGCTCGATCACCTCGTTGACGCGCAGGGCGAACAGCGCACCGTCGCTGGTTTCGATGATCTCGGGGAAATCGCCGACCTCTGCTTCCAGCGCGGCCTGACGGAACTCTAGGTACGCGGCGACGCCGTCGGTCGCACCCTCGGTCCAGTCGATCTGGCCGGTTTCCATCTCGGTTTCCTCGCCGACCTCTTCCAGCGTGGCGCCGCCAGCCAGAAGGTCATCGATGCCGTCGATCATATCCGCCACGGCGCGTCGGGCGGCGTCTGTGCGGTATTCGACCAGCAGCTGTTCGCGCGCCTCTTCGAAGGGCGTTTCCTGCGCTTCGAGCACGGCATTCATGCGGAACAGGGCCGGGCCGAAATCGGTGTCGATGGGGCCGACGACGCCGGGTTCTTCCAGCGCGAAGACAGGTTCCCCGGCGGCGCCAAGTTCGTCCTGCGCGACGTCGCCCATGTCGACATCCACAAGGTCCAGCCCGCGTTCAGCCACCAGATCCTCGAACGTGGTCTCGCCAGCGGCAAGCGCGTCGGCGGCGGTCTGCGCGGCGGCGGGGTCGGTGTAGATCAGCCGTTCCACAAGACGGCGCTCGGGCTGGCGGAACTCGTCAATGCGCTCGTCGTACAGGCGCTGAAGCGCCTCGTCGTCGCCTTCGATGGTGCCTGCGACCATTTCGGGGGTGATCAGCGCATAGGTGATGTCACGGGTCTCGGGCAGCATGAAGCTGTCGGGGTTCTCTTCCCAGAAGGCGCTCAGGTCGTCTTCGGACGGATCGGCGATCGGGGTATCCAGATCCTCGGCGGTCAGCACCGTCCAAGTGAAATCGCGGGTTTCCTCGGCATAGCTCAGAAGCGCGTCGACATAGGCGTCGGGCATCGCCGCCGCGCCCGACACGGCTTCTTGCATCAGCGTGCGGGCGAGGTCCATGCGCAGACCTTCCTCGAACTCGCTTTCGCTGAGGCCGGCGTTCTGCAGCGCAAAGCGATAGCCTTCGCGGTCGAACTCGCCGTCGACGCCTTGGAAGGCGGTGATGTTCAGGACCTGCTCTCCGACCCGCTGGTCGCCGACGGACAGGCCGATGCGCTCGGCCTCGTTCTCCAGCGCGGTGGTGGACAGGATGCGTTGCAGCACCGCTTGGTCGATGCCGAACATCTGCGCCTGTTGCAGGGTCAGGTTGGTGCCGAATTGCTGGGACAGGCTGGCCAGTTCGTTCTGAAGCTCGCGCGCGTAGCGGTCGACCGAGATGTCGCGATTGCCGACGGATCCGACCGAGTTCACCGTGCCGCCGAAGTTGGTGGCGCCGAAACCGGCAAGGCCGACAATCAGCAGAAGCAGGATCACCCAGACTACTGCGTTGTACGCGGATTTCTTCTTAGCCATCGCCCGGTGTCCCCTGGTTCCCTCTGAGCCTGTCTGGGCTGTCTAAAGGGGCGAGGGCAGGGGGGCAAGGGGCCGCGGAACGCCTTGTGCGCAGGCTTGCGGCGTCGTGATCGGTCTGTCGATCAATCGCTGCCGCGATAGGGCTTCACGTATTGCATCGCCATGTCCCAAGGGAAGAAGATCCACGTGTCCTGGCTGACGCCGGTGATGAAGGTGTCGACCATCGGCTCGCCCTGCGGTTTGGCGTAGACGGTGGCGAAGTGCGCCTGCGGATACATCCGGCGGACCAGTTCCAGCGTCTTGCCGGTGTCCACAAGGTCATCGACGATAAGGATGCCGGTGCCGTCGCCCATCATCTCGGCGTTGGGCGCCTTCAGGACCTTGGCGTCGGCTTGGCTTTGGTTGTCGTAGCTTTTGACGCTGATCGTATCGACCGTACGGATGTCGAGTTCGCGGCTGACGATCATCGCGGGGGCCATGCCGCCCCGGGTGATGGCCACGACGGCGCGCCATGCGCCGTTGTCCGGGCCCTTGCCGTCAAGGCGCCACGCCAGCGCACGGCTGTCGCGATGGATCTGGTCCCAGCTGACGTGAAACCCCTTTTCGTGCGGCAGTCGATCACTCATCGCGGCTGGTCCTCCCGGGTTGGCTGTGCGCGGTCAGTTCTTTTCGATGTCGGGCGCGTCGACGGCCTTCATGCCCACGACGTGGTAACCCGAGTCGACGTGATGCGTTTCACCCGTGACGCCCGCGCCGAGATCGGACAGCAGGTACAGGGCGGAATTGCCGACCTGATCGATGGTCACGTTGCGGCGCAGGGGCGAGTTGAATTCGTTCCACTTCAGGATGTAGCGGAAGTCGCCGATGCCGCTGGCGGCCAGCGTCTTGATCGGGCCCGCGCTGATCGAGTTCACGCGAATACCGTCCTTGCCAAGGTCCTCGGCGAGATAGCGCACCGAAGCCTCCAGCGCGGCTTTCGCGATGCCCATGACGTTATAGTGGGGCATCACGCGCTCGGCGCCGTAGTAGGTCATCGTCAGCATCGCGCCGCCGTCGGGCATCATCGCCGCCGCGCGCTTGGCCACGGCGGTGAACGAGAACACCGAGATGTCCATCGTCATCATGAAGTTGGCGCGGCTGGTGTCGACGTAGCGGCCGCGCAACTCGTTCTTGTCGGAAAAGCCGATGGCGTGGACCACGAAGTCCAGCTTGCCCCATTTTTCCTGCAGCGCGTCGAACAGCGCGTCGATGCTGGCCTCGTCCCCGACGTCGCAGGGCAGGACCACGTCCGACCCAAGGCTGGACGCCAGCGGTTCGACCCGCTTTTTCAGCGCATCGCCTTGATAGGAAAAGGCAAGTTCGGCTCCGGCGTTGGACAGCGCCTTGGCGATGCCCCACGCGATGGATTTGTCGTTGGCCAGCCCCATGATCAGGCCGCGTTTTCCCGCCATCAAGTCTTGTGCCATGGGTCGCCTCTGAAACCTAAGATTGTTGCCTGCTTTAGGATAACCGGCCGTGCGCTTCAAGAGCCGGGCCCGAGGGTGGCGTAGCGGCAAGTGTCCGAGGACAGGGCTTGCTCCATGTGTGTCAGGGGTTTACCCCTAGCGGGTGATTTCACGGGAGACACTTATGAGCGGATCCGCGCCCGTCAGCAGAAGCGGTATCTTCGCCGGCGACGACCCTTTCGAGATCGTGCGCGCTTGGCAGGCAGAGGCCAAAGAGACCGAGATCAACGATCCCGACGCCATCGCGCTGGCGACGGTGGATGCCGACGGTCTTCCGAACGCGCGCATGGTGCTTCTGCGCGAGACCGAGGCCGACGCCTTTGTGTTCTACACCAACTACGAGTCCGCGAAGGGCACCGAACTGCTGGCCAGCGGCAAGGCGGCCTTCGTGATGCATTGGAAGTCTTTGCGGCGCCAAATCCGCGTTCGCGGCCTTGTTGAACAGGAAAACGGGGCCGGGGCGGATAACTATTTTGCCAATCGTCCATTGCAAAGTAGGATCGGCGCGTGGGCATCTGACCAGTCGCGCCCACTCAAGAGCCGTGCCGAACTGATGGCGCGGGTTGCGAAGGCCGGCGTCACTCATGGCCCTAGCCCGAAACGGCCGCCCTACTGGGGCGGGTTCCGCATTCGGCCGCTTGAAATCGAATTCTGGGCAGACGGGGACTTCCGGCTGCACGACCGCTTCCGCTGGACGCGGAGCGACATTTCGTCGGCGTGGGACGTCGATAGGTTGTATCCTTGAGGCGCTGACCAAGTATTTGGCGCCAAATTGTTATTGGTAACCAGTTTGTTCTGGACTTTCGCCGCGAGGGGCGGTGAGTAGTATAACGACGCAACTGTCCGGTGTTAAATTCAAAAACCGGACGCCGTAGGTGGGCGATGACCGACGGAAATCACAGTTTCGCATCTGTCGAAGGGCAGGTGAAGTGGTTCGATCCCGTGAAAGGGTTCGGCTTTGTCGTGCCTGATGGCGGCGGCCGAGACATCCTGCTGCATGCGAACGTGTTGCGCAATTTCGGCCAGAACTCTGTCGCCGACGGGTCGTTGATCACGCTGACCGTGCAAGAGACCCCGCGCGGCATTCAAGCGGTGCAGGTTCTTAGCATCCAACCGCCGGGCGGAGAGACGGCGCCGCCGCTGGACGAACTTGCGTCCGACGACGAGGATCTCGACCTTGCCGCGGTGCCGGCGGAGCCGGCGCGGGTGAAGTGGTTCGACAAGGGCAAGGGCTTTGGCTTTGCCAACGTGTTCGGCCGACCAGAGGACATCTTCATTCACATAGAAGTGTTGCGCCGGTCTGGCTTTGCCGACCTGCAGCCCGGCGAGGCGGTTGTCCTGCGCGTCGTGGACGGGCATCGTGGACGCATGGCCGCTCAGGTGGTCGCGTGGGATACGGTGTTGAGGTCGAAAGAGTGATGTTGCGTGTTATCGGGGCGGCCGGGATCGCCCTGCTTCAGGCCGGGGCCGTGCAGGCAGCCTGTTCCGAGAATTCCGTCGTCTTCCGCACGGATCGCGGCCAGACCCAGTTCACGGTCGAGATCGCGGACGACCGCGAAGAGATCACCCGCGGGCTGATGCACCGCGAGTCGATGCCGGCGAAAGCGGGGATGCTGTTCGTCTATCCGCGTCCGGCGCCGGTGGCGTTCTGGATGCGCAACACGCTGATTCCGCTGGATATGATCTTCATCGGGTCGGATGGTGTCGTCCGCAAGGTGCACGAGAACGCCGTCCCGCTGGACGAAACCCCAATCCCCGGCGGCAATGACATCCAGTACGTGCTGGAAATCAACGGCGGCATGGCCGCGCTGCTGGGCATCGAGGCAGGGGCAGAGATGCGGCATCCCGCTGTCGATCCCGCACAGGCCGCGTGGCCCTGCACCGAGTGATCGCTCGCTTTTCTTGACGTGATGCGGGCCGTTAGCCCTTTACGGGGCGGCTGTCCGGAAGGTTGATCCGTGCGACCTGTTCCGCGATCGGGTCGGTGGACAAGGGGTGCGTGGCCGCGGAGTGATCCTCGGGGTCGCCAAGGTCCTGCCAGCGTCCGTCCTTGTAGACCTCAAGCGCCGAGAAGTTGGCCTTGTACCCCATCTTCGGGCTGCCGGGCACCCAGTAGCCAAGGTAGACATAGGGCAGGCCCGCCTCGCGCGCGATGCGGATATGATCGAGGATCACGTAGGTCCCAAGGCTAAGCTGGGCGCGTTCCGGATCGTAGAAGCTGTAGACCATCGAAAGGCCGTCATCGAGCACGTCGGTCAGGCAAACCGCCGCCAGCGACGGGCGCCCGTCCGGGCCTTGCGCGGTATATTCGATCACCCGGCTGCGCACCGGGGTTTCCTCGATCATCGCGGCGAACTCGAAAATGTCCATGTCGGCCATACCGCCGTCGGCGTGCCGCGTGTCGAGGTATTCGCGGAACAGCGCATACTGATCCTCGGTCGCCCAAGGCGAGGTCGCTTCGCGGTGCAGGTCGGAATTGCGCTTGTCGGCGCGGCGCTGGCTTTTCGACGGTTTGAAGTCGGCAACCCGCACACGGGCCGACAAACAGGCCGAGCATTCCGCGCAAGAGGGGCGATAAAGCACGTTCTGGCTGCGGCGGAAGCCTTGCTTCGACAAAGAGTCGTTCAGCTTTTCGGCATATTCACCCTGCAACGCCGTAAACAGTTTCCGCTCCATCCTGCCCTCGAGATAAGGGCAAGGTTGCGGAGCCGTCACGTAAAACTGTGGCGCAATGGGTAGGGTGTGGCGCATTCTGCAGACATTCCGGAACTGTAATGAAACGTAACCCGGACTTGCCCATCCGCCAAGGGCAAACAACCTCGCTTTTTACGGGGAGGCAGACAGCAGATCGCCGGCCCCGCTAAGGGCCGGCTGCAACTCCGTCTTTCTGATCCGCAGGGGCAGTCGGATCAGATGGTGACGGGGTCGTCGTTTTTGGGCTCGGGGTCCGAGCGCCGGGCGCGTTCGTCCATGAACTGGTCGAACTCTGCCTTGTCCTTTGCCTCGCGCAGCCGCTGCAGGAAGGATTCGAAAGCATCCTGTTCCTCTTCCAGCCGGCGCAGCGTTTCGGCCTTGTAGCTGTCGAAGGCCTGGTTGCCGGTCGGGCGAAGCCCATGACCCATGTGCCGGAAATTGGCGTCACGTTTTTTGCAGCTGCCGTTGAACATACGTTTGCTCCAGATCATGTAGGCCAGCAATGCCAGGCCCACGGGCCAGAAGAAAATGAAGCCGAGGATCATAGCGACGATCCAGGCGCCTTTTCCGCGCGCATCGAGCCAGTTTTCGGCCTGCGAAGGCCAGGTTGCGACGGAACTCATTCGGTCCTTCCTTTCGGTTCGTGTGTATGTGAATGTCTTTCACATCCCCAAGATCGGGATTGTCGCCCCTTCAATCAAGCCCTCATGTGAATGTTTTTTACATTTACTTTTTAAATCGTTTGAAAACAGTACCTTGATTGGTATTCGCGGCACAAAATTCTTCAGTCTGCCAGGGCGGCAGGCGCGTTTTCGTCGAGGAATGCGGGGAATTCGCGGTCCGAAACGGTCGACTCGCGGACCAGTTGGTCGAAGTGATCCAGGATCGTCTGGACCCGTCCAGTGTCGCGAAACGCAAGATAGTGCCGTCCGACATAGATCACCGCCAGCAACGGGCCGAACACCGTGATCGGCGATGAATACAGACGCCGGGCATCGAACAGGTAGATCCGCAGGCGGGGATACAAGCGGCGATACAGCACACGCATATGCTCGACCTGTGCAAACCGCGTTTCCAGTGGCAGCCCGCGATAATAGCTTTCGGCGTTCAGGAACGACTCGATCTCGTGCAGGGGCAGGGCGATCTCATAGTCCGACTTCGACGTCAGCATCAGGTTCAGCCGGTCCTCGGACGCGCCGATGGCCTGTTCCGTGGTGCGGCCAAGGTGGGGACTGTATTCCCATTCCAGCATCGCGGGCGTCTTCAGCAGATCGGGCATCCCGGCCGGAACGTGACGGATCTTGTAGCCCGCCGCCTCGCGGTGCCAGTCAAAGATCTGCTCGTCCACCAGCGCCCTTGGCGCCTGCGTCACCGCCAGCGCGTTGGCGACGACGTCGTCGGCGCTTTCCGGGCGCTCGCTCAGGCCCAGCAGCCAGTCCGCCGATACGCCAAGAGAGGCGGCGCATTCCCCGACCACCTGCGCGTTGGGCAACCGCGCGCCTTCACCGGACAGCAGTTGCGACACCGTCGAGCGGTCGACGGATATCGCGCGGGCCAGCGCGCTTTGGGTGATGTCGTTGATCCGCATCGCGTGCAGAAGCCGTCGGCGGAACAACTCGGCACGATCTCTTTTGTCGAATTTTGTCATGATTGGTGATTTTTATGAACAAGTGCGGGATTTCGTTAATCATATACGGAATTCGCCTTGGCTGTCATCCAGAGTACGGCTTGCTGGCAATCGGCAAGGGATTCAAAGACATGATGGAAACGCGGCGCAGAACCGTGGTGAAGGCTGTCCTGTGGGCGGCGCTGGGATGGGTGACGATGGGGCTTGTCGGCCTTGCGTTCACCGGATCGCTGGCCGCGGGCGGCACGATGGCCTCGGTCAACACGGTCGTGGGTCTGGTGTGCTACGTGATCTACGAACGCATCTGGGCAGCAGTCCAATGGGGGCGGTGGGGATGAACCGCCGTGACCGGATCGCCTGACCGCCATCGTACCTGCCGCGCTTTCCCGTCTGGCGAGGCCGCGGCCCGCATGCCATAGCGCGGCATGGACATCTGGATCATCGCCACCCTGTTTGCCGCCGCCGTGCAAACGATGCGGTTCATGCTGCAAAAGCAGGTGAAGGCCGCGGGTCTGTCGACCGGCGGCGCCACCGTTTCGCGCTTTTTGTTCGCGGTCCCGCTTGCGGCGTTGGCCGCTGTGGCGCTGGCGCAGATGTATGCCGAACCGTGGCCGGGCTTCACGCCGATCTTCTGGATCTATGCGGCCGTCGGCGGGCTTGGGCAGATCATTGGCACGTATTGCACCGTGACCCTGTTCAGCCTGCGGAACTTTGCCGTGGGCATCGCCTTCACCAAGACCGAGACCGTGCAGGTCGCGTTGTTTTCGCTGATTTTTCTGGGCGAGGCGGTCACCGGCATGGGCCTTCTGGCCATCGTCGTGGGGCTTGCGGGGGTGATCCTGATCTCTCTGAAACCCGCGGGCACCGAGGGCGGCGTCGGCAGCCGCGCTGTGGCGCTGGGGCTGCTGGGGGGCGCCATGTTCGGGATCTCTGCCATCGGCTATCGCGGCGCGACGCTAGAGGTGGGCGACGGAAACTACCTGTTTCGCGCCGCGCTGACCCTGTCGATGGTGACTCTGCTGCAATCGGTCGCGATGTCGGTCTGGCTTCGCCTGCGCGAACCCGGAGAGCTGACAAAGGTTCTGCGGTCGTGGCGCTCGACCTTGCCGGTTGGCGTCACCGGAATGCTGGGGTCGTTCGGTTGGTTCACCGCCTTCACCCTGCAAAACGCAGCCTACGTCCGGGCGCTGGGGCAGGTCGAGCTGATCTTCGGCTTTATGGTCACCGTGCTGGTGTTCCGCGAGCGTCTGTCGGCGCGCGAGATTGGCGGTGGCATTCTGCTGGGCCTAAGCGTCGCGATGCTGGTCTTGTTTCTCTAGGCCTTCGCGCCCAACGCCTGCATCGGTCCCACGCCGCCCAACCGGCGGAACAGACTTTCCTCGGCCCCGTTGTCGAAGAACGGCACCGTCTCAGGCGGGTCGAGCGAGGGCAGGGCGGCCGCGACCTCGGCCAGCACTACCTCGGTCACGAAGGGCAGGTGAAAGTCGCGCACCTTTTCAAGCGGGATCCATTGCAGGTGGCTCAGTTCGTCCGAGGCGCGCGAGAAATCGTCGATGTCGCCCAAAAGCGCGTCGGCATCTGCGACGAAGAACCGGGCGTCGAAACGGCGCGGGCGGCCTTTCGGCGTGATCGCGCGAAACACGAACGACAGGCGCTCGGCGGCGGGAACGCAGCCCGGCGCGGCGAAGGCCTGCCAGTCTTCGGGCGGCTCGCCGGGCCAGACGCCGGGCATGGCCAGACGCAGGCCGGTTTCCTCCCACAATTCCCGGATCGCGGTCGCAGCCAGCGCGCGCCCTAGGCCGGGGGTGCTGTGGTCGTCCATCCGGGACAGGCAACGCGGGCTTAGGTCGGACCCGAAGGGAACGTGGTGGTCGCCGGGGTCCATCGCGCCGCCGGGAAAGACGAACCGGCTTGGCATGAAGGCAGCGGTTTCGCCCCGCTGGCCCATCAGCACACTGGGCGAGCCGCCGGGGTCGCGCACAAGGATAACCGTCGCCGCGTCGCGAAGCGCCGTCTTGTCCATGCAGTCGTTCCTCCCCACGATACCGCCGGACCGCACGTGGCGGGGATCAGCGGACGCCGCCGAACCCGTGCATCCGCTTGGCCCATTGCAGGCCGACGATCATGCCTTTCAGCCTTGGCAGAAGATACAGCGAAAGCGCCACGCACCCAACAGAGAACACGACCGCCAGCACCAGCGGCTCGGGGCGCCAGTGCGTGTAAACGGCAAGGATCAGCGGCGCCAACAGGTGCCCGACGATCAGGATCGTCAGATAGGCCGGGCCGTCGTCGGCGCGGTGGTGGTGCAGTTCCTCTCCGCAGACGGGGCACTCGTCGCGCACCTTGAGATAGGAACGCATCATCGAGCCGGACCCGCAGCTTGGGCAACGGCGGCGCCAGCCGCGCATCATCGCCGGCTTCACCGGGCGCTCTGCAAGCGGATCGGCGTCTTCGAATGTCGCGGTGTCTCTCATGGCGTACCTGGGATGCGGGCAGAGGGATGTCGGGGACACTCGAAAGATACGACTTTTTTGCGTGTATTGAACCCGGCGGGTTGTCCTTGCGGCGGTCTGTCGCGCAATGGGCCGGAATCCTTGCATTGTTAAGACATTGTGGGCCGCACGGCGGGACGATCCCCGGCCGGTGGTGCGGATTTCAGCCGATCCCGACGGGGAGGCGCCGAAATTTTTTTGGGTGCCGCGCGACGGAAACCCAGCGGCCCCCCGTTTCAGGTTCAGAACGCGCGGCAATGATGCCCACGGCGTTCAAGCAGACAGATACTGCGAGGAGAGTAGACGATGAAACGCACAACGCTTCTGGCCGCCACCGCCATGATCGGGATCGCGTCGACCGGCGTGATCGCAACCGCGCAAGGCACCCCGACGCCTCCGCCCGCACAGGCCGAGGCCGACGCACCCGCCCGTGGCCCGATGATGGGCATGATCGCTCAGTTCGATACCAACGGCGACGGCGAGATCACCCAAGCCGAGGTCGACGCGGTCCGCGCGGAACGCGTGGCCGAGGTCGATACCGATGGCGACGGTCTTCTGAACGCCGAAGAGCTTGCCGCCTTCTGGGAGGCGCGCCGCGCCGAACAACAGGCCGCCCGACAGCAGGCGATGATCGACCGGCTGGATACTGACGGCGACGGCCTGCTGAGCGCCGAGGAACTGGCCGAGATGGGCCGTGGCGACTTTTTCGCGCGGCTCGACGCCGACGGTGACGGCACGATCACCACGGCGGAACTGTCGGACATGCGTGGCCGGTTCGGCCCGCGCGGCGATGGCGAAGGCCGTGGCCGGGGCGAGGGACGCGGCGAGGGCCGGTTCCACGGGCAGGGCGAGCACCGTGACGGCGACCGCATGGGCTTTAACAAGCGCGGCCACGGCGACGGACGCGGCCCCGGCATGATGCAGGGGATGCCGATGATGCAGGGCTATATGATGGTGCCCGTCTATCCGATGCAGATGTACGGCTATGGCCCGATGCACGGCCCCAACGCCGATCACCCGATGATGCAGCCTGCACCGAACCCGACGGAACAGCCTGACGGCTGACCCTCGGCGGCGGCGCGCCTCTCTGTCCCTGAGACCGCGCCGCCAATTGCCCGACGGGCGCAAAAGGACTACGCCGCCGGTTCATGGACATGGCACTCGACGCACTTTCCGATGTGCCCGACGAGGCATTGCTGATCGCCTACGGTAACGGCGACCGCGATGCGGCGCGGGCCCTGACCCTGCGGCTGACGCCGCGGGTTCTGGGCTATGCCGCGCGTGTGCTTGGCGACCGGGCCGAGGCGGAGGACGTCGCGCAAGAGGCGATGCTGCGCCTTTGGCGGCAGGCGCCGAAGTGGCGGCAGGGGGAAGCGAAGGTGACGACGTGGCTGTATCGCGTCGTGGCCAACCTGTGCACCGACCGGCTGCGGAAGGCGCGCGGACAGGATCTTGAAAGCGTACCGGAGCCGGAAGACGACGCACCGGGCGCAGAGGCAGGGTTGCAACAGGCGGCCCGGGCGCAGGCGCTGGAAGACGCGCTGCGGGCGCTGCCCGACCGGCAGCGGCAGGCCGTGATCCTGCGGCATCTAGAGGGGTTTACGAACCCCGAGATCGCCGAGGTCATGGACATCGGTGTCGAGGCGGTCGAGAGTCTGACCGCTCGGGGAAAGCGCGCGCTGGCCGCCAGTTTGGGCGGGCGGCGCGCAGAACTGGGGTACGAAGATGGCTGACAAGGCTGAAATGACACCGCTGGGCGAGGACGATCTCGACGCCCTGTTCAACGCGGCGCGGGCGCGACCGGCAGAGCCGTCCGTCGCGCTGTACGAACGCGTGCTGACGGACGCCGAGGCGGCGTTGCCCGCGATGCCCGCACCGGCGGCGCGCCCCGCGCGCCGGCGCGGTCTTGCGGCGCGCCTGCTGTCGCAGGTTGGCGGCTGGCCCGCGGCGACCGGGCTGGCTGCTGCGGCGGCGATCGGCGTCTACATCGGCATGGCGGCGCCATCGGCGGTCGAAACGATGTCCGGCGGCTATGTCGCCAGCACAAGCGGCTACGGCATGGAGGAGCTGATGGTCTCGTATGCCGGGCTGATGGGAAGCGGGGGCTGAGCATGGCCAGCGAAACCGAAACGCCGAAACGCAAGTGGAGCGTTGGCCGGATCGTGCTGATCCTGTCGCTGGCGCTGAACCTGCTGGTCGTGGGTCTTGTGGCCGGCGCGCTGCTGCACCGGCACCAACTTCCGGACCGCCCGCCGCGCATCGCCGACCTTGGGTTCGGCCCCTATGTGCGGTCGCTTTCGCGGGAAGATCGCGAGGCGCTGGGAACCGCGTTCAAGGCCGAAGAAGGCAACTTCCGCGAACGGCGCGAGACGCTGCGCCGACAGTTCGAAGAGCTTCTGACGGCGCTTCGCGCAACGCCCTATAACCATGACGCGGTGCAGGCGATCATCACCTCGCAACAGGAAGAGGCGCTGGCCTCGCAGCGGGTGGGCAGCCGGCTGTTCCTGGACCATCTTGCCGGGATGTCGGACGCGCAGCGCGCGGCCTATGCCGACAAGCTGGAAAGCGATGTGAAGCGCTGGCGCCGGGACGGGCCCGACAAAAGGGACGACGACTGAAGGCGGGCAGGGGCCACGCGGTTCAGGCCGCGTGCGAGCTGACCGTCACTTGATTGCGACCGTCGGCCTTCGCGGCGTACAGCGCCCGATCCGCTTGCGCGATCAGCGCCACGGGATCGGGCCGCTCGGTGGCGGATCGACCGCTGATTGCGACGCCGATGCTGATCGTCACCGTGATCTCGTTTCCGTCCGGCAATGGCACCGGAGTGCCGGACACCGCCTCGCGCAGACGATCGGCGGCGCCGGTCGCCTGATCCAGTTCGCACCCGAAAATCACCGCCATGAACTCTTCGCCGCCCATCCGCGCCAACAGATCGCCTTGCCGCAACGCGCCCTCCATGCGCCGCGCGACGGTGGCCAGCACGGCGTCGCCCGCCGGGTGCCCGTAGGTGTCGTTGATGCTTTTGAACCGGTCGAGATCCAGCGCCAGCACCGCGAAGGCGCCTGCGCCGGTGCGGCTGCGCTCGGCGATCTGCCGCAGGCGGTCCATTGCAAAGCGACGGTTGGCCAGCCCGGTCAGCGGATCGGTCACCGCAAGCCGCGCCCCGTCCCGCAGCGCCGCCCGGCAACGGTCTTCATAGGCCTTGCGCGCCAGCGCGTGCCGGACGCGCAGCGCAACCTCTTCGGGGTCGAACCCGGTCTCGATAAGGTCATCGACGCCGACGTCCAGCGCCATGACCGCGCGGTCCCAGCCCGGTTCGGACTGCACCAGCAGGATCGCCGACCGCATCGTCGCGCTGCGGCAGCGCAGTTCCGACACCAGCCGTAGCGCCATCTCGGGAACCGCCGGATTCTCGACCACGACGACGGCGTCGGGCGGATCGCCAAGCCAAAGCTCGGTCAGGGCCGTGCCGTCAGAGTAGACACGCACCGGCCCGCGCACCCGCGTCTGCAGCCCGACCTGCCAGCGCATATCGGTTGTCCCCGCCGGAATGATCAGCGCCACCCGCCCGGTGTGCGGCACAAGGTCGATCTGCTCTGCCAGACCCGGCGTGCGCACCACCTCGTCCAGCTCGGCGCCCGACGCGACCCTGCGCATCAGGCTGCGGATACGTGCCGCCACGATGGAAGGCGCCGTGTCGGCATCCATCACCGCATCCGCCCCGGCGGCCAAAGCCCGAAGCCGGCCGCCGCGTTCTCCGGCATGGACCCGCAGGATCAGGGGCAGGCGGCTGGTGTCGGGATTGGCGCGCAGGCTGCGGCACAGGTCGATGCCGCAGCCGCCGTCCAGCGTTTCGGACAGCAGGATGACATCCGGCGGGTTGCCGCGGGTGTGGTCCAGAACCGCCTTGGCGGACGAGGCAAGAAGGACGTCGTAGGCATGCGAGGCCAGCGTTGCCCGAAGCAGGATGCGCTCGGCCGGCACGGCCGCGGCAATCAGAATGCGTCCAGACATCATTTCCTCGCAATTTGATGCAAATCGCCCTTTCAGGCTTATGGTCTCGTTCAAATTGGTTAAGAAAAGCTTTCACCTTGATGGACGGTCGCAACGAAGGGCAGGGCGATGAAGCAGGAACAAGCAGAAACCCTTGCGGTGCAGGCACTTGGCTGGATTGCCGGGTCTGACGATCTGATGCCGGTGTTCATGGGCGCGACGGGAATCTCGATCGACGATATCCGCGCCCGTGCCAGCGAGCCCGAGTTTCTCGCCTCGGTGCTCGACTTCCTGTTAATGGACGACGCGTGGATCACCGGCTTTTGCGACACGGCCGGTCAGCCGTATGACGCGGTCATGCGCGCCCGCGCGGCGCTGCCCGGCGGGCAGCAGATGCACTGGACCTGAGCTACAGGTCGATCTCGACCACGCCATCCGGGTCTGCGGCGCGGCTGCGGCACAGGATCATCCGGCTTTCGCGTTGCTTCGCCGACAGCACGAAATCGCGGTGTTCCACCGCGCCCCCGACGACGCCGCACTGGCAGACGCCGCACAGCCCGTCCGAACATTTCACGTCCACTGCCACGCCGGACCGCAGCAGCGCGTCGCTGGCCGATTCTTCCGCCGACACGGCGATCTCGCGCCCCGACGACGCCAGCTTCAGCGTAAACGGATGGTTCACATAGTCCGGCTCTTCGGGGACCGAGAAATATTCAAGGTGCCGCTGGTCTTCGGCGAAACCGTTCGCCTCGGCCGCCGTCATCACCGCGCCCATGTAGGCGTCGCCGCCACAGGTGTAGACATGCGCGCCCGCGCGCCACGCCAGAACCTGCGCGAAATCCGCGCGGTTGCCCTCGTCGCTGAAATGCAGATGAACCCGGTTGCCCCAAGGAACGGCGCGCAGGTCCTCAAGGAACCCGGCATCGGCACGGCGCGAACAGGAGTAATGCAGCGCGAACTCTGCCCCCAGCGCGTGCAGCCGGTGCGCCATCGCGATCATCGGCGTCACCCCGATGCCGCCGCCCATCAGGTAGGTGAAGGACGCATCCTCGGCCAAGGGAAAGTGGTTGATCGGGTGCGAAATGAAGACCCGCCGCCCCGGCGTGAAAATCCGGTGCATCAGCTTCGACCCGCCGCGCCCCGCATCCTCGCGCAGCACCGCGATCTGGTACTTCGTCCGGTCCGCCGGGTCGCCGGACAGCGAGTACTGACGGAAGAACTCGGGCGCGACGACCACGTCGATATGCGCCCCGGCCGTGAACGCGGGCAGGTCGGACCCGTCGGGCCGCGAGAATTCGTACTTGGTCACGCCATCGGCCATTTGCTCGGCCTTCGACACCACGACTTGCAGCACCGGGCTTTCGCCGGTCCCGGCGCTATAGACGTGTTCGAGCGGTTGGCCCGCAGCGCGGCGGCGTCGGTGTTCGGCGGCGGGGATCATCTCGCGGTAGGCGGCGATCCCGGCCTCGCGGTCCATCGGGAAGGGCCACGGATAGGGCGGCGGCGCCAGCGGGGCGGGATAGACCGCCAGCGTCTGGTCCTCGTACTTCAGGTCGATCCCGCGATTCAGCCCGCGTTCGTTGGGCGGCTCGGACGGCGGGCCATAGGGCCCCTCGTCGGTCATCTCGAGGTCCCACCACCATTTCTTGACCGGGTTGATGTCGCCGTTGCCGACGATGTCGTCGAACTTCGCCAGCATCGGCGCAGTGCCGGGCAGGGTCATCGCCGCCCAGCGGAACGGGCTTTCGGCCAGCACGCCTTCAAGGTTCCACGGGCAGGTCTTCATGCACCGCCCGCACATCGCGCCGTTCTTCTGGCTGACGCGGTAGGTGGTGCATTTCTGGCTGTCGGACTTCCAGATCTCATAGCCGTTGAACATTAGCTTCGGCCCGGCAGTGATCGCACCGGACGGACATTCGCGGGCGCACTTGTTGCACGCCTCGCAGAACCGCTGCAGGCCAAAGTCGATGGGCTTGTCATGCGCCACCGGCATGTCGGTGGTCACGACGCCCGACTTCAGACGCGGGCCGAGGTACGGGTTCAGAATGACCTCGCCGATGCGGCTGACCTCGCCCAGCCCGGACAGCAGCAGCAGGGGCGGGTGCAGGACCTCGTCGTCCATCACCGTGTGCGTCCGCGCGGGGTGGCCAAGGTCGCGCAGGTGCTGCGCCAGCACGCCGCCCACAAGGCTGAACCGCAGATAGGCGCGCATCGACTGGGCGCAGCTGATCCAGTCGTCGCCGGACGCGCCCTCCATCGTTTCGTGGCCCTGATCGACAATCATACTGATCGCCTGGCTGTGGTAGGGCGTGATCGGGTTGCCCGCCGCGTCGTGGCTGTACCATGCCCAGTCCGGGCAGTCGCTAACGCCGACCGCGTCCTGTCCCAGCCAGTACAACGCGCCCTTGATGTTGTCGGCGTTGCGCTTCGGATCGGCGGTCGAGGGATGCACGTCCTTCGTTTCGCCGTCCTGCAATAGGATCAGCGCGCCCAGCGAAGGCCGGAAGGCGAACGCAGACGCCGCCTTGCGCACATAGTTGCCGTTCTTCGCGCCTTCCTGCGCCGCCTTGCCCAGATCGCCGAACAGCGAGCGGGCGAACATGTTGGCGCGTTTCGGCACGCGGGCGACGTTGGCGCGGTCGATATAAGTGGTGGGTTCGTCCACCCGCTTCAGCCGCTCGAACGGATGCGCGCCGTCCTTGAAGTCGCGCTGCGCGAACGGGTCGGCGGTACGCGCCGTCTTCGCCTGCCGCCCAAGGCCGGCGGAATAGGCCAAGCCGGGGCGCTGGCCGGGCAGGATCGGTTTGTCCGGCGCCATGTCCATCGTGGTGGTGATCACCGCCAGGCCATAGCGGGCGCGGACGAAGGGGTTCATGGCCCGACCGTCCTCGACCGCGGCAAGCCCTGCGGCGACGGCAAGCCGCGTCAGGTCCACGTCGGATTGCGCGGCGGAATGGGCGCGCGCCTCGAACCCCAGCAGGCGGATATAGTTCGCCAGCGTCACGGCGGTTTCCATCGTCCGCAGGCAGGCGCGGTGATCCTGTGCGTCGTTTATCCAGTCGGTGCCGGGCTCGTCCTTGCGCGGGTCGCGGGGGTGCTCGCACAGGAACACCAGCGCGTGGGTGTGATGGCGGATATCGCCGGGGGGTGTGGCCAGCGATTCCCGCAGGCCCGCCATGATGACGTCGATCCCGGCAGCCAGCGTCTTGGGCTGCATGGTGCGGATCTTCTCGGCCAGCCGGTCCACGTCGGGGTTGGCAATCGGCGCGTCCAGCCAAGCGCCTGTCGGGATCTCGCAGGTGCCGACCATTCCGCTATCAAGGTAATAGCCGAACGCTTTCAGGTGGTTGGCCCGCTCGACCGGGTCGTCCGGGATCTCGGCGCGGGCGCGCACGGTGCCGTCGCGGGTCGCGTCCAGCATCGCCTGGTATTCCTGCATCGCGTTCACGATGGACAGCGGATCGTCCGGGCGCCGGAACGACAGGCCCTGCATCGGCGGCAGCGCGTCCAGCCCTTCGGCCCGGTCGGTGCGCTTCAGGCGCTCCAGCGGATAGGGGCCAAGGTGGACGGGGCGGTTGCGGTAGGAAAACAGCTTGCCCATGCGGGACCTCAGAACTTGGACGGACGTGAATCGTCGTCGGTGATCAGCTTGGACAGCAACCGCGCCAGCAGTTCCCGTTCCCCCTCGGACAGGCGGTCGGCGATCAGTTCGGCGTTGGCCTGCGCAAGCGGGGTGGCGTCCGCTAGCGTGCGCTGCCCAGTCTCGGTCAGGGCGACATGCCGGGTGCGGCCATCGCCCTTGCCGTCGTTGCGGTCGATCAGTCCGGCCTCTTCCATCCGGCGCAGGGCGCGGGACACTGCGGTGCGGTCGACGCCGACGTGGTCGGCGATGTCGGACGGCTGGCGCAGATCCTCGTACCCCACGGCGACAAGGATCACCCAGTCCAGACGGGACAGCCCAAGGGGGCGCAGCTTTTCTTCCAGTCGCCGCTGTTGAACGCGGGACGCGATGGTAAGGCGATAGCCGAGGGAGTCGCGAAGACGGTACATGATTGGCATTGTCAACTAAACTGATTGTCTGTGTCAACTACCAGAGTTCCGCCTGTCGGACGCCGCGTGGCTGTGGCAAGGAAGGTCGACCGCTAGGAGGGATCAGATGGCGAAAATACAGGGGCTTTTGTTCGACAAGGACGGCACGCTGTTCGATTTCGAAGCGACGTGGAATGCGTGGGCCGCAGCGACGTTGACCGACTTCGCGCAGGGTGACATCGAACGGGCATCGGAACTGGGCGCGCGGATCGGTTTCGACTTCGCGGCGGGCCGCTTCGATCCGGGAAGCCCGGTGATCGCGGGCACACCGGACGACATCGTGCTGCTGCTGGGGCCGGGCGTGCCCGAACTGTCAGGCGAAGAGATCGTCGCCCGCCTGAATGCCAACGCCGCCAAGGCGACGCAGGTCGAGGCGGTGCCGCTGGTTCCCCTGTTCACCGGCTTCCGCGATGCGGGCCTGAAGCTGGGTATCGCCACGAACGACGCCGAGGTCCCCGCCCGCGCGCATATCGAAGCGGCGGGGCTGTCCGGCATGTTCGACTTTATCGCTGGCTACGATTCCGGGCATGGCGGCAAACCGGACCCAGGCATGTGCCTTGCCTTTGCCGAAGCCGTCGGTCTGGCTCCGGGTGCCATCGCGATGATCGGCGATTCCACCCATGATCTAGAGGCCGGGCGCGCCGCTGGTATGCACTGTGTCGCCGTGCTGACGGGCATGGCCGACGCCGACACGCTGGCCCCGCACGCGGACATCGTGCTGCGCAACATTGGCGAAATCGACGATTGGCTTGCTGTACGAAGCGAACATTAACCGCAAATTATTGCGCATTTTTACGGCTTGAATTTCACAAATCAGATACTTTGACGATCCTTAATCCAACGGCGTCCTCCTTCGTGTCGCGATCCCGCTTCCCGCGGGGCGGGGACTCTTTTACGGTTGGCGCACGAACCAAGGCAGGGGACAAATGACGACCTACCGGCGCAGGCATCATCGGACGGAACCGCGCAGTTGGTTCAGCCTGTTCCTGCGCTTTGGCGGCTGGGCGGCAATCGTGCTGGCGGTCGCGTTGCTGGTGACCACGCTGTTCAGCGCCGGGGCGCTGTTTCTTGCGGACCGGATCGACCGGGACGGGGCGCTGGCCTATGCCACTGTCACCGACAAGCGGGCCGAGGGCGAAACGCGGTTCGTGACCTTCACCTTCAAGGCGCGCGGCGGCGGTGGGCGGACAGAGACGGTGACCGTCGATCCCTCGTATTACGATTCACTGGCCGAAGGCGATGAACGCCCGGTACGATACGATCCCGAAACGCCCGGCGCGGTCGAGACCGATCTGGGCTTCTACGCCCGCATCGGCGCCCGCCTGCGTTGGGGTGCGCTTGTGCTGGGGCTGCTGGGCCTTGCCGCCCTGTGGGCCGTCGGCCAGCGGGCGAACCGCGCCATCAAGGTCCGCCGCGACGGCGATCGTCGCATGGCGGACGTCATGGGGGTGCGCGACCTGCGGCTGCGGATCGGGGGCGCCCAGCAGGGCCGCCTGACATGGCGCGAGCCGGATGGCCGGACCGGAGAAAGCTTTCCCCACGACGCAGACTGGCTGCGCAAGACCTACGGGCCCGGCGACCAGATCGTGGTTTTCCGCCTTGGCCGCCACGCCTGCTGGGAGGGGGACGTCGGGCCGTCCCGGCAAGACACGGAATCTGCGTGATCTTCCGGTTCGCGGGGGCTGGACACCGGGGCGCGAACGGCTAGGCTCCCCGGCAAACGGCCACGCATCAGGGAGCGCAGCATGGAGAAGTTCGGGAAAAGCCAGTCGGTCAAGCGGGTAGAGGACCTGCGTCTGCTGACCGGCCACGGCCGTTACGTCGAGGATATCGCGCCGGAAGGCTCGCTGGTGGCCTATTTCGTCCGCTCGACCGTCGCACATGCGGTCATCAAGGGCATCGACACCGCAGAAGCGAAAGACGTGGATGGCGTGCACGCCGTGCTGACGGCGCAGGACTTGATCGACGCGGGCGTCGACATGAACATCGAGTTCAGCCAAGTCCCGAACCGCGATGGGTCCGAAGGCTGCGCCGCGCCGCGCCCGGTTCTGGCGACGGATCGCGTGCGCTATGTCGGCGAAGCCTATGCCTGCGTGATCGCCGAAACGATGGCGCAAGCCAAGGACGCGGCAGAGCTGATCGAATTCGACTATGACGAACTGCCCGCCAAGATCGACCCGGTGCCGGGGGGCGAGGAACTGCACCCCGACCACACCAAGGACAACATCGTTTACGACTTCTGCGACGGGGACGAGGCGGCGACCAAGAAGGTCTTCGAAGAAGCCCACAAGGTCATCGAACTGGAAGTCGTGGACAACCGGATCATCGTGAACTCGATGGAACCGCGCGGCGCCTATGCCGAGTGGGACGGAGACAAGCTGCACCTGTGCTTCAACGGGCAGGGCGTCTGGGGTATGAAATCCCATCTCGCGAAAAGCTTCGGCATGGACGAGGAAAAGGTCCGCGTGACCCATCCCGACGTCGGCGGCGGCTTTGGCATGAAGGCCCCGCCGTATCCCGAGTATTTCGTCATCGCCGAAGCGTCCAAGCGCGCTGGAAAGCCGGTGCTGTGGATGTCCGACCGGACCGAGGCGATGCTGACCGACAACGGCGGCCGCGCGCTGGTTTCGACCACCAAGATGGCCTTCGATGCCGACAACAAGCTGATCGGCTACTGGGTTCAGACCATGTCCGACATGGGCGCCTACAGCTCGAACTTCGGCCAGTTCATCCAAAGCTTCCTGTTCGCCCGCGTTCTGATGGGCGTCTACGACGTGCAGCACGCGCTGTTGGAGGTGAAGGGCATCTTCACCAACACCGTCCCCACCGACGCCTATCGCGGCGCCGGCCGGCCCGAGGCGATCTTTGCGCTGGAGCGCTCGATGGACAACGCCGCCCGCGTGCTGGGCGTCGATCCGCTGGAATTGCGGCGCAAGAACTTCATCCCGGTCGACAAGTTCCCGTACAAGACCGTCACGGGCGAGAACTATGACGTGGGCGATTTCAACAAGGTGCTGAACCGCGCCGAGGCCGAGGCCGACCTTGCGGGCTTCGCGGCGCGCAAGGCCAAGTCGGCCGAGGCGGGCAAGCTGCGCGGGCTTGGCCTGTGCTATTACATTGAATCGATCCTCGGCGATCCGTCCGAGCACACGCAGGTCGATTTCAACGAGGACGGCACCGCCACGATCTACGTCGGCACCCAGTCGAACGGGCAGGGGCACGAGACCGTGTTCGCGCAGTTCCTCAGCGACCAGACCGGGATTCCGGTGGACAAGATCAGCTTCGTTCAGGGCGACAGCGACCGCATCGCCATCGGTGGCGGCACGGGCGGCTCGCGCTCTGTCACGACGCAGAACAACGCCGTGCTGTACACGGTCGAGGTGATGACCAAGGCCTTCACCAAGTTCCTTGCGGAAGAAAACGGCGTCGACGAAAGCGACGTCAGCTTTGACGACGAACGGTTCCGGATCGAAGGCTCGAACGCCACGCCCAGCTTCCTTGAGGTGGCCGCGATGGCGCGCGAGAAGAACCGCACCGACCTGCTGTCGTTCCGCGAAAAGGCGAAGATCCCCGGCCGGTCCTATCCGAACGGCGCGCATTTCGCAGAGGTCGAGATCGACCCCGACACCGGCGAAACGACGGTGGTCAAGTACACCGTGGTCGACGACCTCGGGAACCTGATCAACCCGATGCTGGCCGAAGGGCAGGTCCACGGCGGCGTTGCGCAGGGTATCGGTCAGGCGATCAACGAACGCGTGGTCTATGACGAGGACGGCCAGCTTCTGACCGCGACCTTCATGGATTATTCAATGCCGCGCGCCTATGACACGCCGTGGATCATGTTCAACTCGGAACCCGTGCCCTCGACCGCCAACATCATGGGCATGAAGGGCTGTGGCGAGGCGGGGACCGTCGGCGCACTGGCCGCCGTGACCAACGCGGTGCAGGACGCCGTGTGGGACCGCGGGATCCAGAACGTCGCGATGCCCTTCACGCCCATGCGGGTCTGGGAGCTGCTGAACGCCGCGTGAAAGGCGTGACGGCAGGAGGAAACTAACATGCGCTGGCGCGACCGCCTTCTAGGCTGGCTGCGCCTGCGCCCGCGGGCCGAAACGACGCCCGCGCCGGTGCGCGGTGCGGTCGATCACGTCATCATCCTTGACGGCACGCTGTCCTCGCTGGACGCGGGGCGCGAGACCAACGCCGGTTTGCTGTACAAGCTGCTGCAAGAGGTCGCGCGATCCTCGAACGGGACCGGCCGGCGGCTGTCGGTGCGCTATGAATCCGGCATCCAGTGGACCGGGTGGCGCAGTTCCCGCGATGTGATCGAGGGACGCGGCATCAACCGGCAGATCCGCCGGGTCTATGGTTTTCTGTCCTCGCGCTATCATCCGGGCGATCGCATCTGGCTGTTCGGCTATTCGCGCGGCGGCTATGCGGTTCGGTCACTGGCCGGGCTGATCGACCGTGTGGGGCTGCTGCTTCCGGAACACGCGACGGAACGCAACATCCGGCTGGCGTACCGATATTACGAACGCAACGGCGACAGCCCCGGCGCCTCGATCTTCCGCGAGCGACGCTGTCATCCGCTGGTCGAGGTCGAGATGGTCGGCGTCTGGGACACGGTCAAGGCGCTGGGCCTGCGCCTGCCCATCGTCTGGCAATGGACCGAACGCCCGCACCTGTTCCACAACCACGAGCTTGGGCCGCATATCCGCCACGGCTTTCAGGCGCTGGCGCTTCACGAAACGAGAGAGGCGTTCTCGCCCGTTCTCTGGAAGACGCGGCCCGGCCACAGCGGCACGGTGGAACAGATGTGGTTCCGAGGCTCGCACGGGGATATCGGCGGCCAGTTGTCGGGATTCGAAGCGGCGCGCCCGCTGGCGAACATCCCGCTGGTCTGGATGCTGGAAAAATCCGAAACGCTGGGCCTGCCGCTTCCAGACGACTGGCGCGACAGGTTTCCGTGCGACCCGTTGGCGCCGTCGGTGGGCACCTTTCGGGGGTGGGGCAAGGTGTTCCTGCTGCGCAAGCGCCGCGTCGTGGGGGCGGACGCATCCGAGGCGGTGCATCCCTCGGCCCGGGACGGGCAGTCTGCATAAAGCGGGCGCTGCCCGCGTTACATCCCCAGCCGGTCGCGCAAGGCGAACCACGACATCGCCAAAGCCACCAGCGTGCCGCGCGCCGGACCCAGCGGGGGCAGGGCGGGCGGACGGGCCTTGGCCATCACGTCGAACCGGCTCATGTCCCCGTGCATTGCCTGCGCAAGGATCTTGCCCGCCAGCGTCGCCATCGCGACCCCGTGGCCCGAATAGCCCGAGGCGGACCAGATGCCGGGCCGGGGCCGGGCAAAGTCGGGCATCCGCGACCGGGTGATCGCCAGCGTGCCGCCCCACGCGTGGTCGATCTTCACGTCGGCCAGTTGCGGGTAGATCTCTAACATCGGTTTGCGCGCGACGGCGGCAAGGTCCTTCGGAAAGCGGTAGCCATAGTTCTCGCCACCGCCGAACAGCAGCCGCCCGTCATGCGACAGGCGCCAGTAATTCACCACGAACTTGGTGTCGGCGACCGCGATATCCTCGGCCAGAACCTCGCGCGCGCGGTCGCCAAGGGGTTCGGTCGCGACGATGAAGTTGTTGATCGGCATGATCCGCGCCGCGACCTTGCGCTCCAGCCCGCCGAGATAGCCATTGCAGGCCAGAACGACCTGATCGGCCCGGATTGTGCCCGACGCGGTGCGCACGATGCCGGTTTTTACCGACTGCGCCTCGGTCCGCTCGTAGATGCGCACGCCGGCCTCGACCGCCGCCTTCGCCAGCCCGAACGCATACCGCAGCGGGTGCAGGTGACCCGAGGCACGTTCGATCATGCCGCCGTGAAACGCCTCGGACCCGATCAGCGCGCGAATGCCGTCACGGTCCAGCGCCTGCGCCGAGGCAAGGCCATAGTCGTCGCGCAGCTTGGCGGCATATTCGGCGGCGTGGGCGGCGTCCTCGGCCGACCACGCAGCGTCAGCCACGCCGGTCCGCCATTCCGCGTAGATGCCGTGGTCCGCGATCAGCGATTTGACCAGTTCAACCGATTCCCAGCCGATGTCCCAAAGCTTGCGGGCGTCGTCCTTGCCGAAGGTCTGTTCCAGCCAGACCTGATCCTTGCGTTGGCCCACCAGAACTTGCCCGCCGTTGCGGCCCGACGCGCCGAAGCCGACGCGATGCGCTTCGATCACCGCGACGTCATAGCCAAGGCGAGCGGCGTGCAGCGCGGTCGACAGGCCGGTGAAACCGCCGCCGACGATAACGATGTCGGCGCGCGTGTCGCCGTCCAGCGCGGGGAAGGGCGGCAGCGGCTCGGCACTGGCGGCGTACCAGCTGCCGGGATACGTGCCGGGCCGGTCGTTGGCGTGAAGAAGGTTCATGGCCTCAGACGTTCAGTAGAAGGTGCTCGCGTTCCCACGGGCTGATCACCTGCAGGAACTCCTGATACTCGACCTGTTTCACCGCCTCGTAGATGCGGCTGAACTCGGGGTGCAGGACCTCGCGGATCGCCTCGGCGCCCGCGAACTGGTCCAGCGCAACGCCAAGCCCGTCGGGCAGCGCGGGTTCGAGGTCATAGGCGTTGCCAGCGAAGGCCGGGCGCGGTTCGATCTGTTCGACAAGCCCCAGATAGCCGCACGCCAGCGAGGCCGCGATGCCAAGATAGGGGTTGCAGTCCATCCCGGCGATCCGGTTCTCGACCCGGCGCGCCGTGGGGCCCGACACCGGCACCCGGATGCCCGTGGTGCGGTTGTCGCTGGCCCATTCAAGGTTGATCGGTGCCGCATGGTCGCGCACGTACCGGCGATAGCTGTTCACGTAAGGCGCCATCACCGCGATGACCGAGGGCAGGTGCCGCTGCATCCCGCCGATGAAGTGGCGAAAGGCCGGGGTCTCGCTGCCGTCGGGGTTCGAGAAGATGTTCTGGCCCGTCTTCGCGTCGACCACCGAATGGTGGATGTGCATCGCCGAGCCCGGCTCGTCCTGAATCGGCTTGGCCATGAAGGTCGCGAAGCAGTCGTGCCGCAACGCGGCCTCGCGGATCAGGCGCTTGAAATAGAAGATCTCGTCGGCCAGCTTCACCGGATCGCCGTGCCGCAGGTTCATCTCGATCTGCCCGGCGCCGCCTTCCTGCAGGATGCCGTCGATCTCGAAGCCCTGCGCCTCGGCGAAGTCGTAGATGTCGTCGATGACGGTGCCGTATTCGTCGACAGCCGACATGGAATAGGCCTGACGCGCGGCGGCCCGGCGGCCCGAGCGTCCCATCGGCGGCTCGACCGGCTGGTTCGGGTCGATGTTGCGCGCGACAAGGAAGAATTCCATCTCGGGCGCGACGATCGGCTCCCATCCGCGGTCGTTGTACAATTGTACGACGCGTTTAAGCACGTTGCGCGGGGCAACGGGGATCGGGTTGCCGTCCCGATCTTCGATGTCGTGGATCACCTGTAGCGTCCAGTCGGCCGTCCACGGCGCGGCGGTCGCGGTCTCGAAATCCGGGCGCAGGATCATGTCCGGCTCGGTAAAGTCCGACCCGTCATCGACCCAGTCCCCGGTGATCGTCTGCAGGAAGATCGAGTTGGGCAGGTAGAAATACGGCTGCTTGGCGAATTTGGCGGCGGGCATCGCCTTGCCGCGCGCAACGCCGGCAAGGTCGGCGACGATGCACTCGACCTCGTCCAGCCGTCGGCCTTCCAGCCACGCTTGGGCGGCATCGGGCAGGGCAGAGTTCCAGTCAGACATGGCGGCGCTCCTTGAAGAACCTTGCGATCATTTCCGCGGTCACGGGGCGGTCCACCGTTTCGTCCAGCTGGGTGCGGGCGGCCTCGATCAGGTCGGCGGGCACCACACCGGGGGCGCGCTTGTCCAGCAGCCCTTCGACATAGGGGGCCTCGAACTCGGGGTGGGGTTGAAGGGTAAAGGCGTGGCGTCCGTACAGCAGCCCGGCGTTTGGGCTGTGCGGGCCGGTGGCGATGACCTCGGCGCCATCCGGGCGTTCCGTCACTTGGTCCTGATGCCACGCGTTCACGAACACGTCGCCGACCCCGTCGAAGTGATAGCACTGACGCCCGACGGTCCAGCCGCCGGAATATTTCTCGACCTTGCCCCCCAGCGCCTGCGCGATGATCTGATGGCCGAAGCAGATACCGACCAACGGGATGTCGGCGGCGTGGGCGTCGCGGATGAACTGTTCCAGCGGCGGGATCCACGGATGATCCTCATAGGCGCCGTGGCGCGAGCCGGTGATCAGCCAGCCATCGGCGGCGTGGATCGAACCGGGCAGCACCATTTCAAGCACCGGGTAGGTCTCGAACTCGAAACCCTGTCCCGCAAGCAGGTTCTGGAACATGGTTGGATAGTCTGGGAACTCGGACTGAAGCGCGTCGGGCAGGTGCCCGGTCTGGAGTATTCCGATTTTCATGAAACACCGTGTTGGGAGTTTCGCGGACAGTAGCCTTGCCCCGTTTCCGCGACAAGGGGCGCGGCGTGGCGACAAGGTCCGGCATGGGTGATCCGTGGCGGCAAGCGGCACGTATCCCCTTCAGCTTTGATTGCAACCGCAACAGCCGGCACTAGGTGCTGGCCGGACGATGCCGCAAGGGGATGCATCATGAACGTCTTCACTAAAATGGGCGACGGCCTTGACCGCGCCGACGCCGAACGCGCTCTCGACGTGCTGCGCCGCTGGGCCGGGACCGCCGCGCCGGAAGAGATCCGCGACGTCGACCCGGCGCTGACCCGGCTGCTGGCGCGGCCCGGTCCCGCCGACTATCCGGCGCTGGCCCGCGCCTATCCCGAGGATTTCGAGGCCGGGCCGAACTATCGCGCCACGTTGCCCGATTTGCAGAACGGGCCCGAAAGCCTGATCCGCGGCGCAAAGCGCGCGATCCAGCATGTCGGGATTTCGAACTTCCGCCTGCCGATCCGGTATCACACCCGCGACAACGGCGACCTGACGCTTGAAACCTCGATCACCGGTACCGTCAGCCTCGACGCCGGGAAGAAGGGCATCAACATGTCCCGCATCATGCGGTCGTTCTACAAGCACGCCGAAGAGACGTTCAGCTTCGAGGTGATCGCCGCCGCGCTAGAGGACTACAAGTCCGACCTCGAAAGCTTCGACGCGCGGATCATGATGCGGTTCCGGTTCCCGATGAAGGTGGACAGCCTGCGGTCCGGCCTCTCGGGCTATCAGTATTACGACATCGCGCTGGAACTGGTCGAACAGGCGGGAGAACGGCGCAAGGTGATCCATCTGGATTACGTCTATTCGTCGACCTGCCCCTGTTCGCTGGAACTCAGCGAACACGCGCGGGCGCAGCGCGGTCAACTGGCCACGCCGCATTCGCAGCGGTCGGTGGCGCGGGTGTCGGTCGTGGTGGAAGAGGGGCAGGGCTGCCTGTGGTTCGAGGATCTTGTCGAGATGTGCCGCCGCGCGGTGCCGACCGAGACGCAGGTGATGGTCAAGCGCGAGGACGAACAGGCCTTTGCGGAACTCAACGCAGCCAACCCGATTTTCGTCGAGGACGCGGCGCGTCTGTTCTCGGAGCAGTTGCAAGCCGACGTGCGCGTCGGCGATTTCCGTGTCGTCGCCAGCCATCAGGAAAGCCTGCACAGCCACGACGCGGTGTCGGTCCTGACCGAGGGCGACACCTTCGCGGCGGCCAGTCTTGACCCG
Organism: Psychromarinibacter halotolerans; assembly: GCF_029168315.1. NCBI lineage: Bacteria > Pseudomonadati > Pseudomonadota > Alphaproteobacteria > Rhodobacterales > Paracoccaceae > Psychromarinibacter > Psychromarinibacter halotolerans. The sequence goes on from NZ_JARGYD010000004.1 coordinate 473,846, forward strand.
CGGCTGTTCGAAAGCCTGTACCACGTCGGGTAGCGGGGCGTGATCGCCGGGGTCACAGCCCGGCGTCACGATCACCCGGCCGCTTGACAGCGCCGCGGTGCAGAGACAAGCCTGCCGGCCATGTTCGACCTTCGTCCCGTAGGATATGTGACCGGCCTTCTCATCGCCTTCATCGGGGTGACGATGGTCGTCCCGATGTTCGCGGACCTGCTGTACAGCAACGGTCATTGGCACATCTTCCTAGAGGCGGGGGTGCTGACCCTTGTCTGTGGCGGGTCCATCGCGATCGCCTGCGCCAATGGCGTCGCTGAGCGGCTGACGATCCAGCAGACCTTTCTTCTGGCCACCAGCGTCTGGCTGTTCATGCCGGTGTTCGGTGCGCTGCCCTTCATGCTTGGCCCGCCCGACGCCCGTATGGTCGACGCCTATTTCGAGGCGATGTCCGGCATGACCACCACGGGGGCCACGGTTTTCTCGGGGCTGGACGACCTGCCCGAGGGCATCCTTCTGTGGCGATCCATGCTGCAATGGTTCGGGGGCGTCGGGATCATCGTGGTCGCGATGGTATTCCTGCCCGAACTGCGCGTCGGCGGGATGCAGATCTTCCGGTCCGAGGCGTTCGACACCGGCGGCAAGGTGCTGCCCCGCGCGGCAGAGATCGCCAGCCGCATCTCGGTGATCTACCTGTTGCTGACCTTGGCCAACGTGATGGCCTATCTTGCCACCGGGATGGATGGGTTCGATGCGTTGAACCATGCGCTGACCACGATTTCGACGGGCGGCTTTTCCACCTACGACGCGTCCTTCGGCACCTTTCAGGGGCCGGCGGAATACGTGGCCTCGGTGTTCATGGTTCTGGCTAGCCTGCCGTTCGTTCGCTACGTGCAGATGATGGCCGGCACCGCGCAGCCGATCATGCGCGACAGCCAGATCCGCGCCTATCTTGGCACCATCGCGATCCTTGTGGGGGTGATGGCCGTGTACCGCGTCATCGCCAACGACGACCACGCCGAACATGCCCTGCGCGAAGGGCTGTTCAACGTCACCTCGATCATCTCGGGCACCGGCTTTGCCAGCGTCGACTATCAGCTGTGGGGCGGGTTCCCGGTGGTGGCCTTCTTCTTCATCGGCCTGATCGGCGGCTGCGCCGGATCGACCGCCTGTTCGGTCAAGATCTTCCGCTATCAGCTTTTGTTCGCCTCCATCCGCGCCCAAGTCGGCAAGATCCACGCCCCCCATGGCGTGTTCACCCCAAGGTACGAGGGCCGGCCGGTTGGCAAGGACGTGATGGATTCGGTCATCTCGTTCTTTGTGGCCTTCGTGGTGCTTCTGGGCCTGTTCTCGGTCCTGCTGGCCACGACGGGGCTGGACACAGTCACATCCGTGTCTGGCGCGGCGGCGACTTTGGCGAACATCGGCCCCGGTCTTGGTCCGATCATCGGGCCGTCGGGCAATTTCGCGCCGCTGCCCGATACCGCGAAGTGGATTCTGTCTGCCGCGATGCTGATCGGGCGGCTCGAGGTGATGGTCGTGATCGTCCTGTTCACCACGAAGTTCTGGCGCGCCTGACCTCGCGGTTTCGTGACCGAACCGTGGGCGCGGTCCCGTCGTTGGTTCCCGAAGGTCAACGACAGGAGGATGCAATGTCCGCACCCGACACGAACATCGAAAAACAGACCCGCTGGCACCGAGGCCCGCTGATCGGCATGGCGGTCGTCGTCCTATTCGCGCTTGGCTATGGCGCGTATTACTTGGGCAATCTTGCCGAAGAAGGAAACAATCCCGACAATCCAGACGTCATTATTGACGGGCGCACCGGCGAAGCGGAAGAAGTTCAATAAATTTTCCGCGCGTTCCGCGTCGAGACTGGCTGATCTTCCAGCCAGTCCGACCGGACCCTGCGCCGCTCGGGTCGTTTCAAAAGCGAAATGGCGCGGGACGCGCCGCAAACCCAAAAATTTAAGTGGTTAAAAACACTCTTTAACACTTTAAGTTGTAATGATTTCTTTACGATTTTCGCATAGCGGGTATTCCGCCCACGCCGGTCACATCGGCAATGACTTGCCGGCACGCGATTTTCCCCGGCGACTCCCCGCGCCTTTGGCGTCTTCTTCGGGCGCCTTGCCTTGGAAATTCCGCATTTGCGTGTGATTCCCGAAATGTCGGATGGGGACACTACAAATGTATCATGATGAATTTCCCGATGGGTTCTGGGAAGATTCGAAGTGGGTGTGCTGGGAGGATACCCGGACACACTCTGAACTTGGACAAGACGGTGGTGGGCAAGATAAGCCCATGTCGCGTCGAGAGTTGGAAGCGTCACTCAGGTATCTTTGCCCAGAGGCAGATCTTTCCTTGGTGCCGTATTTCTACCAGCTGCTTTATCTGGCACGGGACTACCACCTCGATACGGGGCGGCACCTGAACGTCTATGCGCAGATCGGCGAACTGCACGGCGCAATCACCTATGGCATCAGCCTGGCCAAGCTGGGCAATGACCAGTGCGATTGCGAAGACGGCTGCCTGAACGGCGAGTCGGTCAAGATCTGCACGATCACGCCCTTCAGCAAAGCGGACGAGATTTCGGTTACGCTGGACGGGACGTTCCAGAAGCTTCTGGTGGTACGCATCGACCGCAACTTCCGGGTGTCGTCGCGGCTGGTCAGCCGCCGCTGCCTTGTCCGCCAAGAAGAGACGCGGGAGTCGACAAGCGTCGTGCGCGCGCGGTGGGACGACACTGCGAACATGTGCCTGCACTGAAAGCGACAGCCGCCCCGTAGTAGGGCGGCTTTTGACTTAGCAGACCTTGCCGTTCCAGAAATGACCGTCGCCCCTGCCGGACGGGCATGGGATCTCCGCCCGTGTTGCGTCTGTCCGCCCATCTGCCCTATTCAGGGCTGGGCCGCCTTCGGGCGCGCGTTTCTGGACAGGGATGGAACAACACATGGCGCGAGTGACGAAAGCCGGGCTTCAGGTCGACGGGCAACTGGCGGAGTTCATCGAGACGCAGGCGGTGCCGGGCACCGGCGTGTCGGTCGATGCGTTCTGGGACGGGCTGTCGGCCCTGATCCACGACCTTGGCCCGAAAAACCGCGCCCTGCTGGACAAGCGCGCCGCGCTGCAGGCGAAGCTGGACGCGTGGTTTTCTGACCGCAAGGGCGCCGGGCATGATCCGGAGGCACACGAAGCCTACCTGCGCGAGATCGGCTATCTGGTCGAGGAAGGCGAGGATTTCGCCATCGAGACGACCGGCATCGACCCCGAGTTCGCCACCATCGCCGGCCCGCAGCTTGTCGTGCCGATCACCAACGCGCGCTATGCGCTGAACGCCGCGAACGCGCGCTGGGGCTCGCTGTATGACGCACTGTACGGCACAGACGCGCTGGGCGACACGCCTGCGGGCAAGGGCTATGACGCCGAACGCGGTGGCCGCGTGATCGCATGGGCAAAGGCGCATCTGGACAAGGTCGCGCCGCTGGCGGGCGGATCGTGGGCCGATGTGACGTCGCTGAAGGCCGAGGGCGGCACGCTGCTGGTCGAGAACGGCGCCGGAGAGACCGGACTGGCCGATCCGATGCAGTTCGCGGGTCATTCCGCCGACCCGGCGGCGTTCCTGCTGCGCGTCAACGGGCTGCACATCCAGATCACCGTCGATCCCTCGACCCCGGTGGGCCAGCAGGACCCGGCCGGTATCTCGGACATCGCGCTGGAATCGGCGGTGTCGGCGATCATGGACTGCGAGGACTCGGTCGCTTGCGTCGACGGTGAGGACAAGACGCTGGCCTATGCCAACTGGCTGGGCCTGATGAAGGGCGATCTGACCGAAGAGGTGTCCAAGGGCGGCACCACCTTCACCCGCAAGCTGGAAGGCGACCGCACCTATGTCTCGCCCGATGGCGGCAAGCTGGTGCTGAAGGGCCGCGCCATGATGCTGGTGCGGAACGTGGGTCACCTGATGACCAACCCCGCGATCCTCGACCGCGACGGCAACGAGGTGTTCGAGGGGCTGATGGACGCCGCCATCACCACGCTGATCGCGATGCACGACCTGTCCAAGACGGACGGCCTGCGCAACTCGGTCGCCGGATCGGTCTATGTCGTGAAGCCCAAGATGCATGGCCCCGAAGAGGTCGCCTTCGCGGATGAGATTTTCACGCGGGTCGAGCAGATGCTGGGCCTTCCGGCCAATACCGTGAAACTGGGCATCATGGACGAGGAACGTCGCACCAGCGTGAACCTCAAGGAATGCATCCGCGCCGCGAAAAACCGGGTGGCCTTCATCAACACCGGCTTCCTCGACCGCACCGGGGACGAGATCCACACCGCAATGGAAGCGGGGCCGATGATCCGCAAGGGCGAGATGAAGAACGCCAAGTGGATCGCAAGCTACGAGGATCGCAACGTCGATATCGGGCTGGCCTGCGGGCTTCAGGGCAAGGCGCAGATCGGCAAGGGCATGTGGGCGATGCCGGACCTGATGGCCGATATGCTGAAGGCCAAGATCGGCCACCCGAAGGCGGGCGCGACCTGTGCTTGGGTGCCGTCGCCGACCGCCGCGACGCTGCACGCCACCCACTACCACGAGGTTGACGTGTTCGCGGTGCAGGACGGCATCGCCGCCGGCGGTCCGCGCGGCACGCTGTCGGACCTGCTGACGGTGCCGGTGATGACGGGTCAGAACCTGTCCGACGAGGACATCGCCGCCGAGATCGAGAACAACGCCCAAGGCATCCTTGGCTATGTCGTGCGCTGGGTCGATCAGGGCGTCGGCTGTTCCAAGGTGCCCGACATCAACGACATCGGCCTGATGGAAGACCGCGCCACCTGCCGGATCTCCAGTCAGGCGCTGGCGAACTGGCTGCACCACGGTGTCGTCAGCCGCGAACAGGTGATGGCCGCGCTGAAGAAGATGGCCGCGGTCGTGGATCGTCAGAACGAAGGCGACGCGGCTTACCGCCCGATGGCGCCTGACTTCGACGGCATCGCGTTCCAGGCTGCCTGCGATCTGGTGTTCAAGGGGGTCGACCAGCCCTCGGGCTACACCGAGCCGGTGCTGCACGCCCGCCGCCTGCAATTGAAGGCCAAAGGGTAGGGCGCGCGATCCCCGCATGCATGGGGTGCGCGGAGACCGCGCACCCTACGGGTTGGCTTGCCGCTTGCATCCGGTGCGCGGTGGACCGCGCACCCTGCGGATCGCCTCGGGTTCGCCGCCCCCGTGGATCACCACACAACACGCCACCCGCGCACCGCCCGCGCACCGCACGCCTCACTCCACCCAACCCTCACCGACTGCCCGTTTCGCAGGCATGTGCTGACGGGGCGGGCGGCCTGTGCGCCTGTGCTCTCGACCATCGGCCGTTCAGGGCTTATGTATCGTCTGTCAGCGACACAGCGAGCAGGAAGACACATGGCACGGCCCATCGTCGGCATCATCGGCAACAGCCACCTGATCAATGACCGCTACCGGGTGCACGGGGCAGGGCTTCACTGCAGCCGCGCCGTGGCCAAGGTGTCGCAATGTACGCCGCTGATCGTTCCCACCGACCCGGACCTGGTGTCGGTCGAGGAACTGATGGACCAGTGCGACGGCTTCCTGTTCACCGGCGGCCGTCCCAATGTCCACCCGAACGAATATGGCCACGACGAAACCGAAGCGCACGGCACCTTCGACCGGGATCGCGACCGCATCGCGCTTCCGCTGGTGCGCGCCCTGACCGAACGCGGGCAGCCCTACCTTGGCGTCTGCCGCGGGTTCCAAGAGGTCGCGGTGGCCTACGGTTCGACCCTGCACCCCGAGATCCGCGAGCTTCCGGGCCGCATGAACCACCGGATGCCGCCCGACGGCACCGAGGAAGAGGTCTTCGCCCTGCGCCAGAAGGTGACGTTTCAGGACGGCGGCCCCTTCGCGGCGCTGATGGGCGACACGGTCGTCATGACCAACACCCTGCACGGGCAGGGCGTGGACGAGACCGGCGACCGGATCGTGATCGACGGTGTGGCCGACGACGGCACGCCCGAGGCGCTGTACGTCAAGGGCGCCTCTGGCTTCACGCTGTCGGTGCAATGGCACCCGGAATACAACGCCGAGAACGACCCGGTGTCGCAAAAGCTGTTCGGCGCCTTCGGCGACGCGGTTCGCGACTGGGCCGCGTGCGGCGCGCGTCCCAAGCTGAAAAGCGCCTGATCGCCCAAAGCAGACCCCGGCCGATCCCTTCGGATCGACTAAAAACCACTTAAATGCCTAGGCAAAAGCCGCATTCCTGCCCTTTTCCCTTCCCACTGTATCGGGAACGGAAACGACCGGGTGGGAACTGGGGCGGTGGTGGCACTCTCGAACGACACGACGCAGACCGCGGACACCCGCGTTCGCCTTGGCGCGGCGTTGATCCTTCTGGGCGCCGTCATGTCCATCGGCATCCGCTTTATGTGGAATACGCATCCCCCTGATCTTTCAGCGATCTACATGGCCGGCTGGCTGTTCGCACACGACCGGTTCGACCTTGTCTATGCCGCGCCTGAAGGCTTCTTCGGCGGCACCCCCCCGGCATGGATGCCCGCGCTGCAAGAGATCGGCCTGTATGGCGGCGAGGTGCTGCCTTACGTCTACCCGCCCCTGTGGGCCGCGCTGGTCTCGCCGCTGGCGGGCGCGCTGGAGCCGCAGACGTTCTTCCGTGCCGCCGATATCGTGCTGGTCTGCCTTCTGGCCGCCAGCAGCCTTGTCGCGTGGCGGATGGCGCGCGGCTGGGCCATGCCGCTGTGGGCATGGATCGCGGTCAGTGCCGTGGCGCTTCTGACATCGCTGACAAGCTTCATGGCGATGGTGCAATTGCAGCCGCATATCCTTGTGGTGTTCCTGACGCTGCTGGCCTTCGAACGCTACGGCGCCGGGCGGTCATGGCTGGGCGGCGCGCTGCTGGGCATCGCGGCGGCGCTGAAGCTTGGGCCCGCCGCGCTGATCCTGATCTTCCTTGCCAACCGCGACTGGCGCGCGCTGGGCGGGTTCGCGACGGCGGCGCTGGGCTGCGCGGCGCTTAGCCTTGTGCTGGCCGGCCCCGACCTGCATCACGCCTTCTTGGCCAGCGTCACGAACGCTGTGGCGGGCACGCAGATCACCGGCGTGACCTTTTCGGCCGAGGTCGTGCTGAACGGCATCGCGTCGGCGCTGGGCATGGCAGAGACCATCGACATGACCGCCCGCAACGTGCGGATCGGGGAAACGCCGCTGGTGTTCGGCCTGCTGGGCAAACTGGCGATGCTGGCCGGTCTGGTGTGGGGTTACCACGTCACGGCGCCGCTGGACCGCCGGCAAAGGCTGGTGGCGCGGCTGTTCCTGCTGGGCCTGCTGGTGGGGCTGTTCGGTCCGCTTGGCTGGGTGTTCTACTTCCTGCCGCAAATCTTCCTGCTGCCCGCGTTGGTGGGGCTTCTGCCGCTGCGCCCGGCGCTGTACTGCCTTGGCGGCGGGTTGGTGTTCCTGAGCTGGCCGTTCTTCCTGCTGGTCGGCATGAACGTCGCGGGCGACTTCCCCCGCGCCGCGCTGGGGGCGCTGGTGCTGCTGGCCCTGTTCGTCGGCGTGACAGCCAGCCTGTCCCGCACGACCGGACGCGAACGCCTCCCCGCCGCGCTGGCAGCCTGACGCGAGAGCTTCAGCGCCCACGCCACAGCCCCCGGTTGTGGCCGCTGACGCCGGGCGAACCGCAGCGTTGAAAACGCCCCGTGCGGTCATCGCCATCCTGCCACACCCACCCGTTAATCCGGAGGGCCACACAAGGCAGTGCCTTGTATTGTCGTGGATTCTGGGGCTTGAGTGGAACAAAGGGGGCACGACCGATGCCATTGGCAATGAACCGCGAGGTTTTCATAACCTGCGCCGTGACCGGGTCCGGTGCGACGCAGGACCGGTCGCCGCATGTCCCGCGGTCACCGGCAGAGATCGCGTCCAGCGCCATCGATGCGGCCAAGGCCGGGGCGGCGGTCGTCCATTGCCACGTCCGCGACCCCGACACCGGGGCGCCGTCGCGCGATCCTGCGTTGTACCGCGAAGTGACCGATCGCATCCGATCCTCGGACGTCGATGTCGTGCTGAACCTCACCGCCGGGATGGGCGGCGATCTGGTGCTGGGCTCGACCGATGCACCGCTGCCGCCGGGGGCAGGGACCGACATGATCGGCGCCGAGTCGCGTGTCGCCCACATCCGCGATTGCCTGCCCGAGATCTGCACCCTCGACTGCGGTACGATGAACTTCGCCGAAGCCGATTACGTGATGGTCAACACCCCCGGAATGCTGCGGGCGATGGGCGCGATCATGACCGAGCTTGGCGTGAAGCCCGAGATCGAGGCGTTCGACACCGGCCACCTATGGTTCGCCAAGCAGCTGGTGGACGAAGGCGTGCTGAACGACCCCGCGCTGGTGCAGCTGTGCATGGGCGTGCCGTGGGGCGCGCCGGACGACCTGAACACCTTCATGGCGATGGTGAACGCGATCCCCGACGGCTGGACCTTCTCGGCCTTCGCGCTGGGGCGCCACCAGATGCCGTTCGTCGCCGCCTCGGTGCTGGCGGGCGGCAATGTGCGGGTCGGGCTGGAAGACAACCTGATGCTGGATCGCGGGGTGCTGGCCACCAACGCCCAGCTGGTCGAACGCGCGGTGGGCGTGATCGAGGGGATCGGCGCGACCGTGATCGGCCCCGAAGACGTGCGCCGCAAGCTGAACCTGAAGAAACGGTAGAAAGGTCCATTGAAGCCATGACGCCGCGTACTCTGATCCTTCTCGCGATGCTCGGTCTGACCGCCGCCTGTGGTCAGGTCGAACGGGTGTTCCCGTTCGGCGGGATGCGCGACACCGCGCCCGCTGCCGCCGCCGAGCCTGACAGCGAACTTCCCGATCCCGACATGCCGGGCGACGGTGAACCCGGCCCCGAGGTGCAGGCAGAGCCGCCGCCGCCCGAGGCGCCGCTGATGACGCCTGCGCGCAACCCGGTGATCGACCCCTCGAACCTTGATGCGCTGGATAGCGAAAGGGTGATCTGCGAGGAAAAGGGCGGCCGCTGGAGCCGCGCGGGCAATTCGTCGGCCTACGCCTGCGTGTTCCCGACACGGGACGCCAACAAGGCCTGCACCGCAGCAACGCAATGCGAAGGCTACTGCCTTGCCCGGTCGAAGACCTGCGCGCCGGTGAAGCCGCTGTTCGGCTGCAATGAAATCCTGTCGTCCTCCGGGGCGCTTCAGAACGTGTGCGTGAACTGATCATGGCCGGACATGTCGCGATTATCGGCGGAGGTGTGATCGGGGGCGGCTGGGCCGCCCGTTTCGCGCTGATGGGCTGGGAGGTCCGCGTGTTCGACCCCGCGCCCGAAGCCGCGCGCCGCGTGCAAGAGGTGCTTGCCGGCGCGCGCGAGGCGCTGCCCCGTGTGCTGGATGCGCCGCTGCCGCCCGAGGGCGAGGTGGTGTTCACCACCACCATGTCCGAGGCAGTGACCGGCGCCCGCTGGATTCAGGAAAGCGTGCCCGAGCGGCTGGAGCTGAAGCAGACGATCTACCAGACGCTGCAAAGCCACGTCGACCCGGCGGCGGTGATCGCCTCGTCCACGTCGGGCTTTAAGCCGTCGGACCTTCAGGCCATGTCGCGGCGGCCCGAGCAGATCATCGTCGCGCACCCCTTCGTCCCGGTCTATCTGCTGCCCGCGGTCGAGATCGCCGGGTCCGACATTACGCCTCCCGAGGTTCTGGACACAGCCGAAGACTTCCTGACCGGCATCGGCATGTATCCCCTGCGGCTGGCGCAAGAGATCGACGCCCACATCGCCGACCGCCTGCTGGAAGCCGTCTGGCGAGAGGCGCTGTGGCTGGTCAAGGACGGCATCGCCACGACCGAACAGGTCGACGACGCGATCCGCATGGGGTTCGGCCTGCGCTGGGCGCAGATGGGCCTGTTCGAGACGTACCGCCTCGGCGGCGGCGAAGGCGGGATGCGGCAGTTCCTGCACCAGTTCGGCCCGGCACTACAGTGGCCGTGGACCAAGCTGACCGACGTTCCCGAGATGGACGAGGAACTGGTCGAGACCATCGCCACCCAGTCCGACGCGCAATCCGGCGCCTACGAGATCCCCGAGTTGGAGAAGATCCGCGACGGCAACCTCGTGGCCCTGCTGAACGCGCTGAAGCAGCAGGACTGGGGCGCGGGCGCCGTGCTGAAGGGCGTCGAGGCGCGGTTGAAGTCGGGCGGTTAGGACCTTTCTGAAGGTACAGAGGGCGTCAGGTCTTTTTAATCGTCTGCACCGCGCCTGCGGTCAGCCGACGAAATCCGCCTGAACCGCGCCGGTCAGACGCACCAGCAGGTCCGGCGCGATCGGGAACAGGTGCCGGGGCGTGCCCGCCGCCGCCCACACCACGTCGAAATCAAGGAACCGGGGATCAAGCCACGCCCGGATCGGGTTCAGGTGTCCCACCGGCGACACGCCCCCGATGGCGAACCCGGTTTGCGCCCGGATCAGCGTTGCGTCCGCCTTGCCCAGCGGTTCCCCCGCCAGCGCGCTGGCCTTGTCGCCGTCCACCCGGTTGCCGCCCGCGGTCAGGAACAGGACAGCCGCGTCGCTGTCCTCGGCGCGGAAGATGATCGACTTGGCGATCTGGTCAAGATGACAGCCGACCGCCTCCGCCGCCTCGGCGGCGGTGCGGGCCTTGTCCACCTCGCGGATGTCGATCGGGGCGCCTGCCGCTTCCAGTGCGGCGCGGACCCGCTTCAGGCTTTTGCTCATTCCTGCCTCCGGTGCTTTGGCGGAGCACTTTACGCGCGACGCTCCGGGGTGCAACCTGCGGCTCATGACGGACACCGCCTTCTTCACCGACCTTGAAACCCGCGTCTGGCAGGCGCTGGTCGATGGCGACGCCGCTGCCGACGCCGCCTTGCTGGCCGACGATTTCCTTGGCGTCTACTCCACCGGCTTTTACGGTCGTGACGGCCATGTCGACCAACTGTCGAGCGGCCCGACCGTCGCCGACTTCGCGCTGTCGCAGGCGCGCACCGTGGCTTTGGGCGAGGGCAGGGTGCTGCTGGCCTACCGCGCTGATTATCGCCGCACCGGCGCGACCGTGCCCGAGGCGATGTACGTCTCGTCGATCTGGGAACGGCGCGGCGACGCTTGGCTGAACACCTTCAGTCAGGACAGCAACGCCGCCGACCCGGCACCGGTCTAAGGGCGCCAAGCCGTCTTGACCCGGCCCGCGCCGCGCCTCAGGTATCGCACATGAGTTTCGCAAGCCGCCTGACCCGAACCCCGCGCCCTTTCGAGCCCGACCGCGCCCGCGAGGCCGAGGCGCTGCTGCCCGACCTTGCCCCCGAACTGAAGGCTTTGCTGGCCGGGACCGCTGGATGCAGCCCCTATCTTGGCGGCCTGATCGGCAAGGAACGCGCATGGCTGGAACAGGCCCTGTCCGGCAGCCCCGAAGACGCGCTGGCCGTGATCCTGTCCGATGCCGCCGCGCTGTCCGACGCCGAGGTCGGCCCCGGACTGCGGCGGGGCAAGCGCCGCGTCGCCCTGTTGGCGGCGCTGGCCGATCTGGGCGGCGTCTGGCCGCTGGAACGGGTGACTGGCGCGCTGACCGATTATGCCGACCTTGCCACCGACCGCGCCCTGAAAGCCGCCGTCGCCCGGCAGATCGCCCGCAAGAAACTTCCCGGCGCCACCGAAGACGACATCGCCACGGCAGGCGGCGTGGTCGCGCTGGCGATGGGCAAGATGGGCGCGCACGAGCTGAACTATTCCTCGGACATCGACCTGATCGTCCTGTTCGACGGCGACCGCTACGGCGACGCCGACTATCACGAGGCGCGCTCGGCGCTGGTGCGCGCCACCCGCGACATGGCGCAGACCCTGTCCGAGATCACCGCCGAGGGCTACGTGTTCCGCACAGACCTGCGGCTGCGCCCGGATGCCAGCGTGACGCCGGTCTGCCTGTCGATGGACGCGGCCGAAACCTATTACGAAAGCGTGGGCCGGACGTGGGAACGCGCGGCCTACGTCAAGGCACGCCCCTGCGCCGGCGACATCGCGGCGGGCGACGCATTCCTCGGGCGGCTGACCCCCTTCGTCTGGCGCAAGCACCTCGACTTCGCGGCGATCCAGGACGCGCACGACATGCGCCTGCGTATCCGCGCGCACAAGGGGCTGCACGGGCCGATCACGCTGGAAGGCCACAACATGAAGCTCGGGCGCGGCGGCATCCGCGAGATCGAGTTCTTCACCCAGACCCGCCAGATCATCGCGGGCGGACGCGACCCGTCGCTGCGGGTGCGCGGCACGGTCGAGGGGCTGGCGCGGCTGACCGACAAGGGCTGGGTCCCCGAAGACGCGCGCGACACGCTGACCGACTGCTACCGCTTCCACCGCGAGGTCGAACACCGGGTGCAGATGATCGCCGACGCCCAGACCCACAACCTGCCCGGCGACGCCGAGGGCTTCGACCGGCTCGCCGCCTTCATGGATCGCGACACCGCCGACCTGCGCGCTGAACTGCACGACCGTCTATCCACCGTGCACGACCTGACCGAAGGCTTCTTCGCCCCGCAGGCGGCGGGCGACGCCCCAGACATGGGAGAGGGCGCACAAGAGATCGTCGACCGCTGGCGCAGCTACCCGGCGCTGCGGTCGGCCCGCGCGCAGGAAATTTTCGAGCGGCTGAAGCCCGACCTTCTGTCCGGCCTGTCCAAGGCCGACCGCCCGCGCGAGGCGCTGGAACAGTTCGACGGTTTTCTCCGCGGGCTGCCCGCCGGGGTGCAGGTCTTTGCCTTGTTCGAGGCGAACCCGCAGCTGATCGACTTGATCGTCGACATCGCCGCCACCGCGCCGGGGCTGGCGCACTACCTCGGGCGCAACGCGCAGGTGTTCGACGCGGTGATCGGAGGCGCCTTCTTCGCGGCATGGCCGGGGGTGGACGCGCTGACCGACGGGCTCGCGGCGGCGCTGGCGGCAGAGGACGACTATGAACGCAAGCTCGACGCGGCGCGGCGCTGGCAGAAGGAATGGCGCTTCCGCATCGGGGTGCATCACCTGCGCGGGGTGATCGACGCGGACGAGGCCGGGCGCCAGTACGCCGACCTCGCCGAGGCGGTGCTGCGCGCGCTTCAGGGGCCGGTGACGGCCGAGTTCGCGCGCAAGCACGGGGCGGCACCGGGCCGGGGTGCTGCGCTTGTGGGCATGGGCTCGCTGGGCGCGCGGCAGCTGTCGGTGACCTCCGATCTGGACGTGATCGTGATCTACGACCCGCTTGACCAGGACGCGTCCGACGGCCCGCGCCCCCTGACCGCGCCGACCTATTTCGCCCGGCTGACGCAGGCCTTCGTCACCGCCCTGACCGCCCCCACCGCCGAGGGGACGCTGTACGAGGTCGACATGCGCCTGCGCCCGTCGGGGCGGCAAGGGCCGGTCGCGACGTCGCTCGAAGGGTTCCGCCGCTACCAGCAGACCGAGGCGTGGACATGGGAGCACATGGCGCTGACCCGCGCCCGTGTCCTGTTGGGCAACGCCACCCTGCGGTCCGAGATCGAGACATTCCGCACCGACCTGCTGGAAGAAAAGCACCCGCCCGCGAAAGTGCTGGAAGACGTGGCCGAGATGCGCCGCCGTCTGGCCGAGGCACACCCCGCCGAAGGCCCCTTCGCCACCAAGCGCGGCCACGGGCGGATGCAGGACATCGACCTTCTGGCGCAGGCATCCGCACTGTTGTCCGGCAGCCCGGCCCGCACCACGCCGGATCAGCTTGCCGCCGGGCCCGGGATCGGCTGGTTGACCCCCGGCGAGGTCGAGGTCCTGACCCGTGCCCACGGTCTGTTCTGGCGGGTGCAGGCCGCGTCGCGTCTGCTGACGGGCGCGCAGCTGAAGGTCGAGGAACTGGGCGAGGGCGCGCAGGGCTTCCTGCTGCGGCAGGCGGGGGCTGAAAGCATCGACGCCCTCGCGGCGGAACTCGCCGACTGCGCCGACGCGGCGGACCGGATCATCGGGGACGCCCTTGGACGCCTCCCGACCGGATCGGCTGAGCCCGCGCCATGACCGCGCCCGATCTCGATCCGGCCGGGCTGATCCGCGAATCCTACCGGATCGCGGGCATCACCGCCCCCGAATGCCGTGCGATCTTCATGGACTGGGCGCTCCGGCTGCCCGACCGCACCGATGTCGCGGCAGCGGCGGCCGAGATGCTGAAACGGTACGGCGAACCCGGTCACCCGATGACCGCCATCCTGTCAGAGGCGCTCGGCCCCGGGGACGGCCCCGGTCACAGTCCCGGTCATAGGCCCCGCCGCCGCGGCGGCGCCCTCGGCCGCCGGCGCTGACCGCGTCTTCTTCTCTTCCAAAATACCTCGGGGGAGCCGCGCAGCGGCGGGGGCAGCGCCCCCAATTCACCGCTTCCGCGTCCGCCGCGCCGCCAGCCATGCCCGAAAATCGGCGACGTCCACCGCCGCCACTGCGATGCCCAACGGCAGCATCCACAACCCAAGGACCGGAAGGAAGGCGAACACACCGCCGATCATCAGCAGCAGGCCGACCACCAGCCGCATCCCCGGCGGCAGATGGCGGCGCGCCCACCGCTGGCCGCGCAGCACGATGGCCCGTGCCATGCGCAGCGCCCGCCTCAGTCTTTCGCGGATCATCTGTAGTCCTGCGGTTTCAATCCTGTCTCGTCCGCAAGCTGGGTCTCGGCGCCGGGGACGATGTCGGTGTTCTGTGCGGTGACGCAACGCCAGCCCTCGGCGGTTCGTTGCATTACGAAGCAGATAATCGTGCTCCGCCGCCCGGCGGCGCCCCCGCCAGGGCGGCGTTGCCCGGTCAGCAGGAACCGGCAGTGCACCACCGCCACGTTGTCGCCCAGCCGCCGCAGTTTCACCCGCCCCGGCACCAGCCGGCTGTCCGCGAAGAACGATCCCAGCGCATAGCCGTGCGCCGCCTCGATGGCGGGGCGGTCCTCCCACCAGATGCCGACCACGTTCACGAAATCCGCGTCTTCGGCGAACAGAGCCGCCAGCGCACCCGCGTCGCGGGCCATCCACGCGCGGGCAAAGGCCGCCGGCATGTCCTCCGGCGACGTCAGGCTCACCTTGGTTTCACCATCTTGCCGGGGTTCAGGATGTTCTGCGGATCCATCGCCTGTTTCAGCGTGCCCATCACGTCCCAGGCCTCGCCGTGTTCCTCGGCCATGTAGTCCAGCTTGCCGGCCCCGATCCCGTGCTCCCCGGTTGAGGTGCCGCCCAGCCGCAGCGCGCGTTCCACCATGCGGTGCGCGATGGCCTTCGCCTCGGCGTGCTCTTTCGGATCGTCCTCCATGAACAGCAGGATGCAGTGAAAATTGCCGTCGCCGACGTGCCCCACGATGGGGCCGGGGATCGAGGCGGCGGCGACGTCGGCGCGGGTTTCTTCGACCGCTTCCGCCAGCTTCGAGATCGGCACGCAGATGTCGGTGACGATCGCGCGGGCGCCGGGACGCGAGGCAAGGCAGGCGAAATGCGCGTTGTGCCGCATCGTCCACAGCGCCTTGCGGTCCTCGGGCTGGGTCGCCCACTCAAAGCCGGTGGCGCCGAAGTCGTCGGCAATCTCGCGGAACCGTTCGGCATCCTCGGCCACGCCCTGTTCCGAGCCGTGGAATTCCACCATCAGGTGCGGCGTCTCTGGCAGGGTGGACCCGGCATAGGCGTTGAACGCCGCCGCGACGGCGGGATCGACGAACTCGATCCGTGCCATCGGGATGCCCATCTGGATCGTCGCGATCACCGCGTTCACCGCCGCTTCCATGTCGTCGAAGGAACAGACGGCCGAGGACACCGCCTCGGGCTGGCCGTGCAGCTTCACCGTCATCTCGGTGACCAAGCCCAGCGTGCCTTCCGAGCCGACCATCAGCCCGGTCAGGTCGTAGCCCGCCGACGATTTCCGCGCCCGCGTTCCGGTGCGAATGATGCGGCCGTCGGCCAGCACGACCTCCATCGCCAGCACGTTGTCGCGCATCGTGCCATAGCGCACGGCGGTGGTGCCCGACGCACGGGTCATCGCCATGCCGCCCAGCGTCGCATTGGCGCCCGGATCGACCGAAAAGAACAGCCCCGTCGCGCGCAGTTCGACGTTCAGATCCTCGCGCGTGACACCGGGCTGAACGACCGCGTCCATGTCTTCCTGATTGACCTTCAGAACCTTGTTCATCCGAGCAAAATCGACCGACACCCCGCCGGTCAGCGCCAGCGCGTGACCCTCCAGCGAGGTGCCGACGCCCCACGGCACCACCGGACAGCCGTGGCGGGCGCAGATCTTCACGATCTCGGCCACTTCCTCGGCCGTCTCGGGATAGGCCACCGCATCGGGCGGGGTCAGCGGGAAGTGCGACTCCGAGCGCCCGTGCAGGTCCAGATCGGACTTGGATCGGCTAAGCCGATTGCCTAGTAAGGTGGCCAACTCATCCACAGCCGCCGCGTTACGCATAATAAATCCCCGGTCTCCCATTTGACCGGCCCTAGATAAAGGAAGTTGGACCGTTGCGGAACCGCTCAACGCCCCAAAATCCGCAGGGTTCGGCGGGCGGACGGGAAAGCGCCGAAGCCGAAGCCGACAGCGCGCCCTGGCTGGCGACACGGCTTGCCGCGTTGCGCGACAGCCTCCGCGAGACGGGCCGGGTCCTGCGCGAGAAGGGGCCGGGGCAGGTTCAATTCTGGTTCATCGCGCTCGTTCTGGGCACCGCGGCCGGGTTGGTGGCGATGGTGTTCCGGCTGGCGATCACCGCGCTGCAGTCGGCGCTGTACGGCACCGACGATACGCTGCACATCCACACCTTCGCCCAGACCCTGCCGTGGTACTGGATCGTCCTGATCCCGATTGCGGGCGGGCTTGTCGTCGGGCTGCTGCTGGACCGCTTCACCCGCGACGCCCGGGTCCGGTCGGTGTCCGACGTGATCCAGGGCGCGGCGCTGAACGACGGGCGGGTCGAGGTGAAAGAGGGGCTGGTTTCCGCCATCGCCTCGTGGATCACGCTGTCGTCGGGCGGCTCGTCAGGCCGGGAAGGGCCGGTGGTCCACTTGGCCGGGGTGCTGTCCACGTGGGTGTCGAACCGGATCGCGGCGGACGGTGTGACCGGACGCGACCTGCTTGGCTGTGCCGTCGCGGCGGCGGTCTCGGCCTCGTTCAACGCACCGATCGCCGGGGCGCTGTTCGCGATGGAGGTCATCCTGCGCCACTTCGCGGTGAACGCCTTCGCGCCCATCGTCATCGCCTCGGTCGCCGGAACGGTGGTCAGCCGACTGGCCTTCGGCGATGTCACGGAATTCAGCCTGTCCACCAACACCGCGCTGGAATTCTACGTCGAGCTTCCCGCCTACCTGATCCTCGGCCTGCTGTGCGGGCTGGTCGCGGTGACGCTGATGCGGACGATCTTCTGGGCCGATGGCTTCGGTACGGCGATCCAGCAGCGCATCCGCCTGCCGCGCGCCCTGCGCCCGGCGCTGGCGGGCGGGCTGCTGGGCGGCATCGCCTGCTTCTTCCCGCATATCATCGGCGTTGGATACGAGACGACGACCGCCGCGCTGACCGGGCAGCTTCTGCTGTGGGAGGCGGTGGTCTTCGCGGTCATCAAGACGGCGGCTGTCGCGGTCACGATGGCGGGGCGGATGGGGGGCGGCATGTTCTCGCCCTCGCTGATGCTGGGGGCGCTGACCGGGCTGGCCTTCGGGCTGATCGCCACCGGGATCTTCCCGGACGTGTCAGGGTCGGAAACGGTCTATGCGCTGGCGGGGATGGGCGCGGTGGCGGCGGCAGTGCTGGGCGCGCCGATCTCGACCACGCTGATCGTGTTCGAACTGACGGGCGACTGGCAGACCGGCCTTGCGGTGATGGTCGCGGTGTCGATGTCCACCGCGCTGGCCAGCCGCATCGTGCAGCGGTCGTTCTTCCTGACCCAGCTGCACCGTCGGAACATCCACCTTGCCGCCGGCCCGCAAGCCTATCTTCTGTCGATGGTTCGGGTGGCCAGCCTGACCCGCGACACGACGGAAAAAGGCCCGGCGACGGAACAGGCGTGCTGGCAGTTGATCGAGCAGGGGATCTATGTCGACGGCGCCGCGACGCTGGCCAGCGCGATGCCGGTGTTCGACAAGGGCGGCGTCGCGTTCCTGCCGGTGGTCACGCTGTGGTCTGACGGCCGCCCGCCCGAGCTGTTGGGCGCGCTGCACCACCTTGATGCGCTGAAGGCGTACAACTCGGCGCTGGCCGCTACCGCCGCCGAGGAACACAGGTAGGCCGCGGACGGCCAACCGCCCCCGTGGGACGGACCCACAGAGGCGGCAGACGCGATTGGCGGTGTCACGAAAGGGGTCAGAACCCCGAGTAGTTCGCGGGCACGCTCATCTCGGCGCGGATCGCGCGGGCAAGGTGGTCGACGATGCGCAACTTCTGGGTGCGGCCCGTCGCCTCGGCATTCGCCGCATCCGCGCCTTTCAGCGAGCGGAAGTTCAGCGATACGGGGTGCGGCGCCATCAGTTCGGCCCCGGTCCGGGCATCCCGCACCATCATGACCAGCTCGATCTCGTGCCAGCCGCCGACGGTGTAATAGGTCTTGGGCGTTACCGCGTGGAACCGCTGAACCACCACGTCGATCACGACGGCGCGGCCACTGTTCATCGCGTGTGTACCGGCGGCAAAGCCGGCTTTCACCAAGGCGGCGACCTGTTCGTACCGGTCCCCCAGCGGGTCGCCGTGCCAGACGATGTCGGCCACGGGCTTGTAGGTGTTCTTTTCACTGACCTTGAGCGAGCGCGGGACCTGCACGTTGATCTGCGCGATGTCGAACCGCGGCAGCGCGCTGGCGGCCACCGACGGCGGCTCGATCATGGTTTCGGACATCAGTCCGCGGGTCACGCTTTCCTGCGCGCAGGCAGACAGGCTTAACACGGCGCCAAGCGCCAGAACGATACGCGGGTTACGAAGTGCGGCGAGTATCATCTTCCACCTCCTTGGCCGGAATGGCCGTCCTCTGACGGGACCGGACATTGTTAACCAAGTGAGGCCAAAAAAAGAAAATCCCGGAGCCTTTCCGGGATTTGGGGACAACCATAGGGTGTATTTCGTTAACGAAACCCGCTGGTTACGGGGCCGGCGGCAAGGAAGGTCAACGCCGCGGGCCCGTCGGGCCGCCGAAAGTTCGGCGACCTTGCATCATCCGTGGATCAGATGGTGCCGCGTTCGGTGCGCTTGAAGCCACCGCGGATCCAGCTGCCCATCTGGCGGAAGCCGCTGGCCATCGCCTGCGCTTGCATCCGGCGTGCTTCGCGTTCGATTTCCACGAAGTCGATGCGGCCCTGATCGTCGTACTTGCTCATCTTACCGTTTCCTGTGCTCGGTTTCGGGGCATTTCCGGCCGAATGCTGGGGCGGCCCCTGTTTTCCCTTGGTCCACAACCTAAGTCGCCCGACATTGAAGTTGCACAGACAATGCGGAATTTCCGCCATGCGCATGCTGCAACGCAGAATGGGCGGGCGTCAGGGTCGCCGCACGACGCGGCGCCAACCTTGTTAGCGGTAACAAGACCTGATAGCCTTTCGCCGAGCCCGGAACCGGCCGTGCCGCGCGGCCATAGACAGGACGAACCCAGCCATGCCCCTCGACGCAAGGATCGAAGCCGTCACAGAGCGCATCCGCGCCCGCAGCCGCGACAGCCGAAGCCGCTACACCGACCGGATGGCCGCGCTGGCCGAGGCCGGACCGCGCCGCGCGCACCTGGCTTGCGGCAATCAGGCCCACGCCTATGCCGCGATGGGCGAGGACAAGTCTTCGCTGGCCGAGGGCAGGGCGCCGAACCTTGGCATCGTGACCGCCTACAACGACATGCTGTCGGCGCATCAGCCTTTCGAAACCTATCCCGAGATCATTCGCGAAGCGGCCCGCGCCGCCGGGGCCACCGCGCAGGTGGCGGGCGGCGTCCCCGCGATGTGCGATGGCGTCACGCAGGGCCAGCCGGGGATGGAACTGTCGCTGTTCTCGCGCGATGTCATCGCGCTGGCGGCGGGGGTCGCGCTGTCGCACAACACCTTCGACGCGGCGGTCTATCTTGGCGTCTGCGACAAGATCGTGCCGGGCCTGATCATCGCCGCCGCCTCGTTCGGGCACCTGCCGGGCGTGTTCCTTCCGGCGGGGCCGATGACCAGCGGCCTGACCAACGACGAGAAGGCCCGCGTGCGCCAGCAGTTCGCCGCCGGAGAGATCGGCCGCGACAAGCTGATGGAAGCCGAGATGGCATCCTACCACGGCCCGGGCACCTGCACCTTCTACGGCACCGCGAACACCAACCAGATGCTGATGGAGTTCATGGGCCTGCACCTGCCCGGTGCGTCCTTTGTGAACCCCAACACGCCGCTGCGCGATGCGCTGACCACGGCGGGCGCCCAGCGGGCGCTGGCGATCACCGCGCTGGGCAACGAGTTCACGCCAGTGTCCGACGTGCTGGACGAGAAAGCCTTCGTGAACGGCATCGTCGGCCTGATGGCCACGGGCGGCTCCACCAACCTTGTCCTGCACCTGCCCGCGATGGCAAGGGCGGCGGGGGTGATCCTCGATACCGAGGACTTCGACGAGATCAGCTCGGTCGTGCCGCTGATGGCCAAGGTCTATCCGAACGGTCTGGCCGACGTGAACCACTTCCACGCGGCGGGCGGGCTTGGCTACATGATCGGCGAACTGCTGGACGCGGGCCTTCTGCACCCGGACACCAAGACCGTCGCGGGCGAGGGTCTGGCCCGCTACACCGAAGAACCCGTGCTGCAGGACGGCACGCTGGCATGGCGCAAGGGCGCGGGCGAGACGCTGAACGACAAGGTCCTCCGCCCCGCGTCGGACCCGTTTCAGGCGACCGGCGGCCTGAAGGACCTGCAAGGCAACCTTGGCCGCGGCGTCATGAAGGTCTCGGCGGTCAAGCCCGAGCGCCACGTGATCGAGGCGCAAGCCCGGATCTTCCACGACCAGGCCGACGTGAAAAAGGCGTTTCAGGCGGGGGAGTTCACCGAGGACACCGTCGTCGTGGTCCGGTTCCAGGGTCCCAAGGCAAACGGGATGCCGGAACTGCACTCGCTGACCCCGGTGCTGGCGGTGCTGCAGGACCGCGGCCTGAAGGTCGCGCTGGTCACCGACGGCCGCATGTCTGGCGCGTCCGGCAAGGTTCCGGCCTGCATCCACGTCTGCCCCGAGGCGGCGAACGGCGGCCCCATCGCCCGCCTGCGCGACGGTGACATGGTGCGCGTGGACGCGACCAACGGCACGCTCGAGGCGGTCGATGTCGACCTGTCGTCCCGCCCGCTGGCGGAAGCCGACCTGACGGCCAACCAGTTCGGCCTTGGCCGCGACCTGTTCGAGGTGTTCCGCCAAACGGCTGGCGACGCCTCGGCGGGCGCGGGGGTCGTGGTTTGAACAAATGCCTCTTTGGTCCGGGAAATATCCCCGCCGGAGGCATTGAAAGTTGATGTCCCGCCAGAGTCTTCTTGCCTCCGGCGGGGATATTTAGAAGACCAAAGAAGCCTGCAGGGTTTCGGGGAGATGCGAGATGATGACACCGAAAGAGATGAGCGTTCAGACGCTCGAGATGTGCCGTCTGGCGCCGGTGATCCCGGTGTTGGTGGTCGATGACGCGGCGGTCGCGGTGCCGCTGGCCGAGGCGCTGGTGGCGGGCGGGCTTCCGGTGCTGGAAGTGACGCTGCGCACGCCGCAGGCGCTGGACGTGATCCGGGGCATGGCGGGCGTCGCGGGCGGCGTCGTCGGCGCGGGCACCGTGCTGACAGAGGCGGACGTGATCGCCGCGAAAGAGGCGGGCGCGCAATTCGCCGTGTCGCCCGGCGCAACGGACGCGCTGTGCGCGGCGTGCGAGAAACACGATCTGCCCCTGCTCCCCGGCGCGGCCACCGCGACCGAGGTCATGGGCCTGATCGAGCGCGGCTATACCACCGGCAAGTTCTTCCCGGCCGAAGCTGCGGGCGGGGCCAAGGCGCTGAAAGCGATCGGCGCGCCGCTGCCGCAGGTCACCTTCTGCCCCACCGGGGGCGTGTCGCCCTCGAACGCGGCGGATTACC
This sequence comes from Psychromarinibacter halotolerans, assembly GCF_029168315.1. Taxonomy (NCBI): domain Bacteria; kingdom Pseudomonadati; phylum Pseudomonadota; class Alphaproteobacteria; order Rhodobacterales; family Paracoccaceae; genus Psychromarinibacter; species Psychromarinibacter halotolerans. The sequence goes on from NZ_JARGYD010000004.1 coordinate 495,926, forward strand.
TGTCGTTGTCCAACGTGGCCTGCGTCGGCGGCTCGTGGGTGGCGCCGGGCGACAAGGTGAAAACCGGCGACTGGGCCGGCATCGAGGCGCTGGCCCGCGACGCGGCGGCTTTGCCGCGGTAGTCCCGACCTTTCAGAAGATCGGGACGGCAGGATCTTCTGGAAGATCCTGCCGATAGAAAACGCGAAAGGCCGCCGTCACGCGGTCAGAAGGGCCGGTCCGGCCTCGGCCAGCGCAAGCGGGTCCAGTCGGAAAAGGCCAAGCGCGCTGGTGATCTCTTCCTTGGTTTCCTGCGTTACCGACCGGGCGTGGTCGGTGCCGGCGCGCACCGCTTCCAGCACGTAGCCCGGGTCCTTCGCCAGTTCGGCGCGGCGTTTGCGGATCGGCGCCACCAGCGCCTGCAGAACGTCGTCCAGCCGCCGTTTCAGCACCGCGTCGCCCAGCCCGCCGAAGCGGTAGCGTTCCTTGAACTCGGCCACCAGATTGCGGTCGGGGTCGAAGGCGTCGAGGTAGGTGAAGACCACGTTGCCCTCGACCCGGCCGGGGTCCTCGACGCGCAGGTGGCCGGGATCGGTGTACATGGCGTTGACCGCCGCGTGGATTTCGTCGGGCGAGGCCGAAAGCGGGATGGCGTTGCCGCCGGATTTCGACATCTTGGCCTTGCCGTCGACGCCGGGCAGCCGGCCGGTGGCGGGGATCACCGCGGTCGCCTCTGGCAGCACGTCGCGCCCGGCGGTGGTGTTGATGCGGCGGACAATCTCGTTGGTCTGTTCGATCAGCGGCGCCTGGTCGGCGCCCACCGGCACGATGGTGGCGCGAAAGGCAGTGATGTCGGCGGCCTGCGCCGCCGGGTAGCACAGGAAGCCCGCCGGAATGTCGCGCCCGAACCCGCGGGCGCGGATTTCGTCCTTGATGGTCGGATTGCGTTCCAGCCGCGAAACGGTGACGAAGTTCAGGTACAGCATCGACAGCTCGGCCAGCGCCGGAAGCTGCGATTGCAGGCAGATCGTGCTGCGGGCCGGGTCGATGCCCACGGCGAGATAGTCGGTGGCGACTTCCAGCACGTTGCGACGGATGCGCCCGATGTCATGGGCGTTGTCGGTCAGCGCCTGCGTGTCGGCCAGCAGAAGGTACTGTCGGTGGCTGTCTTGCAGCGTCACGCGGCTTTTGAGCGAGCCTGCGTAGTGGCCAAGGTGCAGCGGCCCGGTGGTGCGGTCGCCGGTGAGGATCACGGGTTTCGGTGAAGCTGTCATGGGTCTGGTCCTTTTCGGGGTGATGGGACACCGCACGGGGGGAACGCAGAACCAAAAGAGCCGCCCATGCGGCGGCCCGGTGGATGATGCTGAAAGGTAATCGTCCGGCCGCCTTGTCAGAAGGCGCGCCACCAGAAATTGCGAAGGGTGATCGTCGGACGGGTCATGGGGATGTGCTAGCCCGGGCGGTGGCAGCGGTCAACAGGTTTGACGCGCCGGGTGGGGGTGGTGGGGGCTTTGCCCCCGTCGCACCGGAGGTGCGCCTTGTCGGAGGGCGGAGGTGCGCCTTGTCGGAGCGCGGAGGGGGCTCTGCCCCCGTCGCACCGGAGGTGCGCTTTGTCGGAGGGCGGAGGGGGCTCTGCCCCCGTCGCGCCGTGCGCGACTCCCCCGAGGTATTTGGAAAGAGAAGAAGGGGTAGGGCGGTTGGGTGTGTCGTGGGCTCTTCCGCCGGGGGGCGCAAGTGGATAGGAGAGGCGCATGACCATGCCCACCATACGCCTCATGCCCAAAGCCGAGGCCCGTGCGATCCGTCACGGGTTTCCTTGGGTCTATTCGAACGAACTCGTCACCGACCGCCGCACCAAGGCTTTGGCGCCCGGGGCGCTGGCCGTGCTGGAAGACAGCGCGCGCACGCCGATGGGCGTGGTGGCGGTGAACCCGCAGTCGCGGATCATCGCGCGGATGCTGGACCGCGACCCCGAGGCGGTGATCGACCGCGATTGGCTGGCGGCGCGGCTGCGCGCGGCGCTGGCGCATCGCGAGGCGCTGTACGACGCGCCGTTCTACCGGCTGGTCCATGCCGAGGCGGACGGGCTGCCCGGCGTGGTGATCGACCGGTTCGGCGATGCGGCGGTGATCCAGCCGAACGCGGCGTGGGCCGAGGTGCTGCTGGACGACCTCGCCGCGGCGCTGGCCGATGTGACCGGCGTCTCGACCATCGTGAAGAACGGCAGCGGCCGGGCGCGGGGGCTGGAAGGACTGCCCGAGGAGACGCTGGTGATGACTGGCGCGCTGGACGGGCCCGTCCCGGTGGCGATGAACGGGGCGACGTACATGGCGGACCTGACGGGCGGCCAGAAGACCGGCCTGTTCTTCGACCAGCGCGACAACCACGCTTTCGTGCAGCGTTTGGTGCAGGGGCGGCGCGTGCTGGACGTGTTCAGCCATGTAGGGGGCTTTTCGCTGGCTGCGCTGGCGGGCGACGCGTCGCAGGCGCTGGCGGTCGACAGTTCGGCGCCCGCGCTGGAGCTGGCCGGGCAGGGCGCGGCCGCGATGGGCGCGGGCGACCGGTTCGCCACTCGCAAGGGCGACGCGTTCGACGTGATGACCGCGCTGGCCGAGGAAGGCGAGCGGTTCGACGTGGTGGTCTGCGATCCGCCGGCCTTCGCACCGAACCGGCAGGCGCTGGAAGCGGGCTTGCGGGCCTATGAACGGGTCGCGCGGCTGGCGGCGCCGCTGGTGGCCGAGGGCGGCTATCTTGGCCTGTGTTCGTGTTCGCACGCCGCCGACCTGACGAAGTTCCGCAACGCCTCGGCGCGCGGGATCGGCAGGGGCGGGCGGCGCGGCCAGATCATCTGGACCGGGTTCGCCGGGCCGGACCATCCGCAGCTGCCGCAGCTGGCCGAGTCGGGCTATCTCAAATCGCTGGTGTTCCGGCTGTCGGAATGAAGGTCCTGATCGACGCGAACGTGCTGTATCCGACGGTGATGCGGCAGGTCGTCCTTGGCGTCGCGAAGGCCGGGCTGTTCACGCCGCTGTGGTCGGCGCGCATCCTTGAGGAATGGGCGCGGGCCGCGCGCAAGCTGGGCCCCGAGGGCGAGGCGCAGGCGCGGTCCGAGGTGGCGCTGGTGCGGCGCGACTGGCCCGATGCCGAGGTGCCGGTGCGCGCGGGGCTGGAGGCGCGGCTGTGGCTGCCCGATCCGGCGGACGTGCACGTTCTGGCGGCGGCGGTGACCGGCAGCGCCGACATCATCCTGACCGAGAACGCGCAGGACTTTCCGCGCGGTGTGCTGGCGGAAGAGGGGGTGCGGCGCGAGGCCGTCGATCCGTTCCTGATGGGGTTGTACGCCGACCACCCGGAGGCGGTCGCAGCGGCCGCCGAAGCGGTGCGGCAAGAAGCCGAACGCCTTTCGGGCGAGCCGTGGGAGATCCGCAAGCTGTTGCGCAAGGCGCGGCTGCCGCGCCTAGGAAAGGCGCTGGCCGCGCGGGACGCCTAGCCGCCGGTGTGGCTCATGTGGCGGGTGACCTGACCGTCGGCCCGCTGGCGGGAATAGTCGAAATCGTGGCCTTCCGGCTTGCGCCCGATCGCCTTTTCGATGGCCGAGATCAGCGGCGCGTCGGTGTCGGGGAAGTTGCGCAGCGGGGTGCGCAGGTCGGCCATGTCTTCCTGCCCGAGGCACATGAACAGGTCGCCGGTGCAGGTCAGGCGCACGCGGTTGCAGCTTTCGCAGAAATTGTGGGTCAGCGGCGTGATGAAGCCGATCTTCTGGTCGGTCTCTTCCAGCCGGACATAGCGGGCCGGACCGCCGGTGCGTTCGGGCAGGTCGGTCAGCGTGAACCGCTCTGCCAGCCGGGCGCGCAGATCCGACAGGGGCCAGTACTGGTCAAGGCGGTCCACCTCTCCCATGTCGCCCATCGGCATGACCTCGATGAAGGTCAGGTCCATGTTTTCGCGCGCGCACCAGTCGACCAGCGTGAACAGTTCGTCCTCGTTGAACCCCTTCAGCGCGACGGTGTTGATCTTGATCCGCATGCCCGCCTTCTGCGCGGCCTCGATCCCCTTCATCACCTGCGGCAGGCGCCCCCAGCGCGTGATCTGCGCGAAGCGGTCGTCGTCCAGCGTGTCGAGCGAGATGTTCACCCGGCGCACGCCGGCGTCCCACAACTCGTCCGCGAAGCGTGCAAGCTGGCTGCCGTTGGTGGTCAGGGTCAGTTCCTTCAGCGTGCCCGTGTCGAGATGGCGGGTCATCGACCGGAAGAAGGTCATGATGTCCCGGCGCACCAAGGGTTCGCCGCCGGTGATCCGCAGCTTCTCGACCCCTAGGCCGATGAAGCTGGAACACATCCGATCCAGCTCTTCCAGCGTCAGAAGTTCCTTCTTCGGCAGAAAGGTCATGTTCTCCGCCATGCAGTAGGTGCAGCGGAAGTCGCAGCGGTCGGTCACCGAGACCCGAAGGTAGGTGATCGCGCGTTGGAATGGGTCAATCAGGCGCGGTGTCATTCCCCACACCTAAGGGCAGCAGAACATTGCCGCAAGCCACAGCATCGTGTTGATCAACGCCGTTGTTCTGCCTAACCTGCAAGCTATGAAAAAGATCACCCCCCTACTGACGCTCCTGCTGCTGGCCGCCTGTGCCGGCGAGGGGCCAGGCCCGCTTGGCGGCGAGACCACTCCGCCCGCTGCGGAAGCGGACGCAGACCCGGCGAATCCCACTGGACTGGATACCGAGGTCGACACCGTCGAGACCACGACGCTGGACGATCCGGCCGCCGGGAACGACACCGAGACGACGACGCCCGCGCCCGAAGCGCCGGCTCCGACGCCCGAGACCACTCCGGCCCCGACGCCCGAACCGGCGCCGGCCCCCGAGCCGGAACCGACGCCCGAGCCCGAACCGGCCCCCGCGCCGGCCCCGGATGCGGCGGGTGACGGACGGCTTGGCACCACGGTGGCGTCGATCGGCGCGGCGGACGAGCCCGGCTTCTGGATCCGCACCCCGCTGGTCAGCGAGCAAGCCTCGGGCCGGCTTTTCTATCCGGCGTCGGGCCGGACCGTGCAGGTCCAGCTGATCCCGTCGGGCGGCGCATCGGGCGGCGGCAGCCAGGTCTCGCTGGCGGCGCTGCGTCTGCTGGATGCCCCGCTGGACGGACAGCCCGAGCTGGTCGTCTACCGCAACTGAGTCTGATCGGCCCAGAGATACGGGTCACGGGAACGCGCAGGGCTGGGCCTTGCGCGTTTTTCGTTGTGGTGGGGTGTGTTGTCGGGCGTTCTTGATGTGCCGCGCAAAGCCTAGCGGCCGCCCAGCCCGGCCTGCATGATCCGGCCCCGCAGCGGCGTGTCGTGCACCAGACGCAGGCCGGCGCGGCGCAGGGCCTGGATCGGCGGTTGGCCCGAGCGGCAGACGCGGTTGTACAGGTCGATGACCTGTGCCCGGACCGCGATGTCGGCGTGGCGGCGGCGGGCGTAGGCGTCCAGCTGGCCGGGGGTTCCCAACGCATCGGGATCGTCCGCGGCAAGCCCGGCCAAAAGCGCGATGTCGTTCAGCGACGTGTTCAGACCCTGCGCGCCGATGGGCGGCAGGACGTGCGCGGACTCGGCCACCAGCGCCACGCGCTCGGCTGTCAGACAGTCGGCTGTGCGGGTGATCACCGGCCACTGACCCATCGGGCTTGCGCGCTCCATCGGGCCAAGGATGCCGCAGGCGCGGTCGGTCATCTCCTGCGCGAACTCCGCGTCGTCCAGCGCGGCAAGGTCGGCGGCGCGGCGGCCGTCGTTCATCCACACGATGGCAGAGGCGGGCACGCCGTCGATATCCTGCACCGGCACGGTCGTGAACGCGCCGCCCTGATTGTAGACCTCGGTCGAGATGCCGGCGTGCGGCACGGGATGCGTCGCGGTAAAGGCGAAGGCGCGTTGGCCATAGCGCCGCGTCGTGGCGGTGATGCCCGCCGCTTCGCGCAGGGGTGAGTCGCGGCCATCGGCGGCCACGGCAAGCCGGGCGGCGACGACTCGGCCGTCGGTCAGGGTCACGCGCGCCTCGCCCGTCCGGGTCAGCAGCCCGCGAAATCCGGTGCCCCACGCGATCTCGACCTCGGGCATTCGCGCAAGGGCGTCCATCATGTGATGGCGGGTCAGCGCGTTGGGCAGGTTCCACCCGAAGGTCTCGGCGCCAAGCTCGGCGGGTTCGAACAGGCGGGTCTCACGGATCTCGGGCGGCCAGCCTTCGGTGTCCACGATGCGCAGGGCGTCCAGCCGGACGGCGTGGGGCGCAAGGGTGTCCCACAGGCCGATGCGGTCGAGCAGGTCGCGCGACGGGCCAAGGAACGCCGTCGAGCGCAAGTCGCGCGTGGCGGCATCGGGGGCCGGGGGCGGGGCAGGATCGGCCAGCAGGACCGAGAACCCGGCCTGCCCGAAGGCAGCCGCGGCCGCAAGCCCGGCAAGGCCGCCGCCCGAGACGAACACATCGGCCCGGACCACGCTCATTTCAGTTGGCCCAGAAAACCCGACAGGTCGGCGGTGTGGTGATGGACGTGCTCTGGCGGGTCGGGCAGCGCCTTGGGCGCGACATGCACCGTCTTCATGCCAAGCGCGTGCGGCACCGCAAGGTTGCGCACGTCGTCCTCGAACATCGCGGCGGTCTTCGGATTCAGGTTCTCGGCGGCGAACACAAGGTCGAAGGCGGCGCGTTCGGGCTTGGGGCGCCAGTTCGCGTGTTCCACGCCGTAGACCGCGTCGAACACCTTCGACAGCCCGCGCTGTTCCAGCACCCGCGCCGCGTATTCGCCGTCGCCGTTGGTATAGACGATGCGACGTCCGGGCAGGGCGCCGATCGCCTCGGCCAGCACCGGATCGGGATCGAGATGGTCCAGCGTGATGTCGTGCACCTCGCGCAGGTAGGGCCACGGTTCGACCCCGTGGTGCAGCATCATACCTGCCAGCGTCGTGCCGTGGTCGCGCCAGTAGGCACCGCGCAGCCGGTTGGCCTCGGTCGCGTCCACGCCAAGCTCGCGCATGACGTAGGCGTTCATCTTCACCTCGATCTGATCGAAGAGGCGGGCGGCGGGGTCGTACAGGGTGTTGTCGAGGTCGAACACCCAGTGACGGACATGAGAGAACTGTTCGGCTACCATCGCGGGATATTTAGGTGCGGTAAGCGGGCGCGTCCACCGCGAAAGCTTGAACATTCCTGCGGGCAGGGCCTAACGTATCGAACCGACCCGGAAGGAATGACATGCCCGCCCCCAAGACCCCGCAAAAGGACGCCTATGCGCTGATCCTCGAAGCCATCGACGTTGGGCTGTACCGCCCCGGCGACCGGCTGGTCGAAAGCGAGCTTGCGGAACGGTTCGGTGTGTCGCGCACGCCGATCCGCGAGGCGCTGCAACGGTTGGAAACCCAGTCGCTGCTGACCCGCGACGGGCGGTCGCTTATCGTCGCGTCGCTGGATCATAACCAGCTGGCGGAACTGTACGTCGTGCGGACCGAACTGGAAGGTCTGGCCGCCCGCCTTGCCGCCAAGCATGCGACTCCGGAAGAGGTGCGGGTGCTGAACGAGATGGTGGCCGATGACCGCGCGCTGCTGAACGATCCCGCGGCGCTGAGCCAGGCGAACAAGCGGTTCCACAAGCAGATCCACCTTGCGTCGCACAACCGCTATCTGGTGCAGCAACTGGACCTCGTGCATCGCTCGATGGCGTTGCTTGCGACCACGTCGCTTGCGGTGGAGGGGCGCGGCGAAACCGCGCTCAGCGAACATCAGGCGATCGTGGATGCGATCGGGGCAGGGGACGGCGACGCGGCCTACGCCGCCCTGCGGGCCCATATCTCGAAGGCGTTCGAGACCCGGCTCAGGCGCGACGCCGACGGCGCATAAGGACGCTTCGGTCCTCGGCTTTCCTGCGTCCTCCGCCCGTCTCAGAAGCCCTTTCCACAGGGGCTGACACCGTCTTCGCGGCATCCGCCCCCGGTTCGGTTTCCGGGTATATGCCGTGTTCGGTCTTGTCCCAGTAAAACGGCCACGTCAGCAGCTCGAACAGGCCCTTGTACGCGGCCAGCGCGGCCAGCGGGAAATAGAAGTGCAGCGTCAGCACCCACGGCAGCAGGTGCCGGTGGTCGGGCCCGCGCACCGCGACAAGCCCCACCGCGATCGAAATCGCCTCTGACAGCAGGAACGCGACCAGAAGCCCGCCCATGATGATGGGTCCGAAGGCGGGGGCGAAGGGATGCTGCATCCCGAACGGCAGCAGCCAGAACAGCCACAGGAACGGCGCCAGCAAGAACTGCGAGATCGTCCCGAGGAACAGCATCTGGAAGCCAAGGAACCGGCGTGGCCCCAGCTGCGCCATCAGCTTCAGCGGCCGCCGCATGTGCACCGCCCATGTCATCATGTACCCTTTCAGCCAGCGCGACCGCTGCCGGATCCACGGCAGCGCCCGGCAGTTGGCTTCTTCCGAGGTGACGGACAGGATGAACTCGGTCCGGTAGCCGTGCCGCGCCAGCCGGACGCCAAGATCGGCGTCCTCCGTCACGTTGTGGGCGTCCCAGCCGCCGAGGTCTTCCAGCACCTGTCGGCGGAAGAACAACGAGGTCCCGCCCAGCGGCGCCACCAGTCCCAGCCCGGTCAGCCCCGGCAGCACCACGCGGAACCACGCGGCGTATTCCACCGCGAAGCATCGGGCCAGCCAGTTCGACCGGCTGTTGTAGAAATCCAGCGTGGCCTGCACGCAGGCAAGGTCCGGCCCGCGCCTGTGGAACCTTTCGACCACGCGGTTCAGTTGGTCGGGGTCGGGCGCGTCTTCCGCGTCGTAGACGCCGATGATGCTGCCGCGGCAGAAATCCAGCGCATAGTTCAGCGCGCGCGGCTTCGTCTTCACGCTGCCCTCGGGCACCGTCACGCAGCGCATATGCGGCGGCAGGTCCAGCCCAGCCAGCGTGTCGCGCGTGACCCGGTCGTCGGCCTCGACCACCAGCAGGATGTCCAGTAGCTCGCGCGGGTAATCCAGCCGGTCCAGTCGGGCGATCAGCCGCCCGGCGATGCGCCGTTCGCGGAACAGCGGCACCAGCAGCGAGATTCGGGGCTGTCGCGCGACGATGGGCAGGTCGTCGTCGCGGGATGCGGCGCGCAAGCGCACAAGGTGCCGTGCCAGCGCGGCCCCCTTCAGCAGGCTGTTGGCCAGCAGCGTCAGGATCGCCCAGAAGGTCAGGAACCGAAGCGCCGGCATCGGGTGGAAGAACACCAGCACGATGCACACGAATACCGCCGCCAGCGTCACCGGGTGCGCCCGCGCCGGCGAGAAGGCCAGCGTGCGGCAGCTTTCCACCGCCGGCACCCGCGTCTCCGCCCGCGTCACCAGCTCTGCCGGGCGCAGCCGCCAGATCGCGTCGTGGATCTCAAGCTCGCCGGTGATCGCCATCCGCACCGGGCCGAACAGCTGTTCCAGCCGGGGGCGGTGCCGTTCGAACTCTTCCGGGCGGGCGCTGGCGATCTCGACATCGGACGCCGTGCGGCGCCACGGCAAAAGGCCCAGCGACAGGCAGGTGTCGGCCCCCAGCATCGCAACCAGCACCGGGTCGGGCGGCTCTTCGGTCAGGTTGGCCAGCGCGGCGCCGAACTGTCCGGCGATCGCCGCGTGCAGCAGCGGACGGTCGATCGTGCCATCCGCCACAAGGATGTCGCCCAACCGGGCGTCGACCCGCGCCTGCCGCGCCAGCGCGTCCTCGCGCGCGGCGGGGCTAAGCGCGCCCGCGTCGATCAGGATCTGCCCCAGACGGGGGCGCTCGGTTTCTGGTAACGGCGTCCGCGGCGACAGGTCTCTGCCGCCCCGGACAGACCGAAGGCCGGATGGATTCTCCACGGCGAAGCCTCGTTCTGACTTCGCCGGAAGATCCGGGCGTTACGTTAAATTTGACTTAACCCGTATCGGTTTGCGGGCAGATCAGCGCCCTTCGATGGCCGCAACGAACCGTTCGAACAAGTAATAGCTGTCCTGGGGGCCCGGGCTCGCCTCGGGGTGGTACTGGACCGAGAACACCGGCCGGTCGCGATGGCGGATGCCGCAGTTCGACCCGTCGAACAGCGAGACATGGCTTTCGATCACGTCCGCGGGCAGCGTCTGGCTGTCCACGGTGAAGCCGTGGTTCATCGAGGTGATCTCGACCTTGCCGGTCTCCAGATCCTTCACGGGATGGTTCGCGCCGTGGTGGCCGTGGTTCATCTTTACCGTGCTGGCGCCAAGGGCGCGGGCCAGCATCTGGTGGCCAAGACAGATGCCGAACACGGGCATGTCGGACTTTTCCAGCACGTCGCGGATCATCGGCACGGCGTATTCGCCGGTCGCCGCCGGGTCGCCGGGGCCGTTCGACAGGAACAGACCGGCCGGCTCGTGAGCCATGACCTCTTCCGCCGTGGCGGTCGCGGGCAGAACGGTCACGTCGCAGCCTGCCGAAGCAAGGCAGCGCAGGATGTTGCGCTTCGCGCCATAGTCGATGGCGATGACCTTGTGGCCCGGGGTGCTGCGGGTCGGGAAGCCGTCGGGCCATGCCCACCGCATCTGGTCCCAGCGGTACGACTGGGCGCAGGTCACGTCCTTGGCAAGGTCCAGCCCCACCAGCCCGCGGAAGTCCCGCGCGGCGGCGACCAGAGCCTCCAGGTCGAACTCGCCGTCCGGGCTGTGCGCCAGCGCGACATGCGGCGCGCCCTGCTGGCGGATCGCGCGGGTCAGCCGCCGGGTGTCGATGCCGCCGATGGCGATGCGGCCGCGCTTGGCCAGCCAGTCGCCCAGCCGCTCGGTCGCGCGCCAGTTCGACGGCTCGGTCGGGTCCCACTTGACCACCATGCCCTCGGCCACCGGGTCCTGCGTTTCGTCGTCCTCGGGGTTCACCCCGACGTTGCCGATATGCGGGAAGGTGAAGGTGACGATCTGACCGGCATAGGACGGATCGGTCATGATCTCCTGATAGCCCGTCATGGCGGTGTTGAAGCACAGCTCTGCCGTGGTCTGGCCTGCGGCACCGAAGCCGCGCCCGTAGAACAGCGTGCCATCTGCGAGCGCAAGGCACGCGGTTGCATTGTCCGGTCCGCGCGAGAGGGGCATGTGCGACTCCTTGTTCGTGATCGCGCGGAACCTAAGGCCAGCGGTGGCGGGAATCAACCCATGATGGGATTCGCGTAATCTAGCAAAATCAATGACTTGCAATAAATGCCGCCAGTTGCGCGCCGCAGCGCGGCACTGTATGTTACGGTTTTGCGAAACCTCAAGGGGAGAGGACCCGCACCTATGGATATGCGCACCAGGATCGGCTCTGCGCTGAAGGATGCGATGAAGAGCAAGGATGCCGCGCGCCTGTCGACGCTGCGCCTGATCAACGCCGCGATCAAGGACAAGGATATCGCTCTTCGGGGCGAGGGCGAGGACAACTCGGCCGGCGTGGGCGACGCCGACGTGCTGGGCATCCTCGGCAAGATGGTCAAACAGCGCCAGGAAAGCGCGCGCGCCTACGAGGAAGGCGGACGCCTCGACCTCGCGGAACGCGAGCGGGACGAGATCATCGTGATTGAGGATTTCCTGCCCCGGCAGCTGACCGAAGACGAAGTCTCGGCCGCCGTCGACAAGGCGATCGTCCGGACCGACGCCAACTCGATCCGCGACATGGGCAAGGTGATGGGCGAACTGAAGTCGCAGTACACCGGCCGCATGGACTTCGGTCAGGTGGGCCCGATGGTGAAGGCGCGGCTGGCCTCCTGATCCCCGGCCGAACCGGCCCGACAAAACAGACCTCCGCCCGGCCCGGCGCCGCGGCGGAGGTTTTCGTTCTGCGGGGCCCTTCTTCTTTTTCCAAATACCTCGGGGGAGTCGCGCACAGCGCGACGGGGGCAGCGCCCCCTTCCTGCGCGCGACTCTGGCGCCTGCCGACCGAACCTGATTAACCGGGTCCGAACGGGCCGGGGGGCGACGGGATGGAGACGGACAGGACCGACTGGCGGCTGGTGCTGCTGATCTGGGCGGCCGGGCTGGGCGCCGCGGGGCAATACGGCAAGCTGAGCGTCGTTTTCGACCGGCTGCCCGAAGCCTATCCGCAGGCGGGCACCTCGCTGGGCTTCGCGGTGTCGCTGGTGGGGTTCCTCGGCATCCTGCTGGGCGTCGTCGCGGGCGTGCTGGTGGCGCGGATCGGCTATCGCCGCGCGCTGCTGACCGCGCTGTGCGCCGGCGCCCTGATGTCGGCCTTTCAGGCGACGTTTCCGCCCCTTTGGCTGTTCCTGTCCAGCCGCGTGATCGAGGGCGCGGCGCATCTTGCCATCGTCGTCGCCGCGCCCACGATGATCGCCGAGGTCACGCGCGACCGCGACAGGCCGCTGGCGCTGACGCTCTGGAGCACCTTCTTCGCCGTCGCCTTCGCGATTCTCGCATGGGCCGGTATCCCGGCGGCGGCGCGGTTCGGGCTGGGGGCGCTGATCGGGGCGCACGCGGTCTACATGGCGGTGATGGCTGCGGTCCTGTGGCCGATCCTGCCCCGCGTACGGAAGGGCGTCGCGACGCCGTTGCAGCGTGGCGAGCTTCTGGCCGCCCACGCCCGGATCTACCGCAGCCCCTTCATAGGCGCGGCGGCGTGGGGCTGGCTGTTCTACACCGCCTGTTTCGTCGCGGTGCTGACCGTGCTCGCACCCTTCCTTCCATCGGCGAACCGCGCGCTGGTGCTGGGCCTGATGCCGCTTGCCTCGCTGGCCACCTCGATGACGTTGGGCGTCTGGCTGCTGCGGCGGACGACGGCGGTATCGGTCTCGGTCGCGGGCTTCGCCGCCTGCGCGGTGGTGGCGGCGGGGCTTTGGGCGATGCCGGGCAGCCCGGTGCTGTTCCTTGCGCTGGGGGCGACGCTGGGGCTGGTGCAGGGCTCGGGGTTCAGCGTTGTGCCACAGCTGAACCAGACGCTGGACGACCGCGCGCTGGCCAACGGCGGCATGGCGCAGGCCGGCAACCTTGGCAACACGGTCGGTACGCCGCTGATGGTCGGCGTGATCGCGGTCGCGGGCTATGGCGGTCTGATGATCATGCTCTGCCTCTTGTTTCTGGCCGGAGCGGGCGTACATCTGGCGTTGCAGCGCCGACGCGACGGGCATATCGCCTGACGGCTGCTGCCAATCCGGCAAGGAACCTGTGGATGTTCGTGCTATGTTCCAATTTTCGATTGGAGACTCGCGCGCCGTGGGTTAACTGTTAAGCGGCGTATAAGAGGTGTCCGATGGCGGATCTGAAGAAGATCGAAGTGCGCGGCGCGCGCGAGCACAATCTCAAAGGCATCGACGTGGACATTCCGCGCGACGAGTTGGTGGTGATCACCGGCCTGTCGGGCTCGGGCAAGTCGTCGCTGGCCTTCGATACGATCTATGCCGAGGGGCAGCGCCGCTATGTGGAATCGCTGTCGGCCTACGCGCGGCAGTTCCTCGACATGATGGAAAAGCCCGACGTCGATCATATCAGCGGCCTGTCCCCCGCGATCTCGATCGAGCAAAAGACGACGTCGAAGAACCCGCGCTCGACCGTCGGCACGGTGACCGAGATCTACGACTACCTGCGCTTGCTGTTCGCCCGCGCCGGGACGCCCTATTCGCCCGCCACCGGCCAGCCGATCGAGGCGCAGCAGGTGCAGGACATGGTCGACCGGGTCATGGACATGGAAGAGGGCACGCGGGGCTACCTGCTGGCGCCGATCATTCGGGACCGGAAGGGCGAGTACAAGAAAGAGTTCGTCGAGCTTCGCAAGCAGGGCTTCCAGCGGGTGAAGGTGAACGGCGAATTCTACGAACTCGACGAACCGCCGACGCTGGACAAGAAGTTCCGCCATGACATCGACGTGGTGGTCGACCGCATCGTCGTGCGCGAAGGGCTGGAAACGCGGCTTGCCGACAGCTTCCGCACCGCGCTGGACCTTGCCGACGGCATCGCGATCCTTGAAACCGCCCCGAAAGAGGGCGAGCCAGAGCGGATCACCTTCTCCGAGAATTTTGCCTGTCCCGTCAGCGGCTTCACCATCCCCGAGATCGAGCCGCGCCTGTTCTCGTTCAACGCGCCTTTCGGCGCGTGCCCGTCCTGCGACGGCCTTGGGGTGGAACTGTTCTTCGACGAACGCCTTGTCGTGCCGGACCAGAACCTGACGATCTACAACGGTGCGCTGGCGCCGTGGCGGAAGGGCAAGTCGCCCTATTTCCTGCAGACGATCGAGGCGATCGCGAAGCATTACGATTTCGACAAGAACACCAAGTGGAAGGATCTGCCCGAAGCGGTCCAGAAGGTGTTCCTGTACGGGTCCGGCAAGGAAGAGATCCAGTTCCGCTATGACGAGGGTGGCCGCGTCTATCAGGTGTCGCGCCCGTTCGAAGGGGTGATCCCCAACATGGAACGCCGCTACCGCGAAACCGATTCAAGCTGGGTGCGTGAAGAGTTCGAGCGGTATCAGAACAACCGCCCCTGCGGCGCCTGCGGCGGCTATCGCCTGCGGGACGAGGCGCTGGCGGTCAAGATCGGCCGCAAGGACAGCGACACCGCGCCCCTGATGCACGTGGGGCAGGTCGTCGAGATGTCGATCAAGGAGGCCTTCGCATGGTGCGACACGGTCCCCGACAGCCTGACCAAGCAGAAGAACGAGATCGCCCGCGCCATCCTGAAGGAAATCCGCGAACGGCTGGGCTTCCTGAACAACGTCGGGCTGGAATACCTGACGATGTCGCGCAACTCGGGCACCCTGTCGGGCGGCGAAAGCCAGCGGATCCGGCTTGCCAGCCAGATCGGCAGCGGGCTGACCGGCGTGTTGTACGTGCTGGACGAGCCGTCCATCGGTCTGCACCAGCGCGACAACGACCGTCTGCTGGGCACGCTGAAGAACCTGCGCGATCAGGGCAACACGGTGATCGTCGTGGAACACGACGAGGAAGCGATCCGCGAAGCCGACTATGTGCTGGACATCGGCCCCGGTGCCGGGGTCCATGGCGGCAACGTCGTCGCCTCAGGCACGCCCGCAGAGATCGCGGCGAACCCGGAGTCGATCACCGGGCAGTATCTGACCGGCGTGCGCGAGATCGCGGTGCCCGCGACCCGTCGCAAGGGCAACAAGAAGGCGGTGACGGTGGTCAAGGCCACCGGCAACAACCTCAAGGACGTGACGGCCAAATTCCCGCTGGGAAAGTTCGTCTGCGTGTCCGGCGTGTCGGGCGGCGGCAAGTCGACCCTGACCATCGAGACGCTGTTCAAGACCGCATCGATGCGGCTGAACGGCGCCCGCCAGACGCCCGCGCCCTGCGAAACCATCAAGGGGCTGGAACACCTCGACAAGGTCATCGACATCGACCAGCGCCCGATCGGCCGCACCCCGCGGTCCAACCCCGCGACCTACACCGGCGCCTTCACCCCGATCCGCGACTGGTTCGCCGGTCTGCCAGAGGCAAAGGCGCGCGGCTACAAGGCCGGGCGGTTCAGCTTCAACGTCAAAGGCGGCCGCTGCGAGGCGTGCCAGGGCGACGGCGTCATCAAGATCGAGATGCACTTCCTGCCCGACGTCTACGTGACCTGCGAAACCTGCAACGGCCAGCGGTACAACCGTGAGACGCTGGAGGTGAAGTTCAAGGGCAAGTCCATCGCCGACGTGCTCGACATGACCGTCGAAGAAGCGCGCGAGTTCTTCAAGGCGGTACCGTCGATCCGCGACAAGATGGACGCGCTGCACCGGGTGGGGCTGGACTATATCAAGGTCGGTCAGCAGGCGACGACCCTTTCGGGCGGCGAGGCGCAGCGCGTGAAACTGTCCAAGGAACTGTCCAAGCGGTCGACGGGGCGCACGCTGTACATCCTCGACGAACCGACAACGGGTCTGCACTTCGAGGACGTGAACAAGCTGCTGGAAGTGCTGCACGAACTGGTCGAGCAGGGCAATTCGGTCGTGGTGATCGAGCACAACCTCGACGTCATCAAGACGGCGGACTGGATCATCGACATCGGCCCCGAGGGTGGTGACGGCGGCGGCACCATCGTGGCCGAGGGCACCCCCGAACAGGTGTCCGAGGTCGCGGCCAGCCATACCGGGCATTACCTGAAGCCGATGCTGGCACCGAAGAAGAAAGGCAAGGTCGCGGCCGAATAGGCGTCGCGGCCGGTTGCTGGTGGTGACGGGGGGGGCTCTGCCCCCCGGCCTGCGGCCTCCCCCCGGGATATTTCCAGACTGAAGAAGACGCGGGTCTCAAAGATGCCCGAATGCGGTGATTGCCTTGCGGCGTTCGATGTCGGAGGACCCGATGCGCTTCGTGATCATTGCCATGCTGCTTGTGGCGACGCCTTCGGGCGCGGGGCAGCCCTATAGCCAAAGCCTTGCGCAATGCGCGGCGCTGATGGACCTGTCGAACCGGCGCGCGCCGGACCGTCGGTCGGGCGGGAAGGGCATGCGGATGACCGCGGCGCGGGACGCTTATTATGCCGCCGCAGTGGCGCAGGCCGCGCGCGAGGGGCATGGCGACGGGCTGAAGCGGGTCGCGGCGCTATACGCCGACGCCGCCGCCGACTGGGACGGGCGCGGGATGCTCTTCGTTTTTTCGGAAGAAGCGCAGGACTGGTTCCGGTATTGCGGCAAGCTTGCCGCGCACCTTGGGTTTCAGCCGTAGACAAGACGACCGCCGACGACACGGGGCCGCCGGCGGTCGCGTTTTCTATCGAGCGAGCGGCTGCCGATCGAGCAGCGCCCGGGTTCAGGACGCGCCGCCGGCGTCGCGCTCGTTCTCGTTGTCCATCCAGATGTCGTCGCCGAGGTTCATCTGCTGATCGGCACCGGTGGCCGGCACGCAGGACGGATCGTTGGCGGCAAGGCCCGGCTCGCAGCCCGCGTCGCGGGTGATGACCGGCTGGCTGAGGTCCGAGGTCGCGTTGCTGAAACCGTGGTTGTTGTCTTCACCGCGGTTCGAGGTGCCGGTGCCTTGCGCGATGGCGGCAGCGGGCAGGGCGGCGACGAGAGCGGCGGACAGGATCATTTTCGTGCGGGTCATAAGTATCTCCTTCATTTGGAGGGACAACGCCGCACCCCGGGCACATGGTTCCGGTGTAAGTGCAGGAAATCACTCACGAAACCTCACGAAACTGTGGGGTCTCCAAAAACGTCTGTATCCTGTCCGCGACGCAAAAACGCCCCCGCGGAGGAACCGCGAGGGCGTTTTCGTAAAAGCGAACAGGCTACCCCTGTCAGGGCAGCGTCCCGGTTCAGGACGCGCCGCCTGCGTCGCGCTCGTTCTCGTTTTCCATCCACGGGTTGCCGCCGAAGTTCATCTGTTGGTCGGCGCCGGTGGCCGGCACGCAGGACGGGTCGTTGGCGGCAAGGCCCGGCTCGCAGCCGGCGTCACGGGTGATGACCGGCTGGCTGAGGTCCGACGTCGCGTTGCTGAAGCCGTGGTTGTTGTCTTCGCCACGGTCCGAGGTGCCGGTGCCTTGCGCCATAGCGGTGGCGGGCAGGGCGGCGACGAGGGCGGCGGACAGGATCATCTTCGTGCGGGTCATAAGTATCTCCTTCATTTGGCGGGACAACGCCGCACCCCGTGCGCATTGTTCCACCGCCAAACGCATGATCCTGCTCGCGAAACCTCACGATCCCGTGGGGTTTTCCCGACGACGCGGCGTCAGTTCATCAGGTCGGCAAGGGCACCGACGAAGTTGATGACCTTCCGGGTTTCGCTGTCGACCCGGTAGAAGTTGTCGCCCACGCGATAGTAGTCATTGTAGGGGTCCAGCCCGTACGCGCCGGGGTCGCGGACCACGACATAGCCGTCCGGGATATAGTCGCCGCGGCTGTAGATGATGCGGTCGTGGTCCCGGTACACATCGCGTTCCGGCTGGACGTTGCGGGCCTGCCCCGGCGGGACGCAAGGCGGGTTCTTCTTGGCCAGCCCGGGCGGGCAATGCCCTGCGACGGGGGCGGCGTTGCGGGCGTTTCCTTTGCCATTCCCGTTGCCGTTGCCTTGGGCGACGGCCATCGGAACTGCGACGACAAGGGCGCCGATCGCGAGAGTGAGGCGCTGCATCGGACGTTTCATGATGTTCTCCTTTTTCGTGCTCATGTAACGCACGAACGGGAGGAGGGTTTCCGTCGTTTTCAGTCCCGGTGGAGTTCCGCCTATTCGGCGGCGCGCATCCGCTGGCCAAGGTTGGGGCCGTCCGGTTCGCCCTGCGACGGCGCGGTCGTGGCGGGTGCGTCATCGACGTCCCACAGGATCTCGGGCAGGCGGGTGCGGCGCGCGGCGCGGCGCAGCGCCCAGTCGCGCGCGGCGGCGGACCCGCGCGGCATCGACAGGCGCGCCAGCAGCGCGGCGATCCCGTGGGCATAGCGCCCGGCCCACGCCCGCACCGCCAGCAGCGACGGGGTCAGCACCAGCGTCAGCACCGTCGCGATGCCCAGCCCGAACACCACCGCCGTCGCAAGCTGCTTCCACCACAGCGAGGTCGGCGAGTTGATGGAATAGCCGCCTCCGATGAAGTCCAGCGACAGGCCCAGCATCATCGGCGTCAGGCCCGCCATCGTGGTCAGCGTCGTCAGGATCACCGGCCGCAGGCGCTGTTCCGCAGTGCGGATGATCGCCTCGATCGCGGGCATGTAGCGCGAGTATTCCTGGAAGGTGTCGATCAGGACGATGTTGTTGTTCACCACGATCCCGGCCAGCGCGACGATGCCCGTGCCGGTCATGATGATCGAGAACGGCTGCTGCATCACCAGCATCCCGATCAGCACGCCGGTGGTCGACAGCACCACCGCCAGCAGCACCAGAACCGAGTTGTAGAACGAGTTGAACTGCGCCAGCAGGATGATGAACATCAAAAACAGCGCGCCGCCGAAGGCCGATTGCAGGAAGGCCATGCTTTCTGCCTGATCTTCTTGGTCGCCGGTCCATTCCCACGTCACGCCGGACGGAAGGTCCGCCGCGTCGCTGTCCAGCCACGCCGTCAGGGTCTCGATCCGTTCGTTCGCGCTGATCGGAACTTCCCGTTCGGTGCCATCGGGGCCGGGGCCCGAGGTGGTCAGCCCCGGGGCGACCCCGGCCTTCACGTCATAATACCGCTTCTGGTCGACGCGGTCGATCTGGGCCAGCTTTTCGACCGGGCGGCGGGTGACGAAGTTCGACAGCGGGATCAGCCCGTCGGCGGTGCGGACCTTCAAGGTGTCCAGCGTCGACAGCAGGCGGTCCTGTTCGGGGAAGCGGACACGGATCTCGATCTCTTCGTCGGAGGACGGCACGCGCATGGTGTCCAGCAGCAGGCCGCGCGTCACCAGCTGCACCATGCCGCCCACGGTGGCGACGTCCGCGCCGTAACGACCGGCGGCCTCGACATCCACGTCGATCTGCCAGTCGATGCCGGGCAGGGGCAGTGTGTCTTCGATGTCGATCAGCCCCTCGGTCTCTTCGAACCGGGTCCGCACGATTTCGGCGGCGGTCTGCAGGTCCTCAAGGCTTTCGCCCTTTAGCCGCAGGTGCACCGGCTTGGCCGAGGCCGGACCCATCGACAGGTTCAGGATCTCTGTGCGGATGCCGGGCAGACCGGCCAGCCGACGCTCGATCTCGGCAAGGATGAAGTCGCCGTCATAGGCGTCGGCCACCTCTTCGACGTCGATCAGGCCGAACATCACCGAATCCTCAATGGTGCGCGGGCGATCCTCCCACCGCACCAGTTCCAACTGGATCTGGCCGATGGCGTCGCGCGGGGCCTGACTGCCGCCGGTGTTGGTGTTCAGACCGCCGTCGCCCGCGAACGAGAACACGCTGTCCACGCCGGGAACGGAGATCACGATGTCCTCGACCTGTTTGACCAGCGCGTCCTTCTCGGACAGCGAAAGGTTGCCGCGCGCCTTCACGTAAACGATGGCCTGCTCGGGTTCGGATTCCGCGAAGAACTCGGTGCCAAGGTTGTTCTGGCCATAGAACGAGAACACGCTGACCACGAAGGCCACCACCACGCCGATGGTCACCAGCGGCATGATCGGGTTGCCGACGATGCCCTTGATCAGCCAGCCGAAGGCGGAGTGGCGGGTGCGCGTCGAGATGCGGCGCGGCGCGCGTTCGATGCGGACGGACTGCATCGCGATGCCGGTCCAGATGGCGCCGAACAGGAACACCGCCGTCCCCAGCAGCACCCCGGCAAGGCCGGGCACCGCGGTGTCGCGGCCGCCGAACAGGTAGGCCGGGTTCAACACTTGCATCGCGCCGACGAAGACAAGGTAGGCGGCGACGGCAGCGATCGCGGCGCGCGCGATCCACCACGGCACGGCGCGGCGCAGCCAGCCCGAGGTGCGGTCGAACACCCGGCTGATGCGACCGGCGACGCCGCCCATCACCGGCAGGAAGATCAGCGCGACCACCAGCGAGGCGGCCAGCACGAAGATCAGGGTGACGGGCAGCATCCCCATGAACTCGCCCGCGACACCGGGCCAGAACAGCATGGGCAGGAAGGCGCACAGCGTCGTCGCCGTCGAGGCGATGATCGGCCAGAACATCCGCGTCGCCGCCTCGACATAGGCGTGCATCGGGCCGGATCCTTCGTCGATGCGCCGGTCCGCGTATTCGACGACCACGATGGCGCCGTCCACCAGCATCCCCACCGCAAGGATCAGGCCGAACATGACGATGTTGGACACGGTGATGCCCATGATCCCCAGCAACACGAAGCACAGCAGGAACGAGGTCGGGATCGCGAAGCCCACCAGCAGGGCCGAGCGGATGCCAAGCGCCGACAGCACCACGATCATCACCAGCGCAATCGCGGTCAGCACAGAACCTTCCAGCTGGCTGACCATCGACTTCACGGTAAAGCTTTGATCGTTCGAGGTGCCCACGGTGATCGCCGCCTGCAATTCCTCGGGCCAGTCCTGTTGCGCGTCGGCGACCTCGGCACGGACCAGATCGGCGGTGTCGATCAGGTTGTAGCCCTTCTTCTTCACCACCTGCAGCGCGACGGTCGCGGTGCCGTTGAATCGCGCGGTGCCTTCGCGGTCCTCATAGGTCAGGCGGATCTCGGCAAGATCGCCCAGCGTGACGGACCGGTCGCCGTCGCCGACGATCTTGATGGCGTACACGTCCTGCTGGCTTTGCAGCGTGGCGGGGATCTTGACCGCGAACGAGCCTTGATCGGTCTGCACCTCGCCCGCCGCGATCAGCAGGTTGTTCTGCGTCACCGCGCTGACCAGTTCGGCGGCGGTGACGTTGTAGGCTTCCATCCGCAGCGGGTCGATCATGACCTCAAGCATCTCGTCCCGGTCGCCGGCAAGTGCGGCTTCCAGCACGGGGTCCAGCCCCTCGATCCGATCCTGAAGGTCGCGGGCAACCCGCAGCAGCGTGCGCTCGGGCACCGGGCCGGTAAGGTTCACGATGACGATCGGGAAGGCGGAAAAGTTGATCTCGTTGATCGAATACTGCTCGGCCCCGTCGGGGAACGACGCCTCGGCGGTGCTCATGGCATCGCGGACGTCGGCCAGCGTCTTGGTCTTGTCCCAGCCGAACTCGAACTCCAGCGCGACCCCGGCATAGCCTTCGGACGCGGTCGAGGACATCCTGTCCAGCCCGTCGATGTCGACCAGTTCGGTTTCCATCGGCTTGATCAGCAGCTTCTCGGAATCCTCGGCCGAAATGCCGGGGAAGGGGACCGAGATGAAGATCGCCGGGATCTCGATGTCCGGCTCGCCTTCCTTCGGAAGGGTGGCATAGGCGATGGCGCCCGCGACGACAGACATCACGATGAACGCGATGACCATCCGCGCCCGCGACGCGGCGGTGCCGACAATGCCGGTCATGCCGCTCATTGCGAGGCCTCGCGGAAGGTGGGCTTCACGCGGACGCCGGCGATGACGAATTCCTGTCCGACCACGATGATGTCGGCTGTGTCCGCCAGCCCGGACACGTACAGCCCGTCACGGCTGTCACGCAGGATCTCGACGGGGCGGAAGCCGACGATGTTGTCCTCTTCCAGCACCCGCAGGCCCATCGTGCCTTCGTCGTCCAGCGTCAGCGCGCTTTGCGGCACAAGGTGCGCGGTCTGCGGCGCGGCGCGGATGGCGATTTCCACCGTCTGCCCGTCGCGGATCGTCAGGTTCTCGTTCTCGACCATGATCTCGACGCGGAAGGTGCGGGTGGCGGTGTCGGCCGAGCGCGACAGGAACGTCACCTCGCCCGTGACCTCGCGCCCGCCGGACGCCAGCCGCGCCCCGGCCATTGCGCCAAGCTCGACCTTGTCGACCTGCGCTTCGGGAACGAAGGCGACCAGCTTGATCGGGCTCAGCTGGATTACGGTGCCGCACAGGCTTCCGGGCTGCAGCAGGCTGCCCAGTTCGGCGGTGTCGGTTTCCAGCAGCCCCGCGAACGGGGCCGAGATGGTCAGGTTGTCGATTTCCTTGCGCGCGGCGGCCACGGCGGCCTCGGCGCTTTCGATGCCCGCGTTGGCGCTTTCGATGCTGGACTTCGCGGTCTCGACCGCGGCGCGCGCCCCTTCAAGCCCCGACTGGGCCGAGATCACCCCGGCGCTGGCGGCCTCTACGCCCGACATCGCGGACTGCACGGCGGCCTTGGCACTTTCGACCTGACCCTTGGCGGCGGACACGGCAGCCTTGGCGCCCTCGACGGCGGACAGGGCGTTCTGGACGGTGGCCTTGGCGCCTTCCTGCTGCGACAGGGCAAGCTGCAATCCGGCCTTCGCCGCCTCGGACGCGGCGCGGGCCGAGGCCAGCCGCACCTCAGAGGCAAAGCCGTTGTCCGACAGACGCTCGGCGGCGTTCAGGTTGATGCGGGCCTCTTCGACGCGGGCGCGGGCCTCGGCGACACCGGCTTCGGCGGCGGGGATACCGGCGCGGGCCTGCGCCAGCCCGGCCTCGGCGGCGGGGACGTTGGCTTCGGCCTCCAGCAGCCGGGCCTCGGCGGTCGGCACCGAGGCGCGCGCCTCTGCCAGCCGCGCTTCGGCCTCGGGGACGCGGGTGCGGGCCTCGACGATGGCGGCTTCGGCGGCGGGCAGGGCGGCCTCGGCCTCTGCCAGACGGGCGCGGGCGGCGGGCAGGGCGGCGCGGGCTTCGGCCAGCCGCGCCTCGGCCTCGGACAGGCTGACCTCGCGCGTGCCGGGGTCGATCTCGCACAGCAGGTCGCCAGCCTCGACGAAGGCGCCTTTGCGCAGCGGTTCCGAAATCACGCGGCCGCTGGTCTCGGCGCGGGCTTCGACGCTGCGCATCGCCTCGGTCCGGCCACGCAGAAGCACGACCTGATCAATTTGTTGCGCGGTCGAGGCAAGCACGACCACCGGCACGGCGGGGGTGTCGTCCTCGGTTGCAGCGGTGTCGTCGGAGCTGCCCACCGTTTCGGAATCGGGGGCGCCCCCGGCGGCGAAGGCAAGCAGTGCCTCGCGTTCGAAAATCACGAGGTACAGGCTGAAAATCACGCAACCCGCGACGATCAGGGAGGAAATCCGCATTGAGCCGTCCGCATTCAAATTCTTTCAGGGGTTCAGTCGCATCCGCGCGTGCACCCTGACGCCATCAAAAAGGGCAAGGGGCCGGTCAGGTGGCAGCTAAACCGTTCGGTTCAAATTAGACTCTTCTGCACTGCGGCGCAAGCGGCGGGCCGGGCCCTTCAAGGCGTTGCCGACAAGGCCGACGGGCGACCCGCGGCGGGCCGGATCGGCGGCTTTTCGGCGCCTGCGGCGGGGTTGGTGGCCGGGGTGAAAGAAAGCGGCCTTTGCACTGCCTGCCACGGCGTGTAAAAGCGGGCCGAACCGGCACGCTGCCGGAACCACGGGCCCGCACGCGTGCGGGGGGAAGAGCACAGGCGGAGAAGCGCGTTGAGCGACAGCGACAATTTCATCGACGAAGTTTCCGATGCGGTCCGCCGCGAAAAGCTGTTCGGCTACATCCGCCGCTATGGCTGGATCGCCATCGTGCTGGTGCTGCTGCTTGTGGGCGGCGCCGCCTATAACGAATGGTCGAAGGCCAGCAGCCGTGCCGCCGCTCAGGCGCAGGGCGACGCCATCCTGACGGCGCTGGACGCGCCGGACGCCGATGCACGCCTGTCGGCGCTGGAAGGGGTCGACGCCACCGGCGGGGCGCAAGCCATCGTCGAGATGCTGGCCGCCGCCGAGGCGATGGCCGCCGAAGATCCCGCCGCCGCCGCCGACGCGCTGCGCGCGATCGAGGCGGATTCCGGCCTGTCCAACGTCTATCGCCAGATGGCGACGCTGAAGCGTGTTCTGCTGACCGCCTCGGACACCGCGCCCGAAGATCGCATCGCGGACCTTCAACCGCTGCTTGCGGCGGGGGCGCCGTTCCGGGTGCTGGCCGAAGAGCAGGTCGCACTGGCCGAGCTTGAAGCGGGCGACCGCGATGCGGCGCTGAACCGCCTGCGGGCGCTGACACAGGACACCGAGGCGTCCTCGGCCTTGCGTCAGCGGGCCACGCAGTTGATTATGGCTCTTGGTGGCGCGCCCGAGGCGGCGTGAGCGGCCGGGCATGAGGGACATGCCGGATCGCGCCGGGACGACGGGCGCGGGACCGGATGAATTCGAACGGGCGGACAGACAGCCCGGACTGGCGAGGGAGACTCGAGCCGTGCAGATGTCGAAACCGATCCTGCTGTCGATGGCGATGGCTGGCCTGCTGGCGGCCTGTGGCAGCCAAGAAACGATCCTGCCCGGCGAACGGCTGGACATCCGCACCGGCCTGACCGTGGGCGAAGAGCCGCTTGAGACCGAGGCGCCCGTTGCGCGCGCCTTCTCGCTGCCGCAGCCCGTGAACCTTGCCGCGTGGACCCACCGCGCCGCCAACCCCGCACACAACGTCAGCCACGTCGCGCTGTCGTCACAGCCGACGCGGATCTGGTCCGCCAACATCGGCAGCGGCAACAGCCGCAAGCTGCGCATCACCGCGCAGCCCATCGTTGCCGGTGGCTATGTCTTCACGCTGGACAGCACCGGCGTGCTGACCGCGACCGGCGTCAACGGCGAAACCGCGTGGAGCCGCAGCCTTGAACCCGCCGGTCATCGCGGCGGCGCGATCTCGGGCGGGGGCATCGCCTTCGACGGCGGGCGCCTGTTCGTTACGACCGGCTACGGCTCGGTCTTCGCGATCGACCCGTCCACCGGCGCGGAAATCTGGTCGCAGGACCTAGACGCGCCGGCCACGGCCAGCCCAACGGTGGCCGACGGACTAGTCTATGTCATCTCGCGCGACAACGTGGCTTGGGCGATCGACACCCAGACCGGCCGCGTGCGTTGGCAACTGTCCGGCACGCCGTCGGCGTCCGGCATGGTCGGCGGGGCAGGGGCCGCCGTGACCGATCAGCTTGCGATCTTCCCCTTTGCCAGCGGTGAACTCGTCGCCGCGCTGCGCCAAGGCGGGGTGCGTCTTTGGGGCGCGACCGTTGCCGGGCGCCGCAAGGGCTTTGCCTATGCCAACGTGACCGACATCGTCGCTGATCCGGTGATCGTGGACGGCACCCTGTACACCGGCAACCAGTCGGGCCGCGCCGTCGCGATGAACGCGGCGTCCGGCGAACGCCTGTGGACCGCCGAAACCGGGGCGTACGGCCCGGTCTGGGTCGCTGGCGGCTCGGTCTTCCTTGTTTCGGATCAGGCGGAACTGGTGCGGCTGGACGCGGCCACGGGGCAAGAGATCTGGACCCGCGAACTGCCTTACTTCAAAGGGCGCCGCGCGACCAAGCGCAAGACCGTCTACGCCTATTACGGTCCGGTGCTGGCTGGCGGCAACCTGTGGGTCGCCTCGGACGACGGCACGCTGACCGCCTACGACCCGGCCACCGGCGCAACGCGGCAGGTGCTGGATCTGCCGGGCGGTGCGGCGTCGAACATCTCGGTCGCGGGCGGCACGCTGTACGTGGTCAGCGAGAACGGACAGCTTCACGCTTTCCGTTGAGCCGATTAGGCTGTATGGGGGCGGCTTGCGGGTCGCGGGGCCGGGTCTTGTAGACCGTCCTGCCGGGCAAAGCCCGCGGAAGCGGATGCAAGGATAGGGCCATGTTCACCCTCGCCATCGTCGGCCGACCGAACGTCGGAAAGTCGACGCTTTTCAATCGCCTCGTCGGCAAGCGGCTTGCGCTGGTCGACGACCAGCCGGGTGTCACGCGCGACCTGCGCGAGGGCGACGCGCGGCTGGGCGACCTGAAGTTCACCGTGATCGACACCGCCGGTCTTGAGAACGAGACCGACGATTCCCTTCCCGCGCGGATGCGCCGCCTGACCGAACGCGCGGTCGAGATGGCCGACATCTGCCTGTTCCTTGTCGACGCCCGCGCCGGCATCCTGCCGGACGACCGCGTGTTCGCCGACATCCTGCGCCGCAAGAACGCCCATGTGATCCTTGCCGCCAACAAGGCCGAGGGCAACGCCGCCGACGCCGGGGTCTACGAGGCGTACGAGCTGGGCCTTGGCGAACCCGTCCGCCTGTCCGCCGAACACGGCGAGGGCATGGCCGACCTGCTGCAAGTGCTGATGCCGATCGCCGACGAATTCACTGCCCGGACCGAGGCCGCCGAAGCCGAGGCGCCCGAGATCGACGTCGAGGTCGATGACGCCGACGGAACCGAGGAACTGCCCGCGTACCGCGCGCCCTCGAACGCCAAGCCGATGCAGGTTGCCGTGGTGGGGCGCCCGAACGCGGGCAAGTCGACGCTGATCAACAAGATCCTCGGCGAGGATCGCCTGCTGACCGGCCCCGAGGCGGGCATCACCCGCGACGCCATTTCGCTCAAGATCGACTGGGGCGGCACCCCCGTCCGCATCTTCGACACCGCCGGGATGCGCAAGAAGGCCAAGGTGCAGGAAAAGGTCGAAAAGCTGTCGGTCGCCGACGGCCTGCGCGCGGTCAAGTTCGCCGAGGTCGTCGTGGTGCTGCTGGACGCCGCCATCCCGTTCGAACAGCAGGACCTGCGCATCGCCGACCTTGCCGAGCGCGAAGGCCGGGCGGTGGTGGTCGCCGTCAACAAGTGGGACGCCGAGGACAACAAGGGCGAGAAGCTGAAAGAGCTGAAAGAGGCGTTCGAGCGCCTTCTGCCCCAGCTGCGCGGCGCGCCGCTGATCACCGTCTCGGCACTGACCGGCAAGGGGCTGGACCGGCTGCACGCCGCGGTGCTGAAGGCGCACGAGGTCTGGAACCGCCGGGTGTCGACCGCGCGGTTGAACCGCTGGCTGGAAGGCATGGTCTCGGCTCACCCGCCCCCCGCACCGGGCGGCCGCCGCATTCGCCTGCGCTATATGACGCAAGCCAAGACCCGGCCGCCGGGCTTCGTCGTGATGTGCTCGCACCCCGACAAGCTGCCGGAAAGCTATTCGCGCTATCTGGTGAACGGGCTGAGGGATGACTTCGACATGCCGGGCACGCCGATCCGCCTGTACATGCGCAGTCAGGCCGACCAGAACCCCTATAAGGACCGCAAGAAATCGACGCCGTCGCGCCTGCGCAAGCACCTGGGAAAGAAGATCCCGGGCAAATAACGCGCGTTCGGTAGGTTATTCCGGACCTTTAACAAAGATCAGTCGTCTGCAATTCTTCCCCGGACCCGTGCTTCGGTGCAAATCTTGCACGAAGCACGGATCAGGTGCTTTCAAGCATTTTCTGATGGGGGCCGGGTTTTCCGGCGACGACGATGACGACATTAAGACAGCGAACCCGCGCCTACACGACGCGCGACAACCGGCGTGCGGCCCTGAACATCGCGGCGACGATGACCGTCTACATCGGCGGTTTGCTGTCGGCGATCCACATCGTGCGGGCCGGCTACTGGCTGGCCGCCGTACCGGTGATGTTCGCAACCGGCGTGTCCGCGGTGCGGCTGTACATGCTGCAGCACGACTGCGGGCACGGGTCCTTCTTCACCCGGCGGAAGGCAAACGACATCGCCGGCACGCTGCTGTCGCCCTTCACTCTGACGCCGTATAAGGCGATCCGCTACAATCACAATCTGCACCACGCGCACATCGGCAACCTCGACCGCCGCGACAGCACCGAAATCTACGTGATGACGGTCGAGGAATACCTTGCCGCACCGTGGTGGCGGAAGCTTGGGTACAGGTTCTATCGCAGCTTCGTGCTGCTGTTCCTGATCGGCCCAACGCTTTTGTATGTCCTGCGCTATCGCTGGCCGCGCAACACGATGAAATCGGGGCTTGGAAACCTGCTGCTGCACAACGCTCTGCTGGCATTGCTGCTGGGTGCGCTTTGGGCCGGGTACGGCTCTTCCGGCCTGCTGGTCTGGCTGGGGGCAGTTGTGTTGGGCGTGTCTTCGGGGGTGCTGATCCCATACGTGCAGCATAATTTCGAGGACGTGTTCTGGAGCCGCCCCGATGACCTGAGCTTCGATCAGGCTGCGGTCGAGGGGTCTGCGGTGCTGGACTTTGGGGCGTTCTTCGATCTGTGCACTGCGAATATTGCATATCACGACCTGCACCACCTGAATTCCAACATCCCGTGCTACAACCTGAAGCGGTGTTACCGCGATCTGGAAGGGACGTTCCGGTCCCGCAAGATCGGCTTCCGCGAGGCATTGGGCTGTCTGCGCTGGAAACTGTGGGATGAAGACACGGGCCGAATGGCGCCGTTTCCGCGCCGCGGCGCCATGCCATCTGGACAAGTCGAAGCGAATTCTACTATCTGACTCTTGTGGGGGCCATCGCCTGTCCGGGCGAAAGCTGAGACCGTCTCGAATGGGGGTGGGCATGAGCGACGCAGCGACACCGGAACTTCGGAAACACCTTTTAAAATATACCAAAAAGAACGATTGGCTGGCCGCCGCCAGCTATTTCGGCACCTTCGCCGTGTTCTTCCCGTCGCTGTGGCTGGCGCTGACGCTGTTCGACCGCAGCCTGTGGCTGTCCTTGCCTTTCATCGTGATCACCGCCTTTGCCGGGGTGCGGTTGTACGTGCTGATGCACGACTGCGGGCACAACTCGCTGTTCTCGACGAAGCGGGCGAACGACATCGCGGGCTATGTTCTGTCGCCCTTCGCGATGACGCCGTACCGCGCGATGCAGTACAACCACAACATGCACCACGCCTACCTTGGGAACCTCGACCACCGCGAGACGACCGAGATCTACACGATGACCCTTCGCGAGTGGAACGAGGCGGGCTTCGGCAAGCGGCTGTATTACCGTCTGTACCGGAATCCCTTCGTGCTGATCCCGGCGGGGGCGATCTGGACCTATTTCGTTGCCTACCGCTGGCCGGCGAACACCACGAAGATCGGCGTCGTCAACGTGCTGGTCCATAACCTGCTGTTCGCGCTGTGGCTTTTCACGATCTGGGCGCTGTTCGGCTGGCAGGGCTTTTGGGTGTTTCTCGGGATCTCGGTGTTGGCCGGGATGATCGGGGTGTTCCTTGTCTACCTGCAGCACAATTTCGAGGACACCTATTGGGACCGCAAGCCCGAGCTCGACTTTCGCCGCGCGACGCTGCAGGGCTCGTCCTGCCTGAACCTCGGGCATTGGTGGGACATCGGAACGGGCAACATCGCCTATCACGACATCCACCATTTCATGCCCTCGATCCCGTCCTATCGCCTGCGGCAGTGCCACTTCGACCTGCCGCCGGACCTGGAGATGCCGCGCATCGAATGGCCGCAGGCGATCCGGTCGTTCAAGCTGAAGCTGTGGGACGAAGAGCAAGAGCGGCTGGTGCCGTTCCCGAAGCAGCGCGCCGCGGCGGCTTTGCCTGCGGAGTAAAGGGGGGCGGGCAGGGGTCGGG
>NZ_JARGYD010000050.1:0-415 GCF_029168315.1 Psychromarinibacter halotolerans
TCCACATCCGTAAAACGCAGCGTTTCGACATCCATTGCGATCTGATCCCGGTCGCCGGTAATCAAGTTGATCGCGATCAGGTTAGCGCCATCCTGAACGACGGCGAAGTTTGCACGAGTGCCAGAAAGAACCGCGATATCAAGGCCGTCACCGCCGACGATGGTATCGTCGCCCTGCCCGCCTTCGAGGATGTCATCGCCCGTTCCACCGAAGATCTGGTCGTTTCCGCTATTGCCCTCGATGCTGTCGTTGTCCGCTCCGCCTTCCAGCGTGTCCTCGTGTCCCGAGCCGATGATCGTGTCGTCGCCCGCGCCACCATTGATCGAGTCCGGGCGGTACGAGGTCGAAGTACTCGTGGTACCGCCATTGATGGAGTCGTTGCCGTCCCCGCCAAGGATCGTGTCCAGCCCGTAAC
>NZ_JARGYD010000051.1:0-404 GCF_029168315.1 Psychromarinibacter halotolerans
AACGCGGTGAACGACGATCCCGTGGCGGTGGCGGACAGCTATGTCACGGACGAGGATACGAGCCTTGTGATCTCGCTGCCCGGTGTGCTGGCGAACGATACGGACATCGATGGCGACACGCTGTCGAGCATCGTCGCGACGGGGCCGTCGAACGGGACGCTGAACCTGAACCCGGACGGGTCGTTCACGTACACGCCGGATGCGAACTTCAACGGGTCGGACAGCTTCACCTACCTTGTCGACGACGGCAACGGTGGGACGGATACCGCGACGGTGAGCCTCACCGTGAACGCCGCGAACGACGATCCGGTGGCGGCGGACGACAGCTATGTCACGGACGAGGATACGAGCCTCGTGATCTCGCTGCCGGGTGTGCTGGCGAACGACACCGACGTCGATGGCGA
>NZ_JARGYD010000052.1:0-369 GCF_029168315.1 Psychromarinibacter halotolerans
GAAGACCTGCGCGCCGCCCAGATGCCCGTCGTCCCCGGCATGCCGCACCCGCCGCGCCAGCGTCGTGAATACCTGATGGCCCTTGCCGAAGCTTATGAAGCCGGCGAACTGGTCCTTTCGACCGATCCGCGCGCGTAAGTCACGCCCGCGACGAACGACGGCCCGCCAAGCCCCGAACATCGGGGGGCGGGCTGACGAGAAGACCCAAACAAACCGACAGACGTACCCGTCGTCCCACCCGGACCGGCGGGTTTTTTGTGCGCTGATCACAATGGCCGCCGCTTGGGCCGAACACCCCAAACCATCGAAGCGAATCTTCGGGCCCACAGATGTTAGCGCATGACAGGCGCGGGGCGGCGGTTGCGACTG
>NZ_JARGYD010000053.1:0-368 GCF_029168315.1 Psychromarinibacter halotolerans
CAGTCGCAACCGCCGCCCCGCGCCTGTCATGCGCTAACATCTGTGGGCCCGAAGATTCGCTTCGATGGTTTGGGGTGTTCGGCCCAAGCGGCGGCGCCTGTGGCCTGGGCACAAAAAACCCGCCGGTCCGGGTGGACGACGGGTACGTCTGTCGGTTTGTTTGGGTCTTCTCGTCAGCCCGCCCCCCGATGTCCGGGGATTGGCGGGCCGTCGTTCGTCGCGGGCGTGTCTTACGCGCGCGGATCGGTCGAAAGGACCAGTTCGCCAGCTTCGTAAGCTTCGGCAAGGGCCATCAGGTATTCACGACGCTGGCGCGGCGGGTGCGGCATGCCGGGGACGACGGGCATCTGGGCGGCGCGCAGGTCTTC
>NZ_JARGYD010000054.1:0-362 GCF_029168315.1 Psychromarinibacter halotolerans
CCCTCGCCCCCCTGAAGCGTGTCGTCCCCAAGACCGCCAAGGATCGTGTCGTCGCCGTCCCCGCCCAAACCAAGGTCAGCCCCGTCACCGGCTTCGATCGAGTCGTTCCCGCCCTGACCATCCAGCCGATCGTTGCCGCCAACCCCGACCAGCGTGTCGTCACCGGCATCCCCCAGCAACTCGTCATCCTGCGCAGACCCCGTCACCGTGCCCCCGCCCGGCAGCGCCGTCTGCAAGGTCCCGAAACTCGTGGTCGCAACATCAACGTCCACATCCGTAAAACGCAGCGTTTCGACATCCATTGCGATCTGATCCCGGTCGCCGGTAATCAAGTTGATCGCGATCAGGTTAGCGCCATCCTG
>NZ_JARGYD010000055.1:0-359 GCF_029168315.1 Psychromarinibacter halotolerans
AACGCGGTGAACGACGATCCCGTGGCGGTGGCGGACAGCTATGTCACGGACGAGGATACGAGCCTTGTGATCTTGCTGCCCGGTGTGCTGGCGAACGATACGGACATCGATGGCGACACGCTGTCGAGCGACGTCGCGACGGGCCCGTCGAACGGGACGCTGAGCCTGAACCCGGACGGGTCGTTCACGTACACGCCCGATGCGGACTTCACCGGGACGGACAGCTTCACCTACCTTGTCGACGACGGCAACGGCGGGACGGACACCGCGACGGTGAGCCTCACCGTGAACGCGGTGAACGACGATCCCGTGGCGGTGGCGGACAGCTATGTCACGGACGAGGATACGAGCCTTGTGAT
>NZ_JARGYD010000056.1:0-359 GCF_029168315.1 Psychromarinibacter halotolerans
AACGCGGTGAACGACGATCCCGTGGCGGTGGCGGACAGCTATGTCACGGACGAGGATACGAGCCTTGTGATCTTGCTGCCCGGTGTGCTGGCGAATGATGGAGACATCGATGGCGACACGCTGTCGAGCATCGTCGCGACGGGCCCGTCTAATGGGACGCTGAGCCTGAACCCGGACGGGTCGTTCACGTACACGCCCGATGCGGACTTCAATGGGACGGACAGCTTCACCTACCTTGTCGACGACGGCAACGGCGGGACGGATACCGCGACGGTGAGCCTCACCGTGAACGCGGTGAACGACGATCCCGTGGCGGTGGCGGACAGCTATGTCACGGACGAGGATACGAGCCTTGTGAT
>NZ_JARGYD010000057.1:0-359 GCF_029168315.1 Psychromarinibacter halotolerans
GCACCCACCGCAGCACCCAGCTTGTCCGCCAGCGCCTCGATGATCTTGAAGTCGTCTTCCGAACCGACGCCGCGGCCGCCCGACACGACGATGCCGGCCGAGGTCAGTTCGGGGCGGTCGCTTTCGGCCACCTTGTCCTCGACCCATTCCGACAGGCCGGGGTTCTCGGCGGCGCCCACCGTCTCGACCGGGGCCGCGCCCTGTTCGCCGGCGGCGTCGAAGGTCGAGGTGCGGATCGTGATCACCTTCTTGGCGTCCGACGACTTCACCGTCTGCACCGCGTTGCCCGCGTAGATCGGGCGTTCGAAGGTGTCGGCGTCCACGATGCCCGAGACGTCCGACAGGATCATCACGTCCAG
>NZ_JARGYD010000058.1:0-359 GCF_029168315.1 Psychromarinibacter halotolerans
GCACCCACCGCAGCACCCAGCTTGTCCGCCAGCGCCTCGATGATCTTGAAGTCGTCTTCCGAACCGACGCCGCGGCCGCCCGACACGACGATGCCCGCCGAGGTCAGTTCGGGGCGGTCGCTTTCGGCCACCTTGTCCTCGACCCATTCCGACAGGCCGGGGTTCTCGGCGGCGCCCACGGTTTCGACCGGGGCCGCGCCCTGTTCGCCGGCGGCGTCGAAGGTCGAGGTGCGGATCGTGATCACCTTCTTGGCGTCCGACGATTTCACCGTCTGCACCGCGTTGCCCGCGTAGATCGGGCGTTCGAAGGTGTCGGCGTCCACGATGCCCGAGACGTCCGACAGGATCATCACGTCCAG
>NZ_JARGYD010000059.1:0-336 GCF_029168315.1 Psychromarinibacter halotolerans
ATCGTGCTGCGCAACTGCTTCGCGCGGGCCCTTTGGGTCGCGGTGCGGAAGCCGGTCATCGGGGTTCCCTGTTGCCTTGGGTCGGGCAGAGGGTGAAGCGAGGGTGGTTAAGGGCTGGTTAAGTGCCGATGTTGCGACTTGCCCCCCTCCCTGGCCCTCCCCCCAGTCGGGGGGAGGGAATACCGTGCCCCCGCAAGGGTGGTGTCGGAACGTGCGTGCAGTAACGGATGCCACAGCCGGGTCTCGGCCTCGGTCATCGTGCTGCGCAACTGCTTCGCGCGGGCCCTTTGGGTCGCGGTGCGGAAGCCGGTCATCGGGGTTCCCTGTTGCCTTGGG